>DASVDH010000016.1:0-40910 GCA_036381195.1 Longimicrobiales bacterium | reverse complement strand
CGGCGGGCGATGCGCGTGGCGACGATCACGATCTGCGCGGCGGCGCTGGGGCTGGCCGCCTGCGGCGATGCGCCGACGGAGGACCGGCGGGGCTACACCAAGGCGCCGCTGGAGGAGCCGGGCCTCACGATCCAGAGCGAGGCGACGACGGAAATCGGGCAGCTCGGGCAGCCGCAGCTCCCGGAGGTGGTGGAGATCCCGCCGCCGGCGGACACGGCTGGAGCTGCGGGGGCGGGGAACTGACGGAGCCGGCGCGGGGCGTGCGGGGCGGGTGATCCGCCCCGCCCGCGTGCCCGACCCGGCAACCCGCCGGGAGCGCGACGACGGCTGCCCCGATGGCGCCGCTCCAGGCGCTTGAGCGCATGGGCGTCGATGCCGTGACGGAGCCCGCCCGGACGGGCGTGGCCTCCCCGCCGGGCGGCGGCCGGTCCGACTGACCGCCCGCCCCCGGGCACTGGCTTTGCATCGCGCTTGCGCCCGATCCTGCCCACACACACTGCTCACCCCCGCGAGGAGGCCGCCATGCGCGCCCGCCGTGCCCTCTTCGTCTTTTCCATCTTCTTCCTCTCCGCCTGCGGCAGCGACGACCCGTCCGGCCCGCCGCGGATCGACGAGGTCCGCATCACGACGGCCGCGGGGGCCAGCGACATCGAGGTCCAGCGCGGCGGGTCGGTGCAGCTCCAGGCGCGGGCGTTGCGCGACGGCTCCGTCGTTTCCGGCATCCAGTTCCAGTGGCGGTCCGAGGCGCCGGCCATCGCGAGCGTGGACGCGAACGGGTTGCTCCGCGGGCTCGAGTACGGCGACGCGGTGATCGTGGCGGACCTCGTGGGCGCGGAGGGGCCGTCCGGCCGCGCGACGGCACGGGTCGTCGGCCAGGCGGTGGCGCGGATCGATTTCTCGCCGGAGAGCGCCTGGGTCGACGTGGGAGACACCCTCACGCTCACCGCGCTGCCGCGCGACGCCGCCGGCGTCGTGCTCCAGGGCGTCGAGCTGACGTGGCGCACGACCTCCGCGAACCTGGCCGTGGACGCCGCGACGGGGCGCATGGAGGGGCTCGCGCCGGGGCCGGCGGAGGTGGAAGCCGAGGCGTGGAACGGCGTGAAGGGCTCGGCGCGCGTGCGCGTGACGCCCGTCACGGGCTTCGCGCCGGACTCCGGCCGTTACGGCGCCGTGATGACGATCCAGGGCGCGGGCCTGCCCGCCGACATCGCGGCGGTGGAGTTCACCGCCGCATCGGGCGGGGGCCGCGTGCCGGCGTTCGTGCGCAGCGCGTCCGCCACCGACATCGAGGTCTGGGTGCCCGCGGAGGCGGGAACGGGCCCGATCCGGCTGGTGGGCGAGGCGGACTCGTTCCCGACGAGCCGCGCATTCGAGGTCACGGCCGACGACGACATCTTCGAGGGGGCCGACTGCGGGGCCGACCAGTGCGCGTACATCGTTTCCGTACCCTTCCACAACCCGTCGCTCCTCGCCGCGTCGAGCGACCAGGACCTCTTCACGTTCGAGCTCGCGCAGCCCTCGCCGATCTCGGTCTACCTCGTGGATCGCGGCGCGAGGAACGGGACGGAATTCATGGCCGCCTTCGTGATCCGGGTCGAGCCGTTCAGCGTGCCGACTCTGATGTACGCGGTGGATTTCGTGGAAGGAGTGTACCGGGACAGCGTCGTCTACGCCCACGCGAACCTGGCGCCGGGCCGCTACGTCATCCAGGTCTTCGCCACCGGCGGCAACGCGCCGCCGCGCCGCGCCTACGGCCTCACGATCACGACGACGGCAGACTTCCGGATCCCGCCCGATGCGCTGGAGCCGAACGACTCGCCGCTGGACGCCGGCTCCCCCGTGACGCTGCCGTTCGACCGTGCAGACCTGGCGGCCGAGAACCCGTGGAGCGTTGACAACCATGTGTTCGACGTGGCCGTCCCGAGCGACATCACGGCCACGCTCACGGGGGCGGGCGGTGACCTGGACCTGCTCCTGATCGCCGGCGATTCGGTGGACTGGAGCGGCGTCGTGGGTGCGTCCCCGCACCCGGCGATCATCGAGGTCGGCTTCACTCCCGGATCCTCGAGCGAGACGATCCAGGCCAGCGTCCCGGCCGGCCGCTACAACGTGGTCGTGCAGGAGTTCGGGGGGCAGGCGACGACGTACCGCCTCCAGATCACGGCGACGGCCGCCTCGCCGGCCTCGCCGTTCACGCTCGCGGCGCCGGCCGCGCCGGCCGGAGCGGCGCGACGACTCGCCGTCTTCCCGCCCGCGCTCCCGCACCGGCTCGCGCCGCGAGTGGCGCGTTGACGGTCCCGCGCGAGGGTGGCGGAGGGGAGAGCCGCCGGCGCGGCCTGGCCCGTGGCAGGGGGCGAGGGCGTCTTGCGGCGCCCCCACCCCTTCCGCCATTTTACGCCGCTGATTCTACAATGGCACACCGCAGGAGAGCATGACACCCATCGCCGTCCTCACGTTCGTGCTGGTGGCGGGCGTGGTGTGGGGCGGGCTCCTGACGATCCTGGTGACGGCGGCCCGGGAGGAGGGCCGCAAGCACCGGGAAGGGTAGCCCGCCGTGCCCCGCCGCGACGACCTCGAGACGATCCTCCTCATCGGATCGGGCCCGATCGTCATCGGGCAGGCTTGCGAATTCGACTATTCCGGCACGCAGGCGGTCCGCGCCCTCAAGGAAGAGGGCTACCGGGTGGTGCTGGTGAACAGCAACCCGGCGACGATCATGACGGACCCGGACCTGGCCGACCGGACCTACATCGAGCCGATCACGGCGGAGTGGGTCGAGCGCATCATCGCGCGGGAGAAGCCGGACGCGCTGCTGCCGACGATGGGCGGCCAGACCGCGCTGAACGTGGCGCTCGAGCTGCACGACGCGGGCGTGCTCGAGAAGCACGGCGTCGAGCTGATCGGCGCGGACGCGCGCGCGATCCGCATGGCGGAAGACCGTGAGGAGTTCGCGGCGGCGATGCGCCGCATCGGGCTCCAGGTCCCCACGGGCGGGTTCGCGCGCTCGCTCGACGACGCGTGGCGCATCGTCGAGGGGACCGGCTACCCTGCCATCGTCCGGCCGTCGTTCACGCTGGGCGGCACGGGCGGCGGCATCGCGTACAACCGCGAGGAGCTGGAGGAGGCGGTCCGGCGGGGGCTGGACCAGTCGCCGATCGGCGAGGTGCTGATCGACCGTTCCGTGATCGGCTGGAAGGAGTTCGAGCTCGAGGTCATGCGGGACGGCGCGGACAACGTCGTGATCGTGTGCTCGATCGAGAACGTCGACCCGATGGGCGTGCACACGGGCGACTCGATCACGGTCGCGCCTGCGCAGACGCTCTCGGATGTCGAGTACCAGCGCATGCGCGACGCGGCGATCGCGATCATCCGCGAGATTGGCGTGGCGGCGGGCGGGTGCAACATCCAGTTCGCGGTGAACCCCGCGGACGGCGAGATGCTGGTGATCGAGATGAACCCGCGGGTCTCGCGCTCGTCCGCGCTCGCCTCGAAGGCGACGGGCTTCCCGATCGCCCGGATCGGCGCCAAGCTGGCGGTGGGGTACCGGCTGGACGAGCTGCCCAACGACATCACGAAATCCACGCCGGCGTCGTTCGAGCCGGTGCTGGACTACGTCGTGGTCAAGTTCCCGCGCTTCGCGTTCGAGAAGTTCCCCGCCGCGGATCCCACGCTCGGCGTGCAGATGAAGGCGGTGGGCGAGGTGATGGCGATCGGCCGGACGTTCAAGCAGGCGTGGCAGAAGGGGCTGCGCGGGCTGGAGACGGGCCTGGCCGGCTGGGAGACGGGCGCGCGGCCGCAGGATGACGGGCTGCCGGACGACTCGCCGGAGGCGCTGCGCAACGCGTTGCGGCGGCCGACGGCGGAGCGGCCGGCGCAGCTCAAGCGCGCGCTCGAGCTGGGCTTCACGATCGCCGAGCTGCACGAGCTCACCGCGATCGACCCGTGGTTCCTGGCGCAGCTCGCGGAGCTGGTGGAGGCCGAACGCTGGTGGGCGAGACTGGGCCGGGGCGAGGGCGAAGGCGAGGGAGCCGCGGCGGAGGCGGCGGGTGACCGGGCGGGGAGAGCCGGCGCGGCTGGCTCGGAGGCGGGGGCCGCGTCCCGTGCCCCTGCCCGGGCCACGGGCCGGGGGCTGGAGGGCATCGGGTACGAAGAGCTGCGGCGCATGAAGCGGCTCGGGTTCAGCGACCGGCAGTTGGCCAAGCTGCGCGGGGTGACGGAGCGGGAGGTGCGCGAGCTGCGCTGGTCGCTCGGCCTGCGGCCGACCTACCACATGGTGGACACGTGCGCGGGCGAGTTCCCCGCAGCCACGCCCTACCTGTACTCCTCGTACGAGGACGAGAGCGAGGCGCCGCCATCGGAGCGGCCGAAGATCGTCATCCTGGGCAGCGGGCCGAACCGCATCGGGCAGGGCATCGAGTTCGACTACTGCTGCGTGCAGGCCGCGCTGGCGCTCAAGGAAGACGGGTTCGAGACGATCATGGTGAACTCGAACCCGGAGACGGTCTCGACGGACTTCGACATCTCGAACAAGCTGTATTTCGAGCCGCTCACGCTCGAGGACGTGCTCGAGATCGTGGAGCGGGAGCGGCCGGTGGGCGTGATCGTCCAGCTCGGCGGGCAGACGCCGCTGCGGCTCTCCGAGCGGCTCGCGGAGCTGGGCGTGCCGATCCTGGGCACGAGCGTGGATGCGATCGACCGGGCGGAGGACCGGGACCGGTTCGCGGAGCTGTGCCGCCAGATCGGCGCGACGGTGCCGCCCAACGGGGTCGCGACGAGCGCGGAGGAGGCGGCGGCGGTCGCGCACTCGATCGGCTACCCGGTGCTGGTGCGGCCGTCGTACGTGCTGGGCGGCCGCGCCATGGAGATCGTGTACGACGAGGCATCGCTCCTCTCCTACTTCGATCGCGCGATCCGCGCCTCCCCCGATCACCCGGTGCTGATCGACCGGTTCATCGAGGACGCGTTCGAGGCGGACGTGGACGCGCTCGCGGATGGCGAGCGCGTGGTGATCGCGGGCGTGATGCAGCACATCGAGGACGCCGGCGTGCACTCCGGGGACTCGGCCTGCGTGCTGCCGCCCTACCTGCTGCGCGACGCCGACGTCGAGGAGATCCGGCGGCTCACCCGGCGCTTCGCCACGGAGCTCGGCGTCGTGGGGCTGATCAACGTCCAGTTCGCCATCAAGGACGGCACGGTCTACGTGCTGGAGGTGAACCCGCGCGCGTCCCGCACGGTGCCGTTCATCGGGAAGGCGACCGGCGTGCCGTTCGCGCGGCTGGCGGCGCGGGTGATGGCGGGGAAGACGCTGGCGGAGCTCGGCATCGAGCCGCAGGGCGGCGGGCTCGGCTCGGACTTCCCGATCCCGGGCGTGGCCGTCAAGGAGGCGGTGTTCCCTTTCAACAAGTTCGACGTGGACGTGATCCTCGGCCCGGAGATGCGTTCGACGGGCGAGGTGATGGGCTTCGGCGAGTCGTTCGGGCTGGCGTTCGCGAAGGCGGAGATCGCGGCGGGGATGCCGCTGCCCACGGAAGGCACGGTGGTGGTCACGGTGCACGACCGCGACAAGCCCACCGTGAAGCCGATCGTGAGCCGCTTCCACGAGCTGGGCTTCCGCATCCTGGCGACGGAGGGCACGCAGCGCTACCTGGCGGCGCGCGGCGTGCCGGCGGAGCGCGTGTTCAAGGTGGGCGAGGGCCGGCCCAACATCGTCGACCTGATGATCAGCGGCGAGGTCGGCCTGCTCATCAACACGCCGCTGGGCGCCCGCTCCCAGTACGACGACTACGCGATGCGGCGCGCCGCCATCGCCTACAAGGTCCCCTACTGCACGACGATGTCGGCGGCGGCCGCCGCCTGCGAGGCGGTGATCGCGCTGCGCTCGCGCAGCCCGCAGGTGCGGAGTCTCCAGGAGCGGATCGCGGCCACACGGCCGGTGGCGAAGCGCGCGGCCGCGATGGTGTGAGGGCCCTGGCCGGGCCGCGCGCCGGCGCATGCGCCGCGCGCGTTCTGAGGGACACCCGCCGCCATTCCCGGAGGAGCCGATGCACCTGCCACGTTCGATCGCACTCATCCTGGCGCTCACGATCGTGCACGCGGGCGGCGCGGCCGCAGGGGCCGAGGCCCAGGAGCCGCGGCGTGGCGTCGCGCCGGCGCCGCCGCGCGGCGCGGACGAGGGCGAGGGCCCGTTCGAGCGGCTGATCATCCGCGGCGCGACCGTGGTGGACGGCACGGGCGCGCCGCCGGTCGGGCCGGTGGACATCGTGATCGAGGGCAACCGGATCCGCGAGGTGCGGAGCGTCGGCTCCCCGGGGATGCCGATCCGGCCCGAGCGCCGGCCGCAGAACGCGACGCGCGAGATCGATGCGGACGGCATGTACGTGCTGCCCGGCTTCGTGGACCTGCACGCGCACATCGGCGGCGCGGCGCAGGGCACGCCCGCGGAGTACGTCTACAAGCTGTGGATGGCGCACGGCGTGACGACGATCCGCGAGCCGGGGTCGGGCAACGGCGTGGACTGGACGCTCTCCGAACGCGAGCGCAGCGCGAAGAACGAGATCGTCGCGCCGCGCATCTTCGTGTACGTCCGCCCGGGCATGGGCTGGGACGGGGGCCCGGTCCGGACGCCGGAGGCGGCGCGCGAGTACGTGCGCTGGGCCGCGAACAAGGGCGTGGACGGGCTCAAGCTCGGCTCGTTCGATCCGGAGGTGATGGCGGCGCTGATCGACGAGGCCCGGAAGCACGGCCTGGGCACGCAGGCGCATCTGGCGCAGACCGGCGTGGCGCGCATGAACGCGCTGGATGCGGCCCGGCTCGGGCTGGGCTCGCTCGAGCACTGGTACGGGCTGCCGGAGGCGCTCTTCGCCGACCGCACGGTCCAGGACTTCCCCGCCGACTACAACTACAACAACGAGTACGACCGCTTCCGCGAAGCGGGCCGGCTGTGGAAGCAGGCGGCGCCGCCGTACAGCGAGAAGTGGAACGCGGTCATGAACGAGCTGCTCGAGCTCGGCTTCGTGCTTGACCCGACGCTGACGATCTACGAGGCGAGCCGGGACGTGATGCGTGCGCGCGAGGCGGAGTGGCACGAGACGTACACGCTGCCCTCGCTCGCGCGCTTCTACGAGCCGAGCCGGGAGAGCCACGGCTCCTACTGGTTCGACTGGACGACGCGCGACGAGATCGAGTGGAAGAACAACTACCGGCTCTGGATGACCTTCCTGAACGAATACAAGAATCGGGGCGGCAAGGTCTGCACGGGCTCGGACTCGGGGTTCATCTACAAGCTGTACGGCTTCGATTACATCCGTGAGCTGGAGCTGCTGCAGGAGGCGGGCTTCCATCCGCTGGAGGTGGTGCGCGCGGCGACGCTGTGCGGCGCGGAGACGCTGATGCAGCCGAAGGGTCGGCCCATCGAGTTCGGGATCGTCCGGCCCGGGATGCTGGCGGACCTGGTCCTGGTCGAGGAGAACCCGCTGCACAACTTCAAGGTGCTGTACGGCACCGGGCACGTGCGGCTGGATGAGCAGAACCGGCCGGTGCGCGTGGGCGGCGTCCGGTACACGATCAAGGACGGCATCATCTACGACGCGAAGCGGCTGCTCGCGGATGTGGCGCGGATGGTCGCGGAGGCGAAGGGGCGCCCTGCGACGACGGAGGCGACGGACGGGCCGTGAGCGGGAGCGGCGCGGCGCCGACGGCGCTGGTCCTGCATCCTGCGTGCGCCCTGCACGACACGGGCTGGGGCCACCCGGAGCACCAGGGGCGGCTGCCGGCGATCGTGAACGCGATCGAGCGGGACACGCCCGCGCTGCTGCACGTCGTGCTGCAGCGCGAGGCGGAGCCGGCGTCGGTGGCTGACCTGTTGCGCGTGCACACGCGGGCGCACGTCGAGCGCGTGGAGGCGGCGGCCGAGCGCGCGGCGCGGGAGGGTGAGCCGGTGCTCCTGGATGCGGACACGGTGGTTTCCGCGGCTTCCTGGGAGGCGGCGCTCGGCGCGGCCGGGTGCGCGATCACGGGCGCGGAGCTGGTGCTGCGGGGCGAGGCACACACGGCCTTCGCGCTGTCGCGGCCGCCGGGGCACCACGCATCGGCGGACCGTGCGATGGGGTTCTGCCTGTTCAACAACGTGGCGATCGCGGCGAGGCGGGTGCAGGCGGAGTGGGGGATCGAGCGCGTGCTGATCGTGGACTGGGACGTGCACCACGGCAACGGCACGCAGGAGATCTTCTACGAGGACCCCACGGTCTACTACCTATCCTTCCATCTGGCGGACCACTACCCGGGGACGGGGGCGGCGGCGGAGCGCGGCGCGGGCCCGGGCCTCGGCACGACGCGCAACGTGCCGCTGCCGCACGGCCTTCCCGCCGGGGATTACCGCGGCGCCTTCGCCGCGGCGCTCGCCGCGGCGCTCGAGGAGTTCGAGCCGGGCTTCGTCTTCGTCTCCGCCGGGTTCGACTGCCTGGCCGGAGACCCGCTGGGCGGGCTGAGTCTGGAGCCGGCGGACCTGCACGCGCTGACGCGGCTGTTGATCGAGCGGACGCGCGCGAGCGCGCGCGGGCGCGTGGTCGCGGTGCTCGAGGGCGGGTACGCGCCCGCGCGGCTGGGGGCGGGCGCGGTGAGCGTGCTGCGCGCGCTCGCGGGGCTGCCCCCGGGCGAGTGAGCCCGCCGGCCACCCCGTCCCTGCCCGGAAGATTCTGGACAGGCGCGCCGTCGCGCGCTAGAATGCGGCGAGGACCAGGGACATCGCCGCTGGCCAGGGGCGCGTCGCGGGACCGCCGCCGCGGCGTCTGCGTTTCCGCCGAAATGGAGCGTCGCGATGGAAAACAGCGATCGCGTGAGGGTCACGCTGAAGTGGGTCCAGATCCTGGACAAGCTGGAGCCGTTCTTCAAGAAGCGCGGCGAATTCCGGTTCAGGGCCCGGTTCTCGACGCCCGATGGCCGGGTCCTCGCCGAGACGCTGGTGCCCAGGCAGGGTCACATCGAGGTCTCGGATCGGCCCGGCTGGAACCGGCTGAGGCTGGACGAGGTGGTGTTCGAGGGCGAGCCGGGCGAGGGGCTGGTCGTGGAGTTCGCGGGTGAGGAACTGGACCGCGTGGGGGCCAACGAGCGGCTGGACCATTACCGCCGCGTGTTCGCGGGCGAGCCGGCGAACTGGCTGGGGTGGTACGGGCCGGGCGATGAGGAGGACCCTGGCCGGCCTGGCGACCCGGAGAACATGAGCAACTGGCGGGTGTGCTACACCATCGAGCGCGCCTGAGGGCGCGCCCGGCTGCCCCCGGGGGCAGCGGCAGCCGGAGGACGCGGGACCGCGCCCGGGCAGCCGGGCGCGGTCGCTGTTTTCCGGGGCCGGAGGCGCCGGGGGCGGAGACGGCCTGAGCCCACCGGGCCGGGCGCCGGCGGACGCGGCCCGAGCGCGCCGGGCCGGGGCGCGGCGGGAGGGCGGGTGGGGCGGCCGCGGATTGACCGGCGCGGCGCGGCTCGCCTACATTCCGCGCCATGCCCTCACACGAGCGAGGTCCCTTGGTGCTGGGCCTGGCGCGGTTGGGCCCACGCGCGGCGCTTCCGCCCGGCGGCGAGGGGCTGTACCGGCACCTGGCCCGCCTTGCCGAGCTGGGGCCGGACCGGGAGTTCCTTGTGGTGCCCTGCGGCCAGGCGGCGGCGACAGAGTTCCTGGCCCGGACCACCGGGGCGGCGGGGTCGGGCGTGGATCCGGACGAGGGGCTGGTGGAGAGGGCGACTGAGCGGGCGAAGGCCGCCGGGCTGGCAGAGCGCCTGCATTACGAGCACGCGCCGCTGGAGGACCTGCCGTACCAGGACGCCGTCTTCGATGTGGCGATCGGCGACATCGGGCTGGCGGCGGCGGCGGACGTGGAGGCGGCGGTGCGCGAGCTGGTGCGGGTGACCCGGCCGATGGGGTCGGTGCTGCTGGTCCAGCTCGTATGGACGGGGAACGTGTCGCCGGAGCGGCGGCAGGCGGTGGAGGAGCACCTGGGCGTGCGGCCGCTGGTGCTGGTGGAGTGGAAGCAACTGCTGCGGGATGCCGGCGTCGTGGAGCTGCATGTGGAGGACTGGGCGGATGGCGCGGGCGACCACCGGCAGCGGGCGGCGCTGCGGGGTCTGGTCGAGTTCCTGTCGCTGAGGGATCGGCTGGAGATGCTGTGGCGCGCGGGGCGGCAGTGGGGCTGGCGCGGCGTGCCGGCGGCGCTGGCGCGGGACCGGCAGGTGCGCGCGCTGCTGACGCGCGAGCGGGTGCTCGGCCTCTCCGTGATCAAAGGAACGCGATGGCAAGCGCCGCCGGACGCGAGCCCGTAGGACGCGAAGGCAGCGTACCGCTGGCGTATTACGTGGCGCCGGGCCAGCCGCTGGAGCGGTGCGCCACGCGCGAGGAGATCGTGCGGCGGCTGCGGTCCGGGCGCGGGCAGCTCTGGGTAGACATCGACTCGCGCAGCGATGCGGAGTGGTCGCTGCTCGAGGATCCGTTCGCCTTCCATCCGCTGGCGATCGAGGACACGCGCTCGCCGGAGTCGCGGATCAAGGTCGAGGAGTACGAGGACTACGTTTTCGTCGTCGCGCGATCGGTCCGCTTCGCGAGGTGGACGCCCGCGCCGTACGACATCGCGCTGTTCAACACCTATCTGTTCCTCGGCCGCAACTACCTGGTCACGGTCCGGGGCGAGGAGTCGCCCGCCGTGGTGGCGGTCGTTTCGCGACTGGAGGGGGCGCCGGAGCTGATGAGCCGGGGGGCGGACCACGTCGCGTACATGCTGCTCGATGCGCTGGTGGACGCCTACTTCCCGTTGCTGGACGAGATCGACACGTTCGTGGACGAGCTGGAGAACGCCATCTTCCGCGACCTCGGTCCCGACACGATGGAGCGGATCTTCGCGTTGAAGCGCTCGCTGCTGGCGCTGCGCCGCCACCTCGCGCCGATGCGCGAGGTGACGGCCACGCTTGCCAACCGGCCGTCCGCGTACCTGGCGCCGGACACGCAGGTCTACTTCCGCGACGTGCACGATCACGTGGTCCGGCAGGTCGAGTCGGTCGAGACGTTCCGGGACATGGTGTCGGCGGCAATGGAGGCCTACCTCTCCACCGTCTCGAACCGCACGAACGAAGTGATCAAGGCGCTGTCCGTCATCGCGACGGTGGTGCTGCCGCCCACGCTGGTGGCGAGCATCTACGGCATGAACTTCGGGTGGATGCCCGGGTTGCACCATCCGTTGGGGTTCTGGCTGGCGCTCGCGTCGATGGCGGCGATCTCGGGCGCCTTCCTTCTGTACCTGTGGTGGAAGGGTTGGCTGTGAGCGGACACGGAGGCGATGCATCATGAGCACGGTGACAGCGAGCGGCGTGGCAGGCACCTTCCGGGCGCTGGCGGAGCGACTCGAGGAGATCCAGGCGGCGCTGCGCGAGCAGGGACTGGACGGCTGGCTGCTCTACGACCTGCACGCGCGCAACGCCGTGGCGGGCCGGCTGCTGGGGCTGGGCGACCTCACGCGGCGCTACTTCGTGCTGTTGCCGGCCGAGGGGGAGCCGCACGCCGTGACGCACCGCATCGAGCAGCACCCCTGGGCGGACTGGCCGTGGCCGCGCGTGACGTACTCCGCCTGGCGCGAGCTGGATGCGGCGCTGGCCGCGCTGGTCGGGGGCAAGCGCGTCGCCATGGAGATCTCCGAGCGGGACGCGGTGCCCGCCATGGACCTGGTGCCCGCCGGCGTGCTCGAGCTGGTCCGGTCCGCGGGCGCGGAGGTCGCCTCCTCCGGCGACCTGGTCTCGCGCTTCTACTCGCGCTGGACCGCGGAAGCGCTGGCCTCGCACCGGCGCGCGGCGGAGGCGCTGGCCTCGGTCGCCGCGGCGGCGTTCGAGCGGGCCGCGGCGGCGGTCCGGGGCGGGGAGACGCTGTACGAGGGCGAGCTGCGCCGCTGGGTGCTGGAGCAGCTCGCGGCGCGGGGGTTCGGCGTCGGCGCGGACGCGATCGTGGCGGTGGGCGAGAACGCGGCCAATCCGCACTACGAGACGGGCGAGCGCGGCGCGCCACTCGGGCGTGACCGGCTGCTGCTGCTCGACCTGTGGTCGAAGGAGCGCGATGACTTGGTCTACGCGGACCAGACGTGGATGGCGTACCTGGGCGAGTCGGTGCCGAACCGGATCATTACGCTCTGGGAGGCCGTGCGTGATGCGCGGGACGCGGCAGTCGCGTTCCTGCGCGAGCGCTGGGAGGCGGGGCAGGCGGTGCAGGGGAGGGAGGTGGACGACGTCGCGCGGGGCGTGATCGCCGCGCGGGGCTACGGCGACGCGTTCGTCCACCGCACCGGGCACTCGATCGACCAGGCCACGCACGGCATGGGGCCGAACATCGACAACCTCGAGACGAGCGAGACGCGCGTGCTGATCCCCGGCGTCGGCTTCTCCATCGAGCCGGGCATCTACCTCCCCGGAGACGTTGGCCTGCGCAGTGAGATCAACGTGTACATGGGCGAGGATGGGCCGGAGGTCACGCCGCGGGAGCCGCAGGTCACGCTGCCCGCCCTGCTGGCCCCGTGACGCGGCGGGAGGACGCCGCCGGCGCGGCGGCGCGGCCGGAGGCGCAGGCCCAGAGGGCTGAGCCGCAGGCCGAGAGGGCTCAGGCGCAGGCCGAGAGGGCTCAGGCGCAGGCCGAGACGGGGCTCTACCTGTACGGCGTGGTGCGGGCGGGGGGCTGGCGCGTGTGGCGCCCGTCCGGCGGAGACGCGGTGCAGCGGGTGCGCTGCCGCGACCTCGCGGCGCTGGTGCGGCCGGCGCCGTTCCGGGTTCCCGTCCTGGATCGCGAGTTCCTCCTCGCGCACCAGCAGGCGGTGGAGCGGGCCATGCGGCGGGACTCGATCCTGCCCGCGCCGGCGGGCGTGCTGTTTCGTGGCCGCCCTGCGCTGCTGCGCTTCCTGGAGGACCAGTACAACGCCCTGGAAGAAGGCCTCGCCTTCGTCGAGAACCACTGGGAACTGCGGCTCCACGTCCTGCCCGCCTCGGCCGGCGAGCCGGATGCGGGACTCCGGGACCTGGCGGCAGAGCTCTACAAGGAGCTGCGCAGCAGCGCGCGGGCGGCGATCCCGTTCCAGTGCTCGGGCCGGCGTCTGTTCAGCGCGGCCTTCCTGGTGGACCGCGGAGCGTGGGTCCGCTTCGTCGAGCGTGCGGATGACCTCGGCGGCAGTCATCCGGAGGTGATCGTGGACGTGACGGGCCCCTGGCCGCCGTACGACTTCGTCAAGATGGTCGTCTGAACGCGCGCCCCCATGCTGGTGGACGTTGCCCTGCCGCTGCCGATCCCGCGTGTCTTCACGTACCGCGTGGACGAGGAGGGCGTGGCGGTGGGGGCGCGCGTGCTGGTGCCGTTCCGCGGGCGGCCGGTGATCGGGTGGATCACCGGCCCCGGCAGCGAGCCCCCCGAGCCGGCGCGGGTGCGCGCGGTCAGCGCCGTGCTGGACCGCGAGCCCACGGTCACGCCAGAGCTGCTGCGGCTGTGCCGATGGGTGGCGGACTATTACGTCGCCCCACTGGGCCAGGTCCTGCGCGCGGCGTTGCCGACCGTGCTCTCGGACACGCGGCGGCCCGCGCCCGCGGTCCGGACCCGCCGGCTGCTGCGGATCACGCGCGAGCTGCCGAGCCTCCAGGAGCGCGACGAGCTGTTCGGCCGGGCGCGGCGCCAGCGCGCGTGCTACGAGGCGCTCGAAGGGCTCGGCGGCAGCGCGGAGGTCGCGCACCTGACGGGGCAGTTGGGGTTCTCGGCGGACGTGCTGCGGGGGCTGGTGGCGCGCGGGGTGGCCGAGTTCACGGAGCAGGAGATCGAGCGTGACCCGTTCGCGGCGACGCCGGTCGCGCCGGCACCTCGGCTCGAGCTGACGCCGGCGCAACGGCGGGCGCGGGATGCGCTGGTCGAGGCTGCCGTGGCGCTGGCGCCGGGCCGCGGGGCCGCCGGCGCGGGGGAGCCGGACCGCCGGCCGTTCCTGCTGCTGGGCGTGACCGGCTCGGGCAAGACGCTGGTCTACATCGAGCTGCTCAGGGAGGTCGTCGAGCGCCAGGGGCGCGGCGCGATCGTGCTGGTGCCGGAGATCGCGCTCACGCCGCAGACGGTGGCGCGGTTCCGGGCGCACTTCGGCGACCGCGTCGCGGTGCTGCACTCGGCGCTCTCGGACGGGGAGCGCTACGACGCGTGGCGCGCGCTGCGCAGCGGCACGCGCCGCGTGGTGGTGGGTGCGCGCTCGAGCGTGTTCGCGCCCGTGCAGGACCTCGGCGCGATCATCGTGGACGAGGAGCACGAGACCACGTACAAGCAGTCCGACGAGGCGCCGCGCTACCACGCGCGCGAGGTCGCGATCATGCGCGCGCAGATGGAGGGCGCGGTGTGCGTGCTGGGCAGCGCGACGCCCTCGCTCGAGAGCTGGCACAACGCGCAGATCGGCAAGTACCGGCTGCTGGAGCTGCCGGAGCGCGTGGAAGGGCGGCCGCTGCCGCCCGTGCGCGTGATCGACCTGCGGCGCCCCGGCCCCGCCGCCCCCGCCCCGGGCCAGGGCGGAGGCGGCGCCCCGCCCTCCCGCCCGGGCGCGCAACCGCCGCTCGGCCACGCGGCCGGGGAGCCCCGCTCCGCCGCGGCGCTCGCGGGGTCCGCTCCCGCCCGCGGCGAGGCGATCGCTCCCGCCCGCGGCGAGGCCCGGGATGCCGGGGCGCCCTCACCCCGGCCCGGCGGCGCCGGCGGGAGGGGCGGCGGCGGCGACGTCCTCACGCCGGAACTCGTCAGCGCGATGCGGCTGCGCCTGGAACGGGGCGAGCAGATCATCCTGCTGCTCAACCGGCGCGGGTACGCGACCTTCATCCAGTGCCGGGACTGCGGGCACGTGTGGCGGTGCCGGCAGTGCAACGTCGCGCTCACGTACCACCGCAGCCGGCGCCGGCTCGTGTGCCACTACTGCTTCCACGAGGAGCCGCCGCCGGTCACGTGCCCCCGGTGCGCGTCCGGCGACCTGTCGTTCCGCGGCATCGGGACCGAGCAGGTCGAGCGCGCCGTGATCGAGGCGTTCCCCGCCGCGCGCGTCGCGCGCATGGACGTGGACACGACCTCCGGAAAGTGGTCGCACCACGAGATCCTCGAGCGCGTCGGGCGCGGGGAGGTGGACATCCTGCTCGGCACGCAGATGATCGCCAAGGGGCTCGACTTCCCGGGCGTGACCCTCGTGGGCGTGGTGAACGCCGACGTCGGCCTCAACCTGCCGGACTTCCGCGCCACCGAGCGAACGTTCCAGCTCCTGACGCAGGTCGCGGGGCGTGCCGGCCGCGGCCCGCTGGGCGGAGAGGTGCTGATCCAGACGGCGCTGCCCAACCACTACGCCATCCGCGCCGCGCTCGCCCACGACTACAAGGGCTTCGCCGCCCGCGAGCTCGACGAACGCCGCGAGCCGCGCTACCCGCCGCACCGCCGGCTCGCCAACGTCGTCGTCAGCGGAACGCAGGAGGTCGCCGTCCAGGAGGCGGCGGACCGGGCAGCGACCTGGGTCCGCGCCTTCATCCGGCGCGAGCTGCGCGGCCAGGTCGAGGCGACCGGCCCCGCGCCCTGCCCCATCGACCGCATCCGCGGCCGCTGGCGCTGGCACTTCCTGCTGCGGAGCCAGCGCGCCGAGCCGCTGGGCCGCACCTGCCACGCCCTGCACCAGGACTTCTCGCTCCGTGCGGGCCGCGCCGACCTCCGGCTGGCGGTGGACCGCGACCCGGTCGCCCTGCTCTGAGGCCCGCCCGGCGGACCCGCGGCACAGGCGGTCGCGCGCCGCGAGTCCCTGAGCGCCTCGCCCGTTTCGCGCGTCGCGTCGCGGACCCGCGGCCCGGGGCGGTTGCGCAATGCGAGATGCCCGCCGCGTGGATCCCGGGCGCGGCCACCGGGTGGAGCAGCTCGATCTCTGCCCGTTCGGCGGGCATCGCCCTGCGACCCGGCCACGGCCACACACGGGCCCCGATTGTGCGAAAGCAGGTCTTGCCGCTAAACTAGTGGAGCGGCGGGCGCGTTCCGCGGCCGCGGCGGGCACGGGGCCCCGCGATCTGCCCGCGGCTGGCGGGAGCCGCGGCGAGCGCGGGGGCCTCCGCGGTCTGCCGGCGGCTGGCGAAGGCCGCGGCGGGCACGGGGATCCCCCGCAATCTGCCTGCGGCTGGCGAACAAAGCACCGATCCGGGGCGTATCAGGACGTGTGCCGCGTGGCCGAAAGGGGGTAGTGTTCACGGCCATGGGTTGCCTGACCCTCAACGCATCGTTCGAGCCGCTGACGATCCTGCCGGTGCGCCGTGCGCTCCGGCTGGTGATCGATCACAAGGCCGAGATCCTGGAAGTCGACGAGACGCGGGTCTTCCGCTCCGAGCGGCGGGAGCTGCCGTGTCCGTCCGTCATCCGGCTGGTGCGCTACGTCCATGTGCCGCGCAAGTTCCGCCGCCAGGTCACGAACACGTTCCTGTTCGCCCGCGATCACTACTGCTGCAACTACTGCGGCCGGCATCGCTCGGAGCTGCGGGGCCGCGAGTTCCTCACGCGCGACCACATCGTCCCGCTCTCGCGCGGCGGAGACAACTCGTGGACGAACGTCGTGACCGCGTGCTCGCCGTGCAACAACCGCAAGGGCAACCACCTGCCGCACGAGGTCGGCATGCGGGTGCTGCACGAGCCGACGGAGCCGAACTACGTGGAGCTGGTGTGGGCGGTGCGGAAGGTCACGCCGGTGCAGGCGAAGTACATCCGCATGTTCTACGGCGAGGATGTGCTGAAGGCGATCTCGGCGACCGCCGCGTGAGGTCCGGGCGAAATCCCGGGCAGAGAGCCGGAGGTCGCGCCGCCGGGCGCGCGGCCCGCGTGGTCACCAGGAAACCGAACGGCCGGACGGGGATCCCGTCCGGCCGTTCGCCATCGTGCGGCGCGGCCCGCGCCTCATGCGGGCAGCGTGGCCAGCGCGACGAAGACGCCGATGAAGAAAAACAGCCCGATGATCAGCAGGAGGGGCAGGAGCATGGCCCCCGCAGCCCGGCCGGTCGAGGTGCCGTGCACCTCGCGGATGCCCACGACGATGAGGACGAGGCACCAGATGAACGCGAGCAGGCGACCGAGCACCGGCACCACGACCAGGACCTGCGGGGACCAGGCGTAGCAGACCGCGCGCAGCGTGCCCCCGAATCCCTTGCTCGCGCCGCCGAGGATGACGAGCCCGACGTGGTAGATGGCCGCGGCGACGTACAGACCGATCACCAACCACAGTGGCGAGAGCAGGAAGCTGACGACGCTCCACGTCCAGTCCCCGCCCGCGCCGACCAGTGCGGCGAGGAACCCGTCGGTGACGCCGGCGAACGTGAAGAGCGCGCTCCAGAAGAGGGAGACGCCGGCGGAGAGCACGCCGAGGCCGATGGCATAGACCAGCGCCGGCCCGAGCGGCGCGTCCGGCGAGAGCGATCGGAAGAACCGGGTCGGCTCGAACATGCACCGCCGCCACGTCTCCGCCAGCGCGGCGAGCACGGGCTCCGCCGGCGCGGGCGGCCACGGAAAGGGGTCGCGCTCGGCTGTCTCGGCTCCGGCGGCGGGCGGTGGCGTTTGTGTCGCGTCGATGGGTGGCAGAGCGGCGGGCGGGTGGTCCTCCATCAGGCCCCCTGTTCGACGAGGTCCCTCACCTTCGCGAGTAACATGCGCGTGTCCACGGGCTTCGAGACGATGTCGTCCGCGCCGGCCTCCATGGAGACGCGCTGCGCGCTGTCCATCGCGGTGACGGCAATGATGGGAATGGTGCGGGTGTCCTCGCGTTCGCGCAAGGCCCGAATGGCCTGGAGCCCGTCGAACTCCGGCATCATGATGTCCATCAGGATCAGGTCGGGGCGCTCGGCGACGGCCCGCTCGACGGCCTCGCGGCCGTTGCTGGCTTCCAGGGCGCGGTACCCGACGGCCTCGAGCAGGGTCCGAAGCGCGTGCCGGCTATCGAAGTGATCCTCGGCGACCAGGATGGTCGCGCGGGCTTCTGCCGGTGGGGCGCTGGAGAGATGACGCATGATCGCTCGCCTCTTCGCTTGCGCGGGGGGGCGCCGTTGCCCGGCCAGGCCGTCTCCGCGTGGTGGGGCGGTAGATAGCAAGTTTCGCGCCAGCCCGTTATTCGCCTTCCGTTTCCGGCGACCACGGCCGGCCCCACTCGCTCTGGGCCTCCCGCGCCCGGCGGATCGCATCCTCGATGACGCGGCGCGCTTCGCGCACGTCCTCCGGCTCCTCGGCGCGGGCGGCGAGGCGGCCGGTCGCGCGGACCTCGTAGGCAAAGATCTTCGCGCGGAGGTCTCCGAGGATGCGGAGCAGGTTGGGGGCCGCCTCGAGCAGGCGGCCCTCCGAGTCGAGGCGAAGGAGGAGCTCGGCGAAGCGACGCAGGTCGGCCGCGAGCTCGTCGGGCCTGATGTCGTCGTAGAGTCCCATGGCGGGTCCGGGAGAAGCATCGAGCGAGGCGGTCTCGCCGGCCAATCTATGCCTCGGCGGGCGCGGCTTCCACCGCCGGCGCGGGGCAGGGGAGGAACAGCTCGAAGGTCGAGCGGCTGCCGGGCACGCTGTCCACCCCGAGCTCGCCGCCCAGGAGGCGGGCGAGGCGGCTCGAGATCGCCAATCCCAGGCCCGCGCCCGGAGACGCGGCCTCGCCCGGCCGGGCCACGCGGACGAACTCGTCGAAGATGCTCTCCAGGTACTCCTCCGGGATCCCGATGCCGGTGTCCGTCACGGCGATGCCGACCCAGCCGAGCCGGCCGGGCGGGCAGCCGGGCGCCAGCGGGCCGCTGGCCTGCTCCGGCCCGGCGAGGTGGCGGACGGCCACGGTCACCGAGCCGTGCGCCGTGAACTTGACGGCGTTCGAGAGCAGGTTGAGCAGGATCTGCCGCAACCGGGCGGGGTCGGTTTCCAGGTGAGGCAGGGCCGGCGGGAGGTCGACGCGCAACTCGATGCCTTTGTTCCGCGCTTCGGGTTCGATCGCGCCGATGGCGTCCTGGATCAGCGCGGCCAGGTCCACGTGGTCGGGCCTGAGCTCGATGCGCCCCGCGTCCACGCTGGACAGGTCCAGGAGGTCGTTGACGATGGAGAGGAGCTGCTCGCACGAGGAGGCCAGCTTGTGGACGGCGGCGGCCTGCGCCTCGTCCAGCGGGCCGTACACGCCCTGGGCGAGGAGCTGGCTGTAGCCCAGGACGGCGTTGAGCGGCGTCCGCAGCTCATGGCTCGCCGTGGCGAGGAACCGACTGCGCGCGGCCAACGCGCGCTCCAGCCGGCGGCCACGGCGCTCGAGCGCCGCGCGCGCGCGGTCGAGCTGCGCGGACTGGGCAGCCAGCCGCTCCGCCTCGCCCCGGGCCTGCGCGTGCACGCCCGCACGCTGCACCGCTGCACCCGCGTGGCGGGCCATGATCCGGAGCAGCCGGCAGTGGCGCTCGGGGTCGAACGCCGCCGCGCGGGTGGACAGCATCGCGAGCAGGCCGCGGGGGCCGGCCGGCCTGCCCGTCTGGGCCGCCAGGATGGAGCGCCAGCCGGTGCGTGCCGCCACGCGCGCGGAGCGCACCCAGCGCCGGCAGCCCTCCCGCGCGGACGCGAGCGCGACCCCGAGCTCGGCGGCCAGCTCGCGGGCTGGATCCGGCTCGACGCCCACCGAGACGAGCAGCGGCGGTCCGGCCGCGATCCGCGCGGTCTGGAACAGCGCCGCATCGGCCCCGAACGTCTCGGCGGTGTGCCGGAGAAAGCGCTCGGCGAGGGGCTGCGGCTCCAGATCTTCGAGCAGGAGATCCATCGCACGCGCGAGCGCGTCCAGGTCATCGTGGTGGGTCGCCATCCTGAACTCCAGCCATGCAGTGCCCCGCAGGACGAAGGCCGGGGCGGTCGCGGCCGCGGGCCGCGTGTCGCAAAAGCCCGGCCATACGGGACTCGCGGGCGGCCAGACCGGCCCGAATGCTACTGGACGGTCCTGCGGCTCGGGCGTACGTTGTCCGCGTGTCACGCCTCGCGTTCCTGACCCGAAAGGTCCGCTTTGCAGCGGCGCACCGGTACCACCGCCCGGAATGGAGCGAGGAGGAGAACCGGCGCGTTTTCGGCCCGTGCAGCAATCCGCACGGGCACGGGCACAACTACGAGCTCGAAGTCACGGTGTGCGGCGCGATCGATCCGGTGACCGGCTTCTCGGTGCCCCTGGACGCGCTCGACGCGCTGCTGGAGCGCGAGGTCATCCGCGTGCTGGACCACCAGAACCTGAACCACGCCGTGGCGGCGTTCGCGCCGGGCGGGGAGATCCCCACCAGCGAGAACATCCTCGCCTATCTGTGGCCGCGGCTCGCGGCGGGCATGCCGCCGGGCGTGCGGCTGCACCGCCTGCGGCTCCACGAGGACCCGACCTTCTTCGTGGACTACTACGGCGGGGGCGAGCCGTGAGCGAGGACGCCGGCCGCGACGCCGGGGGGCGGCCCGGCGAGGGGCGGGGGCGGCGACCGGAGCCGCCTGGCGCGCAGGGCGCCGGTCCGCCACGGCGGGATCCCGCCGCGCGACCGGAGCGGCGGGACGAGCCGGCCGCTCCGCGCGGCCAGAGGCCCGGGGCGGCGGAGGGGCGCCCCGCGGGACGCCACCCGGTCCGGCAGCCGAGGCGCGAGCCGGCGGTGCCGGCCAGGGGAGCGACGCCGGACGTGCCGGAGCGCAGGTTCCAGGCGGGCGGCGAGTGGTGGATCGCCAGGCCGGCCGGCGAGAGCGCGGTGGGCCACGGGGCCGGCGCGAGGGCGTATCTGGTCGCGATTCGCTTCTACCGCGAGGGAGACGACACGGCGGTCTCGGAGGTCCTGGTCCCGCGGGGGCGGCTCGACACGCTCTACCCGGAAGAGCTGGAGGAGCTGTGGCGCCGCGCCACGCCGCTGGGCCGGCCGGACCGGCCGGCCCAGCCGCCACGGCGCGCGCGAGCCGAGGGGGAAGACGGGGCCCCGCCGGAGGGGTGAGGAGCGAGCGCTGCGGGCCCGCCCCGGCGGCGAGTCTCCCACCACGCGCCGCGCCTCTCACCACGCGCCGCGCCTCTCACCACGCGCGCGCCCCTCACCACGCGCCGCATCCCTCACCATGCGGCGGGTCCCTCGGCGCGCGCCGGGTCCCTCACCATGCGCCTCGCCCCTCACGACGCGCCGCGCCTCTCACCACGCGCCGCGCCGCTCAGTCGATGCGCGGGCCCACCTTGATCGTGTTCTCCTCCACCCGGATCGCGTAGCGGTGGAGCGGCGGCCGGCCCGGCGGCTCGAGCCGCTCGCCGGTCCGCACGTCGAACGCCGAGTCGTCCCTGGGGCACAGCAGCACGGCTCCCTTCAACCGCCCATCTCTGGCAAGGTTGGTCCCATCGTCCGGGCAGCGCGCGTCGAACGCGTAGTACGTCTGCCCTACGTTGAGGAGGATCAGCGTGCGGCCGTGCGCGCGGACCTCGCGCATCTCGCCGGGGCCCAACTCGGGCGTGGTGAGCACGGGCAGGAAGTCAGCCATGCGTCCCCGCGGCCAGTGGTCCGGAGGTCGAGGGTGCAAGCGCCGTACCGGGCGTTGGTTACGGTCTTTCTTCGGGAACGGCCGGGTGCCGGGGCGGGTACGACGGGGTGCGGACAGACCGCATCGTATTTCCCAGCAAAGGGTTAGAGAAGTGAACGACGGGTTCGACCTGAAGGACTACGTGGACGTCGCGGAGCGGATCCGCGCCTTCTATGAGCGCTACCCCGAGGGCTCGATCCAGACGGAAATGGTGCGCCTGGAGGGAGACCTGGTGGTGTTCCGCGCGACGGTGTACCGGGACCGCGAGGATCCGCACCCGACGACGGGGTGGGCGTACGAGCGGGAGGGCGTGGGGTACGTGAACCGGACGAGCTTCATCGAGAACTGCGAGACCTCGGCGATCGGGCGAGCGCTGGCGAACCTGAACTTCCCGACCTCGCGGTCGCTGCGCGGCCGCGCATCGGCCGGGCCGGCGACGGCCGAGCAGATCGAGGAGATCCGCGCGCTGGCGGCGTCCGCCGCGGTGCCGGAGGATGTGCGCGAGCGGGTGCTGGCGCGGCTGGAGCAGGAGCTGACGGCGCAGCAGGCGGTGGATGCGCTGGCGTACCTGAAGCGGCTGCATCGCAAGGCGGGGCGGGCGGCGTAGCCGGTCGCGGTAGCCGCAGCGCGCCGTGCCGGTGGCACGGCGTATGTTGCCCCGGCGGCGGCGTGACGACTCCGGGCGGGCGTGGGGAGCCGGCCTCCCTACCCGGCCGACGGACGAACTCGCGGGGAGGCGGCTTGAACCTGCGGCGGCTCGTGGAAGCGCTGGACCGCGGCGGCGGGAGCGTGGCGTGCGGCGGGCTGCGCTTCACGCACCTGGACCGGGTGCTGTGGCCGGAGTCCGGCTTGACGAAGCGGGACATGGTGCGGTACTACGCGCGGGTGGCACGCGTGATGGTCCCGTACCTCGCGGACCGCGCGCTGATGCTCAGGCGCTACCAGGGCGGGATCGGCTCGCGGCCGATCGTGCAGCAGCGAGCGGCGGCGCACGTTCCGGACGGCGTACGGACGGCGTCGCTGCCGCTGGCGGAGGGCGGCCGTGCGCGCCGGTACGTGGGCTCGCTCGAGACGTTGCTGTACGCGGCCCAGCTCAACGCGATCGAGCTGCACCCGTGGCACTCGCGGGTGGCGGCGCTGGAGCGGCCCGACTGGATCGTGCTGGACCTGGACCCCGGAAAGGGCGTGGGGTTCGGCAGCGTGGTGCGGGTCGCCGAGCTCCTGCGCGAGCTGCTGGAGGAGCTGGGGGTGGGCCCGGTGGTGAAGACGAGCGGCTCGCGGGGGCTGCACGTGTACGTGCCGGCCGGGGGGCGCGTGGATTACGATGCGGCAGCGCGCTTCGCGCGGCTGGTGGCGGAGCGCGTCGCGGCGGAAGCGCGGCGCCTGGCGACGGTTGAGCGTACGGTGAGCGAGCGCGGCCCGCGCGTCTACGTGGATCACCTGCAGAACGCGCGGGGCAAGACGGCGGTCGCGCCGTACTCGCTGCGCGCGCGCCCGGGCGCGCCGGTTTCCGCCCCCGTGCACTGGGACGAGCTGCGCGGGTTGCGCGGGCCGGACGCGTTCACGCTGGAGAACGTGCCGGCGCGCATCGCGTCGGAAGGCGATGTGTGGCGTGGCCTGCTGCGCCGGCGGGGCAACGTGCCCCGAGCGCTGGCCCGCCTGGAAGCGGAGCGCGGGGGCTGAGGCGCCCGGGGTGCGGGCGCCCCGGCCCCGTGCGAGGGCAGTCTCAGCGCCTGGCCCGTGCGCCGCGCCCGGATGCGGCCTGCATCCGGGTCAGGACCTCGGGCTGGTGCTCCTCGATCCAGCGGCTCATGTCTTCCTCCTGGCGGAGGTTCTGCTCGAGGAGGCGGCGGACGTCGTCCTGGCCGAGGACGCGGGCCTGATCGATGAGGCCGCGGTAACTGGCGATCTCGTAGTGCTCGGTCTTGCTCGCGGCGTCCAGGTTGAAGACCTCGAGCGCCTCCTCGGAGGGGTTCTCCTGCTGGAAGGTGCGCTTCTCGTCGCGCAGCCCGCGGATCGCGGCGCATTGCACGCGCGGCGCCTGGGCGGACAGCAGCTCGAAGCAGCGCTCGAGGTTCTGGATGTGCTGTTCCGTCTCGTCCCGATGTTTGCGCACGCGGTTGCGGATCTGCTCGTCCGAGGTTTCGGTTTCCATCTGATCGAGCACGGAGAGGATCTGCTGCTCCGCGTCGTAGATGTCGCCGAGGGCGTGCCGGAAGACGTCGCTGAGACTGTTGGCTGGCATGGCTCCCTCCGGAATGGTACGGTGATCGGGGGCGGGTCGGATGCGCGATGCGCATCCGGTCCCGCGCGGGATGGCACCGGCACCCTGCGAGGCCGTGCCGCCGGGGTGGACCCCTCCCAGCGCATCGTCGCGGTGCGGTGGCCGGCTCGGCTGGACCGCGCCGCCCGCGGGGTGCGCGGGCGGGAAACGCAGCGTCCTCGGGTGTGCGATTCGTGCGGCGTGAGGTCGCTGCAACATCCATTCCGTGGGCGCGGGTCGCGGGCGCGGAGGGAACGCGGATTGCACGCCCCGCGAGGCGGGCAGCGGCGCGAGGCGCAGCGGAGGAGGAGGCGCGGTGAGGCACGTCGTGTTCGTCGGTTTGGGGTTCGGCGGCCTGTATACGCTTCGCAGGCTCGTGGACGAGGGGAGCCAGGACCTGGAGGTGACGGCGGTGGACCGGCGGGACCGGTTCGTGTTCACGCCGCTCCTCTACGAGTATTTGAGCGGCGAGCTCGATCCGAACGTCATGGCGCCGCGGCTGGACGAGCTCGTGCCGGACAACGTGCGGCTGCTGCGGGACGAGGCGCGCGAGGTGGATGTGCGGGCACGCGTCGTGCACCTCGCGAGCGGCCGCACACTCACCTTCGACGTGCTGGTCCTGGCGCCGGGCTCGGTGCCGGCGTTCCATGGAGTGGAAGGCGCTCAAGCGCACGCGGTGCCGTTCTATTCGCTGGAAGACGCGGAGCGGCTGCGCGTCCTCCTGGATGCGGGCACGTGGGCGCGCAGCGGGCTGCCGGCATGTGTGGTGGGTGGAGGCGTCGTGGGTGTGGAGCTCGCTTTCGCGCTCGCGGAGCGCCTCGAGCGCGCGGCGAACACGCGCGCGCTGCGGCCGGAGGGGAGGCCGAGCGTCGTCATCCTGGAAGCGATGGACGACATCCTGCGGGGCCTCTCCCCCCGCATGCGCAGGATGGCGAAGAAGAAGCTCGCGCGCCGCGGCATCGCCGTGCGAACGGGCGTACGCGTCCTGGAAGTGGACCCGCGCGGCGTCGCGCTCCTCGATGGAGGGCGGCGCGATCGCGTGGACGCGGCCGTCGTCGCGTGGGCCGCCGGCATCCGCGTCAATCCGCTGATCGAGCGGCTGCCGGCGGAGCGGCACGGGAACCACGGCGTGCGCGTGGAGCGCACGCTGCAGCTCCCGGGCGAGCCCCACGTCTTCGTGCTGGGCGACGCGATCAGCTACCCGGGACGCGTGGAGGGCGAACCGCTGCCGGACACGGCGCAGGCCGCGGTGCAGGAGTCGGAGGTCTGCGCCGCGAACGTGGCGTGCGTCGCGGTGGACAGGCTCCCGCGCGAGCGGTTCCATTTCTCGCAGCTCGGGACCTTCCTGCGCATCGCCCGGTACGAGGGCATCGCGGACATCAAGGGCGTGGTGCTGGACGGCGCACCCGCGGCCCTGGCGCGCCGTGCCGCCTACGTCGTGCGCCTGCCCGCCTGGGCGCTGCGGACCGCGGCGATCCGGCAGTGGCTCGGGCTCGAGGAGACAGAGGAGGAGGCCGCGCGGCGCGCGAGGCGGCGCGCGGCGTGATGACGCGCGGATCACAGCCGGAGCGATGACATGAGCACGAGTGCGCGGCGACGCGTGCTGACCGGGGACAGGCCCACGGGCCGCCTGCATCTGGGCCACTGGGTGGGAAGTCTCCAGAACCGGGTCCGGCTACAGGAGGAGCACGACTGCTTCTTCATCATCGCCGACTACCACACGCTCACGACGCGGCCGGACAAGGAAGCCATCATGGAGATGCCCGAGAACATCCGGCAGATGGTGCTCGATTACCTCGCCGTGGGCATCGACCCGGAGCGCAGCACGATCTTCGTGCAGTCCGCCGTGCCGGAGACCGCGGAGTTGCATCTCCTGCTCGGGATGCTCGTCTCACTGCCGCGACTCGAGCGGATCCCCACCATCCGCGAGATGGCGCAGGCCGCGCACCTGGACGTGCTGCCGTTCGGGCTCGTCGGCTATCCCGTCCTCCAGGCGGCGGACATCCTGCTGGCCCGGGGCGAGCTCGTGCCCGTGGGCCGGGACAACCTGCCGCACGTCGAGGTCGCGCGCGAACTGGCACGGCGCTTTACCCACCTCTACGGCGAGGTCTTCCCGGAGCCGGAGCCGCTGCTCAGTGACACGCCCGTCCTGCCGGGCATCTACGGCGAGCAGAAGATGTCCAAGTCGCTCGGCAACGCGATCCTGCTCTCGGATACGCCGCAGACGGTCCACGCGCGCGTCATGCAGATGTACACCGACCCGGCTCGCGTGCGCGCGGACATCCCCGGCCGCGTGGAAGGCAACCCGGTCTTCATCTACCACGACATCTTCAACCCCGACAAAGCCGAGGTCGAAGACCTGAAGGAGCGCTACCGCAAGGGCCGCGTCGGAGATGTCGAGGTCAAGACGAAGCTCGCGCGCGCGCTGAACGCGTTCCTCGAGCCGATCCGCGAGCGGCGCGCCGCACTGGAGCGCGATCCGACGCTCGTGGAAGACATCCTGCGGGAGGGGAACCGCGTGATGCGCGCCGTCGCGGCCGAAACGATGGAGCGCGCGCGGGAGGCGATGGGCCTGACCTATTTCCGCTGAGCGTACGACGCCCGGCTCGCCGAGAGAGCCGGGGCCGCACCGCAAGCACGCTTCTTGCGACCGCCTCCCGGGTCCGATTGGCGCCGGCGCTCCGCACCGACGGGGCGCCGGCCGCTCCTTTTCCGCTTCAGGATCGATCCAACCGAGGGGAGGCACGGCATGGCACGCGACGAGTGGCTCTCACGTTCCCCCCGCGGAACCGGCCGCTGGGGCGGGCGCCGGACGGCCCGGGAATCCATGGAGCTCGGGCCAGGCTACGAGGGAGCCTACCGCGAAGAGGAGGAGGAAGGCGCCGCCGAGAGAGCGCGCGCCCGGCGCGCACGCGAGCGCTGGGGCGCCGACTGGTGGGGGGAACGGCCGCGGGGCTACGCCGGCACCGGGTACGGCGGCTACGAGGAGGAGTACGGTCGCGAGCGCGTGGCCACGCGCCGCGGCGAACGCCCATCTCGATTCGCGCGGCGCAGATTCCGCCCCGAGGAAGAGTACGAGGCCTACGGCGCGCCGTACTACGACCGCATGCCGTTCCGCAGCCGCCGGCGTTTCGAGAGGGGCGAGCCCGGGTACGGCTGGGCCGCCGAGCGGCGGATGTTCCGGCCGTACGAGCGCGAGTTCCAGGGCGAGTACGGAGAGGCGTACCGCGGGATGCCGCCCGGCTACACCGGCGAGTACACATGGGGCCGCCGCCCGCGCTACCGCGCCTGGCGGCGCCGCGGCCGGCGCTGGGGACGGCCCTACGGCGAGGAGTACGGCTGGTAGCGTGAGGAGGCGAGGGCTGCCGCATCGCCGTGCATACACGCGCGCTCGCGAGGGGATGGCGCAGGAGCGCGCCACCACGACGGCCACCGTGCCCATGACCCGGCCGCACCGCCGGGCCCGCGTTGCGTCGCCTTTCCGACCCGCCCCTCGCGCCGGACGCCGGTGGCCCGCACACGCGGACGCCGCCGGTGCGGCCTGACCCGCGCACGACACCGCGCCCCGGCGCTTTCTGTTCGTGTGCGGTCCCGCCGGCTGCCGGCATCTCTGCCTCAGCGCTTCCGGCCGGTGCCGGTTTGGCTTGCTCCCGCAGTCTGGCGGCGTCTCCGCTTCAGGGCTTCCGGCCGGTTCCGGCTTCCTGGCCTCGCTGGCGGCCGGCATTCCGCCGCCAGCGCTCCCGGCCGGTCCCGGTTTCGCTTGCCCGTCACACCTCCTTTCCGCTGTTTCCCCTCATCTCCGGCGCTGCTGCTGCCGCCGCCTGGCCCGCGGGCGAGATGGACCCGTCACGCCCCCCCATCCAGCGCACGAGCACGGGATGGCCGCGCTGTGCGGTGATCGGGCATCATGCGCGTGTACGGCTCGCTTCGCTTGACGTCGCGCTCGGTTCGCGCCGATCATTAGACATGCATCGAAGTATTGTCGGGTGACGCGAGGGACGGGGATGGCGCTCGAGCAGACGATGCGCGCGCTGGCGGACCCGACGCGGCGCGAGATCCTGCGGGTGCTGCGCGCCGGGGATCTGACGGCGGGGGAGATCGCGAGGCGGTTTCCGATCACGGCGGCATCGGTGTCACATCAGCTGGGTGTCC
Organism: Longimicrobiales bacterium; assembly: GCA_036381195.1. Taxonomy (GTDB): domain Bacteria; phylum Gemmatimonadota; class Gemmatimonadetes; order Longimicrobiales; family RSA9; genus RSA9. The sequence continues at coordinate 12,954 of DASVDH010000016.1, read as the reverse complement.
TGAAGGCGGCGGGGCTGGTGCGGGCGGAGCGTGCGGGTCGGACGATCGTGTATTCGCTGAACGAGACGGTGTTCCAGGTCTTCGTGAAGGAGCTGATGGACTTCTTCGGCGTTGGAGGTGAGGGATGAGCAGGCGCTGGCTGGGGCCGGCGGTGGTCGCAGCGATGCTGGCGTTCGCGCTGGTGGTCTATCCGTCGTTGCCTGAGCGGGTGCCGGCGCATTGGGGGCTGAGTGGGGAGGCGGACGACTGGATGCCGAAGTGGCCGGGTGCGTTCCTGCCGGCGGCGCTGGCGGCGGGCGTGTGGCTGCTGCTGGTGGGGCTGCGGCGGATCGACCCGCGGCGGGCGCATTACGAGAAGTTCGAGGAGACGTTCTGGCTGCTGGTGAACGTGCTGGTGCTGTTCATGGCGCTGGTGGAGGTGGTGTCACTGGGTGCGGCGCTGGGCTGGCCGGTGGATGTGGGGCGGGTGATGCTGCTGGCGGCCGGCCTGCTGTTCGTGGCGCTGGGGAACTACCTGCCGCGGGTACGATCGAACTGGTGGATGGGGATCCGGACGCCGTGGACGCTGGAGAGCGAGCGGGTGTGGCGCGAGACGCATCGGGTGGCGGGCTGGAGCTTCGTGTTCGGGGGCGTGGTGACGATGGTGGCGGCGCTGCTGCCGCCGGCTGCGCGGCCGTGGGTGGCGCTCGCGGGGCTGGTGGTGGCCGGCTTCGTGCCCGCGGTGTACTCGTACGTGGCGTACCGGCGGGAGCGGAGCGGGCGGCCGGCCTGAGGGCGCAGACGCGAACCTGGCGCGGGCCGGGGCGCGGGCGTATTCATGGGAGTGGCAAGGGCGGCGGGCTGTGGGTGAGCTGGCGGGCAGTCGGACGCGCGCGGGCCGGGTGCCGATCCGGGCGCATCGAAAACGAGGGACAGGCCGGGCGGAGCGGCCCGGGGCCGGTCGCGCCCCGGGCCGCTTCGATTCGGGGTGACCGGGTGGGGCGCGGTCGCGCCCGGGGGTGAACGATCCGGTGCCGGCGATCGCCCTGTGTGTCAGGGAGCGAGCATCCGGGACGGCGGGCCGGGGCGGGGGCGAGGGCAGGGGCGCGGGCGATCCGGTTGTGAGTCCCGGGTGTGGCGCGCCGGGCGGCGGCGCGGCCTCCTGGATGGTGTTTGTCTTCCCGAACGGGAGGAGAGGGACGCACGTGAGCGTGGGTGCCGCGGAACTGGGCGGGAACGGGTCGCTGGCGGTGATCGCGCCGGCGACGGGTGAAGTCCTGGGGCGCGTGCCGGTGCTGGGCGCCGCGGAGGTCCGGGTGCTGGTGTCGCGCGCGCGGGCGGCGCAGCCCGCGTGGGCGGCGGCGGGGTTCCGGGCCCGTGGGCGTCATCTGGACCGCTACCGGCGGGTGATGGCTGCGCATGCGGATGAGCTGGCAGAGCTGAGCTGCAGCGAGACGGGGAAGCTGCGGTTCGAGGCGCTGCTGGGCGACGTCCTCCCGACCTGCGACCTGGCGCGGTGGTACGTGCGGCGCGCAGCGAAGGTGCTCGGGCGGCGGCGCGTGCCATCGGGCTGGCTGGTGACCAAGCGTTGCTATCAGGTGAGAGAGCCGTACGGCGTGATCGGCGTGATCAGCCCGTGGAACTTTCCGGTGCTGAACACCATGCGGGCCGTGCTGGCGGGCCTGGCCGCGGGCAACACGGTGGTGCTGAAGCCGTCGGAGTACTCGCCGCTGACGGCGCTGCGGCTCCAGGAGCTGGCGGAGGAGGCCGGCCTTCCGGCGGATGTGTTCCTGGTGGCGACTGGAGACGGGACGACGGGCGCGGCGCTGATCGAAGCGGGCGTGGACAAGGTGTCGTTCACGGGCAGCGTGGAATCCGGGCGGCGGGTGGCGCGGCTCGCGGCGGAGCGGCTGGTGCCGGTCACGCTCGAGCTGGGGGGCAAGGACGCGCTGATCGTGCTGGCCGATGCGGACGTTGAGCGAGCGGCGCACACGGCGGTCGCGGGCGCGTTCCTGAACGCGGGGCAGGTGTGCATCTCGGTGGAGCGGGCGTACGTCGAGGCGCCGGTCTACGACCGGTTCCTGGAGCATGTCGTGCGCGCGGCCGCGGCCCTGGAGGTGGGGTCGGACGGGGTCGGCGGCGGCGCGGTGGGAGCGATCACGACCAAGGCGCAGATGGAGCGGTTGGCGCGGCAGATCCGGGATGCGGTGGAGCGCGGCGCGCGCGTGCTCGTCGGCGGCCGGCGGTTGGAGGGCAGGGGCCGGTACTTCCTGCCCACCGTGCTGGCGGATGTGGACCACTCGATGGCGGTGATGCGGGAGGAGACGTTCGGGCCGGTCCTGCCGGTGATGAAGGTGAGGGATGCGGAGGAGGCGCTGCGGCTGGCGAACGACTCGCCGTACGCCCTGGGCGCGAGCATCTTCGGTGCGCGGCGCCGCGCGGAGCGGCTCGCGCCGGAGCTGCGGTCGGGCATGATCTGCGTCAACGACGTGATGGTCAACGGGCTCGTGCCGGGCCTGCCGTTCGGCGGCGCGGGCACGAGCGGCTACGGACGCGTCTGCGGAGATGATGGCTTGCTGGAGATGAGCAGGCCGCGCGCGTTCGTCTTCGACCGGCGGCTCGCGGCGCGCTCGCTCGCGGACTACCGGCTCCTCCTGCGCGCGGGCTGGCCGCGCATGCTGGGGTTCATCGGCCTCCTGCACGGCGCGGGCCGCGTGAGACTGCGGGCGCTGCGCCGGTTGTTGCGCGGGGAGCCATAACGGAGAGGCGCGCGTGGCCGCGGAGCGTGGAGTGATGGAGGGCGCGCGGGAGCTCCTGTCCCGAACTCGACCGGGGGTGGAGGTGGACTCGATGGCGCAGCAGGAGGCGAGCACGGAGTCCGCGACCCCGACCGCGACGGCGGACGGGCGGGAACCCGGCGTGGCCGCGGCGGCGGCGGTGGGCGCGGCGCTGGCGGCGGCGCCGGTGCCGGCACGCAAGCGCTGGGAGAAGCTGAGCGGGCTCGTCTTCGTGGCGGGCGTCGTCCTGCTGCTCGAGGCGCTGCGCGTGCGGGGTCTCGTGGTCAGCCCGGCTCCCTTCCTGCTGGTCACCGTGGTGTACGCGGCGTTCGCGAGCGGCCTCGTTTACGGGCTGCTGACGGCCGTGGTGTCGGCGGCCTACGCGGCGTACGCGCCGACCGGCCCGGGTGCGCCCATGCAGGGCGCGGGGCAGAGCCTGCCGTCCATCGTGGCGCTGGCGATCGTCGCGCCCGGGATGGCGCTGCTGGTGGACCGGCTGCGCCGCGGGCTGGACGGGCTGCTCGCGCGCGAGCGGGCGGCGCGTGCGGCGGCGGAGGCGGCCGAGACGCGCTTGCGGAGCTTCGTCGCCTCCGTGAACGAGGTCGTTTTCACGCTGGATTCCTCCCGGTGCTTCACGATGGTGCTGGGCAGGGGACTCGAGCCGTTCCGGGTGCGGCCCGAGATGCTGATCGGCCGTCGCATCAGCGATGTGATGGCGGGGATGGAGGACGCGGGCGCTTACGACCGTGCGGTGGAGCAGGCGCTGAGCGGCGCGCCGGCGGCCTTCGACCACATGTGGGAGACGCCCGACGGGCTGCGGTACTTCCACACGACGTTGGCTCCGATCCGGGAGCGGGACGGCACGATCAAGAGCGTGGCGGGCGTGACGCGCGAGGTGACGGCGCGCAAGCGCGCGGAGGAGGTGCTGCGCGCGAGCGAGGCGCGTTACCGACTGCTGGCCGAGCACGCGTCGGACATGATCTCGCGGCACGACCCGGACGGGACCTTCCTCTATGCGTCCCCAGCGTGCCAGGCGTTGCTCGGCTACGCGCCCGCGGAGCTGGTGGGCATGTCGCTCGCGCGGCTCTGCCATCCCGAAGACCTGCGCCGGCTGGCACGCGTGCGCGCGGTGTTGGTGGGCACGCGGGAGTCTCGAACCGCGACGTTCCGGCTGCGGCGCAGCGGGGGTGATTACGTCTGGGTGGAGACTACGGCCCGCGCGGTGCGCAACGAGGAGACCGGAGCGGTGAGCGAGATCCTGGCGGTGACGCGTGACGTGACGGCTCGCCTCCAGGCGGAGGAGAACGCGCGGCGGCTGATCCGAGAGCAGGCGGCGCGGGCCGTGGCGGAGGCGGCCGCGCGCCGGTCCGCGTTCCTGGCCGAGGCGAGCCGCGCGCTCTACTCCTCGCTCGAGATCGAGACGACGATGCGCATGCTGGTCGAGGTGGCCGTGCCGAAGCTGGCGGACTGGGCGGTGGTGTATCTGGTGAACGAAGGGGGTGAGGTGGAGCGCGTGGCCGCGACGCACGCGGATCCGGCGCGCGCGGCGCTGCTCGAGCAGCTGAGGAGCAAGCCGCTGCGGCGCGACCCGCTGCATCCGGTGCTGCGCGTCCTGGAGTCCGGCGTGCCCGAGCTGGTCCCGGAGATGAGCGAGGAAGTGCTCCGGGCGGCGGCATGGGACGAGGAGCACCTCGCCGTGCTGCGCGAGCTCGCACCTCGCTCCTTCATGGCGGTTCCGCTGTCCATCGGCACGCGCAGGGTCGGCGCGCTCGCGTTGAACCTTGCGGGCGACGAGCGGCGCTTCGGCCGCGAGGACCTCTCGCTGGCGGAGGACCTCGCGCGCCTCGCCGCCGTCGCGGTGGAGCACGCGCGGCTGTACCTGGAGGCGCAGGAAGCGAACCGGGCAAAGAGCGATTTCCTCGCCGTCATGAGCCACGAGCTGAGAACGCCGCTCAACGCCATCACGGGGTATGCGGACCTGCTCCTCATGGGGCTACCCGAGCCGCTCGCCGGGCAGCCCCGCGCGTACGTGGAGCGCATCCGCAACGCGGCGTGGCACCTGTTCCAGTTGATCGAGGAGATCCTGACGTTCGCGCGGCTCGAAGCCGCGCGCGAGGTCGTCACGCCGGAGCGATTCGACATCGCGCCGTTCCTCCGGGATTGTGCTGCGCTGATCGAGCCGATCGCGCGCGACAAGGGCCTCGCCTTCCGCTGCGAGTTCCCGCCGGCCGGCGTCGTCGTCCGCACGGATGCGCGCAAGCTGCGGCAGGTGCTGCTGAACCTGCTCTCCAACGCCGTGAAGTTCACGGACCGCGGGGGCGTGGTGCTCTCGGTGAGAATCGATGGGGAGTGGGGCGTGTTCCGCGTCGCGGACACGGGGCAGGGCATCGCGCCGGAACACGCCGTGCAGGTCTTCGAGCCGTTCTGGCAGGCGGAGCAGCCCGCGACGCGACGGGTGGGCGGGACCGGTCTCGGACTCGCCGTGGCACGGCGCCTGGCCAGACTGCTGGGCGGGGACGTCGAGATGGAGAGCCGCCCGGGTCGCGGCACGACGTTCACGGCGCGCATCCCGGTCGCGCCGTGACGAGGCGCGGCGGGGCGGCGCCGGGCCTCCGAGGGCGGCTCGCGTCCGTCACGCCGCGCTGCGCAGTGCGGCCCGGAGCGCGTCCCGGTAGCGGCGCGCCCGCCGGCGGAAGAGATCCCTGTCCTCGCCGTCGGCCTCCTCCATCGACAGCAGCGCATCCGCGAGGCGCAAGGCGGCGTAGGGCGCACGATAGGCGGCGAGCGCTTCGGCTGTCTCGCGCGCGCTGGCACCGGTCGCTGCGGCGTGCCGCGCGGCGAGCTCGGCGGCGGCGCCGGGGTCGAGCGCGAGCTCGATGGCGGCGCCCGCCAGGTCCCATGCCGGGTCGGCCGGCCCGGGCAGCCGCAGACCATCGCCGTGGTCCAGCGCGTCCACCTTCACGTACCCGCTGGCCGTGACGACCCACTCGTGGAAATCGAGCCGGGCGTCGGGGATGACGGCTTCGCGGGCAGGCAGGCGCTCGAGCCGCCGCACGGCGGCGGCCAGGCCGGCATCGCAGCCGCCGAGCGCCTCGCGCGCGTTGGACTCGAGCATCTCGGCGATCGGCTCGACGCGGGCGGCCATGCCCGTGCGCAGCGCCCGGTCACGCGCGGCGAGGTAGCGCGCGACGGCGCGCCGGAAGGCGGGATCGGCGGCGGCCGCGGGAGTCGCGGGGGAGCCCTCGGCCCACAGTAGCGCGACGAAGCCATCGGCGGCGCCGGTCGGAGCCGGCCCCGCGCCGACGTCCGCGAGCCGCGCGGCGCGCTCGGCCACGGCGTCGCCCCACGCGCCCAGCCCCGCGTAGCGGAAGACGTGCCGCCGCCCGCGGGAATCGCGGCCGAGGTACTTGCGGCGCTCGTGGACCGGGCAGGACGGCAGGCCGGCGGCGCCCGGCACGCGGGCGCGCCATGCCCCGGCCGAGAGGTCGACCACGTCATCGAGGCCGATGCGGCCGGCAACGCGCTCGATCCGCGCGTCGTCGGGAGGGGGCGCGAACCGGCGTGTGGCCTCGAACCAGGCCTGGCGGTCCGGCGGGGCGAGCGGCATGCCGTACGGCCGGCTGGGGAGGATCACCAGGCGCTCCCTGCCGACGCCGAGGGTGGCGAGCCACTCCGCCGCGGCCGCGAGCGTCTCGCCGGTCGCGCCCGGACCCTCGTCCACGAGCAGCACGTCGCCCCCGCGCCCGAGCCAGCGCGTGAGCCGGGCCTCGAGGGCGGCCGTGGCGAGGATGCGCCGGGACCCGACGGGCCCTCGTGGCCGGATCGAGGCGCCGGCCGGCGCGCCGAGGGCGGCGGCCACGACGGCGGAGAGACTCGTGCCGATGCTCCGGATGCCGATGATGATGGCGCGCGCGGCCCGTGCGGCACCGGCCACGCGGGCGTACGCGGCCGCCGCGGCCACGTAGCCGGCCGGGTCCAGCGCGTAGTGCACGTAGCCCTCGGGCGGCCGGACGAGGACGCGGGTGGGGAGCGGGCCGGCCTCGATGCGGGCGAGCGCCGTGCGGGCGGCGGCGAGGTGCGGGGCCGGCGTCGAGCTGCGGGCGGCGGCGACGAATGCGCGGCCGGCGGCCAGCAGCAGCGTCCTGAGCCGCTGCTCGAGCGTGCCCCAGTGGTCGCGGCGGGGGTTCGCCGCGTCCAGGAGGGCCTGCTCGAGCTCGCCGGCCTCGACCAGCAACGCCGCCGCGTCCCCCGCTTCCGCGAGCCGGCGCAGGCGGTCGAGCCGGCGCCGGACCGCCTCCACCCGGCCTGCATCCCGGTACACGATCACCCCGCCTCCGCCTCCCGGACCCGCACAGGGGCAAGGGGTGTACCGGTCGGCTACCGGGCGCGTGAGGGCGACGGTCTGTTCCCGGCGCCCGGCGCCACCGGCGCCGCGCCCGGCGGTCGCTTGTCACAACGCGCGACAGCGAAGCGTTGTAGAGCTTGAACGATCCGCCCCGGAGCCACGTGGACTACGATGCCCTGTTCCATCGCCTCCACCCGGCACTGTACAGGTACCTTTATCGCCTGACGGGGGATGCGGACACAGCGGACGACATTGCGCAGGAGACGTTCGTCCGGCTATTGCGCCAGTCGATGCCGGAAAGCGAAGTCCGTCCCTGGCTGTTCACGGTGGCGACGAACCTGGTCCGGGACGGGGTGAGGAAGGCGGGGCGGCGGCAGCGGCTGTTGACGGCGGAACGATTCATGCCGGCGAGCGTGCCGCGGCCGGACGAGGCGGCGGATCGGGCTGAGCAGGTGGAGCTGGTCCGGCGGGCGCTGGCACGGATCCCGCTTCGGGACCGGCAGCTCCTGCTGATGCGGGAGGAAGGGTTTTCGTACGAGGAGATGGCGCGCGCGGCCGGGGTCGCGCCGGGCTCGGTCGGGACGCTGTTGGGGCGCGCGCTGAAGCGGTTTGCGCAGGTCTATCAGGCGCAAGAGGGAACGGATGGAACACGCGGGTGACGGCCAGCTCCTGGCCTTCATGGATGGACAGCTCAGCGCCGCGGAGGAGGCGGCGGTGCGCGGTCATCTGCGTTCGTGTCCGACGTGCGCCGAGGAGCTGGATGCGTTGCGGGAGGCGAGCGCGCGGCTGTCCGCGTCGTTGCGGCTGCTGGATGCGACCGCGCCGGCGGCCACGCCGGTCGTGCCGCTCGCCGGACGCACGGGCGGCGCGCGGGTGGCGGCGGTCCGCCGGACGCTTCTCCGGGCGGCCGGCATCGTGCTGTTGCTGGCGGGAGGTGGGGCCGCGGCGCTGCCCGGCTCGCCCGTGCGGGAGTGGGCGCGGGCGGCGTGGGACCGGGGCAAGGCGCTGTTCGGCGGTGGGGAGCCGGCGGCCACGGCGGAAGCGCCCGCGCCGGCAACGTCCGTCGGCATCGATGCCGCGCCGGTGGACGGGTGGATCCGCGTGTCGCTGGTTGGTATGCCGCGCGGCACGGAGGTGCGTGTGCGGCTGGTGGACCGGCCGGTCGCCTGGATCGAGGCGGACGGGATCGTCGGGCCTGCGCCACAGTTCGTGAGGGGCTCGGGCCGCATCGAGGTGGTGGGCGGCGCGGCGCGGGCCCTGCGGATCGACCTGCCGCGGGACGTGGCGCACGCAGAGGTGGAGGTGGACGGGCGGGTGCGCGTCCTCAAGGACGGGGAGGCCCTCCGCATCGCGGGCGCCGGGCAGGAGGAGCCAGGCCCACAGGCGGAATTCGTCGTCGGCCGTTGAGGATCCGGCGCCGCTCGGGTCGCGAGCCGCCGTCCGCGAGGGCGGCGGCTCGATTTTCGGATCGGGCCGAGCGGGTGGGAATGCAGTTGCTGCGGTGGGCGTCCGCGCGGCCGTAGCGCGTCCGGGGCGGATCGGGGTGGTGCGGCGGCGGGGGGCGTGACGAGCGTGGCGGCGCACATTATATTGGGTCAGACGCCAGAGGCAACGCCCGGCTCCCGGCCGATCGGCCGGGGCCGCTCGACATTACCGGGCCAGGCCGCGACCCGATGCACTCCCCCATCTCTCTCGCCCTGCTCGCCATCCTGGTACCGCTCCAGGAGCCAGCGCCTGGCATCGTGCGCGGTCAGGTCCGAAGCGAGGCGACATCTTCGCCCGTGCCGGGCGCGCGGGTGGAGCTGGTGGGCGTGCCGGGGGCGGTGGTCATTGCGGACAGCGCGGGACGTTATGTCCTGCGCGGCGTTCCTCCGGGCCGCCGCACCGTGCGCGCGAGCCACATTGACCACGACGGTCTCCAGGTCGAAGTGCTGGTTCCGGCCGGCGCGGAGTTCCTGCTCGACTTCGTCCTCCAGGTCCGGCCCGTCACGCTGCCGCGCGTCACCGCGCACGCGCTCGCGGTGCGAGCGGCGCGGGACACGCTCGGCGTGGCTCCGCCCGAGCTCGAGCAAGCATCCATCCGTGCGCTGGAGTCGACGCCGGGAGTCGCGGAGCTGGGCATCGCGGAGGCGGTCAAGCAGTTCCCGAGAGGCGAGCCGGTCGATCCGGCGGACATCCTCTACGTCCGGGGGACTGCGGCCGACCTCAAACTCATGCTGCTGGACGGAGCGCCCGTCTACGCCCCCTACCACCTTTCCGGGCTGATCCGGCCATTCGAGGCCGGGCTCCTCCAGTCGGCGACCCTCTACCTGGGCGGCGCGCCGGCCCGCTACGATGGCGGGCTCTCCTACATCCTCGAGCTGGAGACGCGGGCGGCCCGGCGCAGCGGGGTGCACGCCTCGGGATCCATGGACGTGCTGTCCGCCGCGGCCACGGTCGAGGGCCCGATCACCGGGGGGGTGGCCTACCTCGCGGGGGCGCGGGCGCTGCACGGGTTGGGAATGCAATACCTGCTGAGTGACGGTTTCCCCTACGGCTACGCGGACGCGCTGGCACGGGTGGATGCGCCCGTGGGGAGCTACGGGTCGGTCAGCGTGACCGGGTTCTGGAACTACGAGTCGGTGGACCTGGACACGGCGCACGCCGGCGCAGACCCGGCGCGCTGGGGCAACGCCGCGGCGTCGGTTCGCTACCGCGGCGCGCTGCTCGGAGGCGAGGCCGAGCTGACGGCGTCCCATGGTGTGTTCGCGGCGACGATGCCGGTGGGGGACAAGCGGCCGATCGTGGCGCGGGGGCAATCGCGGCGAACGCGGCTGAGCGCGGACTACGGGCGGGACCTGGGTGCCGCGTTCCTGCGATTCGGCGTGACGCACGACCGGCTGGAGCTGGATCAGCAGCTCGAGCCGCGTGGGCTCTCCGGCAGTCTGTCCATCGACGTCCTCCGCGAGGTCGCGCGGGGCGACGTGACCGGGGCGTACGTGGACGCATCGTTCACGCCGACGAAGCGGCTGGTGCTGCGAGGCGGCCTGCGCGCCGACGCGTTCTCGCTCCAGCCCGGCCTGCGCCTGGCGCCACGGATCGGGGCGACGTGGCTGCCCACCGACCGGCTCGTCGTGCGGCTCACGGCGGGGCGCTACAGGCAGTACGTCAGCGTGCCGGAAGCGCTCGATGAGCGCGTGGTCTGGACCCCGAACGCCACGCTGCGCACGCCGCTCGTCGTCGCGCGCGCGTCACACGTGGTGCTGGGCCTGGACCGCGAGATCGGCTACGGCATCCGGCTGGGCCTGGAGAGCTTCGTGAAGCGCTTCGAGGGCCTGCCGAGCCACGTCGCACCGGCGCTGCGCAGCGAGCCGCCTCGCCCGAACACCGAGACCGAGATGAACGTCTCGGGCGTGGACCTCTGGTTGCAACGCAGCACTGGTCGGCTCCAGGGCTGGCTGGGTTACTCGGTGGCGTGGATCTGGGCCGATGGGAACGGCTACACGCTGACCCAGGCAGCCGACGGGAGACAGCTCGTCAGCGCCGGGCTGAGCGGGCCGATCGGAGCGGGTGGCGAGTTCGAGGTGCGGCTCAGCTACGGGGCGGGCCTGCCGTACACGGCGGTCCCCGAGGTGGCCACGCCCGACCCCGGCCTGAGCGCCGCCGCGGCTCAGTTCCCCATGGCGTTCCTGTCCACGGAGTCGCCGGAGGACGTCGGCCCCGTCAACCGGCTCGACGGCGAGCCGTACCTGCGACTGGACGCGCAGGTCTCGCACACGTGGGACACGCAATTCCGCGGCACGAGGGTCGAGGTCACGCCGTACCTCCGGGTGCTCAACGCGCTGGACCGGCGGGATGCGCTGTTCTACCGCTCCGATGGCGACGGGGGCCTTCAGCCGGTGGGGGTCCTTCCGGTCGTGCCCGTGCTGGGTGTGGCGTGGAGGTTCTGACGGCTTCCGCGCATCTCCGCTATCCCGCTCATCGCCCATCCACCATCGCTGCCCAAACGCACTCCGGCCTGAAGCACAGGTCGTGGCCCCACTCGTCCTCGAACCAGAGCGGGGAGCCGCGCCTCAAGCGGAAGAGGATGCTGCGCTGGAGCTCGAGGGGTGAACGCTTCCAGCGTGCGCGGAACGCGACCTCGCCGTCATCCGTCGCGAGGCGGACGAGCACGGTAGGGATCCGTTGCCGGAGCGGGACGCGCGCTGGGTAAACCATGGTGGGAAACAGATAGCCCATCCGCCGCGCCGGGGCAAGAACTCAGACGCCCTTCTCCCGCCAGAGCCGGTCCAGTTGCGTGTGGCGCGGCGCGACGAGGTCGCGCCACTCGGGCAGCGCGTAGATGCCGTCAGTGGGGAACGGCGGCCGTACGGCCGGGGCATCGCGGCCGAGGCATTCCCGCGCCGCCAGGCGCAGGGCTGCCTGCGCCTCCAGCATGCGGGTGTGGAAGGCGGTCCCCACCCGCGCGTAGGGGCTCATGTTCTGCGCGCTGGGGTGTGTGATCCAGAGCAACGCCGGCAGCGCCTCCCCCGGCCACGCGCCCTCCCAGCGGTCGAGGAAATCGCGGCCGGGCAGCTCGGCTTCCGGCCAGGGGGACGGGCGGCCGCGGGACAGGCCCGCCTTCGCGAGGCGTCCGAGGGAAGGGAGCCGCGGCGGCGAGGACGGGTCCAGCCGGGCGGCGGCGAAGGTGGCGCGCAGCCCGACGTTGCCGAGGGCGATGAGGAGACGGGGGCCGACGGCGATGATCGTGTCCCGCAGCAGGTGCAGGCTGGACGGGTAGTCGCCGACCGGAGCGAGGACCTCGGCCGGAGACGGCTCGCCGCCGCCTCGCGCCGGGAGCTGGTTCAGCGCCGCGACGACGAACGTGTGGTTGCGATCCAACCCGATGGTCGACAGGAGGACATCGAAGTTGGCGCCGCCGATGTCGCCGCCGAACGGGATGCGGGTGCCGTGGGCGCCGAGCGCGCCGGCCCCCTTGCCGCCGGCGTTGCCGGGCGCGGCGCCGACCCAGAGGACGGCGTGACGGCGCCAGGGCCCGTTGCGGCGGGACCAGACGATGGGTCGGTGCGCGACCGTGCCATCCGGCAGCCGGCAGGGCTCGCTGAGCCACTCGTCCGTCAGGCAGTGGGGGTGGCCGGCGTGCACGCGCTCGAAGATGCAGCGGAAGCGCTGCGCCTCTGCGTCGAGCGGGTGGTCGGCGAGGGTCATCCGGCGGTTGCGGGCGCTTGGAGCGGCACAGCGGCGTGCGCGGCTCAGATGCTGTCGAGCAGGTCGTCGATGGCCTTGCTCACGGCATCGCGGCCGCGGCCGGCGAGCAGGTTCTCCAGCATCTCGCGGACATCCGCGGGCACGTCCTCCGGATGGTTCCGGTCCCGTGCGGAGCGCACGACGTTGCCGATCGGGAGCAGCGTGATGTGGGGCCGGTCCCGGCCGGGCTCGTCGAAGTCGGCTCCGCTCTCGATCCCCGGCGGCGGCGGCGGCACGCTGGCCTTCCAGGGCTCCTGGTCCTCGTCGTCCTCGAGCTCCTGGAGGAAGGAGGAAGATCCGACGGGGAGGACGAGGCACACGCGCGCCTCGATGTTGCCATCGTCGTCCTCGGACGCGGCGAGCGCCACGGACACGGGCGTGCTGAGCAGCCTGCGAATGGCGTTCACGGCGCCGGCCGGCACGACTCCGCGCGCGATGACGTTGCCCTGGTAGTAGTAGGCGAGGGCGAGGCCGTCATCGGGCAGGGAGTCGACCTCGATCTGCCGAGCATCGATCGGGAGCGGCTCGGGGTGAGCGACGACGACGAGCTGACCCACGGTTCTCTTCCCCCTCGTGCTGGTGGTCCTCAGAGTCTAGCCCCGTCGGGGCCCCGGTGTTCCCCGGCGG
>DASVDH010000015.1:0-65534 GCA_036381195.1 Longimicrobiales bacterium | reverse complement strand
ACTTCGTGCCCAACTTCGACGACCGGCTGAAGGAGCCGACGGTCCTGCCGGCCAGGCTGCCCAACCTGCTGGTCAACGGCTCCAGCGGCATCGCCGTGGGCATGGCCACCAACATCCCGCCCCACAACCTCCGCGAGGTCGCCGCCGCCGTCAAACACCTGGTCGCCAGGCCGGACTGCTCGGTGGACGAGCTCATGCGCCACATCAAGGGCCCGGACTTCCCCACCGGCGGCTTCATCGTGGGCGTCGACGGCATCAAGAGCGCGTACCGCACGGGCCGCGGCCGCATCATCATGCGCGCCCGCGTGCAGCGGGAGTCTCTCCGCAACGGCAAGGAACAGCTCGTCGTCACGGAGCTGCCCTACGGCATCTCCAAGGCGCGCGTCGTCGAGCAGATCGCCGACCTCGTGCGCGAACGCAAGCTCGATGAGGTCGCAGACCTGCGCGACGAGTCGGACCGGGACGGGATGCGGATCGTCATCGAGTTGAAGCGCGGCGCCCGCACCGCCCGCGTGCTCGCCGTGCTCTTCAAGAACACGGCGCTCCAGGCCACGTTCGGCGCCATCATGCTCGCGCTGGATCGGGGCGTCCCTCGCGAGCTGAACCTGAAGGAGCTGCTCGAGCGCTACCGCGACCACCGGCTCGAGGTCATCCAGCGGCGTGCCCGCTTCGAGCTCGAGCGCGCGCAAGCGGAAGCGCACATCACGCAGGGACTGCTGATCGCGCTGGACAACATCGACGCCGTCATCCGCATCATCAGGCGCGCGCAGGACCGCGAGACCGCCGCCGCCCAGTTGCGCAAGCGGTTCCGCCTCTCCGAGGCCCAGGCCGGCGCGATCCTCGACATGCGCCTCGCCCGGCTCACCGCGCTCGAGCACAAGGCGCTGAAGGAGCAGCTCCGCGCGCTCAAGCGCCGCATCGCCGAGCTCGAGAAGCTGCTCGCCAGCCGCAAGCGCCAGCTCGCACTCCTCGTCGCCGAGCTGGACCAGCTGGTCGAGCGCTTCGGGGACGCGCGCCGCACCCGGATCGTGAAGGCTGACGCGGAGCCCCAGGTCGAGGACATCGTCGCCCGCGAGAACGTCATCGTCACGCTCACGCACGAGGGCTACATCAACCGCCTGCCCCTCGCGGTCTACCGGCGCCGTGTCCGCCGCGGCACACGCGTGCTCCGCTCGAAGCGCGGCGGCGATTTCCTCGAGCGCGCCTTCGTCGCCGGCACGCAGGACACGCTGCTCGTCTTCACCCAGGACGGCCAGGCGCACGCCCTGCCCGTGCACAAGATCCCGGAGGCCGGGACCGGCCGCGGCCGGCCGCTCGTCCGCGTGCTGGGGCTCGGCAGGCGCGCCGCGATCGCCGCCATGATCCCGGTCTCCGAGTTCTCCGCCGGGCGGTTCCTCGTCTTCCTCACGGCCAATGGCGTGGTCAAGCGCACCACGCTCGACCAGTTCGCCAGTGTGCGCGCCGGCGGCATCGCCGCGATGAGCATCCGCAAGGGCGACCGTCTGCTCGACGTCCAGCTCTCCGACGGCACGAGCGACATCGTCCTCGCGACGCGCCAGGGCCGCGCGATCCGTTTTTCCGAGGCGGAGATCCCGGCCGTCGGCCGCGCCGCCCAGGGCGTCCGCGGCATCAAGCTGCGGGAACGCGACCGCGCCATCGGCATGGTCGTCGTGCGCCGCGAGTCCTCGCTGTGCACCGTCACGGAGAACGGCTACGTCAAGCGTACGCCCATTGGCGCCCTCACGGTGCAGCGTCGCGGCGGGACCGGCGCGGCGGCGCTCGCCGTCAACCAGCGCACCGGCCCGCTCGTCGCCGTCGAGGAGCTGCTCCCGGGTGACGAGCTGATGATCCTCGCCGCGAGCGGCGCCGGCACGCGCGTCGCCGCGGATGACCTGCCCGAGCAGAAGCGTGGCAGCCAGGGCAAGCGCGTGTTCGAGCCCGCCGCCGGCGACCGCGTGGTCGAGGTGGCGCGCATCGTCGCGGAGCGGGAGCAGGCTGGAGACGAGGGAGGCGGCGCCCGGAAGCGGCGCAGCGGTCGAGTGAAAAAGGAGCAGCTCTCGTTCGCCGGCGTGGAATGAGGGGGCGGCCCTTCCTCCACCCGGCGGCGGGGTGCGCTGAGCGCGACGACGCGCGCGCGTCCACGCGCCGCTGATCCCGCTTCGCGGGCCGCCCCTACTCGATCGCTTCCAGGAAGTGCACCAGCGCCGTGTCGAAGGCGGCGGGCTGTTCCAGGTTCGGCAGATGGGCCGCGCCGGCGATCTCGACCAGCCGCGCGTCCGGGATCGCGTCCCGCATCCGGCTGGCCTCCTCCACCGTGGCTATGGCGTCCTCCCCGCCGACGACCACCAGCACCGGGACATCGATCTCCCGGAGCAGCGGTGTCGAATCCTCGCGCAGCGCCATGCCCTCCGCCGCCCGCGCGATGCTCTCCGCGGGCTGGCTCTCGATCATCGCGCGCAGCCGCTGCTCGAGCTCCGGGCGCCCCCGGCGCGTGCCCTGCGCCAGCAATCGCGGGATCAGCGCCTCCGCTGCGACCTGCGCGCCCTCCGCGCGCACCCGCGCGGCCAGCGTGCGCCGGGCTTCTCGCCCCTCCTCGCTGTCCGCGCCTGCGCGCGTGTCGCACAGCACCAGCGCGCTCACGCGCTCGCGGTAACGCCGCCAGAACGCGAACGCCACGTAGCCGCCCATCGAGAGTCCGCACAGCGTCACGCGATCCGTGCCCAGGTGCTCCAACCACAGGGCGAGGTCGTCGGCGAAGCGTTCCATGGTGAGCGGCTCCTGCGAATCCCCCGCGCGCGTCATGCCGAAGCCGCGCAGGTCCGGCGCCAGCAGCCGCCACCGCCGCGGCAGCCGCCGGAGCTGATCCTCCCACATCAAGCCGTCCAGCGGGAACGCGTGCACGAAAACCACCACGCGCGGGCCGTGCCCGGCCTCGCGCCAGTGCATGCGGATCCCGTCGATCGTCGCCTGCATGCTCGCCTCCCTCATCCCTGCTCCCCGATCCGCCCACCCGTCCTCCCGCCCGGCGCCTCACGGCCGGCGCGCGGCATTGCGTGCGCGCGACGGCCCCGCTCCAGGGCAAAGGCCACCCCTGCATCCGCCGGGCCGAACGAGCTGCCGCATCGGTTCCCGTCCGCCGCGGCCGCCGCAGTCGTGGGTGGTGCGCCGGCTTCGCCGGGCCGGGCGTGGGTCGTGCGCCGGCTTCGGCGCGCGGGGCGAGCTGCCGCACCGCTTCCCGGCCGCCGCGGCCCGCTCACATACGGCCGCGCCCGTCGCGCGGGCGAGGCGGCCCCCTCAGATCCCCAGCGCCGACCGGATGATCGGGTCGATCCGCTCCGGCGTCCAGCGCGGCTCGAACGTCAACTCGACCTCCGCGCTCTCCACACCCTCGAGCGCCTGGATCTCCGCCTTCGCCTGCTCCACGATCTGGCCCGCCGCCGGACACATCGGCGTCGTGAGCGACATCGTCACATGCACGTGCCCGTCCGTGATGTCCACGCCGTAGACCAGGCCCAGCACCACCAGGTCCAGGTCCAGCTCCGGGTCCTTGACCCTGCGGAGCGCCTTCTTCACATCCTTCTCCGTGACCATCATTCCTCCTCGCTGCGTCTCCCGCCTTTCAGCCCCCCGCGCGGCGCCCCAGCGGCGCCCCCGTGCTATACCCCCTCCCGGCCCGAGCGGTCGCTCTTTCCGTTGACACCGCTCCCCGCCTCCCCCAAGTTTGACGCGGTCAGGTCGCGCGTCCGAACGGCGCGCGTGTTGCGGCGGAGGTGGTGAAGAGGAGGTTGCCCCATGCACGTGAGGATCGAGTACTGCGGGCTCTGAAACTACCTCCCCCGCGCCTCCGGTCTGGAGGCCCGCATCAGGGAGGAGTTCCCGGCTGCATCCGTCGAGCTCGTCGAATCCCGCGGCGGGGTCTTCGAGGTCAGCGTGGACGGCCGGTTGATCTTCTCGAAGAAACGCACCGGCCGGCACCCGACCTGGGAGGAGATTCGCGCCGCGCTGCGCTGAGCCCGGCCTCCGCCGCGTTCGCGGCTCGCTCCCTGTCCCCGAGGCCATGGCACACTCCATCCGACGCATCGCGCTCAACACCGGCGGCGGCGACGCCCCCGGCCTGAACGCCGTCATCCGCGCCGCCGTCCTCGCCGCCATCCACCGCGGCTGGGAGGTCTTCGGCATCCGCAAGGGCTACGGCGGCCTGCTCGGCGATGACGGTATCGTCCGGCTCGACCGCGAGGCCGTCCGCGGCATCACGCACCTCGGCGGCACCATCCTCGGCACCACCAACCGGGGCAACCCCTTCGAATGGCCCGCCCACACGCCCGACGGCATCACCATTCAGGACCGCTCGGACGAGGTCCTGGCCGCGTTCCGCGACCACGGCTTCGACGCCCTCATCGCCATCGGCGGCGACGGCTCGCTCCATATCGCCAACCGCCTCGCCGCCAAGGGCCTGCCCGTCGTCGGCGTGCCCAAGACGATCGACAACGACCTTGCCTGCACGCAGGTCGCCTTCGGCTTCCATACCGCCGTCCAGACCGCCACAGACGCGATCGACAAGCTCCATTCGACCGCCCAGAGCCACGAACGCGTCTTCGTCGTCGAGGTCATGGGCCGCAACGCGGGCTGGATCGCCCTGTATTCGGGCGTCGCCGGCAGCGCGGACGTGATCCTGATCCCGGAGATCCCCTACCACATCGAAAAGGTCTGCGAGAAGATCGAGGAGCGCTACACCGACGGGAAGCGCTTCGCCATCGTCGTCGCCGCCGAGGGCGCGCTCCCCCACGGCGGCGAGCCCACCTACATCGAGGCCGCGCGCCCGGGCCGCGCCGCCCGCCTCGGGGGCATCGCCGAGCGCCTCGCCACGCAGATCGAGGAGCGCACCGGTCATGAGACCCGGTCGCTCGTGCTCGGCCACCTCCAGCGCGGCGGCTCGCCCACCGCCTACGATCGGCTCATCGCGCTCCGCTTCGGCGCCGCCGCCGTGCGCGCCGTGGCCGAGCGCCGCTTCGGTACCATGGTCGCGCTCGATCCGCCCACGATCCGCGCCGTCCCCCTCGAGGACGCCGTCCGCGAGATCAAGCGCGTCCCTCTCGATTCGGACATCGTCGCGACCGCGCGGGACCTCGGCATCTCCTTCGGCGTCTGACGGCCCTTGCCGCGACCCCGCGCAACGCCCTAGACTGCTGCCGCTCCCCCGGATCGAAAATCCCCCTGGAGGACGAGCCATGCACCGCCTGCGCACGGCGCCTCTCCTGGCCCTCGCCACCGCCGCAGTGGCCGCACCCGCGTATGCCCAGGACCCGGCACCCGCCACGGCCCGCTTCGAGCTGACGGTGCCCAACATCATGCGCGGGCCCGAGCTCGTCGGCTCGGAGCCGACCGCGGTCCGCTGGACGGATGACGGGCGCTGGATCTACTTCCGCTGGAAGCCGGGCGGCCGTCCGTGGCACGAGGAGCCCGCCCTCTACCGTGTCCCCGCCAGCGGCGGCGCCCCCGAACGCCTCTCCGACGAGGCCGCGGACTCCCTCGGCGTACTCATCGCCAGGGGCGGCGTCTCGCCCGACGAACGCCAGCGCGTCGTCGCGTACCGGGGTGACCTCTGGATCATCGACCGCCGCAACCTCGCCGTGCGCCGGCTCACGCACACCCGCGCCGAGGAATCCAGCCCGGTGTTCGGCCGCGACGGCCGCACGATCTACTTCGTTCGGGAGGACAACGTCTTCTCGCTGGCGCTGGACGGCGGGCAGGTTCGCCAGCTCACCGACATCCGCGCGGGCTCACCGCCGGAGGAGCGCCAGGCCGAGGGCCAGCGCAGGTTCCTCGAGGACCAGCAGAAGGAGCTGTTCCAGCACATCCGCCGCGAGGTCGAGCGCCGCGAGGAGACGGAGCAGCGCCGCAAGGCACGCGAGGCGCGCGACATCAGGACCACCTACATCTCGCGCGAGGAGCGTGTCCAGGCGATCGCCGTGGAGCCCGGCGGCCGCTACGCCGTCGTGCACGTCTCCAAGCCCGCGCGCGACGCGCGCAGGACCATCGTCCCGGACTACGTCACGGCATCCGGCTACACGGAGGACATCAACGCGCGCGCCAAGGTCGGCGACGCGCAGGAGGAGGCGCGGCTGGGCCTCGCTGACCTCGCCACGGGCGAGGTCCGCTGGCTGGCGCTGGGGACGACGAAGGCCGCCGCGCAGCCCGCGGACAGCGCCGCACCCGCTGACTCCGCCGCCCGCCGCGGCGATGCCGCCCCACGCCTCGCCTCCGTCCGCTTCATCGGCTGGAACCGCGACGGCACGCTCGGCCTCATCGGCGCCGTCGGCTACGACTTCAAGGACCAGTGGCTGCACGTGCTCGACGCCTCGAGCGGCGAGATCCGCATCGTCGCGCACGACCACGATGACGCGTGGATCGGGGGGCCCTGCCCGGATTGGACCCGCGGCGGGTGCGCCGGCTGGATGCCCGATGGCCGGAGCATCTACTTCCTCAGCGAGCGCGACGGCTTCTCCCACCTCTACACCGTGGCCGCGACCGGCGGCGAGCCCAGGCAGCTCACCCGCGGCCAGTGGGAGGTCGAGTCCGTCTCGCTCTCCCCGGACCGCAAGCGCTTCTATCTCACCACCTCGGAGGGCTCGCCCTTCGAGGTCCACTTCTGGCGAGCCGAGCTCGACGGCAGCCGCCGCACCCGGATCACCACCAGACCCGGCCGCCACGACGTCGAGGTCTCACCCGATGGCCGCCGCCTCGCCATCGTCTACTCCTACTCGAACCAGCCGCCCGAGCTCTACATCGCGGACAACCGTCCCGGCGCCGAGATGCGCCGCATCACCACCTCGCCCACCGAGGAGTGGAGCTCGTTCGGCTGGATCGACCCCGAGATCGTCTGGTTCGAAGCGCGCGACGGCGTGAAGGTCCCCGCTCGCATCTACCGGCCGCGCGACCTCGGCGCCGAGCCCAACGGTGCCGCCGTCATCTTCGTCCACGGCGCGGGCTACCTGCACAACGTCCACAGGTGGTGGTCCAGCTACTACCGCGAGTACATGTTCCACCACCTGCTCGCATCCCGCGGCTTCACCGTCCTCGACATCGACTACCGCGGCTCGGCCGGCTACGGCCGGGACTGGCGCACCGCCATCTACCGCCACATGGGCGGCAAGGACCTCACCGACCAGGTCGACGGCGTCCGTTACCTGGTCGAGCACGAGGGCATCGATCCGGAACGCGTCGGCATCTACGGCGGGTCCTATGGCGGATTCATCACGCTCATGGCCCTGTTCACCGAGCCCGAGAGCTTCGCCGCCGGCGCCGCGCTCCGCGCCGTGACCGACTGGGCACACTACAACCACTGGTACACGCAGCGCATTCTCAATCAGCCGCAGGACGACACCCTCGCCTACCGCCGATCCTCCCCCATCTACTTCGCGGAAGGCCTCGAGGACCCGCTGCTCATCGCGCACGGCATGGTGGACACCAACGTCCATTTCCAGGACGTCGTCCGCCTCGCGCAGCGACTCATCGAGCTCGGCAAGACCGGCTGGGAAATGGCGGTCTACCCCGTCGAAAACCACGGCTTCGTCGAGCCCAGCTCGTGGACTGACGAGTACCGCCGCATCCTCGCACTCTTCGAACGCCACCTTGCCGCCCCGGGTGCGGCATCACAGGATTGAGTGCGGACCGACCCGTGAGTGAGAGGAATCCGATGATGGACGCCTTGCACCGGATCAGGATCCCCGCCCTTGCCCTCGCCCTCACCCCAGTACTCCTCGCCGGCGGCTGCGCCGCGGACAGCGGCCCCATCCGCATCGCGCTCGCCGGGCCCCTCGGCGAGATCACGGGCCGCTCCATGCGCTTCGCTGCCGAGCTCGCCATCGAGGAGATCAACCAGCAAGGCGGCCTCCTCGGCCGCCGCGTCGAGCTCGTCGCCCGCGACGACGAGGCGAACCCCGAGCGCGCCATCGAGATCGCCACGGAGCTGCGCGATGACCCGAGCGTCGTCGCAGTCGTCGGCCACGTCAATTCCAACGCGACCCTCGCCGCGGCCGATTTCTACAACGACGACGAGCGCGGCCTCGTCGCCATCTCGCCCGCATCCAGCAGCCCGCTCATCACCGAAGCCGGACCCTGGATCTTCCGCGTCTGCCCCAGCGACCTGCTGCACGGGCCAGCTCTCGCACGCTGGGCATACGAACGGCTCAACGCGCGCAGGGTCGTCATCCTCTACTCGAATGACGAGTACGGGCGCGGCGTCATCCAGTCCTTCGGCGAGGCCTTCCAGGCCGCGGGTGGCGAGGTCATCTCGAACGACCCCTATCTCTCCGTCACACTCGAGGACGCGACCGCCATCGACCCCTACATCATCCGGGCGCTCCGCGCCGACATTGACGCCCTCGTGATCGTCGGCCAGGCAGAAGCCGCACGCCGCATCATCACCGCCGCACGCCGGCTCGGCTACACCGGCCCGGTCCTGGGGCCCGATGGCCTCACCAACCTGCGCGACTTCGGCGAGATCGCAGAGGGCGTCTACATCAGCTCCGCCTTCCTGCCCGACCGCCCCGATCCCAACGCCCAGGCCTTCGTCAGGGCCTACGTGGACCGCTACCGCGAGCTGCCCGACCACCGCGGCGCCATGACCTACGACGCGATCCGGCTCATCGCCCGCGCCATCACGGAGGTCGGGACCGACCGCACCGCCATCCGCGACTACATCGCCACGGTCGGCCAGGGCGACAACCCTCCCTTCGAGGGCGTCTCCGGAACCATCCGCTTCGATGAGAACGGCGACGTCGTCGGCAAGGAGGTCACCATCGGCATCGTCCGCGGCGGCCGGCTCGTCACGGCCGGCTCCTGACCCTGCCCGAACCCCCGTCTCCCGTCCCGCGCACGCGGCACCGCGGGCCGGAGAGCACGGGAACGCGGGTCGCAGGCGGCGACGCACCGGACACGAGCGAAAACGGGGCCGGAGCACCTCAACGCTCCGACCCCGTTCTCCGTTCCGGCGCGCGACGCCCCCGCGGCAGCGCCGCGGAGCGCCGGCCACCGCGCCGGACGCGGAGGCCCGCGCGTAACCTCACGCCCCACGCCCCCACGCAACGAAGACCACGGTGCTCGCGGTCTTCGAGCAGCGCGAGAATATCCCCGCGCAACGAGGACCACGGGCGAGGCGGTCAGCCCCGCAGGACCTTGCCCGCGTACCCGTTGTCCGGGTTGCCGCCCCGCGCCAGGATCCGGTCCACCGTTCCGGGCCCGCGGTTGTACGCCGTCAGCGCCAGCCGCAGGTTGCCATCGTACTTGTCGAGCAGGTAACGCAGGTACCGGAACCCCACGTTCAGGTTCGTCCGCGTGTCGAACAGGTCGCTCCGCGACGTGCCCGGCGCGATCCACCGCGCCGTCGACGGCAGGACCTGCGTGT
Source organism: Longimicrobiales bacterium (assembly GCA_036381195.1). Taxonomy (GTDB): domain Bacteria; phylum Gemmatimonadota; class Gemmatimonadetes; order Longimicrobiales; family RSA9; genus RSA9. The sequence continues at coordinate 56,128 of DASVDH010000015.1, read as the reverse complement.
AGCCGATCGCTCCGACGTTCGAGACCACGGTGCGCCGGAAGCTCGACTCCGTCCGCACCAGCCCGAACGCGACCTTCGGGTCGATGCCGTTCCTCTTCGCCGCCGCGTAGATCTCGCGCGCCAGGGACACCGACACGCCGTATCGCCGCGCCAGGCGCTCGACGACCGTGTCCGCCTCTCGCTCTGCGACCTCCACAGGCCGCGCGGCCGCGATTGCCGTCATCGACGCCGCCGGACTCGCCATCGCCATCTGCTCCGCCCGCGGCGCCGCCGCCCGCTCCAGGCCCCACGGCTCCCCGCGAACCATCATCCCGGCGGACGGCACCACGAGCGCCAGCCCCACCGTGATCATCATGGCCGGCCGCCGCACTCGCTCGTACAGCGCCCCGACCTCTGGGAATCGACGCTTCACCGCGCCTCCCTCCCTTCGGTTTGAGGGTGTTGTTCCTCGCCTGAGTGCGCCGCGCCCCTCCACCGCACGCGGCCCGGGCTAGCGCGGCCCCGGGCCGCGCAGCCCCCGACGCACGGCCGTGTGACCGCCGCCAGCCCCTGCTACCCCCTCCCACGGGGAGGGTTCTACGTAAGTGACGATTTTACAATGACTTACGAGGATACCGGGAGGCGTCCGACATGCGTTGTCAAGCCCCGGCGGCAGCGGCCGGCCGCGCCGCAGCGGATCGGCCGACGGCCGGTCGCAATGCCGTGGTTGCGGGTCGGGCGGCGGCCTCGCCCGGCATGGGGCAGGAGAACGAGCACGTTTACGAGCACGTTTACGAGCACGTTTACGAGGACGAGTACGAGTGCGAGGACGTTTACGGAGTACGAGTACGAGGAGTACGGGTACGTGTGGCCGGGGGATCGAACCTTCAGCCGCACCGACGACTCGAGACCTGCAATGCCGCGCGCTCCCTCGCCCTCGCCCCCGCCCCGGCCCAAGCGCCTGGCTCCGGCCCGAGCTCCTCGCTCCGCGAGCGTGGCCAGCGCGCCGTCGTCCAGCAGCGTGCCGTGGTTGATGAGGAGCACGCGCTCCGCGAGCGACCGCGGGCCCGCGGCCGGGCCGTCCGCGACGGGATCGGCCGGAGTGGTGATGCGGTGGAGGGCAGCGGCGAAGCGGAAGGCGGGTTTACCGCGCAGCGAGGGATGGCGCGGCCGGTCCGGCGCCCGGGTCGCGTGCGGCGGCCACACGCCTCCGGCGACAGGACGGCCGGCGCTCGGCGCTGCCGTCGATGCGGCCGCAGGACGGCCGGCGCTCGGCATGGCCGCCGATGCGGCCGCCGGGGTGGTGGCAGCTTGCGTGCGGCACCGTGAGGAGGCGGGCCGGATCTCCGATCAGGTCGTGAGCGTGACCACCTCAGCCACGCCCGCGCGCAACGTGACCTGGCGCCGTACGGTGCGCTCGCCGCTCCGATCTCTTGCCGTGATGGTGATCCGCGTGCTGGCCGGCCGGCTGACGACGAAGCTCGCCTCGCCGTTGGCGCCGACGTTGCCCAGCAATCGCTCGCCGGTGCCGTCGTCGTACGAGACGGTCATGGGGAAGGGATTGGGGTTCCTCACCTGTAGGGTGTAGGTCGGACCTGCCTCGCTCTCGATGGAGACGCCCCGGCCGCACGTCGTGCCGGTGAGCGTGAGGACGGCCAGGGCGATCAGGAGCTGGGACGCGACTCGGGCCATCGGGGGCCTCCTCGATTGGGTCGTCATCGTTGCGCGGGGTGTCACGGCTCCACGGTAGGGCGGCGGGCACGGCCGCGGCAAGCTCTCGCCGGCCGTGGGGCGCATGGTCGGCGGCGCGTGCGGCCGCGTCCATCCCGGGCGCGCCGCTCTCATGCGGGCAGGGCGCGGCTCACGGCGGCCGCCACTCGGGAGCACGGAGGCGCTGGCCAGTCACTTCCCGCGATGCGTCGGACGCCAGCCAGAGGAAGACGGGGGTCACCTCTTCGGGCGGCCGCTGGCGGGCCGGGTCTTCCTCCGGGTAGGCTGCCTGGCGCATGCGCGTCCGCATGGCGCCGGGATCCACCGCGTTCACGCGGATCCCCGATGCACGCTCTTCCAGCGCGAGGTTGTACGTGAACGCTTCGAGCGCCCACTTGCTCACCGCGTACGCGCCCCAGTCGGCGCGCGCCACGTTTCCCACCCCGGAGGTCACGTTGATGATCGAGCCCGTCCCTGCGCGGCGCATTCCGGGCAGCACGGCCTGTGCCGCGATCAGGGCGCCCGTCACGTTGACGTCCATCACCTCGCGCCACGATGGCAGCGGGTATTGCGCGAGCGGCACGCGCTCGCCGAGCAGGGAAGCGTTGTTGATCAGCACGGCCACCGGTCCCCAGCGCTCCTCCGCGGCGCGGACCAGCTCGCCGATCGCGCGTTCGTCCCGCACATCCGCCGCGCGCCAGACGACCTCTCCTCCTCGGGCGGTGATGCCTTCCACGACGTCTCCCAGCGCGTCGGCGCCTCGCGCACAGAGCGCCAACCGCGCGCCTGCCGCGGCGAACGCCTCCGCCAACGCGCGGCCCAGGCCGCGGGACGCTCCCGTGATCAGCACCACCTTGCCGCTGGCGTCATGCACTGCCGCCATGCTCGCCTCCGCGCTCTCATCGAGTCCCCTTCCCGCGCGACCCGGCCCGCGCCTTGCACCTTTCGGTGCACGATCGCGTTTCCCGGAGGATCGTCGCGGGAGGAGGTGGATCGAACCATGAAGAGGATCGAAATCGTCACGGCCGCAACTCTCCTCGCCCTCACCGCGTGCGGCGGCGGCCGGCTCGAAACCGAGCCCGGCATCCGACCCGCGCCTCTGCCCAGCGCGAACTACGTGCCGACCGGCACCATCATGAACGTGCGCCTCGAGCAGCGGCTCAGCACCAAGGACAGCCGCGTCGGTCAGCGCTTCAACACCAGGTTGATCGAGCCGCTCGTCACCACCGATGGCCGCACGGTGGTACCCGCCGGCTCCGTTGTCAGCGGCGTCGTGACAGGCGTCGACCCTTCCACCCGGCCCGGTGACATCGCCGCGATCCGCGTCAACTTCGACCGGGTTCAGATCCGCGACCGCACCTACCCCTTCCGGGCCGACGTGATCGACACCGATCCCGAGCTGGATCCCGACGAGGAGCGCATCCTGGAGCGCGCGGCGGTCGGTGCCGCTGCCGGCGCGGTGCTCGGCGCCATCATCACGGGCGGCGACCTGGAAGGCATCCTCGTCGGCGGCGCGCTCGGCGCCGGCGCGGGCACGATCATTTCCCTGGGCCTCGGCGACATGGATGCCGAGCTGGATCGCGGGTCCGTGTTGACGCTGCGGACCACGCGCGCCGTGCAGCTCCGGTAGGCGGCCATGCCGGGGCCCTACGACCCGTATCGGCGGCCGCGCGACGTGGGCGGCGAATCGCCTGCCTCCGGCGAGGCGAAGCAGCAGGAGGCGAGCGGCCCGCGGGGCGGCCCGCAGGAGAAGCGGCGGGTGCCGCTGAAGCCCAGGCAGCCGGCGCAGGCGTCCGGCCGACGCCGCGCGCGGCACCAGCAGCGGCCGGCCGAGCGCAAGACCTTCACGCGGGCGGAGAACCCGTCGCGGCAGGGCCGCGGCAAGCCGAACCTCGAACGGATCAAGCAGCGCTCGCGGCTCCGCGGGTTGGGGAGCCATCCCCCGCCGGACGAGTGAGCCGCGGGCCGCGCCCGCTCCGGTGGCCAGGCGGCCGCCGGACCGGGCGCGGCGGCGGGCGCGTGCGCGCGTTCTCAATCCGGGAACGTCACCGTCCTCGCCATCTCCTCGTCCGCCGGGCGGCCGGTCGTCAGCTCGATGATCGCCTGCATCTCCATGCCCATCTTGCGCAGCCGGTCCAGCACGGTCAGCACGTGGGCGTACTCGAAGTACGCGGCGACAGCGTCCTCCGCGGCGGGGTGCTGCTCGATGATCAGCTCGTCCATGCGTCGCTTCACATCCTCCAGCACCGCCTCGAGCGCGCGCTCCAACCGCTGTTGTTGCTCCAGCGTCCCGATGCTCAGGTCGCCCGTCAGTTCCGGGAGGAGCGTTTCGAGTGTGGCGGCCACCTCCGCTGGCGCGGACACACGTCCGTCCGTCGCGTACGCGTCCAGCACGCGGCCCGCGCCCGCCGTGAGGGCCGAGAGCTCCTCGAAGCTACAGCGCAGGATCACGGGGGTCGCCTCCTTCCACTCGTTTCCTGGGCCGCTGTGGCGGCGGCCTCCTACGAGTCAGTACCGGTTGGGCTCGCCTGCGTTCCTGCCTCTTCGATCACCAGCAGCCAGCGCGCCAGGAACACGCCCGCCACGATGTCGTATGCCGCGTGCGCGATGATGGAGGGCAGCAGGCTGCCGGTCATCAGCAGCGGCAATGCCAGGCCGAACCCGAGCACTGCCGCGCGCAGCGCGCCGAGCAGCCGCTGGTAGTTGTGCAGGAAGCCGAACAGCACCGAGCTCAACGCCGCGGCGAACCATTGCGATCCGGTCGCGGCTGTCAGCGCTGCGATCAGGAACCCCCGGAAGATCAGCTCCTCGGCGACCCCCGCCGTGATGGCCACCCCCACGAACGCCAGCCGCTCGCGCCCGTTGCGCGGCAGGACGTGCATCAGCATCGGGCTCTCGCGGAGCCGCAACGCGCGCGTGGCCACCAGGAGCAGGATCCCGCCGCCCGCGATCGCGCCCGTCCAGCCGGCCAGGCCGGCCAGCGGGATCGCCTGGAGGCCGAGCTGCGCGGGCGTGAAGCCGCTGGTCAGTCCCGCCAGCAGGATCACGACCGCCACGATCCACAGCATCACGGCCGAGCTCACGTAGATGGCCAGCCGCGGGATCTCCGAGGGGATCTCGGTGGCATGGCGTTCCTGTGCTGCCAGGAAGGCGGGCAGGATCGTCAGCAGGAAGACCACGGCCACACGGGCAGGCCAGCGCAGCCCGCCGGTCGCGGTCCAGACCACGGCGGCCGCCAGGACCACGGCGGCGCCGAGGAACGCCTTCAGCCGGGAGGATTGCTCCGCGATCGTCTGGCCTCGGGGCTGGCAGGGGCCGGAAGGGAAGGCGCCTTCCGGCCCCACGGTCAACTTCAGTTCAGCGCATGGATCCGCCGCACGAACGGCAGCCGTGCCAGACTCGCCGCCTGTGCACCGTCCACCTCCGCGAGCAGCGCCGAACGGCCCGGCACGACTTCCGCGATCGCCGCGACCCCACCCGTCTGCTCGATCTCCCGGAGCAGGCGAATGGCACGCAGCGCGGACGCCGTTGCCTCCCGGCCGCCCACGATCTCGATGCGCACCCGCGCCGGAACGACCTCCCTCTCGGGGGCCGGCTCCGCCGCGGTCCACTGCACTTTCTCGGCCGGCCTGGGCGGCAGGGGCCTCCCACGCCGTTGCCGCACGGGCAACGGCAGCCGGTCAAAACCCTTCCCCACTGCTCCCTCCGCTCTATCGCCACATTGGCGGCTTTTCGTTCGCGATTCGCGGCACCTGGGCCCACGGCCGGCGATCACCGCCCGCACGCGTGCGCCGCGGGCCGCGCAATCAAGATAGCGGAACCCCGGGCGTCTTCAAGCCAGCCCGAAGCCCGCCGCGGCTGAGGGCCGCCTCCAGCCGCGGCGCCGCCACGACGAGCAGAGCCGCGAGCACGAATCCGGCCGCCACGTCCGTCGCGTAATGGAACCCGCCGTACACCGCGCCCGCCGCAAGGCCCGCGCAGAGGACCGCCACCACCGGCTGCAACCGTGGCAACAGCCGACCGACCAGCACAGTCTGCATCGCAGCCACCGCCACATGCGAGGACGGAAACGCGGCGCCCTGACTCGACCCCGCCTCGAGCACCCGATGCGCCAGCCGGTACATCGGCCCGCTCTCCAGCCCGCCGCCCGGTGCCGGGAAGAGGTATCGCGGCCCCTGCACCGGGAAGAAAACGAAGAACAGGTAGCTCGCCAGGAACGTGAGCATCAGCGGGAACAGCATCGCGTGGAAGTCCAGGCGCCGGCCGGCGCGGTACAGCACCAGCGGGGGGCCGTAGATGATGAGGTAGTAAGAGAGGTAGGCCGCATGCAGCGGCTCCGAGATGGCAAGGTGCGGGAGTGCGCCGGCCAGTGTCCGGCTCGGTTGCCCGCCGAACAGCGCCTGCTCCCAGCGCATCACCAGCCCATCGAAGTACGCGCCGTCGAACAGCGAGCGGTTCAGCAGCGCCAGCTCGCTGTACAGCGCGGGCAGGAGCAGCAACAGGTACCAGTCGGAGGCGACGACGGCCGCACGCGGCCACCGGCGCCCGACCGCCTCCAGCACCGGGGCGACGGGCCACCGGCGGAGCGCGGCCAGCGCCGCGACCGCATGCGCGGCGGCCAGCGCCGGCCACCACGCCGGCCGCGCCGGGCCCGCCAGCGCCAGCCCGGAGACCACCATGTAGAGGGCGAACAGCCGGTCCACCGGCCGGGGCCGGGCCGGGCCCGGGGGCTCCACCGCCCCCGACCCCGCCTCCGCCCTCGCCCCGCTCACGCTCACAGCGCCTTTTCGTAGACCCGGTACGTCTTGTACACCCGCCCGCCGACCCGCTCGATCCCCCGCCGCATCTCCCAGTTGTCCTCGAGGACCCACGAGCACTCGCCCTGCGCGTACCCCAACCTCACCGCCTGCTCCCAGATGTGCACGATCATCATCGCGTCCAACCCGCGGTGCCGGTAACCCGGCCGGAGGCCGAGCGTGAGCACGCGCGCGGCATCGATCTTCCGCCGGTACCACAGGAACTTGAGGATGCCGAACGGCAACAGCCGGCCGTTCAGCCGCTTCAGCACCTGATGATAGTCCGGCAAGGTCAGCGCGAACCCCACCGCTTGCCCGCCCACCTCCGCGATCACGCACAGCCGCGGCTCGACCACCGGCCGGAGCGACCGCGCCAGGTGTTCGAACTCCGCGTCCGTCATCGGCACGAACCCCCAGTTCCGCTCCCACGCGCTGTGGTACACGTCCTGGATGGCTCGCACCTCCTCATCGAACCGCCGGAGGTCCAGACTCCGCACCACCACCCCCTCCGCCTTCTGCAGCCGCGCGATTCCCCGCAGCAGCCGCTCCGGCGGCCGCTCCCCCTCCATCCAGTACGCCACCAGGTCCTTCGCCTTCGCGTACCCCGCCGCCTCCAGCAGCTCCGGGTAGTAGGGCCGCCCGTGCGCCATCATGATGCTCGGCGGCCGGTCGAACCCGTCCACCAGCACTCCCGGCGAGAACAGCTCATCGTTCGTCGAGAGGTTCATCGGGCCCACCACCCGCTCCATCCCCCGCGCCCGCAGCCACGCCTCCGCCGCACCCAGCAACGCCGCCACCACGCCCTCATCCGCGATGCTCTCGAACAGCCCGAAGAAGCCCGTGCGCTCGCCGTGGAACTCGTTGTAGCGTCGATTCACCAGCGCCGCCACCCGCCCGACCGCCTCGCCGCCCCGCCACGCCAGGAAATACTCCACCTCGGCATGCGCGTGGAACGGGTGCCGCCTGTCCAGCACCTTTCTCTGGTCCGAGAGCAGCGGCGGCACCCACGCCGGATCACCAGCGTAGATGCGCCAGGGAAGCTTCAGGAAGGCATCCAGCTCGCGGCGGCTCCGCACCCGCTCCACCCGCAGCTCCGCCGCATCCCCCCCGCCCTGCCCCGCACCGGCGCCGCCCCACGCTCCCCCCTCGGAGCGCACGGCGGCGTCCGGCGCCGGCGTCCGGCTCATATCACGGCCATCCGCTTGCCCACACGGGCAAACGCATCCAGCACGAAATCCACATGCTCTTCGCTGTGCGTCGCCATCAGGCTGATCCGCAGCCGGCAGGAGTTCTCCGGAACCGCTGGAGGCATCACCGGGTTCGTGAACACGCCCTGGTCGAACAGCTCCTTCCAGAACACGAACGTCTCCTCCACCTGCCCGATCAACACCGGGATCACCGGAGTCTCGCTCGCGCCAATGTCATAACCCAGGCTGCGCAGCCCCTCCTGCATCCGCCGCGTGTTCCGCCAGAGCGCCTCCCGCCGCTCCGGCTCCTCCTCGATCACCTCCAGCGCCGCCAGCACCGTCGCCACCGAGGCCGGAGGCATGCTCGCGCTGAAGATCAGCGAGCGCGCATGGTGCTTCAGGTAGTGGATCACCGGCTCCGGCCCCGCGATCACACCGCCGATCGACGCCAGCGACTTCGAGAACGTCGCCATGATCAGCGAGACCCGGTCCTCCAGATGGAAGTGCTGCGCCGTGCCCCCGCCCCGCTCGCCCAGCACCCCGAACGCATGCGCATCATCCACCATCACTTCCGCACCGTAGAACTCCGCCAGCGCCACGATGCGCGGCAAGTCCGCGATATCCCCCTCCATCGAGAAGATCCCGTCCGTCACGATCAGCTTGCCCGCATCCGCTGGAACACTCGCGAGCTGCCGCTCCAGCGCGTCGAGATCCCCGTGCGGGTAGCGATGCACCGTGCCGTACGAGAGCCGCGCCCCATCCACGATGCTCGCGTGGTTCAGCTTGTCCTGGAAGAGATAGTCATCACGGCCGACCAGCGTCGCGATGACCCCCAGGTTCGTCTGGTAGCCCGTGCTGAACACCAGCGCCGCTTCCTGCCCCAGGAAGCGCGCGAGCCGCTCCTCGAGCTGCTCGTGCAGATCCAGCGTCCCGTTCAGGAACCTGCTGCCCGTGCACCCGCTACCGTACCGCTTCAGCGCCGCCTCTGCCGCGGCCAGCACCTTCGGATGATGCGTCAGGCCCAGATAGTTGTTCGAGCCCACCATCACCTTGCGCTGCCCGTGAATCACCACCTCGGTGTCGTACGACGCCTCGATCGGCATGAAATACGGGTAGTACCCGGCCGCCTGGATCTCTCGGGCGCGCGTGAATCGGTGGCATTTGTCGAAGAGTCCCAATTCGACGCTCCGTGCCTTATAGCCAACCCGCGGCGCGATACCACGCCGCCGTCTCGGCCAACCCCTGCGGCAACGGGATCCGCGCCTCAAACCCCAGGTCGCGCCGCGCCGCTTCCGTTTCGCACAACCAGCCGGGAGCCAGCAGCTCCCGCGCCTTGTCCCGGTTGAAGATCGTCGCCCTGCCCCCCAGCGCGGCCGACCACTCGCTCGCAAGCGCCGCCGCATGCACCAGCGCCCCCGGCACCCTCACCATCCGCGCACGCCGGCCCACCGCGCGGGCCACCTCCTCCACCACCTCCCGCCATGAATACGGCCGGGGATCGGCAATGTGGTAAACCCCGGCCGCACCCGGCGCCGTCGCCCCACAGACCAACGCTTCCGCCAGGTCCGCCACATGGACGAGCTGCAATCGCCTCTCGTCACCCGCAGGGACCGGCAGGAGCCCGCGCGCCGCCAACCGGAAGAACGTCAGCAGGTCGCGGTCGCGCGGGCCGTACACCGCCGGCGCCCGCAACACCACGACCTCGATCCCCTCCTCCGCCGCCTCCAGACAGATCCGTTCCCCAGCCAGCTTGCTCCGCCCGTACGCCGTGAGCGGCCGCGGCGTTTCGGCCGCCGTCACCGGCCGCCCATCCACGCTCGGCCCCACCGCCGCCAGCGTGCTCAGGTACACCACCCGCCGCACCCGCCCGCGCGAGGCCCGCACCGCTTCCAGCAGCACCCGCGTGCCGTCGGCGTTCGCCCGCCGGTACTCCGCCTCCCCTCTCGCCCGCGTCGCGGCCGCCAGGTGCAGCACCACCCCCACCCCATCGACCGCACGCGCCACCGCCTCCCGGTCCTCCAGCCCGCCGCCCACCACCACCTCCGCGCCGACCGCCTCGAGCCGCGTCGTGTCGCTCTGCGGCCGGACCAGCGCCCGGACCCTCACACCACGAACGGCCAGCACGCCGAGCAGGTGCCAGCCGACGAAACCCGTTGCGCCCGTGACCAGGACCGGGCCCTCTTCTGTCACAGATGCGCCTTCTAAGCTGTTGCCGAAACCCTAAAAAGGCAATGCTCCACCGCGGCTTGGCTCGAGGGCGGCGTCTGGGGCGTGAGAGCAGCGGTCCGGATCGCGAAGGCGCCGCCATACTACGCGCCCTCGTGGCGCCCGGTCAAGGCACCCGCCCCCCGCCACACCGGCGCGCGCCCGCCCGGCTGGCCGCCCGGCGGCCGGCGCGGCCTCGCCGCGCGATCGCGCCCACGGCCGGCGGCCGGAACCCCCTGCGCCCGGCCCGCGGGTCCGCCACCCGGCTGCGCCTGCCCGGCGCCCTCCGCCCCCCTGATCCCTCACGCCCCCGCCGCCTCCAGCTCCGCCTCCAGGACCCCGAGCGCATGCTGGAGCTGCGCCTCCGTGATCACCAGGGGCGGCGTGAACGCCAGCACGTTTCCCGCCGGCCCCTCCCCCAGCACCAGCACACCCCGCCGCAGCGCGCCATCCGCCACGCGCCGCGCGAGCGCCGTGGCCGGCCGCCGGCTGGCCCGGTCTTCCACCAGCTCCACGCCCTGCAGCAGCCCCACCCCCCGCACCTCGCCGACGCTCGCAAACCGATCCGTCCACCCCGCCAGCCGCTCCCGCAACCATGCACCGAGCGCCGCCGCCCGCGCCACCAGCCCGCGCTCCTCGATCTCCGCGAGCTGGGCCAGCGCCGCCCCGCACGCCGTCGGGTTGCCCAGGAACGTGCTCGTGTGGATGGCCTCGCCCGTGGAGGGTGGCCACGCCTCCATCACCGCCGCCGTCCCGATCGCCGCGCTCAGCGGCAACCCGCCCGCCAGCGCCTTCCCCACCACCAGCACGTCCGGCAGCACGCCCCAGTGCTCGCACGCGAACAGCCGGCCCGTCCGCCCGAACCCCGTGTACACCTCGTCGAAGATCAGCACCAGCCCGTGCTCGTCCGCCAGCGCGCGCAGCCCCGCGAGGAACCCCGCGGGCGGCACCACGATCCCACCCCGGCCCTGTACCGGCTCCACCAGCACGGCGCCGATCGGCGCCTCGCTCGACGCGGCCGCCTCCACCGCGCGGCGCGCCGCCTCGAGCGCCTCCACGCAGATCTGCTCCGCGTCTTCTTGCCGCTCAGCGCCCTCCCGCGCGCGACCCCCCTCGCCCCCGCCCTCGCCCCGGCCCAGCACACCGGCAACTTGCTCCCCCCACCGGTAGACATACGGATACGGCGCGAACCGCGCCCCACGGTTGAGCTGTGCCTCGAACGGCCGCCGGAACTCCGCCCGCCACGTCGCCGCGAGCGCCCCGTACGTCAGCCCGTGATAACCGCCGGTGAACGCCAGCACGCCCGGCCGGCCCGTCCGCAGCAGCGCCGTCTTCAGCGCCGCCTCCACCGCCTCCGCACCCGAGCTGGCGAGGATGGTGACGCCGAGACCGCCGGGAGCGAGCTCCGCGAGCCGCTCCAGCAGCGCGACCTTGACGTCCGCCGGATGCACGTCCCCCAGCGCGTGCGGCAGCCGCGCCGCCTGCTCCGCCAGCGCGCGGGTCACCCGCGGATTCGCGTGCCCGGCCGCCGCCACCCCGAAGCCCGCCGTCAGGTCCACGTATACGTTGCCGTCCGCATCGCGCACGTTCGCGCCGCGGGCCTCCGCCCAGAAGATCGGCCCCGCCTCCGAGATCTGCGTGATGTTGCGCGACTCGACGGCCGCCAGCCGCGCCGCCAGCGCCCGCGATGCCGGGCCCGGCACCGCCGTCACCAGCCGCGGCAGCATCTGCCCGAACTGGCTCATCAGCGTGCCTCGCCGCTGCGCAGGGCGCGCCCCACGCGCATCCGGCCACGCATCACCCGCCCATGCCGCTGGACCGCCGCTTGCACCCCGGACCGGTATGGTCGCACCCGCACCGAGCGATGGGAGGCGTCATGGGTGGAAAGCAGATGGAGGGAGACAGCCGCTACCGCCGCCGCAAGGCCCGCGAGGCCCGCAAGCGCCGCAAGCTCCCCAGCGATGAGGGCGCCACGCTCGGCGCCTCCAAGCAGCGCCATCACGTCTCCTCGGACCCGCACGTCCCGGACGTGGAGAAACACGAGCACAAGCTCCGCACCATCCGCGAAGGCAAGCAGAAGGTCATCCGCGAGAACACCCCCGAGCCCCGCCCCCGCAGTCTCCGGCCGGAGCACCCGATGACCCGCCACGAGCACCTCTGATCCGCGAGGGGCCGCGGCCCACGCGCCCGCCGCTCAACGACGCCGCAGCCACAGGGTGCCCACCACCCCCGCCACGACGCCCAGCACGGCCGCCCCGATCAGCGCGCCGCGCGGCGCGCCCGGCGCCGCCGCCGGCCCTGGCGCCCGGAACGTCGGCGCGGCCTCGTCGCCCTCGACCTGCCCGCCCCCGGCCGCGGATGCCGTCCGCGTGCCGCTCTCCCCGGCTGCCCCGATCGCCCCCGCGATCCGCTGCTCGAACCCGCACGCCGGGCACTCCGCCGCACCTTCATCGCGCGCTGAGCGCGTCATGAACACCAGCCCCTCGCCGCACTCGGGGCAACGCTCGCCCGCGGGGAATGGCTGAAGCGCTGCGTACAGTGCACGGCGGGAGATGTCGAGCTGCGTCGCGATCTCGCCCACCGATGCGCCCGTCTCCCAATAAAGCCGGCTGACTTCCTCGGCGAGCCGCTCATCTTCGCCCGGCATCCGACGGCCTCCTCGCTCGGGATCCACGGATCGCGCAAAGATAGCGGAGCGGGTGCCTGAAACACCACCTATCCCCGGCGCGTAATGACGCAGGCACACGCACCGACGGAGGCGCTCGCGCCATGTGGCCCCCCCTCCTCGCGCTCGCCATCGCCGTCCAGGCGCCGGACACCATACGCCCACCGCTCGACCCCGCGACCATCAACTCCGCCTACGTGGACGCGACGGCGCGCGAGCTCGTGCGCCTCGCCCGCGCGCGTAGGGATCGCGTGGATCGCTCCGTGCGCCGCTACGAGGCCATCGTCCGCGAACGCATCTCGGCCGGCATCCGCGCGCTCCGCCGCGAGCGCCTGCTCTACCGCCGCGAGCTCGCGTTCAAGGTGGACTGGCGCCGCGAAGGCACCATCCGCGTCGAGGCGCTCGGCGCGCGCGAGGTCATCCCCATCGCACTGCCGGGCGTCCGCCTGCCGGACGACCGCCATCTCGGCTTCGACCCGCAACACGCGCTGGACCCCGCCGAACACAGCATCATGATCGGCTTCGGCGACTCCGCGCAGACGAGCCACCCGCTCGCACCCGGCAGCGAAGCCGACTACCGCTTCCGCGCCGGCGACACCACCACCATCCGCCTCCCGGACGGCAGCACCATCCGCCTCCTCGAGCTCGAGGTCATCCCCAGGCGCCGGGACTGGAACCTGCTCCGCGGATCTTTCTGGCTGGACGCGGACTCGCACTCCGTCGTCCGCGCCGTGCTCCGCCCTGCGCGCGAGTTCGATCTCGAGCGCGATGCAGACGAGGAGGCGACCCGTGACATTCCTTTGCTCCTGCGCCCGTTCATCATGCCCATCGAGGCGGACATCGAGTACATCACGATCGAGTACGGGCTGTGGGAGATGCGCTGGTGGATGCCGCGGCTCGTCGCGCTCGAGGGCTTCGCCCGCGTCGGGCCGCTGCTGCGCGTGCCGTTCCGCTACGAGCTCGCGTACTCGGATTACTCCGTCTACGGCGACGACGACGGGCTCCCGCCCTTCCCCGAGATCTCGACTGCCCTCGCGGGAGACACCCTCGGCATCCGGCCGCGTTGCCGCAGCTGCATCTGCGTGCACGGCCGCTGCCGCCGCTACGAGATCACCGTGCCGGCGGACACCTCGGCGCTGCTCCGCAGCGAGTATCTGCCCCCGTCGCCCTTCGAGCAGGGCGAAGCGCTGTTGAGCGAGGCGGACATCCACGCGCTCGAGAACGAGCTCCGCGAGTTGCCGCTGCCTCCCTGGCAGCTCGAGCCGCCACGCGTGTACTGGGGACTCGGCCGCGGATTGCTGCGTTACAACCGGATCGAAGGCCTCTCGGTCGGCGCGCGCGCCGAGGTGGGTTTCGGCCGACTGAGCGCGGACGCGACCGCGCGCATCGGCCTCGGGGACCTCGTGCCGAACTTCGATTTCGGCGTGAGCCGCGCGGCGCCGCGCGCGCGCTACCGCCTGGCTGCCTACCGCCGCCTGCTGCCCGTCGAGTCGGGCTCCCGGGCGCTCGGGCTGGGCAACTCGCTCACGGCCTTCCTGTTCGGGCGCGACGACGCGGACTATTACCGCGCGCTCGGCGTCGAGCTGACCGGCGCGCCCGCCGAGACCGGCACGCAGTGGTACGAATGGCGCCTCTTCGCCGAGCGGCAGTCCGCGGCCGCTGTCGAAACGCAGTTCAGCATCGCGCACCTGCTCGACGGCGACCAGCGCTTCCGACCGAACCTGCGCGCGGATGATGCCGAGCTGGTCGGCGCAGCGCTCGCGTTGCGCGTGCAGCGTGGGCTCGACCCGACCGGGTTCCGCTGGGCCGCCGAGCTGGAGCTCGAAGCCGCGGCCGGGACGCACGAGTTCGTGCGCCCGTCGCTCACCACGCGCATCGGCGCGCCGCTCCCGGGTGCGCTCGTCGGCTCGCTCGAGGCCGCTGCCGGAACCATCCTGGGCGATGCGCCGGCCCAGCGGCGCTGGTTCCTGGGCGGCCCGGCCACGGTGCGCGGCTACGCTGCGTCCACGGGCACCGGCGATACCTTCTGGCGCGCGCGTGCGGAGATCGGCACCGCCTTTCCCGGCGCGCGCGTCGCGCTGTTTGGGGATGCCGGCTGGGTCGGCACGGGCAGCCGCCCGGAAGCCGAGCCCAACCTCGCCGCCGTGGGCGTCGGCGTCAGCTCCCTGGACGGGCTCATCCGCCTCGACCTCGCACGCGCCCTGCGCACGCCCACGGGCTGGCGCCTCCATCTGTACGTGGACGCCATGCTCTGATCCCGCGACCGGTCGAACGCGTCGCCGGCCCGCTCCGCGAGCAGCCGCTCGAAGGGGTCGCGGGTGAACGGGCTCGGTGAGGCCGGTCCCAGCCCCATCGCGGCCGCAACGCGTGGCGGAGCGCATAGCCCCCGGGCATGCCCGTTGCCCCTCGTGTCGCCGGGAACAACATCGCAACCGCCGCCGTACAGCGCACACGATGACGCACGGCAAACTCATCCTCTGCCCGGCGCTCCTCCTCGCGCTCGGCACGGCCGCTTGCGGCGGCGAGGATGCCGGCCTGGCCGACGATGGGGCCGGCACGGGCGGCGTCGCCTCTGCCCTCGATGGCGCTGCGGATGGCCTCAGCCGGGACAGCGCCCCCCGGCCGCGCAGGCCGGACGAGATCTACTACGACCTCACCGCCTACGACTGGTACAGGCGTGGCGAGGTGCTCGTCGCTGGGGGCCTCGGCTTCCAACCGGAGGGCCTGCCGCGCGCCATCCCCTTCGACTCGCTCCGGCGCGCGGGCAACTACCAGGGCGTGGACTTCTACGTGAAGAACGGCGCGGCGGAGCCCTACGACACCGTGTTCGTCCCCGTCTTCGAGGGCTTCTGGCAGCCGTTCCTGCCCATCGGCTCCGCCCCGCCGGCCGCGCCGGCGTCGGCGGAGGAGGGTTGACCGCACCCGCGCCTCCGCACTCTCTCCCAGCCCTCCGGGATGAGGAGGAGCTTCGCACGTGCGGTCGGGTCGCTTCCGTCGCGCCTCCCGGCGGGCTATCATCCCTCGCATGCCACGCATCTACACCCGCACGGGCGACCGCGGCGAGACCGGCCTGTTGGGCGGCGGCCGCGTGCCCAAGACGCACCCTCGCGTCGAGGCGTACGGCGCCGTGGACGAGCTGAACTCGGTCATCGGCTGGGCGCTCGTCCTCCAGCAGGACGACGAAGTGCGCCGCAAGCTCGCCTCCATCCAGCCCGACCTCTTCACGCTCGGCGCACACCTCGCCGCGCCACCCGCGACGGGCCGCCGCCGCCGGCCCGTCCTGCCGGAGCTCGGTGCGGATCGCGTCGCCGAGCTCGAGCGCTGGATGGACGAGGCGGATGCCGAGCTGCCCGAGCTGCGCGCCTTCATCCTGCCCGGCGGCTCGCCCGCCGGCGCCGCGCTGCACGTCGCCCGGACCGTCTGCCGCCGCGCGGAACGGCGCGTCGTCGCGCTCGCGGAGCACGAGCACGTCGAGGAGGAGATCGTCATCTACCTCAACCGCCTCTCCGACCTCCTCTTCATGCTCGCGCGCCTCGCCAACCACCGCGCCGGGGCCGCCGAGACCCGATGGGAGCCGCGCGCCCGGTGACGCCGGAGGCAAGCGCCGGCCTGCGTGCGGGACTCGGCGAAGCCGCGGCCCAGGCGGCGCACCGGGCGTCGACGCCGCAGGAGGCAAGCGCCGGCCCTCGTGCGGGACTCGGCGAAGCCGCGCCCCCGGCAGCGGACCGGACGCCGATGCCGCTGGAGGCGAGCGCCGGCCCGCGCGCCGAAGCCATGGCCCGCCGCATCGCTGGCGCTGCCGAACGCGCGGCCCTCACACCGGCGGCACGCGCGCTCCTCGACCGCGCCTTCCGCCTCGCCATGGGGCCGCGCGTTCGCCTGCTCGCCGACGACCACCACCCGGATTTCCTCCACCCGGCCCGAACCGCGCTGATCCTGCTCGAGGACCTGGGTTGCCGCGACCCGCACACCCTGGCCGCCGGCGCCGTGTGTGAGACGCTCCGGCCCGAGCTCGCGGTCTCTGCCGCCGAGATCCGGGCCTCGCTCGGTCCGGCCGTCCACGCGGTCGTCGCCGCTGTGCCCGTGCCCGCGCTCGCCGGCGAGGAGCTGCTCGAGCAGCTCGTCGCGGGTGACCACGCGGCCCGCATCGTCGCGCTGGCCGAGCGCCTGGACCACGCTCGGCACCTGCATCTACGCCCACGCGCCGAGTGGGCGGCGTTCCACGGGCTCACCCGCGAGGCGTACCTCCCCGTCGCGCTGCGGACCGACCCGACGCTCGCGCGCCGTTTCCGCTGGTGGTGCGCCATGTTCGAGCGCAGGTTCCTGCGCTGATCCTGCCGCGGGCGAGGGACGAGGCATCGTCCGACCCGGGCGGGGCGGTGGCGCGCGGCGTGAGCGGACGGGAGCGGCGCGGCGCGCCGGCGCGTCCGACGCCGGCCGAGCTCCCCTCGACCCCACCGTTGCGGCCATGAGGCGGGATTGCGCCGGCCTCGCCGGCCCCGCCCCCTGCCGCGGTCCCGGGCGGACGGGGCGACGGCCGGCGGCCACCCTTGAATCTTTGCCCCGGCGCGCTACACTATCCGCAGTGGAACGGAAGCGAAGCGAGACTGCGGGAGGACACACCGCGATGCCTTATATCATCACCGAGCCCTGCATC
The DNA here is from genome assembly GCA_036381195.1 of Longimicrobiales bacterium. Classification (GTDB taxonomy): domain Bacteria; phylum Gemmatimonadota; class Gemmatimonadetes; order Longimicrobiales; family RSA9; genus RSA9. Next base: position 38,929 of record DASVDH010000015.1, on the reverse strand, counting down.
GGCGTCAAAGACGCGAGTTGCGTCGAGGTCTGCCCGGTCGACTGCATCTACGAGGGTGAGGACCAGTACTACATCCATCCGGACGAGTGCATCGATTGTGGCGCGTGCGAGCCCGAGTGCCCCGTCACCGCGATCTTCCCGGACACCGATGTCCCGCCCGAGTGGACCAGCTACATTGAGAAGAACAGAGCGCATTTCGAGTAGGGCGCAGGGCGGTCTGCTGCTCCTGCCCGCATTGCTGGCCGCCTGCGCCGGCGCCCCCGAGGGCACCGGCCGAGCAGGCGCGGATCCCGCTGCCGAGATCAGCGCCATGCTCCACGCGTCGGCAGAATCCTGGAACGCCGGTGACCTCGATGGCTTCCTCGATGACTACCTCGACTCTCCAGAAACCGTGTTCGCAGGCGGCTCCGGCGTCATCCGCGGCGTCGACGCCATCCGCGACCGCTACCTGGAGACCTACTGGCGTACGGGCGCTCCGGAGCACGCTCTCCGCTTCGAGGACCTCGAGGTCTCAGCGCTCGGCGCCGACCACGCGCTCGCGCTCGGCCGCTACGTCCTCTCCGACCGCGCGACCGACAGCGCCGCTGCCAGCGGCGTCTTCACTCTCGTCCTTCGCCGCACACCCGAGGGCTGGCGCATCATCCACGACCATTCATCTGCGGCTCCCTGAGCGGCGCGGAAACACAGGGGCGCATCCGCCGCGCCTGCGGCGGATGCGCCCCTACCCCGCGATCGCGTCCGCTCGCGCCGCGCGGCCTTACAGGCCCGCCGCGCGGATCGCGTCCAGCGACTTCTCCGCCGGCTGCAGCTCGCGCGGCGAATCCACCTCGGCGGCGGATTTCTCGATCCGCTGCCGTGTGATCAGGACGCTCGCTGCAATGGCGGCGACGGCCAGCAGACTGACACCCAAGGTCCGAATACGCCCTCCCGCGCTCGAGGTGGGAACCGGCCGAGCCCGCCGGTCGCGGCCCGCGCCAGGCATTTTCCATGCCGCCGCGCCGGCGTTCGGTAATCGTCGGTCCAGACGTGACTTGCACCACTTGCTGAACGCGCCACTGCCCGCGATTGTGACACACGCGCCCATCACGTGTCGGGCCCGACGTGCGGGCCGTGGCGCAACATGGCTGATACGATGAGCACCCCGGTCGAGCTTGTCTCGATTCAGCGCGGCCTCGCCCTCGTCGAGGCCCATCTCCGCGACTCCGAGAGGCCCGAGGCACTCCTGGCCCGCCACGAGGCCGGGATCGCCCGCCAGGAGGACAAGGCGGCGCATGACGTCGCCATTGCCGCCATCCTGAACGCTCAGCACGACGACGGGAGCTGGGGCGGCGGGCTGCTGGACACGGCCGAGGCGCTGCTCCAGCTCCACGAGCTGCGCAACGCCTCTCCGGGCCGCCGCACGACGCGTGGCCGCACGCAGATCGCGCGCGCGCTCGACTGGATCCGCTCGCGTCGCGGCATGCCGGGCCGCTTCAGCGAGGGCTGTGACCCCCAGCGCCACGAGCTCTCGGTCTGCCATCACTTCCTCGCCGGCTTCTTCTCGCCCGCGCCGCCGGAGCCGCCGCTCGAGGAGCTGCGCCTCGCGTGCGGCGCCCCCGTCGTCGGCGACAGGAACGCGCGTCTCGCCGCATCGTGCGTCGCGCTCCAGGCCGAGCTGCGCTGGAAGCGCTACGGTCGCGATGTCGACCTCCACCTCGAGGGGCTCCGCCGCATCATCGCGCTCCGGCAGGAGCACCCGGGGCTGGTCTCACCGCCCGCGTTCGTCGCCGCGCTCGCCGCCGTCGCCGCCGCGCCCGGCAAGGAGAATCGGCAGGCCGCCGCGAACGGCATCGCCATGCTCATCGCGTCGCAGCGCGCGGACGGCACCTGGCCGGACGCCGACCTCTTCCACGTCCTGGAGCTCCTCGAACGCACGGCGCGGGGACGCAGGGTGCCCGCCGCGCTGGACGCCGCGCTGCGCCGTGCCGCCGTCCACCTCGCCGCCTCTCTCCAGGAGGACGGCACGTGGGGCCAGCAGGCGGGCACCCGCAGGACCCTCATCGGCTGGCGCGCACTGCGCTACGCCGCCGGCGCCCAGGAGAAGAAGAGCGCATGAGGACCGCCACCATCGTCCCCGTCATCGGCATCGCCCTCGCCGCCGGTTGCGCGATCGAGCCGCAACCCGCCGAGCTCGTGCTCACCGGCGGCGTCGTGTGGACCGGCGTGCCCGGCGCCGCGCCCGCCACCGCGCTCGCCGTCCGGGAGGGGCGCGTGTTGCACGTCGGCACCGACGCGGAGGTCGAGCGCTTCGTCGGCCCCGCCACACGCCGCATCGACCTGCGCGGCCGCCTCGTCGTGCCCGGCTTCCAGGACGACCACACGCACTTCATGTCCGGCGGCTTCCAGCTCGCCAGCGTGGACCTGCGGGACGCTGCCACGCCCGAGGAGTTCGCGCGCCGCATCGGCGAGTTCGCCCGCACGCTGCCCCCCGGCCGCTGGATCACCGGCGGCGATTGGGACCACGAGCTCTGGGACGGCGCGCCGCTGCCGCGCCGCGAGTGGATCGACTCGCTCACGCCGGACCACCCCGTCTTCGTCTCCCGGCTCGACGGCCACATGGCGCTCGCCAACACGCGCGCGCTCGAGCTCGCCGGCATCACCGGCGAGACGGCCGATCCCGCCGGCGGCACCATCGTCCGGGACCCGCGCACCGGCGAGCCCACCGGCGTGCTCAAGGACGAGGCGATGGGCCTGGTCGGCCGCGTGATCCCGGAACCGACCGAGGAGGAGCGCGACGAGGCGTTCGACCGCGCGCAGGCGCACGCCCTCGCGCGCGGCGTCACCATGATCCACGACATGGGGAGCTGGGCCGACCTCGAGACCTACCGCCGCGCCCTACGCGACGGCCGCCTGCGCATCCGCATCTACGCCTTCGTGCCGCTGTCCACCTGGGCACGGCTGCACGATTACGTCACTCGCGAGGGCCGCGGCGACAGCCGCCTGCGCTGGGGCGGGCTCAAGGGCTTCGTGGACGGCTCCCTCGGGTCCACGACGGCATGGTTCTATTCGCCGTATGACGACGCGCCCCACACCTCCGGGCTCATCGTCACGGACACCGCGCAGCTCCGCGACTGGGTCTACCGGGCGGATGGCGTCGGCCTGCAGGTCGCCGTCCACGCGATCGGCGACCGCGCCAACGACTGGCTGCTCGGCGTCTTCGAGGGCGCGATCCGACGCAACGGCGCGCGCGACCGCCGCTTCCGCATCGAGCACGCGCAACACCTCACGCCTGAAGCGATCCAGCGGTTCGCCGCGCTCGGCGTGTTGCCCTCCATGCAGCCGTATCACGCCATCGACGACGGCCGCTGGGCCCAGAAGCGCATCGGGCCCGAGCGCATCCGCACGACCTACGCGTTCCGCTCGCTGCTGGACGCGGGCGCTGGCCTGATGTTTGGCAGCGATTGGACCGTCGCGCCGATCGACCCGCTGCTCGGCATCTACGCCGCCGTCACCCGCCGCACCATCGATGGCGCCAATCCCGGCGGCTGGGTGCCCGAGCAGAAGATCTCGGTCGAGGAGGCGCTCCGCGCCTACACCGCCGCCAACGCGTACGGCGCGTTCATGGAGAAGGAGCTGGGCACGCTCGAGCCCGGCAAGCGCGGCGACCTCGTCGTCCTCTCCGAGAACATCCTCGAGATCGACCCGGCCCGGATCTCGGAGGTGAAGGTGGACTTCACCGTGATCGAAGGCAGCGTCGTGTACGAGAGGGAGGCGGTGGCGGAGAGGTAGAGGCGGCGTACGCCCCTCTGCTGGTCCCACGCCGGCGCGCCCGTGCGCGCCGGGCCCCGGTAGGCGCGCAGCAGCACCACGCAGCCATCCGGGAACCTCCGCACCTGGCGCCTCAGCCTGCCATCCCTCGCCCTCGCCCCGGCCCACCTCTCGGGCTCACCCGAACGCCCACGCCACCACAACGTACGCCACCACCGTCACCAGCACGACCGACGCCAGGTTCAGCCCGAACCCCGCCTTCACCATCTCGCCCATCCGCACGTAGCCCGTCCCGAACACCAGCGCGTTCGGCGGCGTGCCGACGGGCAGCATGAATGCCGTGGATGCGGCCAGCGCGCCCGCCGCCATGAGCACCAGCGGGTCCTGCCCCACGCCCACGGCCGCGGCGGCGAGCAAGGGCATCGCCATGGCCGCGAGCGCCGTGTTCGACGTGAGCTCGCTCACGAAGATCAGCGTCGCGACCACGATCGCGAGGAGCAGCCACGCCGGCAGGCCTGCGAGCCCGGCCACCGCCTGCCCCACGATGGCCGTGAGCCCGCTCTCCTCGAACGCGCGCGCCAGCGAGAGCCCGCCGCCGAACAACAGCAGCACGCCCCACGGCAGCCGCCGCGCCGCGCCCCAGTCCAGCACGAACTCGCCTCTCCGCCAGTCCACCGGCAGGAGGAACAGGAGCAGCGCGCCGCCCATCGCGATCGTCGAGTCGTCCAGACCTGGCGCCAGGTCCGCGAGCCCGGGGATGCGCAGCCCCCCGATCAGCTTGGGCTGGCGCAGCAGCCAGCCGAGCGCGGTGAGCGCGAACACCGCCGCCGTCAGCCGCTCGCCCCGGGTCGCCGGCCCCAAACGCGCACGCTCCGCCGCCAGCAGCGCGGCCGCACCCGCCGGGAGCTGGCCCGGTGGGAACAGCACGTACACCAGCAGCGCCCAGGTGATGGGCAGCAGCAGCGCGACGATGGGCATCCCCACCTTCATCCACTCGGCGAACCCGATCTCGCGCCCCGCCAGCTCGCGCGCCGCCGCGGCAAACACCGCGTTCGGCGGCGTACCGATCAGTGTGCCCACGCCGCCGATCGTCGCGCCGTACGCGATCCCGAGCATCAGCGCCGTGCCGAACGGGAACGGCGCACCGGGCTCGCGCGGCCGGAGCAGCTCGGCGAGCGCCAGCCCGATCGGCAGCATCATCGCCGCCGTCGCCGTGTTCGAGATCCACATGCTGATGAACGCCGTCGCCAGCATGAAGCCCAGCACGAGCCGCCGCGGCTGCACGCCCACGGTCGCCACCACTCCGAGCGCGATCCGGCGGTGCAGCCCCCAGCGCTCCATCGCGAGCGCGAGCAGGAACCCGCCCATGAACAGGAAGATGACCGGGTTCGCGTACGGCGCCGCCGCGGGCTCCGGCCGCAGCACGCCGAGCAGCGGGAAGAGGACGAGGGGGAGGAGGGACGTCGCGGCGAGCGGCAGCGCCTCCGTCATCCACCACGTCGCCATGAGCACGGCCACCGCCGCCGTGCGCTGCGCCGGCGCCGGCATGCCCGTCGGCGCGGCCAGCACGAGCGCGAACAGCGCGAGCCCGGCGAAGAGGCCGATCCGGCGGCGCCGCGCCGGTCCCTCCGGCCCTGCCGGCTCTCGCGCCTCCCGCTCGCGAGATGCGGCGCTCTCCCGCTCTGTGGTCAGCATGGGCGGCGAACCTGGCCCCATCGTTCAGGCAAGTCAAGTCGGTGCGGCGGAGGGCGGCGAGGCCGAGCGGAGGGTTGGTCGCGCTTCAGGACGCGGGCGGATCCGCCGCGCAGCGGCGCGCGCGGAGGCGGCGTTTCACGAAGCCGGGCCCGGTGTTCCGCCATGAGCGTGCAGCCGCGCGCGCGGAGACGGCGTGATACGACGCGGCGCGGGGCGGATGAGCGGCCCGCGGGGGATTGCGCGGCGCCTCCCACGCTGGCATCGTCCGCTGTCACGCACACGCCAGCGGCCGGCGCCCCCGCCGGCCCGACCCAGGAGGCCGACCCATGCGCCCGACCCCCGGCGACCCCGCGCCGGACGCGACCGTCTTCGCGGCGCCGCGCGAGCCCGTCCGCCTCTCCCGCTACTTCGGCGAGCGACCCGTCATCCTGCTGTTCTTCCCGCTCGCCTACTCCTCCGTCTGCACGCGCGAGCTGTGTACGGTCGCCGAGGACTACGCAGCGTACGAGCAGGAGGGGGCCACCGTGCTCGGCATCAGCGTGGACTCGCCCTACGTCAACCGGAAGTTCGCCGAGGACTGCGGCGCTCCCTTCCCCATCCTCTCCGACTTCAACCGCGAGGCGACGGACGCGTACGGCGTCCGCCGCGAGCTGGGCGGCCTCGAGGGCGTCTCGGAGCGCGCCGCGTTCGTCGTGGATCCCGCCGGCATCGTCCGGTACGCCTGGGTGGGCGAGCATCCCGGCGTGTTCCCGCCGCTGGAGGAGATCCGGGAGGCGGCGCGGCGGGCCGGCGCCGGTGGGGCCTGAGCCGGCGACGACGCGGGCAGCAGCAGCCCCGCCGCGAGCGCCGCCGCCCGCCATTGTTCTCCCGCCCCCGCCCGGGAGGCAGGGCAGGGCGGCGGGGCCGCCCCCGCCCAGGCCCCCCGCAGCGCCCCACCTACCGCTCCACCACCATCGCGAACCCCATCGCCCCTGCCGCGCACACCGTGATCAGCCCGAGCCCCAGCCCCCGCCGCTTCAGCTCGTTCAGCAGCGTGATCGTCAGCCGGCCGCCCGTCGCGCCGAACGGGTGGCCCAGCGCGATGCTGCCGCCCATCACGTTGATCCGGTCCTCGTCGATGATCCCCACCTTCTCGCTCCGCCCGAGCTCCTTGCGCGCGAACTCGTCCGAGTCGAGTGCCTGGAGATTCGAGAGCACCTGCGCGGCGAATGCCTCGTGGATCTCCCACAGCTCGATGTCGCGCATGCTCACGCCCGCGCGGTCCAGCGCGATCGGCGCCGCGTACGCCGGGCCCTGGAGCAGTTGGGCGGACGGCGCGAGCGCCGCGTACGCCCAGCTCCGGATGTAGCCCAGCGGCTCGTAGCCCAGCGCCTTCGCCTTCTCCTCGCTCATGAGCAGCACCGCGCTCGCGCCATCCGTCAGCGGCGACGAATTGCCGGCCGTCACGCTCCCGTACTTGCGGTCGAACACCGGCGGCAGCGCCGCCAGCTTCTCCATGCTCGTGTCCTGCCGGATGCCGTTGTCCTGCGTGACGACCTCGGAATAATCCGGCGGCACGAACACCGTCACGATCTCCTGGAGCAGCCGCCCGTCCTCCGTGCCCTGCCACGCGAGCTGGTGGGACCGCAGCGCCCAGCGGTCCTGCTCCTCGCGGCTGATCCCGTTCTCCTTCGCCATCCGCTCCGCGCTCTGGCCCATCGTCTCGCCCGTGCTGGGCTCCGCGATGGCGGGCGTGACGGGCACCAGCTCGCGCGGCCTGAGTCCAGCGAACGCGCGCACCCGCTGCAGCGGCGTCTTCGCCCTGGACGCCGCGACCAGCCGGTTGCGCAGCTTCTTCGAGAACAGGATGGGGATGTCCGTCAGCGACTCCGCGCCGCCCGCGATCACGACGTCCGCGTAGCCGCGCGCGATGCTGTCCGCCGCCGTCGTGATCGCCTGGTTCGCGGACGCGCAGGCGCGTGACACCGTGAACGCGGGCACGCTCGGCGGCAGCCCCGCGCCCAGCGCGACCTCACGCGCGATGTTCGGCGCCGTCACGGCGTGCACCACGGTGCCATAGACCAGCTCGTCCACCTCCAGCGGATCGAGCTCCGCGCGGTTGATCAGCTCGCGCACCGCCAGGGTGCCGAGATCGATTGCCGTCAGGTCGCGGAACAGCGTGCCCGCTTTCGCGAACGGCGTGCGGCAACCCGCAACGATCGCCACCCGGCGCCCGACCCACCCGGGCGTGCCGTGCGCCGGCCGCCGCGCCGGGCGCGCCTGGGCGCCGACGGCTCCGCGGCCCGGCTCCTGCGCGCGGCCCTGTGCTCCTCCGGATGCTGGCGCCGATCGCTCTTGCTCGGCGCCGCCCGCGAGGCCGGGAGCGGCCGCGTCTGAATGACCGTCCGTCATCCGCAATCCCTCCTGCGTCGATCGGATCGCCACCATGGCTGTCGTTGCATTCCTACCCCCCGCGCTGCATCATACCCCAGGCGAGGAGGCGGGCATGACGGTGCGCCGCGCGGAACGCGCCGACATCAAACCCCTGGCGGAGCTGTGGTCCCACGCCTTCCCCGGCGAGCGGACCGTCGCGGATCGCATCCGCCAGCTCGAGGCCGGGGTCCCCTACGGCGGCATCGAAACCGCCTGGGTCGCCGAGGAAGGCGGCCGCATCGCTGGCGCGTTCAGGGCCTACCGTTTCACCGAGTACATCGCCGGCGCCGCGCTGCCCATGCTGGGGCTCGCCGCCGTCGCCGTCTCGGGCGCGGCCCGCCGCCGCGGCCTCGGCCGCCGCATCGTCACCGAAGCCATGCGCATCGGCCGCGAGCGCGGTGACATCGTGTCCACGCTCTACCCCTTCCGCCCCGACTTCTACCAGGCCCTCGGCTGGGGCCTCGTCGGCGAGTTGCTCGCCTGCCGGTTCCGCCCGGAATCGCTCCCGGAGCTCGACGGCTACGAGCACGTCCGCCCCGCGACGCCCCAGGATCGCGCCGGCATCACCGCGTGCTACGCGCGCGTCGCGCAACGCTCCAACGGCCCCATCCGCCGCGACGCCGACGCGTGGACCCACCACCTCGAGACGCCCGCCATCCAGGCCTACGTCTTCGCCCCTCGCGAGGTGCAGGGTTACCTCCTCACCCGCTACGGCCGCGAACGCTCGCCCGAGCACCGCTCGCTCTACATCCGCGAGCTGATCGCCGAGACCGACGACGCCTACCGCGGCCTCCTCGGCTGGATCTCCCGCCAGCGCGACCAGTGGCGCCGCGTCCGCTACGACGCGCGCCGTGGTGAGCGCATGACCCTCCGGCTCGCAGATCCCAGACCGCCGGGCTTCCACCCTGCCCGCGCCCTCTGGTTCCCGACTGCGACCGCGCTGCGCGGACCCATGCTCCGCGTGCTCGATGTCCGGGCCGCCCTCGCTTCCCGCTCCTACGGGGACGACGACTCTGCCATCCAGGCCACGCTCGAGATCGAGGTCCGCGACGAGCAGATCCCCGAGAACCTCGGACCCTGGCGCCTCGAGCTCTCCTCCGACGGCGTTGACGTGCGCCAGGCACACGGCCGCGCGGACGCCCGCCTCGTCACCGACCCCGCCACCTTCGCGCAGATCTACGCCGGCGAGCTCTCGCCCGGCGCCGCCGCCTGGCTCGGGCGCGCCGAGATCCAGGGCGCCGTCCGGCTCCTGGACCGCGCCTTTCTCGCTTCCGAACCCTTCTGGCTGTTGGACGAGTTCTGAGCCGGCGCCCGCGCGTCAGCCGCGCGCCTGGCGCAACGCTTCCTCCAGCGCGTTCCAGCCCAGCAGCGCACAGCGCACGCGCACGGGGAAACGGTGCACGCCCGCGAGCGCGCGCAGGTCGCCCAGCGCACGGTCACGCGCGGCGGCCTCGTCGCCCCGCATCATTGCCTTCAGGCGCTCGATCAGTTGCCGCACCTCCGCCACGCTCTTCCCCTCCACCACCTGCGTCATCATCGAGGTGCTCGCCTGGGAGATCGAGCACCCGTCGCCGCTGAAGCGAGCCGCGGCAATGCGATCGCCCTCGAAGCGGAGCTGCAGCCGCACCGAATCGCCGCACGAGGGGTTGTTCATGCGCACGTCCGCGTCCGCGCCGGGGAGCTCGCCCCGGTTCCGCGGATTCCTGTAATGCTCCAGAATGAGCTGCTGGTAGAGCGAGCTCAGGGAGGGTAGCGCCGGGGACGACGCCCCGGCCTCGCTGCCGGCCCGATCCGCCGGCGGGGATCCGTTGGTCATCCGGAGAAGATGCGCCGCGCCGCCTCGAGGCCATCGACCAGCCGGTCGAGCTCCTCGGGCGCCGTGTAGATGAAACACGAGGCACGTGCCGTCGAGCCCACGCCCAGCCGCCGCATCAGGAGCTGCGCGCAGTGGTGCCCCGCCCGGATCGCGATGCCTTCCGCGTCCAGGATCGTCGCCAGGTCGTGCGGGTGGATGCCGTCGAGCGTGAAGGTGAACACCGCGATCCGCCCCTCCGGCCCCGGCGGGCCGTACAGCGTGAGGCCCGGCACCGCACCCAGCCGCTCGAGGCCGTACCGGACCAGCGTCGCCTCGTGCGCCGCTGCCGCCTCGCGGCCCAGCGACTCGAGGTAGTCCAGCGCCGCCGCCAGCCCCACTGCCCCCGCCACGTTCGGCGTGCCGGCCTCGAACCGGTGCGGCACCACCGCGTACGTCGAGCGCTCGGGCAGCACCTCATCGATCATCTCGCCGCCGCCCTGCCACGGCGGCATCGCCTCCAGCAGTTCGCGCCGCGCCCACAGCGCGCCGATGCCCATCGGGCCACCGAGCTTGTGCCCGGAGAAGGCGTAGAAGTCGCAGCCCAACGCCGCGACATCCACCGGCAGGTGTGCGGCGCCCTGCGCTCCGTCCACGAAGACGCGCGCGCCTGCCCGATGCGCGCGCTCGCAGACGTCCCGGACCGGATGGATCGTGCCGAGCACGTTCGACGCGTGGGCCAGCGACACCAGCTTCACCCGCCCCCCGGCGAGCAGCGCATCCAGCTCGTCCAGCCGGATGCGGCCCGCATCGTCCACATCGATGTAGCGCAGCCGCACGCCTGTCCGCTGCGCTAGCATCTGCCACGGCACGATGTTCGAGTGGTGCTCCGCGACCGTCAGCACCACCTCGTCGCCCTCCCGCAGCACCGCTCCACCCCAGCTCCACGCCACCAGGTTCACCGCCTCGGTCGTGCCGCGCACGAACACCACCTCCGCCGGATCCGCAGCACCGAGGAAGCGCGCCACCCTCGCGCGCGCCGCCTCGTACCGCTCCGTCGCCCGCCGCGAGAGCTCGTGCAGCCCGCGATGCACGTTGGCGTTGTCCTGCATGGAGAACTGCGCCACCGCGTCCAGCACCGCGCGCGGGCGCTGCGCCGTCGCCGCGCTGTCCAGGTACGCCAGCGGCCGGCCATTCACCACCTGCGCGAGCGCCGGAAAGTCCGCCCGGACCCGCTCGAGGTCCGGCAGCGCGGCCGTCCGCGTCAGCACCCCCATGCGATGAACCCCCACAAAGCGCACACGGCGCCGGGAACTCTCCGGCGCCGCTTCAATCCTCGATCACCACGTAGATCCGCCCGCCCTGCACCACCACCTCGTACGTCTTCACCGGCTTGATCGCGGGCAGGCAGAGCGCGCGTCCGCTCTCGACGTCGAACTGGGCCCCGTGCCAGGCGCACTCGACCGTGTCGCCCGACAGTTCACCCGCCGACAGAGGGAAGTCCTTGTGCGTGCAGTTGTCCTGGAACGCGTAGATCCCGCTTTCCGCATGCGCCAGGCAGATGCGGCGGCCTGCCACCTCCACGCCCAGCAGCGTGCCGGGCGGAAGGTCCTCGACCGCCGCGGCCAGAACGGCGCCCGGCGGGAGCGACGCGGCTGCCGCATCCACTTCGCACGCCTCCTACCGCAGCCGCGCCTCGATCGCGGCGCGCAGCTCTTCCACCACGCCCGGCAACGGCAACCGCTCGAGCACTTCGCCGAAGAACCCGAAGACCACCAGCCGCTCCGCCACCCGCCGCGGCAGGCCCCGGCTCATGAGGTAGAACATCTCCTCCTCGTCCAGGTGCCCCACGGTCGCGCCGTGCGAGCAGCGGACGTCGTCCGCCTCGATCTCCAGGTTCGGCAGCGATTCCGCCCGCGCCTCCGGGGAGAGCAGCAGGTTCCGGTTCTGTTGGTACGCGTCCGTCCGCTGCGCCTTCGGGTGCACCTTGATCAGGCCGCGGAACACCGTATGCGCGCGATCGTACAGCGCCCCCTTGTACAGCAGGTCGCTCTGCGCATGCGGCACCACGTGGTCCTGCCGCGTGCTGTGGTCGAAGTGCTGCTCCCCGCTCGCGAAGTAGAGGCCCAGCATGTCGCTCCGCGCGCCCGGACCCTCCAGCCGCGCCGCCAGCTCCACCCGCGCCACCGACGCGCCCAGGTTCACCACCAGCGTGTCCAGGTTCGCGTCCCGCTCCGCGATCGTCCGCTGCGTCGAGACGTGCCGCACCCCGAGCCCCCAACGCTGGAGCCCCACGTACTGCACGCTCGCGCCCGAACGCGCGTAGACCTCCACCACGCCGCAGGAGAGCGCCGGCGCGTCGAAATCCGGAGACGCGAACGTCTCCACCAGCGCGACCCGGCTGCCCTCGTCCGCCACGAGCAGCGTTCGCGGCAACACCGCCACACCCGCACGTCCCAGCCACCGCCCCACCCGGATCGGCTGCTCGATGTGCACGCCGCGGGGCACGTACACCAGGACGCCGCCGGCCCAGAGCGCGCCGTTCAACGCCGCGAACTTGCCCAGCTCCGCCGGCACCGCCCGCGTGCCGAGGTACGGCTCGACCAGCTCCGGATGCTCCCGCGCCGCCGTCGCCAGATCCGCGATCACCACGCCCTTCGCGCGCAGCTCCTCGGCGCCCTCCACCTCGGCCAGGCGCGCCCCCACCTGCAGCACCCGCCCCGCCGCCTCGGCTCCCGTCGCGAGCAGCGCCGCGGCAGGCCCGGACGGCGCGCTGCCACCCTCCTCCTCGAGCCGGACCTCGTCCAGCTTCAGCATCGCGACGTCCGTGTACCGCCACTCCTCGACCTGCGTCGTGGGCAGCGGCGTCTGCTCATAGACCTCCCACGCAGCCAGCCGCCGCTCCCGCAACCACTGCGGCTCACCCGCCGCCAGCCGCTCCGCCGCCTCCCGGTTGAACGCCGCCGTCACACCCTCCGCGGCCGTCGTCATCCGCGCGTCAGCCAACACTCCCCTCCATCTCCAGCTCGATCAGCCGGTTCAGCTCCACGGCATACTCCAGCGGAAGCTCCCGCGCGACCGGCTCGATGAAGCCCCGCACCACCATCGCCGTCGCCTCCTCCTCGGACAGGCCACGGCTCATCAGGTAGAAGAGCTGCTCCTCGCCGATCTTCGAAACCGAGGCCTCGTGCCCCACGTTCGCCGTGCTCTCCTCGATCTCGATGTACGGGAACGTGTCCGTCCGCGACGTGTCGTGCAACAGCAGCGCATCACACTGCACGTTCGACTTCGCGTTCCGCGCCCCGTCGTACACCTTGCACAGCCCGCGGTACGAGGCACGACCCGTCCCCCGCGAGATGGACTTCGAGATGATGCGCGACGTCGTGTGCGGCGCCGCATGCACCACCTTGCCCCCCGTGTCCTGGTGCTGCCCGTTCCCCGCGTACGCGATCGACAGGATCTCCCCGTGCGCACCCTCGCCCACCAGGTAGCACGACGGGTACTTCATCGTCAGCATCGAGCCGAGATTCCCGTCCAGCCACTCCATGTGCCCACCCTCGTGCACCAGCGCACGCTGCGTCACGAGGTTGTACATGTTGTGCGGCCAGTTCTGGATCGTCGTGTAGCGGAACCGCGCCCCCGGCTTCACCACGATCTCGATCACACCCGAATGGAACGAGTGCGTCGTGTACACCGGCGCCGTGCAACCCTCGATGTAGTGCGCCTGCGACCCCTCGTCCGCGATGATCAGCGTCCGCTCGAACTGACCCATCTGCTCCGCGTTCACGCGGAAATAGGCCTGCAGCGGCACGTCCACCTTCACACCCTTCGGGATGTACACGAACGAGCCGCCCGACCAGACCGCAGAGTTCAGCGCCGCGAACTTGTTGTCATGCGGGGGCACAACCGTCGAGAAGTACTCCCGGAACAGATCCGGGTACTTCTTCAGCCCGTTCTCGATCGACTCGAAGATGACGCCCTGCTCCTCCCACTCCTGCTTGAGGGAGTGGTAGACCATCTCCGACTCGTACTGCGCACCCACGCCCGCCAGGATCTTCCGCTCCGCCTCCGGGATGCCCAGGCGCTCGAACGTCTCCTTGATCGAGTCCGGGACCTCCTCCCACGACCGCTTCATCTGGTCCTGCGGCCGGATGTAGTAGTAGATGTCGTCCAGGTCGAGCTTGCTCAGGTCCCCGCCCCACGTGGGCATGGGCTTGGACTGGAAAATGCGCAACGCCTTCAGCCGGAACTTCAGCATCCATTCCGGCTCTTCCTTGTGGGCCGAGATCTGGCGCACCACTTCCTCGGACAACCCCTTCTGCGCCTTGAACAGGGGCCTGTCCTTCGTGATGAAGTGATACTTGTACTCCTCGAGCCCCAGGTTCGCGACCGTCTCGTTGTAGGGCACGTTCGGCTCCTCTCATTCCCGCTGACTGAAAAGGGCACCGCGCGGCGGGAAGCTCCGGCGGGCCAGGGCGCGGCCGCGCTCAGGCCGCGCCGGCCACCTCCTTGAATGCCTCGTAGCCCCGCGCCTCCAGCTCCTCCGCCAGCTCCGGGCCGCCGGACCGCACGATCCGCCCCCCCGCCATCACGTGCACCGCGTCCGGCTTGATGTAGTTCAGCAGGCGCTGGTAGTGCGTGATCAACAGGACCGTCATCTCCGGCCGCTCCTCGTGCAGCCGGTTCACCCCGTTCGCCACCACCTTCAGAGCGTCGATGTCCAGCCCGGAGTCCGTCTCGTCCAGCACGGCGAGGTCCGGCTCCAGCATCGCCATCTGCAGGATCTCGTTCCGCTTCTTCTCACCGCCGCTGAACCCGTCGTTCACGCTCCGCTCCGCGAACGAGGGATCCACCTCCAGGAGCTGCATGCGCTCCAGCAGCTTCTCCTGGAAGTCGAAGATGTCCACCTCCCCGCCCGACCGCGCCTGGAGCGCCGTCCGCAGGAAGTTCGCGATGGACACCCCCGGGATGTCCACGGGATACTGGAATGCCAGGAACAGCCCTGCCCGCGCCCGCTCGTCCGCCTCCAGCTCGAGCAGGTTCTGGCCCTTGAACCAGACCTCCCCCTCCGTCACCTCGTATGCCGGGTGACCCGACAGCACCTTCGCCAGCGTGCTCTTGCCCGACCCGTTCGGCCCCATGATCGCGTGGACCTCGCCACGCGGCAGCTCCAGGTCCACGCCCTTCAGGATCTCCGTCTGGTCCTCCGCCACCACCGCGTGCAGATCCACGATCCTCAGAATCGGCTCGCTCATCGCTCTCCCCGGGCCTCCATCGCCGGCCACCCGTCTTCCGGCGGTCCAATTCAAGAATGATTCCGAATATCAAGCAGCAACCTACCCGCGCCCAATCGCCATGTCAAGCCCTCGCGCCGGGGGCTCCGGGGGGGCATCGAGCGCCGCCCGTCACACCCATCGCCCACCAGCCAGGCGAACCGGGTAGGTCCGCGGCGCGCCACCTCATTGCAGTGTCGGGTCCTCGTGCCGGGCCGGGGCCTCCGAGCGGGTCTGACGCCACGCCGCCCCGACCCCGGGCGGCGGGAGTGCCCGGCGGACCCCGGGCCCGCCCGGCCGGCCGGGCGCCGGGAACTTTCCCCAGCGCCCGCGGTGTCTATTGGCTCGGGGCGATGCCGCCCGCCGAGTGCGCCCACACACCACCCGCCCAAGGCGCCCGCGTGCGGCAGGGGCCCGGTTCTTGACCCGGTTGGCCTACCGGGCGCTTCACACGCGGAGTGGTCTCCATGGCACGGACGATCCTGGTGCTCGGGGGCGGCGGGGTGAAGGGCATGGCCCACGTGGGCGCCTGGAAGGCCATCCAGGAGGCCGGCGTCGAGGTCGCCGAGATCGTCGGCACGAGCATCGGCGCCCTGGTCGGCGCCTGCATTTCTGCCGGCCTCGGCTGGGCCGAGCTCGCCTCGCTCGCCCTGCGCCTGAAGAAGGCGGACATCGTCACCCTCAACCGCTGGGTGCTCCTCCTCAACGGCATCCGGCAGCCCAGCGTCTTCCGGGGCGAGACTTTCCGGGACTACATCCGCTCCGTGCTGCCGGCCGCGGACTTCGCCGACCTCACGGTTCCTCTCGGCATGAACGCGGTGGACCTGGAAACGGGGAGGACGGAGTGGTTCGGCGCGGGCGGGCGCACGGACCTGCCGCTCGCGGATGCCGTGTACGCCTCCTGCGCGCTTCCCCTCTTCTACCCTCCCGCGGAGCTCGACGGCCGGTTCTACGTGGATGGCGGCGTCGGCGACTCCCTGCCCATACGGCGCGCGGCGGAGCGCGGTGCGGACCTCATCATCGCGGTGGACGTCGCGGCGGGCGAGGTGAAGGATTCGCTCGACACGGTCTCGAAGGGCATCGTCGCCATCCATCACCGCGTGTTCGACATCCTGAGCTACGCCCGCCGGCGCCAACAACTGGATGCCTGGGATGGCCCGCCCCTCGTCTACATCCGCCCGCGCCTGGACGGCTACTCCACGTTCGACTTCAGCCGAACGAAGTACTTCCTCGAGGAGGGCTACCGCGCGGCGAGGGAAGCGCTGGCGGACTGGTCGCGGGCGGCGGTGCCCGCGGACTGACGCCCGCTCCTGCACCACCCGCCGCCGGGTGTGGCGGTGCCCGCCGACTGACGCCCGCCCCCGCGCCGCGCGGAGCCGGGCGTGGCGGGCGCACCCTCCGCCGGCCTCAGCCGCTGCTGGCCGGCGGTTGCGCGGCGATCGGCAGCGCCTGGTCCGGCCCGCCGATCGCGACCCGGTACCGGACGTACAGCCGGGTGAGCACGCTGCTCGCTTCGGGGCTCGCGCGCGAGACGACGGTGATCACGGCGTCCCGTTGCCCCAGGATCTGCTCCAGCTCGGCGCGCGCGCGTGCCGGTGCCGTGTCTACCTCCTGCTGGAGCCGCGTGAAGAAGTCGCTGGTCAGCTTCAACGCCACCTCGTGGTTGTTCTGCAGGGCGGCGACCGCCGCGGCGCCGAGCGCCGCTTCGGCCCGCAGCAACGCAAGCTCCTGCCGCACATTCGCGAGCTCCGCCTTGAGCGCCTGCGCCCGCACGTACTGCCAGCCGAAGCCCAGCACGAACGCCAACACCACCCCGCCAACGATCAGCAGCGCCTTCCTCGTCCGGCTCATCTCGCGCCTCCTTGCTCGGCGATGGTGCGCGCGATCCCGTCGATCGCGCGCCGCACCTCGCCGGACGGCTGGCCCGACGCGTTCGTGAGGATGCTGAAGATCAGCTCCCGCCCCGACGCCGTCGTCAGGTACCCCGTCAGCGAGTTGACGTGCGTGATCGTTCCCGTCTTCGCGTACAGGCGGCCCTCGAGCCCCCTCAACCGGTTCTCCAGCGTCCCCTCTTCCTCGCCCGGGACGGCCAGCGCGGCGCGGTACGCGGGGCCCCACGGCATCCGCCGCGCATGCGCGAGGAGCTGCACCAGCGCTCGCGGCGTCACCAGGTTCTGGGCCGAGAGGCCCGACCCGTCCCGCACGACGATCGCCGTCGAGTCGATCCCGACGACGTCGAACAGGTAGCGCCGCTCGACCTCCGCGCCCGCCGGCCAGCTCCCGCCCTCGCCCCGCTCCGCGCCCAGCGTCTTGAGCAGCATCTCGGCGATCCAGTTCTGGCTCGGTTTCAGGATCGCCGCCACGACCTCGGCCAGCGGCGGAGACGTCCAGCTCGCCACCCGCTCGAGCCGCACGGCCGCCGTGCCCCCCGCCGTGGTATCCGCCAGCGCGGAGTCCGCAGCCGTCGGAGCCACGGCGGCGGTGTCCATTACGCCCCGGAGGACCGCCGCCTCGAGCGTGTCGTAGACGACGCGCACCCCGCCTTCGATCTCGATGCCCCGCGCCTCCAGCGCGGCCGCCAGTGCGCGGGCCGCGTACCGCGCCGGCTCACCCACGGCGAGCCGCAACGTGTCCGGCGCCGCGCCGAGCGGGATGGTGCCCAGCAGGGTCACGGTATCGCTCCCCACGGTGCGCGAGACCTCGATCCGGCGGCGCGCACCCGCGGTGTCCGTCACCAGCCGGTTCACCAGCGTGATCGTGCCCGGCGGCGCGAGCACGGTGACCCGCGCCGGCTCCCCGGCGGCCGCGCCGGGCGAGACCACGGAGCGGAACGTGCCTTCCTCGATCGCGAACGCCGCCACCGGCGCGGCGTAGCCGTAGTCCAGGTCGCCCACCTCCCAGGTGGGGTGGATGAACTCGCGATCGAAATGACTCGCATCGACGACGAGCTCGCCGGTCACGCGCGCGATCCCCGCGAGCGCAACGGAATCCGCCAGCGAATCGAGCGGCGCCCACGGCGTCCCGTGGAACCGCTCGGACCACGTCGGGTCGCCGCGCCCCGCGACCACGAGCAGCGCCGCCGCCGTGTCCCCCGGCGCCCGCCGCGCGTACAGCTCCGTCCGGTAGCGGAACTCCGGGCCCAGCTCCCCGAGCGCGACCGCGGTCACCAGCAGCTTCATGTTCGACGCCGGGACGAAATGCCGTTCCGGGTCGAGCGCGAACAGCGTCGCGCCGCGCGCGGGGTCGTGCACCTCGATCCCCCAGTGCGTGCGGTCGAGCGGCGGCGTGCTCACCACGGAGTCCACGACTCCCGCGAGCGTGACGCGGCGTGGCGCCGGCCGGCCCGGCGCCGGCGCGCACGCGGCGAGGGCCAGCGCGGCCGCGATCCCCGCGGCCAGCGCCGCCTGCCGCTCCGCAGATCTGCTCCCGTTCATGGCGCGGCAACATACACGCGGCCCGCCGCGCGCTCAACGCGCGGCTCCGTGGCGGCGGGAACGCGCCTTGCACGCCTCCCCGCGAGGGCCTCCACCCGGACCGAGGGACCAACCATGCATCGGCACCCATCCGCGCGGCAGGACGCCGCGGCGTCCATGATGGAGGCCGTCAATCCCGCGCTCGTCCTGAGCGACGATGGCCCGGACCTGCTCGCCGCCCTCGGCGCCGCCGGCTTCGCCACACGCCTCGCCCGCACGCCGCGCGAGCTGCACGACGCACTCGGCGCCGGCGAGGGCGACATCGCGACGCCGCCGCTCATCCTCGTCGACCTGCGCCGCGGCCTCTCACCCGCGAGCGTGTCGGAGCTCCGCCAGCGCGAGGGCCGCCTCCCCATCCTCGCCGTCGCGGACGACCCCGCCACCGCCCGCGCCGCCGCCGATGCCGGCGCCAACGCCACCCTCGGCTCCGCAGAGCTGGGCCCCCGGCTCGCCGAGCTCGTCAACCTCCTGCTGCGCATGGCGACACTCTGGTAGCCGGCCTCGCCGCTGGACCGCCGCCCGCCTCCCTCCTAGCTTTCACCGCATGACCACAGGAGCCGGCGCACGCGGCGCCGCACCGCGCCCCGTCCCGGGCGACGGCCACGACGGCGACTTCCGCCGCCACGCGGCCGCGGCGCTCGATCGCATCGCGGCGTACCTCGAGCGGCCCGAGGCGTGGCCTGTCCTCCCACGCACCGCGCCCGGCGACGTGCGCGCCGCCCTGCCGCCCGCGCCGCCCGGCGCGCCCGAGCCGATGGACAGGATCCTCGCGGACTTCGACCGCCTGATCCTGCCGAACACCACGCACTGGAACCACCCCGGCTTCTTCGGCTACTTCGCCATCAGCAGCTCCACGCCGGGCATCCTCGGCGAGATGCTCGCCGCGGCGCTCAACATCAACGCGATGCTCTGGCGGACCGGGCCTGCCGCCACCGAGCTCGAGCAGCACGTGCTCGACTGGCTGCGCCAGCTCATGGGCCTGCCCGGCGGCTGGTTCGGCGAAATCAACGACACCGCCTCCAGCAGCACGCTCTACGCGCTCGCCGCCGCGCGCGAGCTCGACCCCGACCTCCGCATCCGCGAGGACGGCCTCGCCGGCCGCGACCTGCCACGGCTCCGCGTCTACTGCTCCGAGGAAGCGCACTCCAGCGTCGACAAGGCCGCCATCACCCTGGGCCTCGGCCTCTCCGGCGTGCGCCGCATCGCGACGGATGCCGAGCATCGCCTCGACCCCGCTGCGCTCGAAGCCGCCATCGCCGAGGACCGCGCCGCCGGGATCCGCCCGCTCGCCGTGGTCGCGACCGTCGGCACCACGTCGACGACGGCGGTGGACCCTGTGCCCGCGATCGCGGACATCTGCGAGCGCGAAGGGCTCTGGCTGCACGTGGACGCGGCGTACGGTGGAAGCGCGGCCGTGCTCCCCGAGATGCGCTGGGTGCTCGACGGCTGCGAGCGCGCGGACTCGCTCGTCGTGAACCCGCACAAGTGGCTGTTCACGCCCACCGACTGCTCCGCGCTCTTCACTCGCCGCCGCGACGTGCTGCGCCGCGCCTTCTCGGTCACGCCGTTCTACCTCACCACCGCGGAGGGAGAGAACGCCGTGAACCTGATGGACTACGGCGTCGCGCTCGGCCGCCGCTTCCGCGCGCTCAAGCTCTGGTTCGTCCTCCGCTACTACGGCCGTGAGGGCCTCCAGGCGCACCTGCGCGAGCACATCCGGCTGGCCCGCCTCTTCGCCTCGTGGGTGGACGACGCGCCGGACTTCGAGCGCCTCGCGCCGACGAAGTTCTCCGTCGTCGTCTTCCGCCACCGCCCGCCCGGCCACCCCGGCGGCGAGGACCTCGACGCGCTGAACGAGCAGCTACTCCACCGCGTCAACGACACGGGCGAGGTGTTCCTCTCGCACACGCGGGTGAACGGCAGGTACGCGATCCGCCTCGCCGTCGGCAACCTGCGCACGACCGAAGCGCACGTACGCCGTGCGTGGGAGCTCCTCCGCGAGCTGCGATGACTGCGCTCGACTACGTCATCATCGCCGCGTACCTGGCGGGCATGGTCGCCTTCGGCGCGTTCCTGTCCCGCCGCATCGGCAGCTTCCGGGAGTTCTTCGTCGCGGCCGGGCACTTCACCGTCCCGGTCCTCGTCTGCACGCTCGTCTCGACCTATTACGGGCTGGACGTGCTGTTCGGCGGCTCCGAGGTCGCGTACCAGGAGGGCGTCGTCGCGTGGTTCGGCTACACGCGCCCGTACTACATCGTCATCCTGCTCGCCGCGCTGCTCATCGCGCCCCGCCTCAAGCGGCATGACTTCCTGTCGCTGCCGGACGTCGCGGACCACTACTACGGCCGCGGCACCCGCGCGGTGGTCGCGGTCGCCTGCTTTCTCTACGCGCTGCCGCTGCTCAGCATCATGGGCATCGGCATCCTGCTGGACGTGCTGCTCGGCGTGCCGTTCGTCTGGGGCGTGCTGGTCGGCGCGGGCGTCTCTCTCGCCTACACCGTGCTCGGCGGCCTCCTCGCCGATGCGTTCACGGACACCGTCCAGTTCGCACTCATGTGCGTCACGCTCGGCCTCGCCTGCGTGCTCGTGCTCCGCGTCCAGGGCGGCATGGACGGGCTCCAGGCCGCGCTCCCCGCCGAGTTCTTCCGGCCCGGCGGAACGTACCCGGCCTCCGTGCTGCTCGTGTTCGCGGCCTCGGCGCTGAGCGCGCTGGTCGAGCCGGCGTTCTACCAGCGCGTCTTCGCGGCCGTCAGCTACCGCGCCGTGCTGGTCGCGCTCCTCCTCGGCATCGCGCTCTGGGCCGCCTACGACTGGGTCACCACCGTCCTGGGGATGGCCGCCGCGGCCCGCGACATCGAGGCCGAGCCGCGCTACGCGCTGCTCACCCTGACGCTGGACGTGTTGCCCGCCGGGTTGCGCGGTCTCTTCGTCGCCGGCGTGCTCGCCACGGCGATGTCCACCATCGACTCGTACCTCCTCATCGCCGGTGGCAACCTCGCGTACGACCTCTACCGCCCGCTGGTCCGTCCGGACATGGATGA
Organism: Longimicrobiales bacterium; assembly: GCA_036381195.1. Classification (GTDB taxonomy): domain Bacteria; phylum Gemmatimonadota; class Gemmatimonadetes; order Longimicrobiales; family RSA9; genus RSA9. The sequence goes on along the minus strand of DASVDH010000015.1, from coordinate 17,496 downwards.
CCGCGCCGTGCTGCGGCTGACGCGCTGGATGACCGTCGCGGCCGCCGCCGCTTCCGTCTCCTTCGCGCTCTTCTTCCGCACCATCGTCTCCGCCTGGATCTTCATGAGCACGGTGCTGGTCGCCGCCGCGCTGGTGCCGCTGCTCGCCGGGCTCTTTTCCCGCCGGCCGCAGCCCGCAGCCGCCGGCCTCGCATCGAGCCTCACCGGTCTCGGCGTCGCGCTGCTGTTCTACGTCCTCATCCACATGAATGGCCGCTACGACGAGGAGTGGGCCACGCAGATCTGGACGCTCGAGCTCGGCGGCCGCACGTTCGAGCTGTGGCAGGAGCACGCCGTGCTGTTCGCGCTGCCGGCGTCCGCCGTCGCGTTCCTGGCCGCCCGGGTCGCCGCACGCGCGCTCGCGCGCCCCGTCGCAGCCGCACCGGAGCCGCGCCACGGATGAGCGCCTGGACGCTGTGGACCTGGGTCTCGATCGGGCTGCTCGCGGGCGGGGCGCCCGCTATCTTCGTGTGGTTTCTCCGGGATGCCCGCCGGCTCCTCCGGGAAAACGGCGGGACGCCGGATCACCGCGGCGGTGCAGCGGCCGGGCGGCCGCGCCGCGGATCCAGCCCGCGTGACGGCTAGACGTCTGCCACGCAAACCCGGTTGCGCCCGCCGACCTTCGCGCGGTACAACGCCCGGTCCGCCGCCACCACGAGGTCGACCGGCGTCCGCATCTCCGGCACGTACTCCGCCACGCCTGCGCTCACGGTCATCTCGCCGCCGAACGTCTCCGCGCATCGCTGTCGCACGCGCTCCGCGTGCGCGCGCCCGCCCGCCAGGTCCGTCCCCGACAGCACGGTCGCGAACTCCTCGCCCCCGTAGCGCGCTGCGAGGTTCATCGCGCGTGTCTCGTTCCGCAGCACGCCGGCGAACCGGATCAGCGCGACGTCGCCGGCGCGATGACCCTGCGTGTCGTTGTACTCCTTGAACCGGTCCAGGTCGTACAGCACGAAGCAGAGCGGCCGGCCGCGCTCGGCCGCCGCGAACTCCTTCTCCAGGAAGAGGTCGAGCTGCCGGCGGTTCGGGAGCTGCACCAGCGGATCGGTCAGGGACAGCCGCCTCACCTCGTCGTGCAATCGCGCGTTCTCGATCGCCGCCGAAGCGTGTGGCGCCATGCGGTGCAGCAACGCGATCTGGTCGGGGTCCGGCGGCTCGTCGCCCCACGGGCCCACCGCCAGCAGGCCGACCAGCCGCGCGCCCAGCGTCAGCGGCACCAGCACCCGCCCGCGTTCCCGCTGATCCGCCGATCCGCCTTCGGCATCCAGAGGGATCTCGGCCTGCGTCGTGCCATCCCCCGCACCGCCCGAGCGCGCGAGCGCTTCCGCTTTGAGCCGCGCGATGGATGCCGGAGGCAGCAGCCGCTCCTCGCCCAGCCGGATCATCGCACCCCCGGCCCGCGCGACCGCGCGGATGCGCGCGCCCTCCAGCAGCCACACCACGACGGGCTTGTTCACGATCTCGAAGGATCGCGCTGCCGCGCGCTCCACGACATCGCTCAGCTCCAGCGACCCGCTCAGGTCCCGCGCGACGACCTCGAGCCGTTCCGCCTCCTCGCCCCGCCGCCGCACCTCCGCGAACAGCCGGGCATTGTCCACCGCCACCGCGGCGAGCTGCCCGACCGCGAGCAGGAAGTTGGCTTCCGCAGCATCGAACGGCCGGCCATCCCTTTGCACCGCCACGCACCCGATCAGCCGGCCCTCGCGCGCCAGCGGCGCCGCCAGCAGCGCGCGGCCGTCCTCCGCCCCGCCGCGCAGCACGAAGTCCCCCGCACGCAGGTGCTCCAGCTCCGCCTCACCGAGCGGCAGCGAACCATCCCCCGCCCCCGTGTGGAACGCCGTCTCCAGGCTGCCCACCCGGTTCACCAGCGCGACGGTGAACGCGCGCGTCGGCAACACCCGCATCACGTGCTGGTACAGCGCGTTGTACAGCGCCGGCGAAACCAGTGTCGAGGTCAGCGTGCGCGCCAGATCCAGCAGCACGCTGTAGCGCTCCGCCACACTCGGATAGACATCGAGAGATGGAGTCACGTTTGCCGGCCAGGTCTCAGGGGGTCAATCGCGGCGTCGGCTCCGACCTCCGCAAACCCCGGCTGTCGCCTCGGAAGGGGGGATGCATCCCGACCGCACTGCTACGCCGACGCGGTGGGCGCGGCATCCGGGGTGCACTTCCATTGTACCGCTCCCGGCCGCACCCGGCAAGCTCCCGGGCCGCCGCCCCCAGCCCGGCCCCCGGGCCACCGGGGCTCCGCCTGCCTCCGCCCGCTGCGCTCTCCGCGCCCGGCACGCCCTCGGGGGGTTTCGATGCCGAGCGCCTCCTGCAGCTCGCGCGCGCCGAGGCACACGTCCATCGGCTTTCCCATTTCTCCAGCCGATGCGACCGTCTTGAGAATTCGGCTACCCGCCATTAACTTCCCGGCGGAGTCTGGCAACCGCGGGAGCCCTCCACCCATCTCCCCGTCCCGCCGGCTCGCGCGGTTCGTCCCGTACTCATGCGATGGCTCCCGTGACGGCGCGCCGCCCTCCGATGTCTCGAGGCCGCCGTGTGGATCATCCCGTACCACCGCGATGAGCGTCAATTTATTTCGTCCTACATCCGCGGTCGCGAGAATTTCGAAACGCCTTCATCCGACTCGCCTGGCGCCGCATGTCCGCATTGGGCTCGTCGTCGTGGTCGTAGCAGCGACAGCCATTTTCGTTTTCGAGCCGTTGCAGGGCATGCCGCGCCTCGGATTCGCTCACCTCGTGCTGCTCGTCGCGCAGGCCAGCGCCGCCGTCTCCTGCATCATCGCGTTCCGCGCCCTCCCCCGCGGCCGCCGCGCATGGTGGTGCTGGTTCGCTGCGGCCGCCGCCACCGCTGCACTCGGCCAGATCATCAGCGCGACCGAGCAGCTCGTGTTCTCCGCGCCTCCATCCTTCGCCGCGCCCGGCGCACTCGTCACGCTGCTGGCGTATCCGCTCTTCACCACCGGGGCGGCCCTGGCATTGCGCACGAACCGCGCGCGGCGCGCCGTCACCGAGGCGGCCCTGGATGGGATCATCCTGGGCGCCATCGGCACCGTCGCGCTCATCCGGCTCGGCCTCGAGCCGCTCTTCGCGAGACCGGAACTCACCGGCGCCGAGTTCCTCGCCCTCCTCGGCCGCCTGCTCGGCTCGATCGCCGCACTCTACGTTGCCGGGCTGCTGCTGGTGGGTCACGCACCCGCGATTCCGGGCCGCACGGCCGTCGCGTTGCTCGGCGCCGCCGCGGCGCTCGCGCTCGGCAACATCCTCGGCGCGACCGTGCCCAAGGCGGCCGCCGCGCGCCCGGGCGGCCCGTTCGACCTGCCCTGGCTCGCGGCCTGTGCCCTGCTCACCTGGGCAGCTGTCGCGAGCGCACGCTCTGCCGGCAAGACCCGCCCCGAGCCGGCGCCCAGCCGCGTGCTCGGGCGGGCATCGCACGTCGCCGTACCCGCGGCCGCGCTCTTCCTCGGCTTCCTGGGAATGGATTCCGCGTTGCGCACGTCCGTCAGCGTCGAACGGGGGATCGCCCTCGCCGCGCTCGGCGCGCTCCTCGCCGTCCGCATCGCCCTCGCGCTCCGCTTCGTCGAACGCAAGACCGAGGAGCACCGCCGGCTGTCGCACACCCGTGCGCTCGTCGAGGTCAGCCACGCGCTCGCGTGCTCGACGGAGCTGGACCGGACGCTCCAGCTCGTGGCCCACTGGGCGGCTCGCCTGCTCCACGCGCGCGGGGCCGGCATCGAGCTGCTGTCCGAGCACGGCGACACCCTCGAGCTACGCGCCGCGTACGGACTCCCGCCCCACGTCCTCGGCATTCTGTTCCCGCTGGAGGGGAGCTTCACCGGCTGGGTGGTTCGCCACGGCCGTCCGCGCGCGACGGTCGACCCCTCCACGGAGCCGCTCATCCAGCCGGAGAGCCGGGACTTTCTCGGGACCGCACCCGTGGCGGCGGCGCCGCTGCTCTATCGGGGCCGGCCCCTGGGCGCCCTCTTCGCGTGCGCGCGCGACGTCCCCTTCGACCAGAGCGACCTCGAACTGCTCCGCGCCCTCGCCGACCAGGCGGCCATCGCGATCGAGAACGCGCGCCTCTTCGAGCAGGTCCGTACGCTCTCATTGACCGACCCGCTCACCGGCCTCGCCAACCGCCGCCAGCTCGAGCGCGAGCTGGCCCGCGAGTTCGCGGCGGCGCGGCGCGGCCGCAAACTCGTCGCGGTCGTCTTCGACCTCGACGACTTCAAGGCCTACAACGACCGCTACGGCCACCTCGCCGGCGATGAGGTGCTGCGTGCACTCGGCGAAGTCCTCGGCCAGGAAACACGCGCGATGAACCTGGCCGCCCGCTACGGCGGCGACGAGTTCGTCGCCCTCCTCTCCGACTCCGATCGCGAGCGCGCGCTCGTCTTCATCGAACGCGTGCGCGAGCGGTTCCACGAGCGCGCCTCGCGGCTCGGCCGCGACCCCATCACGACGAGCGCCGGCCTCGCCGTCTACCACCCCTCCATGGCCAAGCCCGAGGACCTCATCGCCGCGGCCGACGAAGCGCTCTACCAGTCCAAGGCATCCCGCGACCGATCCAGGACGTAGCTGCCGTTCACAGCCGGTCCAGCAGGCGGGCGAACAGCGCCGTCCGCCGGGGCAGGTCCGGCACGATGATGTGCTCGTGCGTCGCGTGCGCGCCATCGCCCATCACGCCGAGCCCGTCCAGCGTGGGAACACCCAGCGCCGCCGTGAAGCACCCATCGCTCCCGCCGCCCGCGGACCCCTCGCCCAACTCGATGCCCAGCTCCTCCGCCGCCGCGCGCACGAGCCCATACAGCTGCACGACGCCGTCGCTGCGCTCGAGTGGGGGTCGGTTCTCGCCTCCGGTCACCTCCACCGCCGCGCCCTCGAGCACCGGCGTCAGTGACAGGAGCGCGCGCTCCACGCGCTCCCGTTCCGCCCTCGTGTTGAAGCGCACATCGATCTCGGCGCGCGCCGCCGCGGGCACCACGTTCGATGCCGTCCCGCCGTGCACCACGCCCACGTTGATCGTCGTTCCACACGCAGGATCGGCCAGCGCGATCACGCGCAGGATCTGGTGTGCCAGCTCCTCGACCGCGCTCACGCCGCGCTCCGGCTCGAGCCCCGCATGGGCGGGCCGGCCCGTTACGCACAGGTGGTAGATCGCCACGCCCTTGCGCGCCGTCTTCGCCGCACCGTTGGCGAGCGGCGGCTCCAGCACCAGCACCATTCCCGCGTCACGCGCCTCGGCTTCGATCAGCGGCCGTGACGTGCCCGAACCGGCTTCCTCGTCACACGTGACGAGCAGGACCACCGGCCGACGCGGCGACGCGCCCGCCGCGCGCAGCCGCATCAACGCCTCCACGATGACCACCAGGCCCGCTTTCATGTCGTAGATCCCGGGCCCAAACGCGCGGTCCCCCTCCACCCGGAACGGCCGCGCGGCCAGCGTGCCGAGCGGGTGCACCGTGTCCAGATGGCCGAGCAGCAGGAGCGGCCGCTCCGCCGGGTCCCGCCCCGGCACACGCGCGCGCACGTGCTTGCCGACACCGGGCGCGTCGATCTGCTCGACCACTGCGCCCGCCGCCGTCAGGTCCCGCGCCAGCTCCTCCGCCAGCGCCGCCGTCCGCTCGGCATCTCCCGTCGGCGTCTCGTGCTCGACGTATCGCCGCAGCCGATCGAGCGCACGCGCCAGGTCCGCGGGCTCCATGCCTGCCGTCGCAGCATCCATCGCTCACTCCCTCACCAGCCCGGCACGGCGGTAGCTCTCGGCCAGCAACTCGATGGGGTGGACCACCGCCGTGGCCTCCCCTGCCAGTGCAAGCCCGGCGCCGATCTGCATCATGCACCCGGGGTTCGGCGTCGCCACCACTTCGGCGCCCGTCGCCTTCACCGCCGCCACCTTGTCTGCCAGGATCCGCCCGCCCAGCTCCGGGTGCAGCAGCCCGTAGATGCCCGCGCCGCCGCAGCACTCGTCCGCTCCCGGCAGCGGCACCAGCTCCAGCTCCGGGATCGCCGCCAGCAGCTCCAGCGGTGCCCGCGTGATGCGCTGCGCGTGGTGGAGGTGGCACGGCGCATCGTACGTGACGCGCACCGGCAGCGCCGCGCCGCGCACCGGGCCGAGCTCGACGAGGAACTCGGCGACGTCTCTCACCCGGCCCGCCAGTGCTCGAGCCCTCTCCGCGTACGCCGGCTCGCCGGCCAGGAGCTCGCCGTACTCCTTCATCGCCGCGCCACAGCCCGCGGCGTTCACGATGATCCACTCGGCGCCGGACCGCTCGAACGCGTCCACGTTCGCGCGGGCCAACGCGCGCGCCCGGTCGAGGTCGCCGCCGTGCGCGTGCAGCGCCCCGCAGCACCGCTGGCCCGGCGCACGGACCACCGCGCACCCATTCGCCTCGAGCACCGCCACCGTCGCGCGGTTCACGCGCGAGAACAGCCCCTCCTGCACGCAGCCCGCCAGCACCGCGACGCGCGGCCCCTCGACCCGTCCCTCCGGCCCGCCAGCGGGCCGGGGCGAGGACGCCGACGCGCCCGTGCGCCCCGCATCACCCATGCGTCGGAGCCCCGGCGCCGACGCCGCCAGCATCGCCAGCCCGAACCGCACGCGCGCCAGACGCGCGGGCAGCCGGCGCGCCAGCACGCGGGGCAGCCCCGTCGCCCGCAGCCAGCGGCCCGCCGCCATCGCCGCGCGGGTCGCGCCCGCGCTCGCGAACACGCGCAGCAGCCATGCAGCCGCCCGCCCCCCGCTCTGCGCGCCCGCCTCCCGCGCCGCCGCGCGCGCCCGCTCGAGCAGGAATCCGTACTGCACCCCCGCGGGGCACACCGTCTCGCACGCCCGGCAGCCGAGGCACCGGTCGATGTGGGTCGCGAACGCCTCCGCCCCCGCATCGAGCCGCCCTTCCGCCACGGCCCGCATCAGGTACAGGCGCCCGCGCGGCGAGTCCGCCTCGTCACCCAGCCGCGTGTACGTCGGGCACGCCGTCAGGCAGAACCCGCAGTGCACGCAGGCGAGAAGCCTCTCCTCCTCGGCCGCGAGCACGGCGGCAGGCCCCGGGCGCTGAGTGGTCGTCGTCATCGGCCTCGCGATCCTCACACCACGAACCGACCCACGGCGAGGATGCCCGCCGGGTCGAATTGCTTCCTCAGTCCTTGCATCAAGCGCAGCGCCGGCCCCGGATCGCCGAACGGGTCCAGCCCCGCCGCGACCACGGCCGCCGGCAGGCGCGCGCCCAACAGCGTGCCGCCGCGCGCCTCCAGCCGTGTACGCGCCCTCGACAGCGCCGCTGCCCATGTTTCCGCAGCGGCGTCACTGTAGGCGTCGGCCGACACGGCCGCCCGCACGATCCCGCTGCCCGCATGGGCAAGCAACGGCCACGCGACGGCCGCGCCAGGCAGCTCGAGCACTGCCGCCACCGTGTCCGCCAGCGCCGATGGCCAGTCCGCCAGCCGCGCCACCAGCGCCGCCCCCGCCTCCCGCTCCCCGAGCGCCGCCCACAGCGCCCTCGCGGGATCCACGCCGAGGGCGTCCACGCCCCCGCCGACCGCCCGGCCGACCCGTGCTTCCGCGTCCGCCACCGCCTCCGCGTTGCCCTGGAGCCGGACCACCACCGCCCACGCGCCGGGCGGCACGCCCGCCAGCTCCGCCGCGGGCGGCGAAACCAGCTCGAGCGCCGCGGGCTCGACCCGCGCCCCCCGCACCGCCGCGACCGCGTCCAGCGCCGCCTCCGCGCCCGCCGCGGGCACGACCAGCGTCGCATCACGCTCGGGCAACGGCCGCAGCCGCACCGCCACCCGGCAGACCAGCCCCAGCGTGCCGCGCGACCCGATGGTCAGCTTCACCAGATCGAACCCCGCGACGTTCTTGACCACGCGGCCGCCCAGCTCGAGCACCCGGCCGTCGCCCGTCACCAGCGTCAATCCGAGCACGTGGTCCCGCGGCGTGCCGTGCGCCAGCCGGAGCGGGCCCGCTTCCGCCAGCGAAACCGCTGCTCCCACCGTGCCGGCACCGCCGCGCGGCGGATCCAGCGGCAGCCACTGGCCGTGGCGCGTGAGCCGGGCCTCCAGCTCGCCCAGCGTCAGCCCGGCGCCCACCACCGCCGTCAGGTCCTCCGGCTCGTGCGCCTCCACCTCCGCCAGCCGCGCCGTGCTCACCACGAGATCCACCCGGCCCGGCGCCCGGCCCCAGCCCAGCCACGTGCCCGCCCCGGCCGGCTCGACCCGCCAGCCCTCCGCGCTCGCCAGCGCGAGCACGGCCGCCGCCTCCTCCACGCTGCCCGGCACGACCACCGCGGCAGGAATCGCCCCGTGCACCGCCCAGCGCGCTGCGGCTTCACCCGTCCGCACGCCCGCATCGCCGACAATCCCACGTAGCCGCTCGATCATGCCGCGGTCCCCCCACCCTCTCCCGCCTCTCGCCATTCCCCCGCGGCGGCTACGGCCGGCTCGAACTCCGTCGCCGGCCCGACCCACTCGCGGCAGACCCGGACGGGGAAGACCTTGCCGGGGTTTGCCAGGCCGCGCGGGTCGAAGACCCGCCGCACGCCGCACATCGCCTCGAGCACCGCGTCGCTGAACACCAGCTCCATGTACTCGCGCTTGTCGTAGCCCACGCCGTGCTCTCCGGTGATCGTGCCGCCCGCCGCCACGCACGCGCGCATCATCTCCTTCGAGGCCAGCGCAACCCGCGCCACCTCGTCCGCATCCCGCCGATCGAACAGGATGCACGGGTGCAGGTTGCCGTCCCCCGCGTGGAACACGTTCGCCACGTTCAGCCGGTGCTCCGCCGCCAGCTCGTAGATCCGCGCCAGCACCGCCGGCAGCTTCGACCGCGGCACCACCGCATCCTGCACCAGGAGGTCGGGCGCGAGCCGGCCCAACGCACCGAACGACTTCTTCCGCGCGTTCCAGAACCGCTGCCGCTCTGCCTCGTCCCGCGCCCGCCGCACCTCCCGCGCGCCCTCGCGCCGGCAGACCTCCGCCGCGCGCTCCGCCTCCCGGGCCAGCCCCGCGCGCGGGCCGTCGAACTCGACGACGAGGGCCGCCGCCGCGTCCGTCGGGAAACCGCCCGCGTACACGCTCTCTTCGACGGCGCGGATCGTCGCCTGGTCCGCCATCTCCAGCGCGGCCGGCAGGAAGCCCTCCGCGATGATCGCGCTCACCGCACGGCTCGCATCGTCCACACGATCGAAGATCGCGAGCAGCGTCTCCACGGACTCCGGCGCCGGGACCAGCCTCACCTCGATCTCCGTCGCCACGCCGAACATACCCTCGCTGCCCACGAACAGCCCCACCATGTCGTAACCCACGGTCTCGCCGCCGCGACTGCCCAGCCCAACGACCTCCCCGTCCGGCAGGACGACCGTCAGCCCCGTGACGTGGTTGCTCGTCACGCCGTACTTCAGGCAGTGCGGCCCGCCCGCGTTCTCCGCCACGTTCCCGCCGATCGTGCACGCCGCCTGCGAGCTCGGGTCCGGCGCGTACGTCAACCCGTGCGCTGCCGCCGCCCGGCCCAGCCGCGCGTTCACGACGCCCGGCTCCACCCGTGCCCGCCGGTTCTCCGCGTCGATCGAGAGGATCCGGTCCATCCGCGCCAGCGAAAGGACGACCGCGCCCTCCAGCGCGAGCGCCCCGCCCGAGAGCCCCGTCCCCGCGCCCCGCGGCACGAAGGGCACGCCCGCGCTGGCCAGCCGCCGGACGACCGCTGCCACCTGCTCCGTGCCCCGCGGCCGCACCACCGCGCTCGGCCGCACGCGGTACGCCGTCAGACCGTCCGATTCGTAGACCAGCAGCGCCGCGGGGTCTGTGATCACGCCATCCGGCCCCACGATGCGCCGCAGCTCCGCGATCAGCGCAGCGTCCAGCTGCGCCGCCTTGCCGGCGTCCTCGCCGGCAAACCGTTCTGTCTTCGAGGGATTGATCACGTCGAGCCGTGCTCCCGCGCGGCAGGCCCGCGGCAGCGCGCATGCCCGCCGCACATGCTCCAGCGAGCGGCGCGGCCGCTCGCCAAATCGGTCTGCTCTACCCCCGGCGCAACCCGCCGGTCCGCCCGGCCTGCCGCTCAGCGCGGCAGGCGCCAGCGCCCGCCCGCGTCGCGCTCCACTCGCCCGGCCGCCGCGAGATGCTCGAGGTACACGACGACGGACGCCGCCGCGGCGCCGCGCAGGTCGGCCGCCAGCCCGGCGCCGTACACCGCATCCACGATCTCGCCCACACCCGCGGCGCCGCGCTCCAGCGCGGCGAGCACCTGCCGGAGCCGCTCCTCGCGGTGCCGCGCGTACGCGTCCAGCGCGGCCGCCGGATCCGTGAACGGAGGCCCGTGCGCGGGATACAGCACCCGCGCGCCCAGCGCCCGGACTCGCTCGAGCGACGCCAGGTAGGCGCCCAGATCGCCCTCCGGCGCCGCCACCAGAGCCGTCTCCAGCCCGCCCAGCATCAGGTCGCCGACGAACGCGGCGCCGCCCCGGGGCCAGTGAAACGCCACGTGGTCCGGCGTGTGCCCCGGCGTCGCAACCGCTTCGAGCGCGCCCGCGTCCGTCTCCAGCCGGTCGCCGTCCCCCAGCGTGCCCGCTGCCCGGCTCCGCAGCGGCGCCCCCAGCCGCTCCGCCAGCGCCGCGGCGCCGCCTGCATGGTCCTCGTGCGCGTGCGTCAACGCCACCGCCTCCACCCGTGCCTCCCCCACCGCCGCCGTCACCGCATCCAGATGCGGCGAGGCCGCCGGTCCCGGGTCGATCACCACGACCCGGCGGCGGCCCACCACGTAGGTCCGTGTCCCGTCCAGCGTCAGGGGCGACGCGTTCGGCGCAAGGATCTCGCGGAGCGCCAGCCCGCCGTGCGCGGCCATCATCGCGTGCAGCCCGCGTGCGCGGAAAGCGACGGAGCGCGCTTCACCCGGGCGGCGTTTTCGGCATCGCGAAGCTGCTCGACGACTCGGCGGCCGACGCGACCCCGCGCACGCGTCGGCGGCGAGGTCACCCGGGCGGAGGTGATGGGCGGCAGGGTCAGCGCCACCCGCTCCCCGGCGGGAGCTCGGCGGCCGGGCGGCCGCATCCCCCCGACTCGCGCGCGCTCCCTCAGCGCCGCTCCGCCATCAGCACCTCGGCCAGCTTGTCCGCCACCGCCTGCACCGTCTCCTCGTCCTCACCCGTGAACGCGGCCGGGCGATCGCTGTCGATGTCGATCTGACCGAGGATCTCGTCCCCCGCACGGATCAGCACGACCAGCTCGGCGCGCGTCTGCGGACTGCACGCCAGGTAGTTCTCGATCTGCGTCACGTCCGGCACGTTCTGGTTCCGCTTCTCCGCCACGGCAGTGCCGCAGACGCCCTGACCCACCGGGATCCGCGCGTGCTCCGTCGCCGGCCCCAGGTAGTTGTGGAGCCAGAGGACGTTCTCCTCCGGACTGAGGAGATAGATCCCTACCCAATCGTACCGGCTATCGGACGCCTTCAACGACTTCACCGCCTCGCGCAGGATCGCGTCGGAGAGGTAGCCCTCCTCCCGCATCTCCTGCAGCCGCTTCACCAGCTTGCCAGCTTCCGCCATGGATCATCCTCGACTAGGATCGTACGGTTCTCGGGCTGCCATCGGCGCCGTCCACTGCAACAGCCAGCCCCAGAGCTCCCTCCGCCTGGCAGGGTCCAGCTCATCGTACAGTTCATCGATCGCGGCGCCCACTTCCGCATCCCGGTAGAGCCACAGGTGATACTGCGGAACCGGCACACGCGGCCCGCCCGCCCACCCGGCCAGCTTCTCTACCCGCTGCATGCGCAACGAGATGCCGTGCCGCGCCGCCTGCTTCTCCACCAGCACGCGGTACCGCTCCCAGTCCGCTTCCGTCGGCGAGACCAGCCGCCACTTCAGCTCGCCGTACGGCACCTCGCGCGCCGGGTCCTCCTCCTCCGGGGAGAAGATGGTGTCCAGCCGCGGCAGCAACACCGCCCGCCGCACCCCTGCCGCCAGACACTCGCACCAGACGCTCACCTTCCCGAGGTAGAGGTCCCACGAGATCTGGATCGGGACCGTCACCGCCCGCCTCGCTTCCTCGTCCCGCCCTTCGCCGCCTTCCTGGCCGGCGCCTTCTTCGCCGCCTTCTTCGCCGCCTTCTTCGGCGCAGCCTTCTTCGCCGCCTTCTTCGGCGCGGCCTTTTTCGCCGCCTTCTTGGCCGCCTTCTTCGGCGCCGCCTTCTTGGCGGCCTTCTTCGCAGCCTTCTTGGCCGCCGCCTTCTTCGCCGGCCTGGCCGCCTTCTTCGCCGCGGGCGCCGGGGCGCCCAGCTCCAGCGCACCCTCGACCAGCACCGCCCGCACCGGCGCGCTGTCCGCTTCCGCGATCCGCAGCGGCAGCGCCACCAGCGTGTACTTCCCCGGCTTCACTGCCCCCAGCGCGAGGTTCTCGAGCACCGCCACACCCCCGCTCAGCAGGATCCGATGCGCCTCGAGCGTCCGCGACTCGAGCGAATCCACGGATGGCGCATCCGTCCCCACCACTTTCACCCCCTCCTCCACGAGCCGCCGCGCCAGCGCCGCCGTGATCGCCGGGTACGGCTGCGGGAACGCCCACGGATCCAGCCGGTCCCTGGTCCTGAAGAGAACCCGCTCGGCCCCCGCAAGATCCACTCGCGCCACCACATCCTCGCCCAGCGACGTGCGCCCGACCGCGTCGATCACCTGGGCCGGCCCGATGAAGACCTCCACCGGCAGCGCGCCCGCGGTCGCGCCGTTCTCGACCACGTGGAACGGGCCATCCGCATGCGTGCCCGTGTGCACGCTCAGCTTGATCGTGGCCACGTTCACGTTCCCGCCCTCGTCCATCCGCGACGTCCACCCGATCCGGAACGGCTCGTCCCCCGGCCAGGTCGACGCCGTGCGCTCAAGCGGCTGGGTGATGTCGTGTACTTTCACGGCTCGTTCTGTTTGGGCAGATGGGCGCCTCCACCCGACCCCCCGGCCGGCTTCAGCGCGCCACGAAATCGTCCGCCGGATCCAGATCCTTCACGAAGGCCGCCACCAGCCGCGCGGCCTGCTCCAGGTCCCGCAAGCTCACCATCTCGCTCGGGGAATGCATGTAGCGGTTCGGGATCGAGATGATCCCGGTCGCAACCCCCGACCGCGACAGGTAGATCGCGTCCGCGTCCGTCGCCGTGTACCGCGGCGATGCCGCGATGCTGTACGCGATCCCCTCCCGCTCCGCCACGGCGACGAGCCGCTCGAAGACCTGCGGATTCGCCGCCGACCCCCGCGTCAGCACCGGGCCGCCCCCCAGCTTGTGCTCCCCCAGCTCCTTCTTTTCCATCCCGGGCGAGTCCGTCGCGAACGTCACATCCACCACCAGCGCCACCTGCGGATCCACCCGGAACGCGCTCGTCCGCGCCCCGCCCCCGCTGTAGCCGATCTCCTCCTGCGCCGTCGCCACCGCCGTGACCGCCGCCCGGGGCCGGTCTTTGGCCAGTAGCCTGAGCGCCTCGAGCACCACGAACGCGCCGATCCGGTTGTCGATCGAGCGGCTCACGATCAGCCCGTCCCCCAACTCCACCACCGGCCCCTCCAGGACCGCCGGATCCCCCACCCGGATCCCCTTCCCCAACGCCGCCTCACGGCCCGCCGCCCCCACATCGATCCACAGATCCGACAGCTTGACTGCCTTCTCCTTTTCCTCCCCCTTGATCAGATGGATCGGCTTCCGGCCCACCACACCCGGCACCTCACCCGACCGCGTCAGCACCCGCACCCGCTGCCCCACCACCACCTGTGGGTCCCAGCCCCCGATCCCGTCGAAGTACAGGAAGCCATCCGCGTCCACGTGGGTCACCATCAGGCCGATCTCGTCGATGTGACCGGCCAGCATCACGCGCGGCGCGCCGCCCTCGTTCAGCACGGCCAGCGAGTTCCCGCTCACATCCGCCTCGACGCGGTCGGCCAGCTTCTCCGCCTCGGCCCGCCACACCCGGGCAGGCCCCGCTTCGAACCCGCTCGGGCCCGGCGTGTCCAGCAGGCGCTTCAGGAACTCCAGCGACTCGGCATTCATGAACGGATCGTTTGTGGCACCGCTCGTTTGGGGCACCGCGGATCAAAAAACGGTGAAAAATAGGACGCACCGCGCCCGATGGCCAGACTTCCGGGCCTGGACACGCCCCGAGGCCGCAACCGTGCCCGCGACCGGGGCCGGCGCGGGGCGGCCGGCACGTGACCCGCCGCGAGCCGACCGGCGCGCCGCGGCACAGCCGAGCGGCCTGCGCGGCGCGACGGCGGCGAGAGATCGGCCCCGGCCCGGCCGCGGCCTCACTCTACGGGCGCCAGCGGCGGCGTGCCCCGGATCCGCCAGTCATCCACCGAGAGCTTGCCCCCGCCCGAAAGGAAGAGACAGCCGAGCCCGCCGAGCAGTGCGAGATGATACTCGTACCCCCATTCGCCCCGGTCCCGGAACACGAAGAAGCCGTTCTCGACGTGGACCGCAAAGAGCGCGACGAGCATCTCCAGGAACAGCGCCGCCGCCCACCAGCGCGTGTGCCAGCCCACGAGCAGCAGCAGGCCGCCCAGGAACTCCAGCCCCGCCACCACCCACGCCAGCGCCGGAGCCGCGGGGAAGGCCTCCACCTCGAGGAACTCCACGAACGCGCCGACGCCCGTGCCGAACAGCTTGTCCGCGCCGTGCGCGAGGAAGATCACGCCCAGCATCACCCGCAGCACCGCCAGGCCCCAGCCCGGATACCACCGGTCCGCCATCGCGCCCTCCGCTCGACGCCTTGATCCGATCGCCCCGACCCGGTACGATTCTGCCGGCCGGCGCCCACCCCGGGTGCCGGCAAGGTCAGCAGGCTGGTCAGGTCTCATGGAACAGACGTACTTCCGGCGGGGCTTCGGGCTCAAGAAAGCCGTGGGCCCCTTGCTCGAAGCCGAGTACCACAGCGCGATCGTCCAGGACATCCGCAGCCGCGGCCACCAGGCCGCCTTTGGCCGCGTCACGATCCGCCTGGCGGCCGAGTTCGGCTTCTGCTACGGCGTGGACCGCGCCGTCGACTACGCCTACCAGACGATCCACAAGTTCCCCGACCGCCGTATCTTTCTCGTCGGCGAGATCATCCACAACCCCCACGTCAACCAGCGCATGCGGGACATGGGGATCGTCTTCCTCTACCCCGGCCCCGACGGCGCCTTCGATTTCTCCGGCATCACGGCCGACGACGTCGTCATCATCCCGGCATTCGGCGTGACCCTCGCCGACTTCCAGCGGCTGCACGCCATCGGGTGCGTCCTCGTGGACACCACCTGCGGCTCCGTCCTCAACGTCTGGAAACGCGTCGAATCCTACGCGCGGGACGGCTTCACCGCACTCATCCACGGCAAGTACTTCCACGAGGAGTCCCGCGCCACCGCCTCCCAGGTCAACACCTACCCGGGCGGCCGCTACATCATCGTCAGGGACATGGACGAGGCCCGCCTCGTCTGCGACTACATCGAGCAGAACGACCGCGCCCTGCCCCGCGACCGCTTCTGCGAGCACTTCGCCGAGAAGGCCAGCACGGGATTCGACCCCGACACCGATCTCGTCCGCATCGGCGTCGCCAACCAGACCACCATGCTGGCCTCCGAGTCCCTCGCCATCGCAGAGGAGTTGAAGAAGAGCATCACCCTCCGCTACGGCGCTGCCAACCTCGACCAGCACTTCCGCTCCTTCGACACCATCTGCTCCGCGACCCAGGAACGGCAGGACGCGATCCTCGAGATGATGAAGGACCCGCCCGACATCATGATCGTCGTCGGGGGCTACAACTCCTCCAACACCAACCACCTCGCTCACATCTGCCGCCAGTACACCACCACCTACCACATCGCCGATGCCGCCTGCATCGACGTGGACGCCCGCGCCATCCGCCACAAGGCCGAGCTCGCCGCCGACGGGCCCGAGGTCGTCCAGCACGACTGGCTCCCCGACGGCCCCATCACCATCGGCATGACCGCGGGCGCCTCGACCCCCAACAACAAGATCGGCGAGGCCATCGAGCGGATCCTGGCCACGGCCGGCGTTCCCGGGACGCTCGCCGGCGCCTGAGAACAGCCGGCCCCCGGGCCGGAACACGCCCCCTCCCCCTCGCCCGACTGGCCCGCTCTCTGCACTACATCGGCTTCGGACCGATACTTACAGCGCGGAGGAGCGTCCCATGCTGAACCGGTCCGCCCCCGCTCGCAGCAGGTCGCTATCACTGCTCTTCGCGTCCGTTGCACTCGGCGCCTGTATCCTCGCGACCTCGCCACCCCACCCGGCCAGCGCGCCGCCCCGCGCCCCCGAGGGCGCCCCGATCTGGCGCGCCGCGCTCCAGGCACCCGGCCGACGCATCGTCGTCTCCGTCGAGGCGCGCCGCCTCTGGCTCCTCTCCGGCAACGACACGCTCTTCACAGCGCCCGTCGCCGTCGGCCGCGGCTCGACCTTCAAGTACCGCGGCAAGACCTACCGCTTCGCCACGCCCCGCGGCCAGCGGCGCATCATCGCGAAGGAGACCAACCCCGTCTGGCGGCCGCCCGACTGGCACTACTACGAGAAGGCCGCCCGCCGCCGCCTGGAGGCCGTCAAGCTCGAACCCGGCCAACGCGTCCGCCTCTCGGACGGCACCTTCATCGAGGTCCGCGGCAACCAGGTCGGCCGCATCAACCGTTACGGCAACTTCTGGCCCTTCACGCCCGGCATGGAGATCATCTTCGACGGCAAGATCTTCATTCCTCCGCTGGACAGCGCCCAGCGCCAGGTCCCCAACGCCCTCGGCACCCACAAGCTCGACCTCGGCGATGGCTACCTCATCCACGGCACCCACGTCTACAACCGCGACACCATCGGCCGCGCGGTCAGCCACGGCTGCATCCGCATGAGGAACAGGGACATCGCGCGGCTCTACTCGATGGTCGAGGTCGGCACCCCGGTCTTCATCTACTGATCTTGTGACCGTGGTCCCGGCCGCTGATCCGGATCCCGGCCGTTGATCGCGATCCCCGCCGCTGATCCGGATCCCGGCGGATGATCCTGATCCTGGCCGCTGATCTCGATCCCGGCCGTGACCCGGCCCCCGGCGCACTCCGGGCGGCCTGGCCCGGGCGCCCCGGCGGCCCCGGGCCAGGCCGGCGGGCCGGTGGCAGCGCCATGATCGCGGCGGAGCCGAGCACGACCGCCACAGCCGGCCCCGGCGCGCGACCGCCGAGCCGCCAGGCCGGTGGGCCGGCGGCGGGGTGCCCGTCGGGCCGTGGGCAGAACGGGGTTGATCTTCTGGCAAATGATTCCTATTATCAACTGTTACCCCTTCCCGGAGGTTCATCATGCCTGACGCGACCCGTCTCGCGCCCGTCACGCCGATCGAGCGGCGTGGGTATGCGCGGCCCGAGGCGCTGGTTTCCACCGAGTGGGTGGCGGCGCATCTGGAGGATCCGGCGGTTCGGCTGATCGAGTGCGACGAGGATCTGCTGCTCTACGAGACG
>DASVDH010000014.1:0-2884 GCA_036381195.1 Longimicrobiales bacterium | reverse complement strand
ACCTTACGGGGCGGGCGGCGGCGTTTCACCGGGCCGTGGACGCGGCGGCCCGCCGGAGGCGCACACGCCGCGCTGCGTGCGCGGCGCTGCTTGGGGCCAGGGCGAGGGGTCGAGGGTGAGGGGCAGGGGGCACGGGCCGGGGCTCCGCCGGCCCGGCCCTCCTCACTCCACGCGGATCGCCTCGACCGGGTCCACGCGCGCCGCGCGCCGCGCCGGAACCAGGGCAGCCGCCAGCGCGATCACGACCAGGACGGCGGGCGCGAGCGCGAACGCGGCCGGGTCGCGCGGGCTCACGCCGTAGACCATCCCGGCGAGCACGCGCGCGAGCATCCACGCGCCCAGCAAACCCATCGCCGCTCCGGCAACGGCCAGCACCGCGCCCTCGCGCAGCACAAGCCGCAGCACGTCGCTCGCTCGCGCGCCCATCGCCATGCGGATCCCGATCTCGCGCGTGCGCTGCGCCACGCCGAACGCGACGACGGCGTACACGCCCACGGCGGCGAGCAGCAGCGCGATCGTGCCGAAGATCGTGATCAGCGTCGTCGTCGCGCGGCGGGGCGCGATCGCCTGCGCGATCACCTGCTCCATCGTCCGCACGTTGTAGACGGCCTGCGAGGGGTCGACCGCGCCCACCGCATCGCGCAGGTGCCGCAGGAGCGCGCTTTCCGGCAGGTTGCTGCGCGCGACGATCGCCGCATGCGATGGCGCGCGCTCCGCCAGCGACAGGTACATCTGGGGAGTAGGCTGTCCGTCTTCGAGCGACGTCGAGCGGACGTTGGCGACGACGCCCACGACCGTGCGCGGCCCATCGTCCGCCACCACGAGCCCCTGCCCCACCGGGTCCTCGCCCGGCCACAGCCGCCGCGCCAGCAGTTCGTCGATGACCACCTCCCTCGGGCTGCCGGCGCCCAACGTGCGCCCGCGCAGCAGCGGGATCCCGAGCGCGCGGAAGTAGTCCGGCGTGACCGTGAAGTAGAGGGCGAACGGCGGCTCGTCCCCCCGCGGCGGCTCCCTCCCCGCCGCCGCGACCGCCAGCCCGATGATGCCGGGGCCGCGCAGCGGCAGCTCGTTCACGACCGCGGCCGCCTCGATGCCGGGCGTCGCGGAGAGCCGCTCGAGCACGGCCTCGTAAAACCGGAGTCGCGCGGGCATGTTGCCGTACGTGGCCCGCGCCAGCGTCAGCTCGAGGGTGGCCACGCGCTCCTGCCGGAAGCCGGGATCCGTCGCGAGCACGGCGGCGAAGCTGCGGAGCATGACGCCCGCGCCGACGAGCAGCACCAGCGCGAGTGCCAGCTCGGCCGACACGAACACGCGCCGCAGCCGCGCCGCGCCGCGCGCCGTCCCGCCCACCGGCCCGCCCGACCGGATCGCCTCGCCCGGATCCGCGCGGAACGCGCCCAGGCCGGGCCACACGCCGGAGACGATCCCCGCGAGGACCCCGACGACGAGGGCGAAGGTCAGGACCCGCGCGTCCACGCGCGGCGGCGCGACGCCCAACAGGCCGGCGGGGAGCAGCGCATCCAGTGCGCCGGTGGCGGCGTAGGCGAGCGCGCTGCCCAGCGCGGCGCCGGCGAGCGAGAGCACGAGCGCCTCGACGAGCAACTGCCGGAGGATGCGCGCGGGCCCCGCGCCCAGCACCCCGCGCAGCGCGATCTCGCGACGCCGTGCGGCCGAGCGGGAGAGCAGCAGGTTCGCGACGTTCGCGCACGCGATGAGCAGCATCAGCGCGGTCGCGCCCATGAGCACGAGCAGCGCCGTGCGGCGCTGGCTGACCAGGACGTCCCGCAGCGGGCGCGCCAGGTTCGCGGCGGAGAGTTCTTCGTCCGGGTCGGCGCCCCGCGCCTCGCGATACGCGCGCACCAGCGCGAGCAGCCGCTCGCCAGCCTGCGCGGCCGTCACGCCCGGCGCGAGCCGCGCGAGCACCACGGACGGCATGTACATGCGGAACGGCTCCCAATAATCGAACGTGAACGGCACGGGCAGCGGCGTCCACAGCTCCGTCTCCGCCGGGAACGCGAAGCCGCGCGGCATGACGCCCACCACGCGGTAGCGCACGCCGTTCAGCTCGATCGAACGCCGCGTGACCTCCGGGTCCGCGCCGAACTGGCGCAGCCACAGGCCGTGCGAGAGGATCGCGACGCGCCCCGCGCCCGGCGTGCCCTCCCCCGGCGCGAACGCGCGGCCGAGCGCGGGCCGCACGCCGAGCAGCGAGAAGAAGTCCGTCGTGACCAGCGCCACCTTCACGCGCAGCGGGTCGCCCGCGCCCGTCAGGTTCAGGCTGCCCGGCGCGTACGCCGCGTGCCCCGAGAACACGGCGCGCAGCGAGTCGAGGTCCGTCAGGTCCGGCATGCCCTTGGGGAGCGATTCCTCCTCGAGCCGCAGCGGGACCTGCACCTCATCCAGCACGACCAGTCGATCGTCCTGCTCGAACGGCAGCGGCCGGAGCAGCGCCGCGTCCACCACGCTGAACATGGCGGTGGCCGCGCCGATGCCGAGCCCCAGCACCGCGATCACCGCCGCCGAGAACGCGGGCTCCCGCCGCACCCGCCGCAGCGCGTGGCGCGCGTCCTGGAGCAGGTCGCCGGCCGCGCGCACGCGCGCCGTGCGCCGCACCCTCCTGCGGTCGTGCCGGCGCAGCCACGCGCGCACCTCGTCCAGGTCGCCCAGCCGCTCCGCCGCCCGCCGCCTCGCCACCTCCGGCGGCAGGCCGGCGGCCAGGTACTCCTGCTCGCGCATCTCCAGGTGGAAGCGCAGCTCGTCCTCGATGTCCGCGTCGGGGTCGGCGCCCCAGAGCCGGAGGTAGCGGCGCCAGCGGGGGGACGCGTCGCCGTCGCCGGACGGCGCCCGGGACCAGAGACCGCGGCGCCGGCGGGATGGCTCGCCC
>DASVDH010000013.1:0-45820 GCA_036381195.1 Longimicrobiales bacterium | reverse complement strand
GCGTGGCGCAGGCCGCGCAGCGCCGAGGAGCCGGTGCTCTGGCTCGCGCATGCGCTCGCCGGGCCGGGCGCGGCGGAGTACGAGACGGACCGCGCGCGCTTCATCGGCCGCGGGCGCGACGTGCGCCGGCCGCGCGCGCTGGACGCCGCCGCGCCGCTCTCGGGCACCGTCGGCAACGTGCTGGATCCCGTGGTGAGCATGCGGCGCGTCGTGGAGCTGGACCCCGGCGAGGACGCGACGCTGGTCGCGGTGCTGGCGGCGGCCGGCAGCCGCGACGCGGCGCTGGCCGCGGCGGCGCGGCTTGGCGGCGCGCTGCGAGCGGGAGGCGCGCGGGCGGCCGCCTCGGGGCGCGGAGCGGCGCATCCGGCTATGGCATCGCCCCGCGAGGCGCGTGATGATGAACACGGGGGGGGCCCCCGGCCGCGGGTGCCCACGCCACCGGAACAGCCGCCGGCATCACCCGCGGCGCCGGACCCCACGCCGGCACCCCTCCGCTTCTTCAACGGCTACGGCGGCTTCAGCGAGGACGGCAGCGAGTACGTCATCCGCCTGGCGCCGGACGGCGCCGGCCTGCGCCTGCCGCCCGCGCCGTGGATCAACGTCGTCGCCAACGAGACCTTCGGCTTCCTCGCCTCCGAGACCGGCGCGGGCTACACGTGGGCGGGCAACAGCCGCGAGCACCGCCTCACGCCGTGGTCCAACGACCCGGTCACCGACCCGCACGGCGAGGCGTGGTACCTGCGAGACGAAGAGGACGGCGCGGTCTGGTCGCCCGCGCCGGGGCCCGCGCCCGGCGGCGGCGCGTACGAGGCGCGCCACGGCTGGGGCTACAGCCGCTACCTCTACACCGGGCACGGGCTCGAGCAGGAGCTCGTGCTGTTCGTCCCGCGCACCGACGCGGTGAAGCTCGCGCGGCTGCGCGTGACGAATCCGGGCCCGCGGCCGCGGCGGCTCGCGTTCTACGCGTACGCGGAGTGGGTGCTGGGACACGATCGGCCAAGCAGCGCGCCGGCCGTCGTCACGCGGATCGACGGCGATGCCGGCATCGTCTTCGCGCGCAATCCGCGCGCGGGTGTCTTCGCCGGCCGCGTCGCATTCGCGGCCGTCGCTGCTCCGCCGGCCCAGACCGGTGCGCCCACGGCCGGCCGTGCGGAGCCGGGGCCATCGACCGGGCCTGAACCATCGGCCGCGCCGGGGCACGACGCCGGTTCCGCGGCGGCGGCACGCGCGCCCGTGTCCGCGCGCATCACCGCCACCGCCGACCGCGCCGCGTTCCTCGGCCATCGCGGCGAGGTCCGTGCGCCCGCGGCCGTGCTCGACGGCGGGCCGCTCGATGGCCGCGACGGCGCGGGCCTCGACCCGTGCGCCGCGTTCCGCGTCCCGCTCGAGGTGCCCGCCGGCGGCGCGGTGGAGGTGACGTTCCTCCTGGGCGAGGCGGACGACGAGGCGCGCGCGCGCGACGTCGTCGCCCGCTACCGTGCGGCGGGCGCCGTGGACGCGGCGCTCGAGGAGGTCCGCGCGTTCTGGCGCGGGACGCTCTCCGCCGTGCGCGTCGAGACGCCGAGCCCCGCGCTCGACCTGATGCTGAACGGCTGGGCGCCGTACCAGGCCCTCTCGTGCCGGCTGTGGGGCCGGTCCGCGTTCTACCAGTCCGGCGGCGCGTTCGGCTTCCGCGACCAGCTCCAGGACGCGCTGGCGTTCCTCCACGTCGACCCGCGGATCCCGCGGCGCCAGATCCTGTTGCACGCCGCGCACCAGTTCGTGGAAGGCGACGTGCTACACTGGTGGCACCCGCCTGCGAGCAGGGGCATCCGCACGCGCTTCTCGGACGACCTCCTGTGGCTCCCGTACGCGGTCTGCCTCTACGTGAACGCCACGGGCGACGACGCGCTGCTCGACGAGCCCGCACCGTTCCTGACCGCGCGCGCGCTCGAGCCGGGCGAGGACGAGGCGTTCCTCGAGCCTGCGGACTCGGGCGAGCGCGGCAGCATCTACGAGCACTGCTGCCGCGCGCTGGACCGCTCGCTCGCGCGCGGCACGCACGGATTGCCGCTCATCGGCACGGGCGACTGGAACGACGGCATGAACCGCGTGGGCCGCGAGGGCCGGGGCGAGAGCGTGTGGCTCGGCTTCTTCCTGTGCCACGTGCTGGATGCGTTCGTCCCGATCTGCCGGCAGCGAGGCGACGGCGCGCGCGCCGCGCGCTACGCCGCGCACCGCGCCGCGCTCGCCGCCGCGCTCGAGGACGCGGGCTGGGACGGCGAGTGGTACCGCCGCGCCTTCTACGACGACGGCACACCGCTCGGCTCCGCCGCGAGCGACGAGTGCCGCATCGACGCGATCGCGCAGGCGTGGGCCGTGCTGTCCGGCGTGGCCGCACCGGCGCGCGCGCGGCAGGCGTTGGACGCAGCGGACCGACACCTCGTATCGGAGGACGAGGGCATGATCCGCCTGCTCACGCCGCCGTTCGACCGCACGCCGAAGGATCCGGGCTACATCAAGGGCTACGTGCCCGGCGTCCGGGAGAACGGCGGGCAGTACACGCACGGCGCGCTGTGGGTCGTGGCCGCGTTCGCCGCGCTGGGCCGCGCGGACCGCGCCGCACGGCTGCTCGAGATGCTCAGCCCCGTGAGCCACGCGCGCACGCCCGAGCAGGTCGAGCGCTACAAGGTCGAGCCGTACGTCGTCGCGGCGGACGTCTACGCGGCGGAGCCGCACGTCGGCCGCGGCGGCTGGACGTGGTACACGGGCTCCGCGGGCTGGCTGTTCCGCGTCGGGCTCGAGTCCGTGCTCGGCCTCCGCGTCGTGCGCGGCCGCGAGGCCGTGCTCCGGCCGTGCATCCCGGCGGACTGGCCGGGCTTCACGCTGCGCTGGCGCGTGCCGGAAGGCGCTACGGTCTACGAGATCGCCGTGACGCGCGCCAGGGCGGCTGAGCGCACGAGCGCGGCGCTGGACGGCGCTGCGCTGCGCGTCGAGGACGGCGCCGTGCGCTTCCCGCTGGCCGCCGACGGCGCGACGCACCGCGTGGACGTGCGGCTGGGCGCGGACGCGATCGTGGCCCACGCGCACACCGGTGCCGCGGCCGCCGAGGCGCGGTGACGACACGACCCGAGCGATGCGAGCCATGCGCAACACACGGACACTGACCACCCTGCTGGCCAGCCTGGCGCTGGCCGCGTGCTCGGCCGACGGGCCTGCAAGCCCACGCGCCCCGGACCGCTTCCTCGACGATGTGCAGGCCCGCACGTTCCGCTGGTTCTGGGACGTGACCAACCCGCGCACCGGCCTCACGCCGGACCGCTGGCCAACGCAGTCGTTCTCGAGCATCGCCGCGGTGGGGTTCGCGCTCACGGCGTACCCCATCGGCGCCGAGCGCGGCTACGTCTCGAGGGACGACGCCGCGCAGCGCACGCTCGCGACGCTGCGCTTCCTCTGGCGCGCGCCGCAGGGCCCGGAGCCCGCCGGCGTCGCTGGCTACCGCGGCTTCTTCTACCACTTCCTCGACCCGGAGACCGGGTACCGCTGGGAGCAGGTCGAGCTGTCCACGGTGGACACCGCGCTGCTGCTCGCGGGTGCGCTGTTCGCGCGCCAGTACTTCGACCGGCCGAACGCCGTGGAGGACTCGATCCGTGCGCTCGCCGACTCGCTCTACCGCCGCGTGGATTGGACGTGGGCGCAGGCGCGGCCGCCGCTCATCGCGATGGGCTGGCATCCGGAGAAGGGCCACCACGGCTGGGACTGGCGCGGCTACAACGAAGCGATGATCGTCTACATCCTCGCGCTCGGCTCGCCGACGCACCCGGTCGAGCCGGACGCGTGGGACGCGTGGACCGAGACCTACCAGTGGGGGTCGTTCCAGGGGCAGGAGTTCCTCCAGTTCGGCCCGCTCTTCGGCCACCAGTACTCGCACGTCTGGATCGACTTCCGCGGCATCGCGGACGCGTACATGCGCGGCCGCGGCATCGACTACTTCGAGAACTCGCGCCGCGCCACGCTCGCGCAGCGCGCCTACGCGATCGCGAACCCGGAGGGCTGGAAGGGATACGGCGCCGACGTGTGGGGGCTCACGGCATCCGACGGGCCGGCGGACGTGACGCTCACGGTGGGCGGGCGGCAGCGCACGTTTCACACGTACTGGCCGCGCGGCGCAGCCGCCGGCTACCTCAACGACGACGGCACGATCGTGCCGACCGCCGCGGGCGGCGCCGTGCCGTTCGCGCCCGAGATCGCGATCCCGGCGCTCCAGGCGATGCGCGAGCGCTACGGCGAGCACCTGTACGGCCGCTACGGGTTCGTGGATGCGTTCAACCCCACGTTCACCTTCACGGATGTCCCGCTCCGGCACGGCCGCGTGGTCCCGGGACTGGGCTGGTTCGACACGGACTACCTCGGCATCGACCAGGGCCCAATCCTCGCCATGATCGAGAACCACCGCTCGGGACTGGTGTGGCGGCTGATGCGCGAGGCGCCGGAGATCGTGCGCGGGCTGCGCCGCGCGGGCTTCAGCGGCGGGTGGCTGGATGCGGCGGGCGCGGAGTGATGCCCGCTGCGGCTTCAGCCGCGCCGCCGCTGCGCGGCGAGCGCGCGGACGTCCGCGACGGGGCCGATGTGGCGGAGCTTGTCGGGGTTGATGACGCTGCGGATCGTCCGCACGCGACCGCCGACGATGTCCAGAGCGAAGACGTTGACGACCCTGTCTTCGGCGTCGCGCACCACCGCGCCCGGCATGCCGTTCACCTGCCGGCGCTCGAAGCGCAGCCGGAGCTCCCGCATCTGCCGGCCGAGGCCCTCGAAGAGGCGGGCGACGCGGGCCACGCCAACGATCGGCACCGTCCACTGCGGCGCCTTCCCGCCGCCATCGCCGTAGACGGTGACGTCCTCGGCGAGGACCTCGATCAACCCATCCACGTCGCCGGCGGTCACGGCGGCGAAGAAGCGCTCGGCGAGCCGGTCGCGCTCGGCGGGCGAGGCGTCGAAGCGGGGCGCCTCGGCGCGCACGCGCCGCCGCGCGCGGGACGCGATCTGGCGGCAGGCGGCTTCGCTCTTCGCGACGATCCCCGCGATCTCCGCGAAGTCGTAGCCGAAGACGTCGTGCAGCAGGAAGACCGCGCGCTCGACGGGATTCAACCGCTCCAGCACCAACAGGAAGGCCATGGACACCGACTCGGCGAGCTCGGCCTGCGCGGCCGGGTCATCGCCGTGCCGGTCGGTGAGCAGCGGCTCGGGGATCCAGACGCCGACGTACTCCTCGCGCCGCGACTGCGCCGAGCGCAGGTGGTCCATCGCGAGCCGGGTCACGACGGCGCTGAGGTACGCCTTCAGCGAGCCGATCGTGGTCCCGGCGGCGAGCGCGCGGCGGTACCGCAAATACGCCTCCTGGAGGACGTCCTCGGCCTCGCTCGCGCTCGCCAGCATCCGGTAGGCGATCGCGAACAGGAGCGGCCGCAGGCTCTCGAACGTCTCAGCAGTCTTCACGCCGTATGCGTCCTCGCACGCGCGGATGGTGCGTCCTCGCCGATGGTGACCGCGCGCACGCCGCATGCGCCCTCGCACCCGTGGGCGGTGCTCACGCCACTGCCTCCCCGCCCTTCGACGCGACCGCCCGGCCGCCCTGGTGCAACGCGTGGCGGAAGCCTTCGCGCCAGCTCGGCCAGGCCGGCTGCCAGCCGAGCTCCCGCTTCGCCTTCGCGTTCGCCGCGCCGCGGCCCTCGGTCATCCACTGCACGGCCGCCTCGCCCGCCAGCAGCCGGCCGAGCCAGGCCGGCACGCGGAGCGGCGGTTTCGCGCCAACGAGCTCCGCAAGGTACGGCAGCCACTCCGCCACGCGGGCCGGGTCGTCGTCGGTGATGTTGTAGATGCCGCGCCGGCCGCGCTCGAGCGCGGCGACGGTCGCCGCCGCCGCATCCTCGACGTGGATCCAGGACCACACGCCGGCTCCATTGCCGATGATCGGGAACTTGCGCTGCCGCACCAGCTCGACCGTCGTCTCCCAGGCGCCCGGGCCGTAGAAGGCGCCGTAACGCAGGACGATCCCCTCCGGCTCGGCTTCCACGACCGCGCGTTCGAGGAACCGGATCGCGGCGAGCGACTCGCGCTGCGCCTTCGCCGGACGCGGGTCGAGCGGATCGTCCTCCGACTTTACCCAGCCGCCCTCTCGCGCGTTCGTCCAGCCGGTGAAACTCTGGGCGATGACTCGCCGCACACCCGCGGCCCGTGCCGCGGCGAGCAGGTGCTGGGTCCCCCTGGTTCGCAGCGCGTTGGTCGCCGCGAACCAACGGTCGAAGCGCCTCAGGTCCGGCGGGCCGCTGAGCGCCGTCATCTGATGGATGATCGCGTCCGGCTCCGCACGCGCGACGGCCTCTCCCACCGCGCCGGCGTCGAGGCCGTCCGCCACGACGGCCTCCGCACCGAGCCGGCGCAGGGCGTCCACCTTGCCGGTGCTCCGCGTCATCGCGGTGACGTGGTGGCCGGCGTCGATCAACTGCCGCACTAGCGGCCTGCCGATCGCGCCCGTGGCGCCCGCAACGAAGACACGCATCTCAGGTCCTCCTCCCACAGGGTTCGGGTACTGTCCGCACCCGAGACGAGGAGGAGGCTGCGCGTGTGACAGCCGGCGCTGCCCCGCGTCAATCCTCGAACAGCGCCTCGCCGTTGCTGCGGATGATGTCCGAGTAGAAGCGCGCGCTCGCCTTGGGTGTGCGCCGCTGCGTCTCGAAGTCCACGTGCACGATGCCGAAGCGCTTCGAGTAGCCGTAGGCCCACTCGAAGTTGTCCAGCAGCGACCAGACGAAGTAGCCGCGCACGTCCACGTCCTCGCGGATGGCCCGGTGCAACACGCGCAGGTGGTCGCGCAGGTAGGCGATGCGTTCCGGGTCGTGTACGCCGCCCTCCGGCGCCACGGGCGGGTCGGCGAACGCGGCGCCGTTCTCGGTGATGTAGATCGGCACGCCGCCGTAGCGCTCGCGGACCCAACGCAGCGTGTCCAGCAGCCCTTGCGGGTAGACCTCCCAGCCCATCTCGGTGTACGCCGCGCCCGGCTGCCGCACGCCGGCGATGCGCGGCGGCGGCGCCGACGGATCGCCCCGGGTGACGCGGCGCGTGTAGTAGTTGATGCCCAGGAAGTCGATGGGCTGCCGGATGGCATCGAGCTCGGCCGGGGGGACGTCGGGCCGGGCGTCGCCGAAGATGTCCGCCATCTCGTCCGGGTAGCGGCCGAGGAAGACGGGGTCGAGGTACTGCCGGTTGATGTAGGCATCCATCCGGTTCGCCGCCGCGACATCTTCCTCCCGGTCCGACGCGGGGTACTGCGGCTCGAGGTTCACGACCAGCCCGACCCGGTGGCGCCCCTCGGCGCGATACGCCTCGACCGCGGCCGCGTGCGCGCGCAGCAGGTTGTGCGCGACGACGGGGGCCTCGTCGGCGCTCGCGTGCCCGGGCGCGAGCACGCCGTGCAGGTACCCGCCGTCCGCGACGACCCAGGGCTCGTTCAGCGTCGCCCAGAGCCGCACGCCTCCATCCAGCGCGCGGTATACGATGCTGGCGTAATCCGCGAACCAGCCGGCGATGTCGCGGTCGAGCCAGCCGCCGCGCTCGTCCAGCGCGGCGGGCAGGTCCCAGTGGTAGAGCGTGGCGAACGGCTCGATGTCGTTCTCGCGCAAGGCATCCACGAGCCGCCGGTAGAAATCGAGCCCCTTCTGGTTGATCCTGCCCTTCCCTTCCGGCAGCACGCGCGCCCACGCGATGCTGAAGCGGTACGCGGTGAGCCCCAGCTCGCGCATGAGCCGGACGTCCTCGGCCCAGCGCCGGTAGTGGTCGCACGCGACGTCGCCCGTGTCGCCGTCGTGCACCCGGCCGGGCGTGTGCGAGAAGCGGTGCCAGATGCTCGGGCCCGCGCCGTCCGCGAGCGGCGAGCCCTCGACCTGGTACGCGGACGTGGCCGCGCCCCAGAGGAAGCCGTTCGGGAAAGAGGTCTCGTGGTCCATGGCGGCGGGGAACATGTCCGGCCGCGCCGCCCGTGGCAAGGACCGCGTGGTGGAACGGCACGGGTGCGGCGACCGCACCGGCCCCACGCGCGCGCGGCAAGCACGGGCCGCGCCCGTGCTCCGCCGGCCGGCGATGCCGCCCGGGCCGTTCCCGCCCCGGCGGCGAGGGGGCCGGGCTCCGTGCTCCCCGTGCACGGCGTGGTCGCTGCTCCCGGACGTGGCTCGGCGGGGCCGGCCCTCACAGCTCGATCTGCGCCCCCAGCTCCACCACCCGGTTCGGCGGCAGGCGGAAGAACGAGGCCGCGCTCCTCGCGTTCCTCGACATGAGCGCGAACAGCTTCTCCCGCCAGACCGCCATCCCGGGCTGCCTGCGGCTCGCGATGAGCGTCTCGCGGCCGAGGAAGTAGGTCGTCTCCAGCGGCCTGAACTCGAGGCCGTCGCGCCGGATCGCGGCCAGGGCCTTCGGCACGTCCACATCCTCCATGAACCCGTAGTGGAGGATGACATGGTAGATGCCGTCGGCCAGGTGCTCGACCGTCGCACGCTCCTCGGCGCGCACGAAAGGCACTTCCTCCGTCTCGACCATCAGGAACACGACGCGCTCGTGCAGCACCTTGTTGTGCTTCAGGTTGTGCAGCAGCGCCGGCGGCGTGCCCTGCGGATTGCTGTACATGTACACGGCCGTGCCGGGGACGCGCAGCGGAGGCGATTCCAGGATGTTCGCGAGGAACAGGTCCCGCGGCAGCGTTCGGTCGCGGATGCGTTGCGCCAGGATCTCGCGGCCTCTCTTCCACGTGGTGAGCAGCGTGAACACCGCCGCGCCGGCCAGCAGCGAGAACCAGCCGCCCCGCGGGATCTTGAGGAGGCTCGCGCTCCAGAACGAGAGGTCGACGAGGAGGAAGAAGCCCCCCGCCAGGAGGGCCAACGGCGGCGCCCACCGCCACTGCTCGCGCGCGACCACGAGGAACAGGGTGCTGGTGACGACCATCGTCGTCGTCACCGAGACGCCGTACGCGGCCGCGATGTTGCTCGACGTGCGGAACCCCAGCACCAGCCCGATGCAGACGAGCATGAACGCCCAGTTGATCCCCGGGATGTAGATCTGCCCGATCTGTTCCGCGGACGTGTGCTCGATGTTCACGCGCGGCGCATACCCGAGCTGCACCGCCTGCATCGTGAGCGAGTAGGCGCCGGAGATCAGCGCCTGCGACGCGATGATCGTGGCCGCCGTTGCCAGCACGACGAGCCCGGGCAGCGCCCAGGCCGGCACCAGGAGGAAGAACGGGTTCTCGATCGCCTCCGGCCGCCCGATCACGAGCGCGCCCTGTCCGAAGTAGTTGAGCAGCAGCGCGGGCAGCACGAGCGTGAACCACGCCAGCCGGATCGGCCGCCGGCCGAAGTGCCCCAGGTCCGCGTAGAGCGCCTCCGCGCCGGTCACCACGAGGACCACCGACCCGAGCACGAGAAACGCATTCCAGCGATGCTCGAGCAGGAAGCGGATGGCGTAGTGAGGGCTCGCCGCCCGCAACACGCCGGGCTCGGCGAGGATGTTCAGGATGCCGAGCACCGCGAGCGTGACGAACCAGACTACCATGATCGGCCCGAAGACCCTGCCGACGCCCGCCGTGCCCCGGCGCTGGAACGCGAACAGGGCCACCAGGATCGCCACCGTGATCGGCAGCACGTACGGCTCGAACGCCGGCGTGACCAGAGCCAACCCTTCCACCGCCGAAAGGACCGAGATCGCCGGCGTGATGACCCCTTCGCCGTAGAGCAGCCCCGTCGCGAACAGGCCGAGGCTGATCAGGATCCACCGACCGCCGCGCATCGTGCGGACCGGAGTGACCAGCGACGTGAGCGCGAGGATCCCGCCCTCGCCCCGGTTGTCCGCCCGCATGATGAAGGTGAGGTACTTGATCGAGACAATGATGACGAGCGCCCAGAAGATGAGCGAGAGCACGCCGAGCACGTTCGCCGGCGTCGCCGCCACGCCGTGCTCCTCCAGGAACGACTCACGCAGGGCGTAGATCGGGCTCGTGCCGATGTCGCCGTAAACGATGCCCACGGCGGCCAGCGACAGCAGGAGCAGGTAGCGGCCGCCCGGCGCGGCCGGCGGGTGGTGGTCCGCGGTCTCCGAACCCGCGCGCTCCAGGTTTTCCCCGTGCTGCATCCCCGTGTCTCCCTCTCCCACTCTCGCCTCCCGCTGCTTCGCCGCAGGAGCGGTGCCCGGCGAGCCCGGGCGCGTGGCGGCCGGTGCCGATCGGCTCCCTGGCCCTGGTGGTTGCAGCGCCGCAGGGTTCCGGGACGCGCCCGCGGCCATACAAGATCGCGCAGACGAGGTTAAGAAGGCACAAAGATTGGCGCGCCCGCCGTCAAGGAGTCATGAAGACGGTGCGCAGACGCTGGCGGCGTCCGCAGCGGGGAGGTGGAGGGAGAAAATGCTGCCGCCGCCCGGGCGCGGCGCGTACCGGATCGTGCCGCCCTGCGCCTCGGCCAGCCGCCGCGCGATGGCGAGGCCGAGGCCGGCGCCGGCCGTGTCCGGCGCCACGCCCGGCCCGCGGAAGAAGGGCTCGAAGATCCGGTCCACGGCACTCGCAGGGATGCCAGCCCCCCGGTCCAGCACCGAAAAGACCACGTCGTCGCCCTCGCGGCGCGCGACGACCTCGACCGGCGAGCCGGCAGGGGAATACTTGAGCGCGTTCTCGATCAGGTTGACCAGCGCCCGCAGCGAGTGCACGAAGTCGAAGCGGCCGATGAGCGGCTCCGCGGCGTCGAGCTCGACCCGCACGTCGCCGACGCGCGGCGTGCCGGCGAGGCGGTCCAGCGCCGCGCCGAGCAGGTCGTCCGCGGCGTGCAGCTCCGGGTCGAGCGGGAGCGCGCCCGCCTGCAGGCGCGAGAGGTCGAGCAGGTCCGCGACCAGGCGATTCAGGCGGTCCGCCTCGACCTCGACGATCGCCGCACGCTCGTCGCCGCGCTCGCGGATCTCGTGCGCCAGCGCCTTGATCGTCGTGAGCGGGGTCCGCAGATCGTGCGAGACTGCGGCGAGCAGCGCGTCCTTGAGGCGGTCCGCGTGCCGCAACGCCTCGGCGTGCTCCGCCTCGGCCGCGAGCCGCACACGCTCTACGGCGAGCGCCGCGTAGTAGCCCAACGCATCCACGAAGCGCTGCTGCGCCGCGTCCAGCAGGATCGGGCGATCATCCGCGAGCGCCAGGACGCCGACCACGCTGCCCCGGACGCCCAGCGGCAGGAGCATCGATCTCGCGTCCGGCTGCGCCAGCGCCACCGCGCCCGCCGCCTCCTCGCCCACACCCACGACGTGGACGGCGCCGTCCAGCCGGCGGACCGCGGCCGCACGGTGCTCCACCACGTAGGCAAGGATCGCGTCCGTCCACGCCTCGGATGCCGGATCGAAGTCCGGCCGAGCGGCCGCGCCCACCAGCCGGAACGCGCCCGTTTCGGGTTCGCGCTGGTGGATGCCGCACCAGCCGACGCTGAGCGTGGACCGGATCACGCGCGCCGCGGCTTCCACCGCATCCTCTGCCCGGCCCGCATTGAGCGTCTCGGCGCCGAGCCGCGAGAGGTGCTCGATCTCCTGCGCGCGCCGCTGCGCCGCGGCCGCCTCGCGCCGGGCACGGTCCAGGAGCTGCGCCGCGACGACGCTCGTGGTCAGGAACGCGGCGAGCACCAGCCAGTCCGCGGGCGCCTGGAGCGCGAGGCCGTGGTACGGCGGGAGGAGGAAGACCTCGAAGCAGATGAAGCAGAGGATCGCGAGCGCGATGCCGACGCGGCGACCCCGCCCCGCACTGGCCGCCAGCACGACCAGCAGGTAGACCAGCGCGATGTGCGCCTTGTCCAGCGCCCCGCGCAGCGCAACGAGCCCGGCCGTGACCGCCGTGACGACGGCGATCCACAGCAGTCCGGCGGGAGCCGCGCGCGCCAGCGCTACGCGCCGGCGCGCGCCGTCAGCCGATGGCGCGGAATCGGTAGCCAACTCCCGGCTCCGTGATGATGAGCTGCGGCCTGACCGGGTCGCGCTCGATCTTGCGGCGCAGGTTCGCCACGTGCACGCGCAGGTACGCCTGCGCGTCCCCGGCAGGGTCGCGCCACACCTCGCGGAAGATCTGCCGGTGCGTGAGCGTGCGGCCCGCATGCCGCACGAACGTGCGGAGCAGGTCCCACTCCGTCGGCGTGAGGTGGATGTCCGTGCCGTCCCGCTGGAGCGTCCGGCCCGCAAGGTCGATCCGCAGCCCGTCGACCTCGACGACGGCGTCCGCCTGCCCGCCGGCGAGCCGCGCCCGCCGGAGCTGGGCACGGGCGCGCGCCCGCAGCTCCGGGGGACTGAACGGCTTGGTCACGTAGTCATCCGCGCCGGCATCCAGCAGGGCCACCTTCTCGCGCTCGGCGTGGCGCGCAGAGAGCACGATGATCGGCGCGGCCGACCACTTGCGGATCTCGGTGCAAACCCGGATGCCCTCCATGTCCGGCAGCCCGAGGTCGAGCACGATGAGCGCCGGCAATTCCGCTGCGGCACGGTCGATCCCTTCCCGGCCGGTCTCCGCCTCGATGACGCGCGCCCCCTCCGCCTCGAGCGCATTGCGCACGACGCGGCGGATCTGGGGCTCGTCATCGATCACCAGTGCCGTCACACTCTCCATGAGCGGGCGCCTCCAGGTGATCACCCTGCGACACCACAGAGTACCCGCGACGCGGCCGTGCGTGCAGCGTGCCGCGCCCCGCCGGCCCCCCTCGTGGCCGGCCCACGCGGCGGCGCTGGACCCCGGCCCCAGGCGAGCGGCGCCCGGGTTGCGGCGGCGGCCGGCCGCGACGGACGGCCCGCGGCGCACGCGCCGCGCCGGTTGACGGTCGCCCGCAGCGAAGCAGCTTGCGTGTGGGAGCGGGCCGGCGGCTCGGACTGAGCGCGGCGCTGGGTGGCTTCTTGCGCTCCGCGCCTCTGCGGTTCCGCCGCGCGCCCCCACGATCCGCCGGGTAACGACGAGGCCGAGCCCCGCGCCCACGCGCCCGGCAGCCGTGCCCCCGGATGGGGTGTTGCGCAAATTGTAAATCACATTTACAATCTGCGCATGGTGCGCCGCAACCTCCACGACCGCCTCCGCTCGCTCGCTCGACGCATGCCCGCCATCGCGGTCACCGGGCCCCGCCAGTCCGGCAAGACCACGCTCTGCCGCGCCGCCTTCCCGGACCTGGAATACGTCTCCCTCGAGCCGCTCGACGTGCGTGACTTCGCGCGCGCCGATCCTCGCGGATTCCTCGCCCAATACCGCGCAGGCGCCGTGCTGGACGAGGTGCAGCGCGCACCCGCACTGTTCAGCTATCTCCAGGAGGAGCTGGACCGAGATCCCACGCCGGGCCGCTTCGTTCTGACGGGATCGCAGCACTTCGGCTTGACGGAGGCCATCACCGAGTCGCTGGCGGGGCGCGTGGCCATGTTGTACCTGTTGCCGCTGAGCCTCGACGAGGTCCGGCGCTTTCCCTCCCCGCCGACGGACCTATGGACCACGCTCTGGACCGGCGGCTACCCGCGCATCCACGATCGTGGCTTGGATGCGGGCGACTGGCTCGCAGACTACGTGGCGACCTATGTGCAACGCGACGTGCGGCAGGTCCTCAACGTCTCCAACCTGGATGCGTTCACGACCTTCTTGCGCCTCGCCGCGGCGCGAACCGGTCAGGAGCTGAACCTGTCCGCGCTCGGCGGGGATGCGGGGGTTTCGCACAACACGGCACGCGCGTGGCTCTCGGTGCTCGAAGCGAGCTTCATCGTCTTTCGCATCCCGCCGTGGCATCGCAATCTTCGCAAGCGCGCAGTCAAGGCGGCCAAGCTCCACTTCGTGGACTCCGGGCTCGCGTGCCAGTTGCTCGGAATCCGCACGCCGGACCAGCTCCGGCTGCACCCGCTGCGCGGAGCGGTGTTCGAGAGCTGGGTTGCCGCCGAGGTGCTCAAGGCCCGACTCAATGCCGGCCGCCCCCCCGATCTCTTCCATTTGCGAGAGGACCGCGGGCTGGAGCTGGACCTCGTGGCGGAGGCCGGCGACCGAGTGTACGGTGTCGAGGTGAAATCCGGCGCTACACTCGCTCCGGACTTCTTCAGGAACCCGGCCGCCTTCTCAGCGCGCCTGGCGGAAGAGCTGCCGCACGTCCAGCCGATTCCCCGCATCGTCTACGGCGGTGAGCGGCGCGAGCTGCGGCGAGGCATCGAGGCAGTCCCGTGGGCGGAGATCCAGGTCGCCGGCTGGTAAGCCCCCCGGCGTCTTTATCTCCTCGCCGGCAGGTAGGCACCCTGGCGTCTCTACCTCCTCGCACCCGACTCCAGGTACGCCCACACCGCCCGCGCCTCCTCCACCGTGATCTCCAGGTCGGGCATCTCGAGGAAGTGCTCGATCAGGAGCTGCTGGGCGGTATGGTCCGCCTGGACCATGTACTCGGGTTGGGTGAGCATCATGACGATCCAGGCGTAGCTCCGGCGCTCGGTGACGCCGGCGAGGTCGGGGCCGTCGCGGTCGCCGTCGCCGACGGTGTGGCACCGGGTGCAGCCCTTTGCCCCGAAGATCCGCGCGCCCTCCGGCGCCAGCCGCCGCGCCTCCGCTGCGTCCGGCTGCGACGGCAGCGAATCCATCGTCAGCGGGTCCGGCGGCTGCACGGCCGTCGCGGCGCGACCCCCGCCCGCGGGCGCCCTGCCCGGCGGCGCGACCGCGGGCCCACCCGTCACCGGCGCGCCCGCTAGCTGCTCCACCGGCGCCGCATCGGCGCCGGCACCCCCGGTGGTGTCCCCGCCGCGCGCGACCACTCCTGCCGAACCCTCCGGGCGCTCCTCCGCGCACGCCGCGAGCGCCGCGAGCACGAGGATGCCGAACCCGGGGCGTCGCACCGAACCTGGCACGCGACCTCCTCCCGCCCGCCGGCGCGGGCCGTCAGCTCCTCCGCTCACCCACCGACGCGACCCGGACGAAGCGAGCCCAGTCCCGCTCCAGCGCGACGGTGCGCCCGCCCGCCGTCTCGAGCACCAGCAACGGGCCCGCATCGGCCCGGCATTCGACGACGTCGCCTTCGTGCAGATCCAGTCGGTCACAGAGCCGACGCAGCTCGTCGAACAGGATGCGCTGCACCCGGAACACCTCGCCGCGGTGCACGCCGGCCAGACTGATGAGGTGGCCCGCTCCGGCCGCGCCATCGCCCCCCAACCGCTGCCCGCCGCTCATACCGCACCTGCCACGCCCTCCGGGCAGCGGTAGCGGAGGCGCGCCGCCACCCCTTCCGCCTCGCCCTCGAGCGCCTCGGCCGCCGCGCCCGTGACCTCCTCGATCTTCGCGCCCTGCTCGAGCGCCGCGCCGATGTACTCCTCGGCGAGGTCCGGCTCGTGCTCTCGCAGCGCGCGCGACACGAACAGCGTCTCCACCCTGCCCTCGCGGAGCGCGTGCTCGACGCCCTCCCTCCCCAGCGTGCTGAGCCCGCCCGCGCGCGCATCATCCAGTGCCGCCGCGACCAGGCCCTCCTGCCGCTTCCGCGAGTGCGCCGACGCCGCGGCTTCCAGCGCGTCCTTCAGCTCCGCAGCGGGCATCGTGACGTACAGCGACGGCAGCTCGATCACGCGCCCGGCCATCGTCCTGGGTAGCTGCCGCGCGGCCATGGCGACCATCTCCGCCGTGCCGCCCAGCACGAGGAACCCGTCGTCACCCGCAAGGCCCACGGCCTTCTCGACGCTCGCCCGCGCCAGCCGCTCCGCAGCCATCTCCGCCAGGCCGCTCCGCAGGTCGGCCCGCGTGGCGCCGCGCCTGCCCGTGTGCGCGCCGGCGCACTTCGCCCCGTAGACATCCGAGATGTCCGGCGGCGGCAGGTCCGGCAGCATGTCCACCGGCTCGCTCAGCACGCCGTCCAGGTAGCGGAACAGGCGCGCGCGCCGCCGGTCCAGCAGCAGCGCCGCGACCGGCCGCATCTGCTTCAGCCCCCGGACCAGCGGCGCCACGCGCATCCCCCTGCCCCACACCACGACATTCGGCAGCGGCACGGGCACCGCCTGCGCGTACCACAGCCGGTCCGGCGAGGCGAACGCCACCCAGCCCCGGCCGGGGAGGAACGCATCGTATGCAGCGAGGCGCTCCTCCACGCGGGCCAGCGCCGCATCGAACGCGTCTCGCTCCCCCGGCGCCTCGGCCAGCCCCCTCCTCGCCCGCGCGGCCAGCCTGTTCAGCCGACGGCGCCACGCGTCCCGCTCCGCCGGGTCGTGCTGGTCCGCATCGAGGTACACGCTCAGGACATTCGCCTGCCTGAGGCGCCGGTACAGGTCCGTCAGTTCGCGGTTGGTGAGCATGTACGTGGACGTGTACGAGTACGTTTACGTTCACGAGTACGTGTACGAGCACGGCGGTGCTGTCCGGGCTCAGGATCCCACCGCCAACCCGGCGGCGGCGCCGTCCACCTCACCCGCCACCACGCGCAACACGTCGGACGCCGTCACGATCCCGATCAGCTTGCCACCCTCCATCACCAGCGCCCGATGGATCCCCGCGCGCAGGAGGAAGCGCGCGAGCTCGGCCACCGTCGCGTTCGCGCGCACGGAGAAGATCGCCCGCGTCATGATCTCGCCGACCGTGGCTTCCTCGAACGCCGTCTCCGTGATCCCATCCCGCCCGCCGTACAGCTCCGGCGCCTCGCTGGCCAGGTAGTAGTACCAGGCCGCCTCGGGTGCGTCCTCCTCGACCTCCTCCGGCGGATAGTCCACCTCACGCGCCGCGACGTCCGACGCGTCCACCCCCTCGGCCGCCAGGCGCACGAGATCCGTCGCGGACACCACGCCCAGCACCTTGCCCGATGCGTCGCACACCGGCGTGCCGCTGATCCCGTGCTCCTCCCACAGCCGCGCCAGCTCGCGCACCGTCATCTCCGGCGACGCGGTCGCCACATCCGTCTGCATGATGTCTCGAACCCTGAGCATGGCCGTCCTCCCTCCGGTCGAGGCCAATCCCCTTTCAGGAGCGTGGCCCCAATCTCGGGTCCGGCGCGCACGGGGTCTGTCGGGAGGCCGTGGAAACGCTGTAGTCGAACACCCGCCGCTGCGGCGCTGCGGGTGTGCGGCGTTTGCCGACACCGGCGGGCCGGGCGGATTCGCGTTCCGCCACGAGGCGTGCGCGGGTCGGCCGGTGCCGCGAGGTGTGCGCGGGTTCGCCGGTGCCGCGAGCTCGCGCCGCCGGCCGGTGACGCCCCGGCGGCGCGCTGCCGCTCGCTGCGCTCCCGCCGAGGCGCCGCGGGCTCGCGCCCGGCGGACGGTGGCGCCGCGGCCGGCCGCCCGCGGCGCCGCTCCGACTGCACCTGCCAACTCATGACAGCTCTTGCCAAACCATGCCGCGAGCCCTTAGCGTTCCGCGTCGTCGGCGGCCGGCGATCCCGCCCGGCGCCGGCACGATTGCCTGACCCGGCAAACCCGCCGGGCGATGGCGCGACGGTCGGGCGGCCGCGACGGCCGCCACGGGGGCGAGGATGCTCAGCGTTCGCGAGGTCTCCGGGATCCTGAAGGTCTCGGAGCGCACGGTCCTTCGATGGATCCGGCGGGGGGATCTGCCGGCGTCGCGGTCGCGCGAGCGTGTCCTGGTGAACCCCGTGGATCTGCTGGAGTGGGCCTCGGCGCGGGGCGTGGAGCTCTCGCCCGCGTTCCTGGAGCGGTGGGCGCAGCCGACGCTGCCGCGGCTGGGCGATGCGCTGGCCGCGGGCGGCATCGACTACGGCGTGCCGGGCCACAGCAAGGAGGCGGTGCTGCGCGCCGTCGTGCGCCGGCTGCCGCGGATCCGGGAGGAGGAGCGGCAGTTCATCTACCAGAGCCTGCTCGTGCGCGAGGCGCTGGGGTCGACGGCGATCGGCGACGGAATCGCGATCCCGCACGTGCGCAATCCTCTCCTGGTCCACGTGGACGCCCCCGCGGTCACGCTCTCCTTCCTCGAGCACGGCGTGGATTTCAACGCGCTCGATGGCAAGCCGGTCAGCATCCTGTTCACGCTGGTGAGCCCGACGGTGCGCGCGCACCTGCACCTGCTCTCGCGCCTGGGTTACGTCCTGCGCGATCGGGCCGTGCGCGCGGTGCTGAAGCCGTCCTCGCCCTCGCACGAGATCCTGCAGGCCATCTGGGACGCGGAGGCGCAGCTCTCGCCGCCGGCGCCGGCCGCACCGGGATCGCCGCGGCCGGGGCCGGCGACGGCCGGGGCCGCCGGCTCGGGCGCGGGGCCGGGCGGGGCGGCCTGACCGGAGGAGGCGCGGCACGATGACCTGGCTTGGGGCGGCGCTCGGCGTGCTGGTGGCGGGCGGGGCCGCGGCCGCCGCGTTCGGTCGCACGGCGCGGCGCGCGGCGGCGCTCGGCGCGGGCGCGTGCGTGCTCGCGTCGTTGCTCGGGCTGCTCGCGCTTCCCGGCCCCTTGCTCCGGGGGACGACGTCGATCCACTCCTCGCCGTGGTCCGTCCCGTTCGGGTCCGTCCTCCTTGTCCTGGACCCGCTCGCCGCGGTCTTCCTGCTCGTCACGTTCCTGCTCTCGCCGCTCGCGGCGTGGTACGGCGCCTCCTATCTGCGTGGCTACGAGCGCCGGCTGCCCGGGCTGCCGTGGCTGTTCTACGACCTGCTCGTCGCCGCGATCGTGCTGGTGCTGCTCGCGCGCAACGCGGTGCTGTTCCTCGTGGCGTGGGAGGCCACGACGCTCGCGTCGTTCTTCCTGGTCACGTTCGAGGACGAGCGGGCGGAGGTGCGTCGCGCGGGGTGGATGTACCTCGTCGCCGCGCACGTCGGCACAGCGTTCCTGCTGGTGTTCTTCGCGTGGCTGGCCGCGCTCGCCGGCACGTTCGACTTCGCGGCGCCGCCGGCCCCGGGCGCGATCGCGGCGGCGCGGGGCTGGCTGTTCGCGCTCGCGCTGGTGGGCTTCGGCACCAAGGCGGGCCTCGTGCCGCTGCACGTGTGGCTGCCCGAAGCGCATCCGGCGGCGCCCAGCCACGTCTCGGCCGTGATGTCCGGCGCGATGATCGCGACGGGGATCTACGGCGTCCTGCGCGTGATCGAGCTGCTCGGCCCGTTGCCCGGCGCGTGGGGTCTCGGCCTGATCGTCATCGGCGCGGTCACCGGCGTCGTGGGAGCGCTGTACGCGCTCGCGCAGGACGACCTGAAGCGGCTGCTCGCCTACTCCAGCGTCGAGAACATGGGCATCGCGCTGCTCGGCATCGGAGCGGGAGCGCTCGGCGTGGCCGAGGGCTCGGCCGCGGTGGCCGCGCTGGGCTTCGGCGCCGCGCTGCTGCACGTGCTGAACCACGCGCTGTTCAAGGGGCTGTTGTTCCTGGGCGCGGGCGCGGTACGGCACGCGGCCAGCGTACTGGCGCTGGACCGCCTTGGCGGGCTCGCCCGTCGCATGCCGGGGACGGCCGCGGCGTTCCTGCTCGGCTCTGCCGCGATCGTCGCGCTGCCGCCGCTCAACGGCTTCGCCAGCGAGTTCCTCGCCTACCTCGCCGGACTGCGCGCGGTCACGGATCTCCCGCGCGGCACGCGCTGGGGCGGGCTGCTCCTGGTGGCCTCGCTCGCGACCACGGGCGCGCTCGCCATCGTGGCGTTCGTCAAGGCCGCCGGTGCGGCGTTCCTCGGCCGGCCGCGCAGCGATCGGGCGGCAGCGGCGCACGAGGTGGAGGCCGGCATGCGCGGGCCGCTGTACTCGCTGGCTGCGGGCTGCGTGCTGCTCGGGCTCGTGCCGTGGCTGGGCGCGCGCGCCGTCTCGGCCGCGACGGCCTCGCTGGCCGGCCAGCCGGCCGCGCCGCTGCTCGCGGCCGCGCGCACGCTGGGCATCGTCGCGCCCGCGCTGGCGGCTCTGATCGTGGCGGGCGCGCTCGCGCGCGTCTGGCTGATGCGCGGCCGGCGGCAGGCCAGCGCGGACACGTGGGCCTGCGGCTACGCCGCGCCGCTGCCCCGCGCGCAGTACACGGCGTCATCGCTCGTCGCCCCGCTCACGGCGCTCGTGCCGGCAGCGCTGCACAGCGAGCTGCGGCAGGTGGCCGCGCCCGAGGGCTACTTCCCCGCCGGCGGCCGCGTGCGCGCAGAAGCGGGAGATGTCTTCGCGCAGCGCGTCTACCGCACGACGTTCCTCCGGGTGCGGCAGGCCGCGGACCGGCTGCGACTCGTGCAGCACGGTCGCGTGCAGTGGTACCTGCTCTACATCTTCGGCGCGCTGATCGTGCTGCTGCTGGTCGAGTTCGGGAGGGGGCGGTGAACGCCGTATCGCTCCTCCCGCCGCTGTTCGGCCTGGCCGCAGCGCCGCTGTTCACGGGACTGATCGCGAAGCTCAAGGCGCGCGCGGTCGGGCGGCAGGGCCCGCCCCTACTGCAGCCCTACCGCGACCTCGCCCGCCTGCTGCGCAAGGGCGCCGTCTACAGCCGGGACACCACCTGGGTGTTTCGCGCCGGGCCGCTGATCTCCCTGCTCTCGGCCGCCGCCGCGCTGTTCCTGATCCCGGCTGCCGGGCTCGCGGCGCCCATCGCGTTCGCGGGGGATTTCCTGTTGCTCGCGTACCTGCTCGCGCTCGGCCGCGTCTTCACCGTGCTCGCCGCGCTGGACACCGGCTCGAGCTTCGAGGGGATGGGCGCGAGCCGCGAGCTCCTCGTCTCGACGCTCGCCGAGCCCGCGCTGTTCCTCGTACTGCTCACGCTCGTGACCAGGACGGGCGAGCTCTCGCTCTCGGACATCCTGGCACCCGGCGGCGCCGCGGGTGGGCTGCACGCGGCCGCACCGCTCGCGCTCGCCATCGGCGCGCTCGTGCTGCTCCTCCTCGCGGAGAACGCACGCGTGCCCGTGGACGACCCGGCCACGCATCTCGAGCTGACCATGATCCACGAGGTCATGGTCCTGGATCATGGCGGGCCGGACCTCGCGCTCGTCGACTACGGCGCGGCGCTCAAGCTGTGGGCGTTCGCCGCGCTGATCGTGGGAATCGCGCTCGCGCCGGGAGAGTGGTCTCCCGCCGCCGGGGCTGCGCTCTTCCTCGCCGGCATTGCCGCCGTCGCGGCGCTGGTCGCCGCGATCGAGTCGGGCATGGCGCGCCTGCGGCTGACGCGCGTACCGCAGTTCCTGGTGGTCGCATCCGTGCTCGCCGGGTTCTCGCTCCTGCTCTCCATCTTCTGAGGGACGGGTGGAATCGCTGCTCGAGATCGTGCTGGCCGGCGTGGTGCTGGTGAACCTCGCGATGCTGGGCGCGAGCCGCCTGAAGAGCTGCATCCGCTTCGTCGGCGTGCAGGGCGTGCTGATCGGCATCGCCCCGGCGCTCGTGCCGGCCTGGCACTACAGCCCTCGCACCGCGGCGATCGTCGCCATCGCCATCGTGATCAAGGGCCTGCTCATGCCGTGGCTGCTGCTGCGCGCGATCCGCGAGGCGCACGTGCGGCGCGAGATCGAGCCGTTCCTCGGCTACACGGCATCGGTGCTGCTGGGCGCCGTGCTCACCGCAGCGGCGTTCGGGTTCGCGGAGCGGCTGCCCGTGGCCACGCCCGCCGGCCCGCCGTTCTTGCCCGTCGGCCTGGCGACGCTGCTCGCCGGCACGCTCCTCATGGTCACGCGCAAGAAGGCAGTCACGCAGGTGATCGGCTACCTCGTGCTCGAGAACGGGATCTTCCTCTTCGGCCAGGGGCTGGGCGCGGAACTCCCCGCGCCCGTCGAGGTCGGCATCCTGCTCGACCTGCTGGTCGCGGTGTTCGTCATGGGGATCGCGATGTTCCACATCAACCGCGAGTTCGACAGCATGGCCGTGCACCAGCTCACCGAGCTGAGGGACTGACGTGCTGCTCGCCCTGATCCTGGTCCCGGCGCTGGCGGGCGGCCTCGCGCTCGCCGCCCGCTCGCCGCGCGTGCGCTGGCTGCTGCTCGCGGGCACCGCCGCGGCGCACGCGGCGCTGGTCGCCGCGGCCGCGGCCCGCGCGCCCGCGCCCCTGTTCGGCGGCTGGCTCGCGCTGGACGCGCTCGGCCTCGTGTTCCTCGGCATCACGGCCGTGCTGTTCCCGCTCGTGGTCCTGTACCTCGGCTTTCCGCGGGATGCGGCCGCCGGCCGGCCGGAACGCACCTTCTCCGCGTGCCTGCTCTGGCTCCTCTCTTCGATGGCGCTGGTCACGGTCAGCCAGCACCTCGCGCTGCTCTGGGCCGCGATCGAGGCGACGACGCTCGCGAGCGCGCCGCTCATCCACCACCACCACAGCCGCCGCTCGCTCGAGGCCGCGTGGAAGTACATGCTCATCTGTTCGGTCGGCATCGCGCTCGCGCTCATGGGCACGTTCCTCCTCGCGCTCTCCGCGTCCGGCGGGGCCGTGGACCACGAGGACCCGCTGCTGCTCGGCCGCCTGCTCACGGCGGCGGGCAGCCTGGACCCGGACGTGCTGCGCGCCGCGTTCGTGTTCCTGCTCGTCGGCTACGGCACCAAGATGGGGCTCGCGCCGCTGCACACCTGGCTGCCCGACACCTACAGCGAGGCGCCCTCGCCGGTCTCCGCGCTCCTCTCCGGCGCGCTGATCAACTGCGCGTTCCTCGGCGTGCTGCGCGGCTGGCAGGTCGTGGCGGCCGCGGGCCTCACGCCGTTCGCCGCACGCTGGCTGCTCGTCTTCGGCCTCGTCTCGATCGGCCTCGCGGGCGCGCTGATCCTCGGCCAGCGGGACTACAAGCGGATGCTCGCCTACTCGAGCATCGAGCACATGGGCATCCTCGCGGTCGGCGTGGGGCTGGGCGGCATCGGCCAGTTCGGCGCCATGCTGCACGCGGTGAACCACTCGCTGGCCAAAGGACTGCTCTTCCTCACCGCGGGCAACCTGCTCGTCGCGTACGGCACCAAGAGCACGCGCGACGTGCGGGGGGTGCTGCGAGCGCTGCCCGCGTCCGGCACGCTCTGGGTGGTCGGCTTCCTCGCGATCGCGGGCATGCCGCCGTTCGGCTTGTTCCTGAGCGAGCTGACGATCCTGAAGTCCGCGCTCGACGCGGGCCGGTTCGGCATCGCCGCGGCGTTCCTCGCGCTGCTCGCGCTCGTCTTCGCCGGCATGTCCGCCGTCGTGCTGCGCATGGCGCAGGGCGAGCCGGCGGGGGTGCCGACCCAGCGCGAACGCCTCGAGGTCGTGCTCGCGCCCGCGCTGCTCGCGCTCAGCGTGCTCGCCCTCGGCCTGTACCTGCCGGCCGGCCTCGAGCGCTTGCTCGAGGACGCGGCCGCGCTGCTGGGAGCCACGCCGTGAGCACCGTCGGGATCCTGCGTACGCGCAACGCGCAGCGCATCGGGCGCGACGCCGTGCCGCGGCTGGAGCCGGACGCGCTCGCGGAGCACGCGCGCGCACACGTGCCGGGCGAGGCGCGCATCGTCGCGTTCTTCGGCTGGCCGGCAGCGCACGCCACGGCGGGCGCTCCCGCCGCGGAGCTGTTGCTCGTCACCGCGCGGGACCACGAGTCCCGCCTCGAGCTGGTGGCGACGACGGTCGGCGCCGAGTACCCGGCGCTCGCGCCCGATGTCGTCTCCGCTGCGCGCTTCGAGCGCGAGATCTGCGAGCAGCTCGGGATCCTGCCCGCGGGCCACCCGTGGCTCAAGCCGCTCCGCAGCCACGCGCCGTACGGGCCCGGGCCGTACCGGCTGCACGACCCGGCGCTCGGCATCGGCACGGATTACCCGTTCTTCCGCGTCGAAGGCGAGGAGGTGCACGAGGTCGCGGTCGGGCCGGCGCACGCCGGCATCATCGAGCCCGGCCACTTCCGCTTCCAGTGCTACGGCGAGCGAGTGCTCCACCTCGAGATCATGCTGGGCTACCAGCATCGCGGCCTGGAGCGTGCGCTGGTCGGCGGGCCGTACCCGCGCACCGTGCACCAGGTCGAGGAGCTGGCCGGCGACACGACGATCGGACACGCGCTCGCGTACGCGCAGGCGCTCGAAGCGCTCGGCGGCTGCGACGTCCCCGCCCGCGCACACGCGCTGCGCGCGCTGGCGCTCGAGCTCGAGCGGCTTGCGGCGCACACCGGCGACCTCGGCGCGCTCGCCGGCGACGTGGCGTTCATGCCGACCGCCGCGTATTGCGGCCGGCTGCGCGGCGAGTTCCTGAACATGACCGCGCTGCTCTGCGGCAACCGTTTCGGACGCGGGTTCGTCCGACCCGGCGGCGTCGCGTACGATGTGGACGCACGCATGGCCGAGGAGCTGCGGCGCCGGCTCGATGCCGCGCTACGCGACCTCGAGGGCCCGCTCGACCTGTTCTTCGAGAGCTCGTCCGTCACCGAGCGGCTGGAGGGCACCGGCCCCGTCGCGCTCCAGGACTGCGAGGCGCTCGGGCTGGTCGGGCCCGTGGCTCGCGCGTGCGGCGCCCCGCGCGACGCGCGCCACGACCACCCGACGGGCATGTACCGCACGCTGCACAGCCCCATTGCCACGGCCGAGGGCGGCGAC
Source organism: Longimicrobiales bacterium (assembly GCA_036381195.1). GTDB lineage: Bacteria > Gemmatimonadota > Gemmatimonadetes > Longimicrobiales > RSA9 > RSA9. The sequence continues at coordinate 21,415 of DASVDH010000013.1, read as the reverse complement.
GTGTACGCCCGCGCCATGGTCCGCCGCATCGAGATCGAGCGCTCCGCCGCGTTCGTCCGCGAGCTGCTCGCCGCGCTGCCGGCGGGGAGCATCCGCGCGGAGTGCCCGCCGCCAGCGCCGAGTGCCGTTGCGGTCTCGATGGTGGAGGGCTGGCGTGGCGAGATCGCGCACGTCGCGCTGACGGACGCCCGCGGGCGCTTCGAGCGCTACAAGGTCGTGGACCCGTCGTTCCACAACTGGCCGGGCCTCGAGCTGGCGCTGCGTGGCCAGCAGATCTCGGACTTCCCGCTCTGCAACAAGAGTTTCAACCTGTCCTACGCGGGGCACGACCTGTAGGGGAGACGACGAGATGCTCGATATCCTGCGCACCCGCATCCGCCAGGGCTTCCGCACTGCGCCGTTCCCGCCGGCCGATCCGCCGCTGCCCGAGCGCTACCGGGGCCGGCCGATCATCGCGCGCGAGGCGTGCCCGGATGGCTGCGACGCCTGCCTCGAGCTCTGCCCCGTGGAAGCGATCTCGACCCGCGAGGGGGAGCTGGCGCTGGACCTCGGACGCTGCGTGTTCTGCGGCGAATGCCAGGAGGCGTGCCCCACGGGCGCGATCCGCTTCAGCCGCGACTACCGCATGGCGGCGCGACGGCGCGAGGACCTCGTGGTGACGGGCGAGGAGTACGCGCTCGCCAAGCCGCTCGATGAATCGATGCGGCGGCTGTTCGGCCGCTCGCTCAGGCTGCGCCAGGTCTCAGCGGGCGGCTCCGGCGCGGAGGAGGCGGACGTCAACGTCCTCAACACCGTCGTCTTCGACCTCGCCCGCTTCGGCATCCAGTTCGTGGCATCGCCGCGGCACGCGGACGGGCTGCTCGTGACCGGACCGATCCCCGTCAACATGCGGCGCGCCGTCGAGCTGACCTACGAGGCCGTGCCGGCGCCGAAGCTCGTGATCGCCGTGGGCGCGTCCGCGATCAGCGGCGGGCCGTGGCGCGGGAACCCGGAGGTGTGCGACGGGGTCGAGTCCATCCTGCCGGTGGACCTCTTCATCCCCGGCTTCCCACCGCACCCGCTCACGATCCTGGACGGACTGCTGCGGCTGCTGGGTCGAATGGAGGGGGGCGGCCGCCGGCGGCCGTAGGAGCTCCTGCGCGCGCCCCGCGCTCTTCGAGCGGATGCGGGCGAGGTGAGCCGTTGTCGGCAGAACGCGCTCTCCCGGCCTTCGCTGGAGGGAATGATGTCCGAGGTCCTGACCACCAAGCAGCTCGCCGGGTACCTGCAGATCTCCGAGCGCTCGGTCTACCGGCTGCTCGAGCGCGGCCAGATCCCGGCCGTGAAGATCGGCGGGCAGTGGCGCTTCCGTAAGAGCGTGGTCGACGAGTGGCTCGATCTCCGGTTCGGCTCGATCGAGCCGGCGGACATCGAGCCGGAGCAGCCAGAGGGCGAGCGCGCCCCGAGCGACCCCGTCATCGCCGACCTGCTCGCGCCGGAGAACGTCATGCTGGACCTCCCCGCGCGCGTCCGCGCGGGCGTGCTGGACGCGGTGGTCGAGCGGCTCGTGCTGCCCGAGCCCGTGGACCGCAACCTGCTCCTCGCCCGGCTGCTCGAACGCGAGGCGTTGTGTAGCACGGCCATTGCCGACGGCATCGCGATCCCGCACACGCCGCGCACGCGTGAGCGGCTCCTGCATCAGCACGATCTCGTCGCCATCGGCCGCACGCTCGTGCCCGTGGACTTCGGCGCGCTGGACGGCAAGCCGACTTCGGTCTTCATCCTCGTGCTGGCGAGAGACCAGCGCACGCATCTCACGCTGTTCGCGAAGCTGATGCGGCTGACGCGAGAGCCCGCGGTGCGAGGCGCGCTGCTGAGCGGCACGGCGGAGGAAATCATCGAGGCGATCCGGGAGGCCGAGGCGGCGCTGTTCGGGGGAGTTGCCGCGAGGTGAGAGACGTTCGGGCGGCCCGGGCTCCAGCCCTCGTCACGGCGAGCGGCCGGCGCATCTCCGCGCCCGGCCGGTTCAGGCGGCACCGGGAATCCGTTATCTTGATGATATGACATCTGTACGTGGTGACATGACATCGAACCAGGAGGAATCGACAGGGCGGGGCGCCTGGCGAGGCGGGCTCCGAGTGGCCCCATCAATGGATCCAGCGCTCGCCTCCGTCCGGGCGCCGCGCGAGGAGCCGGCGCTCGGACCACGGACGGTGCGGCTCGCCGCAATCGCAGTCCTGATCGGCATCGCCGGCGGCTTCGTGGCCGAGGGGCTGCTGCGCTTCATCGGACTCATCACCAACCTGGTGTTCTTCCATCGGCTCTCGACGGCGCTGGTGCCCCCCGCGCTGGCGGACCTGGGGCCGGAGGTGATGGCGGCGCCGGTCATCGGCGCGCTGGTCATCGGGCTCATGGCGCGCTTCGGCTCCCCGGCGATCCGGGGGCACGGCATCCCGGAGGTGATGGAGAACGTCCTGCACGGCGACAGCCGCATCCCCGTCCGGCTGATGTTCCTGAAGCCACTCTCGGCCGCGATCGCGATCGGCACCGGCGGGCCGTTCGGGGCGGAGGGGCCGATCATCGCGACCGGCGGCGCGCTCGGCTCGAGCGTCGGCCAGCTCCTGCGCATCACGGCGGACGAGCGCAAGACGCTGCTGGCCGCGGGCGCCGCCGCCGGTATGGCCGCGACCTTCGGCAGCCCCGTTTCCGCCGTGCTGCTCGCGATCGAGCTGCTGCTCTTCGAGTATCGTCCCCGCTCGATCATCCCGGTCGCGCTCGCGGCTGCGGCCGCGACTGGCGTGCGCATCGTGCTCGTCGGGTCGGAGCCGGTGTTCGACTCCCTGCCGATCGCGCAGCCGAGCGGCAGCGCGCTGGCCGCGTACGTGGTGCTCGGGGCCATCATGGGGCTCGCGGCCGCCGGGACCACGCGGGCCGTGTACGCCGTGGAGGACGCCTTCGAGCGGCTGCGGATCCACTGGATGTGGTGGCCGGCGCTGGGCGCGGTGGCCGTGGGTGTCATCGGCTGGATCGAGCCGCGCACACTCAGCGTCGGCTACGACTGGATCGAAGGGATCCTCTCGGGCGAGCTGGCCGGGATGGCGCTCCTGCTGTTCGTCTTGCTGAAGTTCGTCTCGTGGGCGGTGTATCTGGGCAGCGGCACGTCGGGTGGTACGCTCGCGCCGCTCTTCATCATCGGCGGCGGCCTCGGGGCGACGATCGGCGGCGCGGCCGACGCGCTGTGGCCGGGACTCGGCATCGAGCCTGCCGTCGCGGGCCTGGTCGGCATGGCTGCGATCTTCGCGGGTGCCTCGCACGCGCTGCTCGCGTCCGTGGTCTTCGCCTTCGAGACCACGCGCCAGCCGCTGGGCCTGCTGCCGCTGCTCGGCGGCTGCAGCGCCGCCTACCTGGTGATGCTGCTCCTCATGCGCCACTCGATCATGACGGAGAAGCTGGCGCGCCGCGGGACGAGCGTGCGCACGGAGTACACGCTGGACTTCCTGTCGCAGGTGCCGGTCCGCGAAGCGATGTCCCGCGACCTGGTCACCCTGCGCGCCGACCAGCCGCTCGGCGCCGTCCGTGCGTGGCTCTCCTCCGCCGCCGGCGGCGCGACGCACCAGGGCTTCCCCGTGCTGGACGAGAACGGGCTGCTGGCCGGCGTCGTCACGCGCCGCGACCTGCTGGGACCCGAGGCGGACTCGGTCCTGGTGCGGGACGTGATCAAGCGGTCGCCCGCCGTGATCTTCACGGACAACACCCTGCGCGAGGCGGCCGACCACATGGTGCGCGAACGCGTGGGACGGCTGGCCGTGGTCACGCGGCAACAGCCGCTCCGGATCGTGGGCATCATCACGCGCAGCGACCTGCTCAGCGCACACGAGCGGCGGCTGCGCATGGGCGACCAGGCCGAGCGCCTGCTGGCACCCACGGTGCGGCAGCGCATGCGTGCCGGCTGAGCAGACAGGGGCCGCGAGACGCGCCCTGCGGCGCAGTGTCCGATGAAGCAAGAGGCGGGCGACCCGAGGAGCGGGCCGCCCGCCTCTGCGCGTGCGGGACGGGATCAGAACGAGACCACACCCTCGAACACGAACCCGCTGAACTTCCCGCCGTTGCGGATGTCGGTGGCCGGGAAGTCGAAGTACCGCTGGCGCACGTACTCTCCCTTGAGCAGGATCGTGGGGGTCACGAACCAGCCGCCGCCGAGCTGCCAGCGGTCCACCGTCACGTCGTGGTTCTGGCCCGCGATCGGCAGCTCACCCTCGACGCTGTTGTACCGCGCGCCGACGTACAACGTCTCGCCCTCGAGGAACCGGTACACCACGTCCGCGGCGTACTGGTCGAAGCGCCGGGTCTCGGGCTCCGTCGCCGCACGGCCGTCCGCGCGCTCGAGCACGCCGAACAGCTCGAGGCCGCCGTACTTGACGAACGGGTTGATCTGGATCGCCCGGATCTCGTTCCGGAAGCCGGGGTTGATCAGCCCGGACCACGCCTGCGCGGTCACGCTCGCCTGCGTGTTCTCCATCACCATGTAGTAGCGTGAGCCGGCGCGGTCGCCCCAGAACAGGGTGGCGCTGGGCGACTTGTCGATGTCGTACAGCGAGCCGGTCAGCCGCACGCGAAGCGCTTCGTTGACCTGCCGGTCGAAGCCGAGCTTCGCCAGGAAGCCGGGTGAGCGGGCGTCGGGATCCGTCACCTCGCCCTTGTTGACGCCGGTCGTGATGCCGGCCATGGCAAGGAACCCCTTGTGCCGCAGGTAGATCTCCACGCCGGGCTCGAACGTGAACGCGTCGAGGATCAGGTTGCCGACGAACGGGTTGTACAGCGCGTTGCCGTTGTCGCTGCGGCGGAAGTGCGCGTCGCCGTAGTTCAGGTCGAACATACCGACCTTCAGGGTGAGCACCTCGAACAGCCTGTTGAGCGCCCAGTGGTCGATCGGCGAAGCATCGATCTGCATGTACCCGCCCTTGACCCACGCTTCCTGGTGGTGCCGCGAGGACAGGTAGGTCTCGAGCGCCACGCGGATCCCCGGCGCGAGCTGCGCGTTCATCACCAGGTTCGCCGTGGGCAGGTTGACGCCCCAGCCGATGTCCACCAGCTCGTTCACGTTCACGCCGTCCACCACGTTGGGGGCCGCACGGTTGCTGTGTGTCATCGACTGGAACTGCGTGGTGAACGCGCCGCCGAAGTCGATCCGGAAGCCCTGGAACGGCGTGGCGTCGTCCTTGGGCGGCTCGAACACGTTGATGCCGCGCTGGTCCGCCGGGCGAATGTGCTGGATCGCGATGGCCGGCGCGAGCGCAGCGCCCGCCGCCTTGCCCGCGACCGTGTCGGACGGCACGCCGCCTCCGGCGTTGCCGCCGCCCTGTACCGCTCCGGCCGGAGCCGCCAGGAGCACCAGCAGGGTACCCGTGAGACTCGTCATCCTGGCGTTCATCTTGGCTCTCCTCTCCGATCGAGGTCCTGGAAGTCGTTTGCCGTCGTCACCTGCGCCGATACGGCCTGCCGCCGCCGTCAGCCGGCGGCGGGCCGGTCGCTAGCGCTTCAGTACGATGTCGAAGCTCACCACCACGCGCGGGTTCACCTTGAGCGCGCCCAACATCAGCTTGGGCGGCGAGACGCCGAACTCCGTCATGACGATCTCCTTGCTGCCCTGGACCTTCAGCGTGCCGTCCGGGCCGGGCGTCACGACCGCGGCAATGGTGACCGGCTGCATCGTGCCTGCGATCGTCAGCTCGCCTTCGAGCGTGGCCAGTCCATCGCCGTTCTCCTGGACCTCGATCTGATGGGCGGTCAGTCGGTAGGCGATCGCGGGGTGATCCTCCGCCTTGAGCGCCTTCCGCATGTGGTCGTTCATCGTGCCGTTGCGGCAATCGAGGTCCGCTACGGCGATGTCGAGCCGGACGCCGCGCACCGACCGCTGCAGGTCGGCGACCGCGATGCTCGGCTGGGCGGGGTCCAGCTCGACCGCGCCATCGACCCGGGTCGCGTCGCAACGGTAATCGCGCACCGTGGACGTCCCCTCGATCCAGAGCCGGCTCTCCGGCCGGATCATCAGCACCGTGTCCGTGTCCGGCGGCGTGAGCCGCGCCGGCTCGACCGCGTTCTGGGCGGCGAACGCCGGCGCGGGCAGGACGAGCAGTGCGAGAGCGCTCAAGCGTCGCATCGTGGCCATCGAAGTCCTCCATGTCCATCGGACCCGGTTGCGTTCCTTCCTGACTGCGCCGAACAAGTTGGGCATGTCGACATCCGAGCGCTGTCAGGTCACGGCGGAATCTCGGTGCGGGAGACCGGGAGGGGATGTCCGAAGAAGTCCTACGCGGCGGAAGGACGGCGCCGTGATCGGTGCACGACCCCTTAGAGACGGACCCCGATCAGCGGGACGCAGGCGCCCGCTGATCGGGGTCCAGAGTCGAGGGCCTCTCGGTCCTCTCTTCCCGCCGTTCTCCGTTTGCGCGGCCGCAGCCGGTCGCCTCGAGACTCAGTAAGGCCTGGACCGCCTCCACCGCCGCCCACGTGAACGCCGCGAGGGGAGCGGCCGCGAGCGCGGTGACCAGTTTCCCCTCGCCACCCGGGCGGCCGGGGCCGATCTCGCCGGGATCGCCGCCTCCAGCTCCAGGATCGCCTTCCCGGCGATCGACGCCGAGGTCTCGAGGCGGACGGGGTACCGGCGCGCATCATCCGTCAGGTACAGGCGGAACGAGCCGTCGCCGTCGAAGTGGTCCCGGTCGCGCACGCGCATCTCGACGACCACCACGTCGAACACGCCCGCGGGGACCGTGGCCCGCTCGCGCCCCAGCACCTCCACGTGCACCGGGTTGCGCTGCGGGTCGAAGTGTCGCTCGATCACGTACGCGGCGCCGTCCCGCAGGTCGAGGGTGCGGATGTAGTACAGGAACGAGAGCTCATCGAGCGGCGCATCCGTCTCGCTGCGCCCCTCGCGCCCCTCGGCGGACCGCCACCTCCGCTCCGCGGGATAGAGCTCGACCTCCTCGGTCTTGGAGGCCAGCGGATGCCGCTCGTGCTTGTGGAACCGCAGCGCCGCCATCCGCTCCGGGTCGAGCCACGACCGGCTCCTGGCCTCCAGGCGCAGCGGCCCCACCCTCGTCTCGAAGTCGAACGACAGCAGGTACGCATTGGACGACCGGATCGTATCCGCCTCGACACGCATCACACCCTTGCCGGAACCGGAGAGCCGGCCGAGTTTGCTCCGGTAGATCAGCTCCTCGCCCGGCCGGAACGGCAGGGATACCTCCTGCGCGCCGGCGTCCCGGCCGGGCAGGAGCGCTGCGGCGGCGAGGCTGCCGGCGGCGAAGCAGCGAATCCAGTGGCGACTCATTCTCATGTCGGGCCCCTCGTACAGTCCAGCATCGGCCCCCGCCGATGCTGCACGCGAAGTCTACGCCGCCGCACGCGCCGCGGCTGTCCGCGGACGGCGGATCCCGTGACGGGGAACGGCTGGATTCCGCGTCCAGCGCTGCCGGCGCGCGGCGGGCGCGCTCGCCCGGGTTTGCCGGACAGCGCGTGTAGGGGAATCCCCGACACGGGATCGCGCGGTCTCCCCGACGGCCGCAGCCGACCCGATGGCCTATCTTGCGGACGGGCCGCGGGATGACCCGCGGCAGGCCGGAGAGGCACGGCGATGCACACGATGGTGCGGCGCTACATCAAGACCGGAATCGGGTTCCTGGTCGCGGGGCTGCTGACCGGGCTCTACGCGCTGGTCCGCCGCGAGCTCCAGGGTGTGTGGCCGAACCGGTACCTGGTCTCCGCCCACACGCACGCCGTGCTGGTCGGCTTCGTGGTGTTCCTGATCCTGGGCGTCGCGCTGTGGCTGTTCCCGCGGGCCGCGAAGGGGGACACGCGCTACCGACCGGAACGTATCGCGGCCGCGTACTGGATCCTGACCGTCGCGACCGCCGCGCGCTTCCTCGGCGAGCTGGCGCGCGCGTGGCGCGGCGCCGAGGCGTGGCTCGCGTGGGTCGTGGTCCTCGGCGGGGCCGGCCAGGTAACCGGCCTCCTCCTCTACTTCTGGACGATGTGGACGCGCATCCGCGCCGTGGGCAGCCAGATCCGCGAGGCGAAGGGAGAACGGTTCTGAGACGAGGGTGAGGGGGCGTGTCGCTCTACTACCTGAACGTGACGTTGCACGTGCTGGCCGCGTTTCTCTGGCTCGGCGGGATGCTGTTCCTGGCGGTCGTGGGCGCACCCGTGCTGCGCAAGGTCGAGCCGCCCGAGCTGCGCGCCGAGCTGTTCCGCCGCCTCGGCGCGCAATTCCGCGCCGTCGGCTGGATCGCGATCACCCTCCTGCTCGCGACCGGCGTCGGCAACCTCTACTTCCGTGGCCTGCTCCGCTGGGACGTGCTGGGCGACGGCACGTTCTGGCGGACGCCGTACGGGCACACGCTCGCTGCGAAGCTGGGCACCGTCGCCGCCATGGTGCTGCTGAGCGCGGTGCACGACTTCGTCGTCGGCCCGCTCTCCTCGCGCGTACGCGCGGGCACACCCGGAGCGCTCCGGCTGCGCCGCCGCGCCGCGCTGCTCGCGCGCCTGAACGCGGTGATCGGCATCATCCTGGTCGCCATCGCGGTGCGACTGGCGCGGGGCGCGTGAGGGGCCCGAACGAGGCACGGGCTCAGCGCCGCCGGGGACCGGTGACAGACAGGGACCCGGCACCCGCGCTGGCAGCCGATCGCCCGCTGCCGCGCGCCTATTCCTCTCCGGTGACGCGACCCGATGGTGGGGGGCTGGTGCGAGATATGCATGCGGCCAACGCCGCCTCGCGCACGCCTCTTCCCGGAGGGAACGATGAGATGGCTCCCCTTGGTTCTCGCGCTCGGCGCGCTCGCCACGCCGGCCGCCCTCCACGCACAACGCGGCTTCGATGAGCCCTACCACTGGTTCGCCGGCCGGCTCAAGATCAAAGGCCACCACATCTTCGACCGCTCCACCTTCACCATCGAGGACGCCAGCATCCCCAACCCGAAGGTCGGTTGGGGTGTCGGGCTCGAGTACGTGCTGATGAACGGCATCGGGTTCGGCATCACCGGCTACACGGCCGGGCCCGTCTCAGATTTCGACTCGAACCGCGCGACGGTCATCGTGCTGGCGGAGGCGAACTACTTCATCGCCATCGAGCCGCTGCGGCTCGCGCCCTACGTGGGCCTGCACACCGGGATCGGGACCTGGCAGAAGGGCGATTCGCGCGTGCCCCGGCTGCGGGACAACCTCAGCGAGTTCGGCTATCAGGTCGGGATCCGCTTCCAGCCGTGGGTCTACCTGGGGTTCGATGCGCAGTTGCGGTGGATGAGCGACGCGGCGTACCGGGACCAGACCGCCGCGTTCGAGCGGACGCAGGTCCTGCTGGGGATCACGATCCTCTGACCGGCGGCTGGCGGGGCCGCGGCATCACGCCGCGCCTCCGGCTGCGCCGCCGCCCGCCGGCGGCCGCCTTCGGCCGCGCAGCGCATCGTGCGTTCGTGGCCGGGGCGCGGCCTGCGACAGAAGCGCCTGCTCCTGCGCCCGGCTGCGGCGACGCAATACGCCGCGCGTTCCTGGTGGGGGCGCGGCAAGGTGCGCACGTAGCCGCCGTACGGCCCGGCGTCCTGGAGGTTCGCCGCGTCCGGCGCGGCGAAGTCCCCACGCGTCCGCCGTACGGCCTGGCGCCTTGGAAATCGGCCGCGACGGCTGCGGCGAAGTTCCCACGCCTCGGCCCCCACGGCTCGGCACCGTAGATATCCGCCGCGCTGGGCGCGGCGACCTCCCACGCGTCGCGGCACCGCTGGTTCGCCGTGGAAATCGGCCGCGCAGGCTGCGGCAAAAGCCCCCACCCGACGGGCGGATGAACCGTGATGACGGGACCCGGCCGCTTCCGGCGCGGTCGAGTCAGCGCGCACCCGCGCACCGAGTGCACGGGTGTGGAGTTCTCCCGCGCGGCCCCGCGTCGCACAGGGCCGGTGCAGCGCGGCCGGGGGCGTGCGCTCGGCTCGGCAGGCCCAGACCTGGCAACGCCGGGCCAGGCGGCCCCGGCGGCGGCCCGGCCGCCCGGCCGTCACCTGGGAACGACGCGGAAGCGGATCGGCACGGCGATCCAGACGGGCACGGGTTCGCCGTGCTTCGTGGCGGGTGCGAACTTCATTTATCTCGCCACCACCTGCGCCCGGCGATCCAGATCCGGGTGCCCCGCGCTCCGTTTCAGCAGAGTCCGTTTGACTTCGCCCTGCGCATCGATGAAGAGCCAGAGCAGCACCTCGCCCCCGATCCCTCAGTCGCGAAGTTGCGCTGGATAATTCGCCTCCAGGACCTCCTGGAGCGCACGCTCGTTCAGCAGCCGCGGGGGTTCCGTGTAGATTTGTTCGCACGGGGCGGCATCGGCGTCCTCAGCGGCGCATGCCGGAAGGGCCTGGCCGCGGGCACCCCGGGCGGCGCAGCCAGCCGTCGCGATGAGCGTGGCCAGGAGGAGGGACAGAGCCCCACTCGTCCTCATGAGCTCCACCTCCGGATCCGGTGATGACTGCTGGGACCGCGCGCGGTGACCGCCCCCGCGGCCATTCGGCCCTGGTCCATTCCGCTTCGATGACGTCCGTCCCGGTCGGAGTCGCGATCCGCCTCGCTGGTGTCCCCCGCCCCCTCGCCGCCGGGCACAACGGCCGGAGCGGCCATGCTCGAGCCCCCGGATGCCGTTGATCGCGACCCGATCTCCGCCCCCATGAGCCCGGACCACGCGAGCACACGCTTCGGGGGGAGACCTGCCGAACGAACCTGGCGTCTGTATCGATGAGATCGAGAGGGCTCCGGCCCTGCCCTCTCGAGGGGGGCCCTTCAGGGTTGCCGCGCACGCCGCGGCACGCCCCCGCGGCGTGCTGCGGCGCTCGCCTCACGCCGCCCCGCCCTCCGCCACCCGGAACGCGCACCGCGGCCGGTCGCCCCGCTCGCAGCACTCGACCACGGGCGCGCCCACCAGCTCCGACACGAGCGCCTCCGCCAGCCGGCACGTGGCGGGGTGCGAGGTCGCCAGCGCGCCCAGCGGGCAGCGGTAGCCCTGGATCCGGAGGGCGCCATCGTCGCCCTCCTCGACCTCCGCCAGCCCGCCCAGGTCCGTGAGGACGGCAGCGGCATGGGCCGCGCGCTCGCGGAGCACGCCCGCCGCCGCGGCGGCCGGCCGGCCCAGCCGCGCGCCCACCTCCCGCAGCCACTCCTCCACCTGCTCCGGCGTGTGCCGCTCCTCCAGCACCACCAGGAGCTCCGCGAGCACCCGGTCGTACGGCTTGGGGAAGAGCGCCTCCGCCTCGGGTGTGGTGCGATAGATGTACGCCGGCTTGCCGGCCCCCTCGCGGCGCACGCCGCTCTGCTCGACCAGCCCGTCCCGCTCCAGCGCCGAGAGGTGCAGGCGGACCGCGTTGTCCGTCAGCTCGAGCGCCGCCGCGAGGTCGCTGACCGTTTGCGCCGAGCGGCGCAGGATCGCGACGACGCGGCCGCGCGTGCTTTCGAGCAGGCGCTGGCGCCAGCGTGCGGCCGTCCGGTTCATTGGCGGGGCTCCTCCTATCCGATGAGTCGGCCGAATCCAAGATAGCCGTGCGGCGGCCTGGCGTCTAGTTAGCACAGTAAGTACTTGACAAACAGGATCACGGCCCCGTACCTTCGCCGCCACACCCGCCGCCCCACACGGGGCGGGCCTCGCGGGCGACACCCAACAGGAGAAACCCTCATGACCACCACACTCCGAGCAGCCGCCATCCTCACCCTCGCGGCCACCGCCTGCACGCCCGGCTCGCAGCCCGGGGCAGACGCGCAGCAGAGCCAGGTCGCGTCCGAGGCTCCCGCGGCGGCCGGTGCTGCAACGCAGGCGCCGGCGATCGATGACGCCGACATCGCGGCGATCGTCGTGGCAGCGAACACGATCGACATCCGCTACGGCGAGATCGCCCGCGAACGCGCGACGAACGAGCAGGTGAAGCAGTTCGCGGAGACGATGATCAAGGACCACACGGCCGTGAACCAGAGCGCGACCGAGCTGGTGACACGGCTGGGCGTGACACCGACGGAGAACGACGTGAGCCGTTCGCTCGAAGCGCAGGCCGCGCAGATGCGCGAGACGCTGCGCTCGAAGTCCGGCGCCGAGTTCGACCGCGCCTACATCGACAACGAGGTCGCGTACCATCGGGCGGTGCTCAAGGCGATCGACGAGACGCTGATCCCGAGCGCCTCGAACGCGGAGCTGAAGCAGACGCTGGTGAACGTGCGGCCCGCCATCGAGGCGCACCTGAAGCACGCGGAGGAGATCCAGCGCACGCTGGCCCGCGGCGCATGACCCCGGCCGGCCGCAACACCGGCCGCGGCGCGCCCCGTGGCGTGCGGTGGCGGCCGGCGCTGGCCGCGCTCGCGCTCGTGGCGGCACCGGTTGTCTCCGGGTGCCGGCCGGGCCGTGCGGCCGCGCCGACACGCCACGTGGTGGAAATCCGGCAGTTCAGGTTCCAGCCCGATACGCTGCGCGTTGCCGTGGGCGACACGGTGGTGTGGATCAACCGGGACATCGTGGGGCACACGGCCACGGACAGCGCGGGCGCCTGGGACTCGGGCGAGCTGCCGAAGGATGGCCGCTGGGCCTACGTCCCCCGCGCTCCCGGGGAATGGGCGTACCTCTGCGTGCTGCACCCGTCGATGAAGGGTCGGCTGATCGTGGAGTGAGCGGCTGCGGCGCGTGCCATTGCGGCGCGCGCCGCAGCGCTTCCCGGGGAGGCGTCGCGCTGGCCGGGGGCGTCGGAGGAGGGCGACGACGACGCGAGCGCGCCCCGCGCGTTACGAAACGATGTCGTGGATCGTGGTGAGCTCGAGCACCGCGAAGCGGCGTTGCCCCGCCGGCAATTGCACGGCCACTTCCTCGCCCACCGCCCGACCGAGCAGCGCGCGGCCCAGCGGCGAGGCCATGGAGATGTGGCCGGCCTCGAGATCGATGAAGTCCCCCGTCACGATCGTGTACTCGGCCTCTTCGCCCGTCCCGAGGTCCTTCACGCGGACACGGGACCCGAAGCCGACGCGGTCCACGGGCAGGTCCTGCACCTCGATGCGCGAGAGCTCGCCCATTCGCTGCGTGATCTGGTTGATCCGCGCCTGCACGAAACGTTGCCGGTCCAGCGCGGACTGATACTCCGCGTTCTCGCTGAGGTCGCCCAGCTCCGCCGCCTTCCGGATGGCCGCGGGGAGTACCACGTTGAGCTCGTGGCCCAATCGCTCCAGCTCCTCGGAAAGCCGCGCTTTGATCTCTTCCAGCATGACCGACTCCAGCGGGAATGGATGGTGATGCGGCGGGCCGACCCGTGGGGCCCGGAAACGCGAGCCCGGTCGGCTGCCGCATGTCACGCGGCAGCGCCCGGCTGGAATGAAAACTGTAAACCGGTGGCGCTCCGACGTTCCCGCGGATGCGCCGCCGCACTCAGTGGGCGCCGGCCGTCTTCTTCCTCGTCGCCTCGCGCACGGCGTCCGGCGACATCAGACTGAAGTTGCGGAGGACGAAGCTCTCCACCCTCGCGGGCTCCGCCACGCTCAACTCGCGCAGCACGCGTGCGACCGCGCTCTGCGCGGCCGGGTCCGGGTTCTGAACCACGCGGTCGCACGCTTCCAGTAGCATGGCGACGAAGCCCTGGAAGGGCTCTTCGCCGCTGCGCGCGTCGTCGGCGAACGCCATGATGCTCGCGCGCTGCTGCCACACGTTGTCCGCCTGCGACCAGCCTGCGATCGCACGTGCGCAGGGCTCGCCGGCCGCTCGCGCGAGCGGCCCGAGCACCTTCAGGGCGAACCAGTCGCAAACGTTTCTCTCCGCGAGCGAGCCGTCGCCGAAGGCGCCCTCCCACGCGGGCAGCGCGGCCTCCCAGCGCACCCCGTTGCGGGGCAGGATGTGCCCCTGGATGTAGAGCATGCCCGCGAGCTTGTCCTCGGTCATCCGCTGGCGGATGAGCTCGAGGGCGAGGTCGAGCTCCTCATCTGCGCCGAGCCCGCCCAGGTCGTGCTGGGCGTGCCACTCCTGCACGGCCTTCAGGATCTGGTCCGTGCGGACTCCGCGGAACGGCGCCGCGCCTTCGAGATACCGCTCCCACCAGGCGTGGCTGGAGGGGTCGGCGAGGGCGGCGAGGCGCGCCTGGAGATCCTGGACGAGGTCGATCCGGCTCACGCGGTGACTCCTTCCGGGGACCGAAATCGTGTCATCGATCCCGCGTTCGGTCAAGTCGTGTGGCGGCCGGGCGACACGGAGGCCGGCCCGCGCCGCGATCCTCCCCCGTTCGCCCCGGCCGCGCATCGGGCGCCGGCGCGGTACGGTCGCGCGGCCGCGCGCCCATCACGCGCTCCGCCGCCCGCGGCCCACCGCGCGCTCCCGCCGCCCGGGCGTGCCGATGCCGCCGATCACCTCGTCCCCGCGCACGTAGGCGCCATCCGCGCGGAGCTCCCACGCTTCGGGGTGCTCGAGGATCGCCGTGAGCATGCGATCCAGCGTGGCGCGGTGCTCGGGGTCGTCCACCGGCGTGGCGACCTCGACGCGGCGCAGCAGGTTCCTGGGGCGCCAGTCCGCGGAGCCGATGTAGTACTCGGGCTCGCCGGCGTTGCCGAAGTAGAAGATGCGGCTATGCTGGAGCAGGCGGCCGAGCAGGCTGACGATGCGAATGTTCTCGGAGATGCCCGGCAGGCCGGGGCGCACCCGGCAGATCTCGCGGACCGCCAGCTCGATGCGCACGCCCGCCTGGGACGCACGGTACAGTGCGGCGACGATGCGGCGGTCGGAGAGGCCGTTCATCTGCGCGCGGATGTGGCCGCCGCGGCCGGCGCGCGCGTGCTCGGCCTCCCGTTCGATCAACTCGAGGAAGCGCCGCCGCATCTGGAATGGAGAGACGAGGAGCCGGCGGAACTCGGTGGAGGCGGAGTAGCCCGTCAGCAGGCCGAACACTGCGTTCAGCTCTTCGCCCAGCTCGGGATCGGCCGTGAGGAGGCCGACGTCCGTGTACGCGGCCGCCGTGCTCGCGTTGAGGTTGCCCGTGCCGATGTAGAGGTAGCGCCGGATGCCACCCGGCTCGTCGCGCACGACCAGGGCGATCTTCGCGTGGATCTTGTAGCGCGCCGGGCTGAAGATGACGTGCACGCCGGCGGAGTCGAGGGAGCGCGCCCAGTCCACGTTGCGGCGCTCGTCGAAGCTGGCCTTCAGCTCGACGAGCGCGAGGGCGTCCTTCCCCTCGCTGCGGGCCCGCTCCAGCGCGTGCACGACGGGCGAGTCGGCGTCGGTGCGGTAGAGCGTGGTCTTGATCGAGCGGACGGCCGGGTCCTCTGCGGCCTCCGCCATGAACCGGCCGACGGTCGCCTCGAAGGAGTGGTCGGGGAACGCGATCAGCCGGTCGCGCTCGCGGACCTGATCGAAGACGGAGCGTCCGGGCTCGAGCGGAGATCCGCGCTCGAGGGGGGGGTACTTCAGGGCCGGGATGTCGATGGCGGCGATCTCCGTGAGCCCGGCGAGGTCCACGAGCCAGGGGACGGCATAGACGTCGGCCTCGGTCAACGTGCTCGCCGACTCCGGGGCCTCGAAGCGCAGCTCGCGCAGCAGGTGGCGCCGCATCTCCTCGGGCATCTCCTCCTCGACCTCGAGCCGGACGGCCTGGCGGAACGGGCGCGTGGCGAGCTCATCCTCGACGGCCGCCATGACGTCCCCCGCCTCTTCGGGGAGCTGGCTCGTCGCGCTCCGCGTGACGCGGAAGGTGTGCGCGCGCACGATGTCCAGCCCGGGGTAGAGCCGGGGCAGTCCCGCGCGGATCGTCTCCTCGAGCGGCACGTACCGGCGGCCATCCGGCAGGGGCAGGAAGCGGGGCAGCTCGCCCGGCAGCTCGATGGCGACGAAGCGGTCCAGCTCGCCCTCCGGCAAACGCACGACGGCGGCGATCGCGGGCCTCAGGTTCCGGATGTGGGGGAACGGGTGGCTGGGGTCCGTGACCAGCGGGGTGATCAGCGCCTCGATGCGGTCCCAGTAGGTGTCCATGAGGTAGCGGCGCGCGTCCTCGTCGAGGGCGGCCCAGCGGAGCAGGCACACGCCCTCGCGTTCCAGCTCGGCGAGCATCCGGCGGATCAGCAGCCGGTATGCGCGGGCGGCGACCTGGCGCGCCCGGATGCGGATGATGTCGAGCTGCTCGGCGGGCGTGAGGCCGTCCGGCGTGCGCCGCGTGATGCCGGCCGCCACCTGCTCCTTCGACTCGGCGACGCGGGTCATGAAGAAATCATCCTGCCGCGAGCCGAAGATGGCAATGAAACGGACACGCTCGAGGAGAGGCACCCGTTCGTCCTCTGCCATGACGAGGATGCGTTCGTCGAACGCGAGGCGGCAGAGCTCGCGATTGAGCAGCAGCTCGGGACGCACTTCCTTGGGCGCCAGCTCTTCGGCCTCTTCCGCCTCGGCACGCTGCGCGACCAGCTCCAGGGGTTCCGCCGCCTCGTGCGACGCTCCGCCGGGCAGCGCGGCCGCAGCGATGGCCGCGGCCCGCGCGGGCAGGTCGGAGCGGGCCACGAGGGTGAGCGCCGCCAACGTGTGCGCATCCCGGAGGTGGGCGGACCCGCCCGCCTCGACGACCTGCTCGAGGGGCAGCCACACGCAGCGGCCGCCATCGGTCATGCTCGAATCGATGCCCTCCGCGAGCCAGACCTCGAGCGCCGGGAGCTGGGCCGTGCCCGGGCTGGTTCCGAGGACGCGGACCCGACCCCGTACACCGCCGAGCCAGCCGCGCAACACGCGGTGGCACGCCTCGCGGCCCGACCCCGGCCCCGTCGGCACGCGAAGCCCCTCGCCCCCCGAGCGGCAGAGCGCGACGCGCCCCTGGTCGTACGCGATGACGGCCACCTCCCGAGAGGCGCGCAGCCGCGCCGCGAGCTCGTCGCTCTCCAGCGCCGAAACGAGGTCGCGCGCGCGCCCCACGACGTCCCCGAGCAGGGGGTGCAGCCCGTAGCCATCCTCGAACGCACGCGCCAGGCCCTCGAACTGGCCGGGCGGCGCATCCGGCATGCGGAGCTCCACCTCGTACAGCTCCCCCACGATGTCGTCGCGGCGGACGGTCGCGATGTCGTACGCGATGCGCACGCGCGCCCGCGGCTCCTCGCCGGACACGCCGACGCGCACGCGGCGCGTGGTCTCCAGCTCCATCGCGGTGGACAGGCGCTCCGGATCCACGAGCGCCCGGATGATCCTCGCCGGCTCGGACTCGCCCGCGAAGAGGTCCGGCGGCGGCAAGGCCGGCACCTCCGCCTCCGCGTAGCTGCGCTGGATCAGCCCGTCTCCCACTTCCCGCTCGCGGACGTCCACGCTCAGGACGTGCGTGCCATCCTGTCGGATGCAGAGGCGAACAGTCGCGCCGCGGCGCTCGAGGTCACCGCCGGGCGTGTCGAAATAGACGGCCCGGAACAGCTCGAGCTCCGTTCCCTCCTCGCGGAACCCTGCCGGCAGCGGCTCCTCCAGGAGCCACTCGAGGAGCTCACGGCTCAGCACCTCCAGCCGTAGCACCCGTTCCCTCAGCATCGACGCCCCTAGTACGGCAGCCCCAACCACGCGTAGAGCCGCGTGTCCTCGCCGTGCGCGATGGCCGCACTCACGACCTGGCCCAGCGTCGCGAACCAGAGCCCGGCCCCCACGCCGGAGTGCCAGCCGCCGTCCGAGTCGCCGTCGATGAAGACGCGCGCGGCATCGCCGAACGCCAGCGCACCCAGCTCGCCGCGCGTGAAGAGCGTCACCCGCGCCAGCGGAACGCGCAGCTCCGCGCTCCCGAAGAGCGATGCGTCTCCCGCGAACCGGTGCGACGCGTAGCCCCGCAGCGAGTGGCGCCCGCCAATGTACGCCGCTTCCTGCACCGGGAAGTCGCCCCAGACACGCTCGCCGCCCGCGCGCAGCGCCAGGACCATCCGCTCCGAGCCGGGGACCGGCACATAGTAGGCCGCCACGCCGTGCACCTCGCCGAACGTCTCCGCGTCGCCGCCGACCAACGGCCACAGGCCGGCGCCCGCGTCCAGCGTGAAGCCCCGCCGCGGCACGACCCGTCCATCCGTCCGCTCCAGCTCGCCATCCGCGATCAGGCCGAACTGGCCGAACGCACGCGTGCCCGGCGGACGTAGCACTGTGAGCGTGCGACCCGCCTCGAGGCGCGGATCGCGGTACACGAACGCCGGCCCGACCGAGAGTCGCGCGCCATCGCGCGGCCGCCAGTCCACCGTGCCGGCGAGCCAGACCTCGTTCTGCAGCACGGTCGCGGCGTCGGTCCCGAAGTCCGGCGTGTCGTTGCCGAAGCCGAAGAAGCGGACCGCGCCGAACTGCACCGCGCGAGCGAGCAGGGAGAGCCCGAACGGCGAGTTCTCGCGGCGCCAGTCTCCATCGAGCTGAACGCCGAAGTCGAACGGCCCGGGCGCGAACAGCCCCGTCAGCCGCAGCCGGGACCGGTAGGGCACGTGCCGGAAGCCGTAGCGGGTCAGGACCGGCCCGGCGCCGACCACGAGACCGACGCCCATCTCCGTGTCCACCCACGGCCTCCACGAGAGGCTCGAGCCGTAGTCCCGGTAGCGGTCCTCGCCCGTCTTGTGCTCGAGCCACTCCTCGTTGCCGTACCTTTGGCCCTGCGGCTCCTCGTCCTCCGCATCACCGGCATCGGGCACGGCAGGATCCTCGTCGGGCGCCGGCCGTGCGTCCTCCGCGACCACCGGCTCCTCCTCGGCGGCCGCAGGCAGCTCCGGGTCGAAGCGGAACGGCCGGCGGTCCACGCGCGTGTCCGGGCCGACGACGAAGACGTTCTCGCCGCTCGCGTCGTAGAAGGCGGTCACCGTCTCGCCGCGCGTCGCCGTGGTCGAGTCCATCAGCACGTCATCGCCGTCTCCGCCGATCACCCGCACGATCAGGTCGCTCGCCGCCGGGCCGCGGACGACCGCGCGATCGTCGCCGGCGTACAGGTACACGCGGACCTCATCGGTCTCCGCGGGCAGGAAACGGCGCCGGTAGTATGGCCGCGCCCGCCCGGCGCCGTCGCCGTCGATCAAGGCGAACGGGCCTGGCGCGGCCGTGTAGAGCCGCACGTCCACGGTCCCATCCGCGAGGCGTGTGACCTCGAGCCGGTCCGACTCGTCCGTGCCGTGCACATCCACGTCCTCTGCCAGCCGCTCGTACCACTCGGTCGAGATCTCCCGCAGCGCGTCCCGGCGCGCGCGCAGGTTGCGGGCGAGCAACGTGCCTTCCCGCGCGCGGTACGGCGCGGGGAGCCGCGCGATCGCGCGCTCGATCACGTCATCCGTGACACGCGCCTGGACCGCAACGGTCACGCTGTCCCACGTCCGCCGATCGAGATCGCTGAGCAGCGGCTGCTCGAAATCCTCCGAGCTGAAGATCAGCGAGCGGAGGCCGGGGTAGCGCGGCCCGAACTCGACCAGCTTGGGGTAGAGAGGCCGCACCGCGACGGCGATCAGCGCGCCGTCGGCGTTGACGAACGTGTAATCGCGGTCGAGCGCGATCGGGCGCCACGTATACGCGCCCTCGGGCCCGAACCGCGCCCAGCGCCACTGGTCCTCGCTGCGATCCGTGTCGCCGATCAGGAAGTCGACGAGCCGCGCGGCGAGGTACTCGCGGCTGTCCACGCGGTCCTCGGGGTTCCCCCTCAGCCGCTCGAGCATCCGTTCCATCTCGACGATCCTGCGGGACCCGGCGAAGCCCGGCGTCTCGTTCTCGCCCTCGTTGGGCCGCTCGAAGATGAGGCCGGGCATGCCAGCGAACGTCTCGCGGAACTCGCCGAGACGCGGGTCGTCCGGCATGACGTAGAGCTGGACGGGCGGGTAGAGGATGCCGACCGCATCCTGGATGGGGCCGGCGGAGAGCTCCGCCGTGGGGAACAGCGCGCTGGTCTGGTCCTGGATGAGGATCCCCGCCGGCGTGCCGCGCACGTCGGGCGGCAGCGCCTTCTGGACGAACTTGTCGACGGACCGGAAGATGTAACGCCGGCCGTCCGCGCCGTACATGTGCAGCGTCGTGCTCTGGTTGCCGCCCGTGCGGAAGGGCCGCAGCCCTCCTGCGAAACGGCCGAGGTCGAGCACCGGCGCGCTGATCGGCGTGAGCCACAGGTGGCGCCAGTTCTCGCCCAGAAAGTATTCCTGGACGCGGTCGGCCTCGTAGCGCGGGCCAGGCACGACCTGCGCGGAATCCGTCTGTGCGAGGAGCGTGGCCGGGATGCACGCCAACGCGAGCACCGCCTTCACGCATCCTGTTCCGAGCGCCATTCGATCTACTCCTCACCGTTTCGAGTCTGCACGGGGATGTATTCGGCCGCGGCGACCAGCGCGGACCAGCGATCCTCGAGATCGCCGAGCAGCCGGACGGGATCGCCATCCTTCTTGAGTCGGACGACGATCTCGAGCGTGGTGATGCCGTTCATGTTCGGCCGGGTGCCCACCACGCGCCATTCCTTCGCCTCACCGCCGAGTGCCGCGTCGAGGCCCTCCAGCGCCGCGTCCGGATCCGGCGAGTGGAGGAGCAGGATGCCGTCGGCTTTCATGTCGCTCGCCCGGGCCGGGAGCTCCGCGCGGATCGCGCCTCGCTGCTCGACGCCACGCGCGACGCGCAGGCCGACGTCGCCCACGGCGAGCGCGCCCTCCGCGGCGCCGGCTTCGACTCCCCCGACGTCGAACGCCCAGATCACCAGCACGATCAGGTTGAAGGCGAAGGAGACGACGAGCGCCACGTCGAGCGCCTGGACTCCCGCAGCCAGGCCGAGGCCGATCGCGAGAAAGACGTAGACAGCGTCGCGCGGGTCCTTGAGCGTGTTGCGGAACCGGACCGCCGCGACGATGCCGGCGAGGCTGAACGCGAGCGCGAGACTGTTCTTGACGACGATGACGATGCCGGCCACCACGAGCGGCAGCACGATCATCGATTGGACGAGAGAGCGGTCGCTCCTGAACCCGCGCGTGTAGCGGTAGACCCAGGCGATCGGCAGCACCAGCGCGAGCGTGCCGATGATGGCGAGCGCGGTGTTCAGCGCCCGGTCGCGGGCAGAGATCGGCACGCCGGGCGCCACGCCCGCCGGGAGTTCCGCCTCCGCGGTCAGCGCCGGGGCGATCGGCGCGACCAACGCGTCCCGGACTGCCGGCACGTAGCGCGCGAGCAGCGCCGCGAGCGCGACCACCGCCGCGTAGTATGCCAGCAAGCGCAGGAACGGCGCGCGCCGTGGCCTGCGCGCACTCGATGAAGGCCGCCCCAACCCGTCGCGTCCCGAGCGGAACCGCGTCTCGTCCCAGGTCATCCAACCCTTCACGGGGACGGTCACCGCCGCCCCCCTCACCTGCGAGCGCTTCGCGTGGCCGACGCCGCCAGAGGCGTCGAGGGCAGGGGAGCAAGAAGCGTGCGCCGGGTGGAGCGCAGCCAGATCAGACGTGGCGAAGAGAGCTGGTCCCGCGG
>DASVDH010000012.1:0-79130 GCA_036381195.1 Longimicrobiales bacterium | reverse complement strand
CGAGAGCTTGCCCTTCTGGTCCCGCGCGCTGAAGCCGGGCGTGTCCGTCGGCACGATGAAGCCGCGGATCGACTTCGGGTCGTCCAGCTCCCCGGTCTTGGCCCAGATGATCGCGATGTCCGCCATCGAGCCGTTGGTGATCCACATCTTCGCGCCGTTCAGCACCCAGCCGTTCCCGTCCTTCCGCGCGGTCGTGATCATGCCGGCCGGGTTCGAGCCGTAGTCCGGCTCCGTCAGCCCGAAGCACCCGATCACCTCGCCTCGCGCCATGGGCGGCAGCCACTTGCGCTTCTGCTCCTCGCTGCCGAACGCGTAGATCGGGTACATGCAGAGCGCGCCCTGGACGGACGCAAAGGAACGGATGCCGGAGTCGCCGCGCTCCAGCTCCTGCATGATGAGCCCGTACGCGACGTTGTTGAGCCCCGCACAGCCGTATTCCTCGGGCAGATTCGCGCCGAGCATGCCCAGCTCGGCCATCTGCGGGATCAGCTCTTTGGGGAAGCGCCGCTCGATGTAGGCTTCCTCGATGATGGGCAACAGGTTGTCATCGACCCACCCGCGCACGGTGTCGCGGACCATGCGCTCCTCCTCGGAGAGGAGCGAGTCGACGTCGTAGTAGTCTATCCCTTCGAATCGCGGCATGGGTGGCTTTCTTGCGTTGTGGTGATTCCGGACCCTCCCGAAGATAGCCAGGGAGGTGGTGGGGGGCCAGGGCCGGGGCGAGGGCGAGGGCGGGGGCGGGGGTGGAGGCGGGGGAGAGCGGCCGGGGGACGCGGAGAGAGGGGGCGAGCCGGGAGAGGGGCGGCCGGCGCCGGGGGCGGTTCACCCCTCACCCAGCACCTGCTCGACCCGCTCCCTCACCTCCGGCGCACCGGGCTTCAGCTTCCCGATCCACCTCCCCGCGAGCCGTCCCTCGCGGTCGATCAGGAAGGTTTCCGGCACGCCGGCCGTGCGGAAGGCGCGCGTCACGCGGTCGTCCGCGTCGTGCAGGATCGTGAACCCGATGCCGTGGTCCTCGAGGAAGGCGCGGATGGCGTCCTCTGCGCCGCGCGCGTCGATGCTGACGCCGATGACGCGCAGGCCGCGCGGGCCGTACTCGTCGGCGATCGCCTGGAGCTCCGGCATCTCCTCGCGGCAGGGCGGGCACCACGTCGCCCAGATGTTGAGCAGCACCGCCTCGCCCTCGAGCGACGCCAGTGACACCGTGTCGCCGGCGAGGTCCGGGGCGGCGAAGGCGGGCACGCGGTCGCCGACGGCGAGGGGGCGGTAGTCCGCGGCGCCGTCGCACGCGGCGAGGCCGAGCGCCGGCAGCGCCGCGGACAGGGCGACGCGCACGGCGTGCACGAGAATCCGTCTTGTGTTCATGGGGCACGATCCCTGGTTCGATGGGCCTCCCGTTCCCGTGGCGGTGACGACGTCGGCACGGCCGGCCTCAACTCCGGGCGGGCGCCGCGACGCGCGCGCGCACGGCTCCGCCGTCCAGCCACGCGACGATGGCGGTGCCCGCGGCGGCTGCGACCGCCGGCGCGCTGCCGGGCACGTCATCGTCAAGCACCTCCACGCCGTCATCCCCCGTGCGCGCGATCGTCACGCGGCGCTGCTCCGCGCGGCGGTCGTCCCAGACGCCCCAGACGGCCCCGTCCGGCCCGGCCGCCAGCCGCACGAATGAGACGGGCACCCAGCCGCCGGCGAGCAGCGCGCGCGGCTCGCCGAACGTGGCGCCCCCGTCTGTGGAGACGGCGTGGTACAGGCCCTGCCGCTCCGGGCGGCCGGTATACCACGCCACGTGGACCCGTCCGGCGGAGTCCACGGCGAGCGAGGCGCCGGCGTGCGGGCAGCCCGGGATCACCCAGCCGTCGTCGTGCACGCGCGCGGGCGCGGAGAACGTGCGCCCCCCATCCGTCGAGCGCGCGACGACGATGTCGCGCACGTCGCCGTCGAAGACCCGGCGCCACGCGACGAGCACGGCGCCGTCCGGCGCGACGGCGAGCGACGTGCGGCAGCAGGGGCAGACGTCGCTCGCCACGATGACGCCGGGCTCGAACGTCCGGCCGCCGTCCGTCGAGCGCGCGACGCGCACGTCCGGCGAGGGCAGGTCGGCGTCGCCGCCGGCGACGGCCGCGCCGCCGCCATGGCCGCCGTGCCCCATGGCGGCGTCCTCGACGATGCCGAGCGCCTCGCGCGCGCGGTCCCGCTCACGCGAGTCGATCCACGAGACGTAGACCGTCCCGTCCGGCGCGACGGCGATGTCGTGGAACGTGTGCGACGACGGGAGGCCGCCGGCATCGTCGTTCACGGTGACCGCGGGCTGGAACGTCCGCCCGCCGTCGCTCGAGCGGGCGAGGCGCAGGTCGCTGGCGGGGAAGCGGCGGCCCGCCACCGGCCTGTTGTTCTGCCAGAGCACCAGCACGTCGCCGTTGGGCGCGACGGCGACCTGCGCGGGCGCCTGCTCGTGCGGCGCGGCGTCGCCGGGGATGTCATTCACGCGCACCGGCGCACCCGCCTCGCCTCCCTCGATCCGCACGAGATAGACGTCGGCGCCGCCCTCCTGCGCCGTGACCCACGCGACGTACGCCGCGCCGGTGCGCGGGTCCACCGCCGCCGTGGGGTTGCTCGCGCCGGAGTCCGCGAGGGTGAGCGTGGGCCCGAGGCCAGGCCCGGACCCGGCGCAGGCAGCCAGGAGGGGGAGCGCGGCGACCAGCGGGATCACGATCGCCGCCGTGGCACGGGCGCGCCGCCGCGCGTGGCCGCGCGTGCGCGCCTGCCGCGGGAAGCCGGCCGCCGCCGCGGCGGCCCCGCGCTCGGTGATGCCGGCCTCCGGGATGCCGGCGGCCGTCTCGATCTCGCCAGCCCTCATCGTACCAGCCCTCCCGTCAACGGTACTCGATCCCCGCGTAGAAGGTCCGCGCCAGCCCCGGCGCGAACTCTTCGCCTCTCGCCACGGTGTAGGTCGCGGTCTCGGCGTAGCGCTCGTCGAGCAGGTTCGTCACGCGGCCGAAGAGCGTGAAGTGCTCGGCCACGGGCACCTCGGCGCGCAGGTGCAGCAGGTCGTGGCCGGGGTAACGGTGCGTGTTCTCGGCATCCATCCAGTACTCGCCGATGCGCGCCCACTCGAGCGCCGCGCCGCCGCCGCGCAGCAGCGCGGGCGACCAGGAGATGCGCACGTTGGCGATCTCGCGCGGCGCGCTCTCCATCTCGTTGCCGCTGAAGTCCACGCCCGCGCGCGGGCGCCAGCGCTCGTAGGTGTGCCTCGCGTAGGAGTACGCCACGTCCACGCGCAGCGCCGGGTGGAGCGCCGCGCCGAAGCCGGCCTCGATCCCCTGGTGCAGCGTCTCGCCGGCGTTGACCGTCTCCGTGCTGCCGTCCGGGTTCGTGAGCGAGAGGATGTCGTCCGTCTTGGTCATGCGATACACGGCGAGCTCGTAGCCGAACCGCCCGCCGATGCGGCCGCGCACCCCGGCCTCGACGTTCTGCACCTTGACCGGCTCGAGGCCGAGCGTGTTCTCGGCGCGGCCCTGGCGGAAGACCTGACCCTCGGACGGAGCCCGGAAACCGTGCTGCCAGGCGGCGAAGAGGCCGAACCCCTCGCCGAACGCGTAGGTCGCACCGAGCTTGGGGCTGATGCGGCGGTAGCTCACGTCCGCATCCGCGGGCCGGCGGTGGTTGCCCGTCGTCACGACGCTCAGGTCGTTGCGGTAGCGGTAGCCCAGGTCGTCGTAGCGGACGCCTGCGGTGAGGTGCAACCGGTCCGTGGGCGCGGCCTCCACGTGCAGGTAGGGCGAGATGCCGCGGAACGTGACGTCGTAGTCGTAGATCGGGTCGCCGGCCGTGTAGGACTCGAAGACGCGGCCCGTGCGCACCGGCGTGATGGCGCGCTCGAAGTGGCGGCCCGGGCTCAGGTCCACGTCCACGCCGGCGACGACGCGCGCGCGCAGCGGCTCGAAGTCCCGCCGGTAGCGCGCGAGCAGCCCGTAGGACGCGTTCTCCGTCTCCCAGATCGCCGGGTCGAAGGTCAGCGTCCAGTTCGGCAGGACGTCCATCGTGTTCCAGCGGAAGTACGGCGTGATGGCGAGCAGCGAGCGCTCGCCGAGCCGCTCGTACGCGGCGGAGAGGCGCAGCGCGCCGACCTCGCGGAACGAGATGGGCGTGTAGTTCGCCGTGGGGTTGCGCTCGTAGTCCTCACGCGCGATCACAGAAGAGCCGGCGGTCTGCTGGTCGATGCGGGATGCGGAGGCGACGACGCGCAGTTTCCCGTTCCGGCCCGCGGGCCGGTCCCAGCGGAGCGTCGCGCTCTGGCGGTCGTAGCCCGTGCCGTCGCGCCAGCCGTCCGTGCGCGAGAGGTTGACGTCCAGGCGCAGGCCGTCCTGGCCCCACGTGTCCGACAGCGAGCCGAGCAGCCGCGCCCAGCCGTGCGAGCCGCCCTCGAGCGAGAACGAGACCTGCGCCGTCTCCGAGGGCGCGCGCGTCGAGACGTTGATGACGCCGCCGATCGCGTCGCTGCCGTAAAGCGCGGTGGCCGGCCCCTTCAACACCTCGACGCGATCCGCCTGCGGCAGGTTGACCTCGTAGAGCGCGTTGTGATTGAAGAACCCCGTGGAGCGCGTGGGGATGCCGTCCTCGAGGTAGAGGTAGACCGGGTTGGTGGTTAGCGGCTGGCGGATCGCGGCCATATGGCCCTCGCCGCCGGTCTGGCTGATCCACACGCCCGGCACGCGGCCCAGCACCTCGGACGGGTGCGCGGGCCGCGTCTCCCGCAGCTCCTCGCCCGAGACGATGCCGACGGAGGCCGCGGTCTCGCTGAGGCGCTGCGCCTCGCGACTCACGCTGATCACGAACTCGGCCAGGCCGAGCGCGTTGACGGCGAGCCGCACGTCCGCAACGGCGGCGCCGGCGGCGGGCACGTGCACCGTGCGGCGGACGGGCGTGCGGCCGAGCAGCTCGACCACGAGCGTCCACTCGCCCGGCGGTACGCTGCCGATGCGGTAGCGGCCGCGGGTGTCCGTGAAGGTGAAGCGGCTCAGCTCCTCCAGGCCGACGCGGGCGTCCGCGAGGGGCTCGCCGGTCTCCGCGTCCCTGATGACGCCCGTGACGGCGCCCGCCTGCTGGGCGGACGCCGCGCCGCGGGCCGACAGCAGGACCGCGAGGGTGCAGAGGGCGCAGAGAGCGCGCCGGGGAATCCGCCGGCGTGCGCAGCGCGACGGCGCACCCGGCGCGGCCGCGTGGCTGGCGGCCAGAGATGGATTCGTCACGTTTGCCTCCCGCTGGATGCTTGCGTGGTCGTCCGCCGGCGGCGGCCAGGCCGCGACGGCTGGCGGCCGGACGCGCGCCGCGGTGCCGCCCGCGGTCAGCGGACGGCCGGCGCCAAGCGATCAGCCGAGGGGAGGCGGTGCGTGGGCGTAGGGGATCGTGTGGGGCTGCGCGAGGCGCGCGGGGAGCGGCGCCTCCGCGGGCGGGCGCGCGGGCTGCTGCGGCAGGCGCAGCAGGACGACCGCGACACTGGGCGTGGGCAGCGAGACGGCGCTGGCATTCTGGCACGCGCCCATGCAGGTGCAGACGCCGTGCTCACCACCGTGGGTGTGCGACGGCGGCGCCTCGCCGAGATCCGCGGCGGCCTCCCGGTGGCCGTGGTGCGGCGCGCCGGTCCCGGCGGGTCCGTCCCCCGCGGCCGGCTCCACCCCGCCCGGCACCGCGTCGTGATGCGGGCAGTGCAGCGCGCCCACGGCCTCCTCCGCGCGCGCCACGACGAACGCGGCGGCGAGGACGAGACCCAGGACGGTGCGTGCGAGCGAGCGTCTCATGGCCAGGGGCCGGGGTTCGGGTGCTCCTGCAACAGTGGGAAAGATGCAGGGGGTGGGCAGTCGGGGCAATGGGCCAGGCGCCCCCGCCGCCGCCGGGTCTATGGCGCGCCGGTGGAGCGCACGGTATTCCTTTGCGCGAGGGTAGCGGCGGCCGGAACCCGATCAGGGGGAAGCGTATGCAACTCGATCGCAACGAGGTCGTTCCCGGACGGGCGGACGGACGAGGCACGGACGCGGTCTACCAACTGTGGTTCGAGCAGTTCAAGCAGGTGAGCTGGCTCGGCGCCACGGCGGCGGGCGGCGCGCTGTTCCTCCTCCAGATCCTCAGCGGAATCGAGCTCACGTCCCGGTACGGGATCGCGGTCGCGCTGTGCGCGCTCGCCGCGGCGGTGTCGGTGCTCGGCCAGATCCGGCTGGTCGAAGCGGCCACGGATGGCCAGCCGGTCGGGCGCGAGCTCCGGGGCTTTCTCTACGCGGCCCTCGTGCTGCTGTCCGCCGGCGTGGGGCTGCTGGTGGGCATGCTGACTTAGGCCTCCGCTGCACGCGCCCGGAGCGCGGATGCCGGCGCCCGGCGTCAGAGCGCGGCGATCACCGCATCCGCGAACTCGGCGGTGCTCGCCGTGCCGCCCAGGTCGCGCGTGCGCGCGCGCCCTTCCCGGATCGTGGTCTCGACCGCGCGGCGGATGCGCGTCGCGGCATCGCCCTGCCCCATGTGGTCGAGCATCATGCACGCGGCCAGGATCATCGCGGTGGGGTTGGCGATGTCGAGGCCAGCGATGTCGGGCGCGGAGCCGTGCACCGGCTCGAAGATCGCGGCGTCGCGCCCGATGTTCGCGCCGGGCGCCATCCCGAGCCCGCCGACGAGGCCCGCCATGAGGTCGCTGAGGATGTCCCCGAACATGTTCTCCATCACCAGCACGTCGAACTGGTGCGGGTTCAGCACGAGGTGCATTGCGGTCGCGTCGATGATGCGGTCCTCGAACTCGACGCGGCCCGCGTACTCCTCCGCGACCTTGCGGCCGACCTCCAGGAAGAGCCCCTGGGTGAACTTCAGGATGTTGGCCTTGTGGGCGAGCGTGACCTTGCGCCGCTTGTTGTGGACCGCGTACTCGAAGGCGAAGCGCACGATGCGCTCGGCGCCGTAGCGGGTCACGATCATCACGGACTCGGCTGCGGCCTTGGGGTCGTCTCCCATGCCGATGAAGTGCTCGACGCCGACGTAGAGCCCTTCGGTGTTCTCGCGGATCAGCACGAGGTCCACATCGTCGTAGCGGCTGCCGGGCACGAGCGAGCGCGCCGGCCGGACGTTCGCGTAGAGGTCGAACTCCTTGCGCAGCGCGACGTTGATCGAGCGGAAGCCCGTGCCGACCGGCGTGGTGAGCGGGCCCTTGAGCGCAATCCGGTTCTCCCGGATGGACTCGAGCGTCGCGTCCGGCAGGGGCGGCAGGCCGGCGTCCATGGCGGCGATGCCGGCGAGCTGGCGGTCCCATTCGATCGAGGCCCCGGCGGCCTCGAGCACGCGGACCGCCGCTTGCGTGACCGCGGGGCCGATCCCGTCGCCGGGGATCAATGTCACAGTCGTCATCAGTGTTATTCCGGCACGTAAGTCGGGTTGTACACGTATTCCGTGTGGCTCTCGCCCCAGTCGACCAGGTCCTCGAGCCGCGATGGCCGCTGCGTCCCCTCGTGGAGCGCGTGGCCCAGGAGGTTCAGCGATCTCCGCCAGAGGATCTCGTTCATCGTCTCGCGCAGCAGGGTAGCGCGGGCGATCTCCGTGCCGTCAGGCGCGATCGTGATGACGCGGGCGGCGGCCACGCCCGGGTACGCCTCGAACAGGTCGCGGGTTCCGGGTGTGAAGAGGTAGACGTAGGGTCCGACGCGGGCCCACAGCGAGCCGCCACGGCGGAGCTGGGCGAGCGGCTGGCGCACGCGTACCTCGACGACGTTGCCGCTGAGCTCGACGCCGGCGAGGCCGGAGGCGTTGGCGTAGAACGCGCGGGCCTCTTCTGCGGTGGGCACGGGCAGCTCGCGCCGGAGCCGGTCGCACGCGCCGGTGGCCAGCGTGGCGGCGAGGACCATTGCCACGCCACGGATCCAGGCGGCACTCACGGCGGGCCTCAGCGGAACAGGGCGCGGGCGAGCGCCTGCGCGGCGCTGGCTGCGGTGGCGCGCTCGCCCGGAGCGCCCGGTTCGCCGGCGACGACGCCGAACCAGTGCACGCGGCCGTCCGAGCAGTCGATGAGGGTCGCGGCGAGCTCGAGGCGGCCGGGGCCGCCGTTCGCGCCGGGCGCGTACGCGGCGAAGGTGGGGATCAGCGCGAATTGCGCGCCGGCCAGGGAGCCGAGGCGGACGAGGTCGCCGAAGAGCGGGTCGCCGATGCGCTTGACCTGCGCGTGACGGAAGACCGCGACATCGAGGTGGGCGATGTCGATGCCGAGGCCGGGCGAGCGGGCGAGGTGCTCCCGCAGGCGCCCGGGCGTCACCCAGCGGACGTGCGGGGCGTGGTCCTGGAGCCAGAAGGCCAGCTCGGCATCCAGCATCTCGCCGGAGCTGCCTCCGCCGTCCGCGGGGCGGCGGGTGTACACGCTCTCCTGGGTCGGCAGTAGCATGACGACGGCGCCGGTCAGGTCCGGGGCCGGCGGCGGCGGCGCATCGGGTGAAGGGGCGAGGCGGCTGCCGCCGCAGGCGGCGAGGGCGGCGGCGCCGGCGGCGAGCAGCAGGGCGCGGGGATGCAGGCGCGTCGTGAGCCGCGGGCCCACGTCACGCGTCAGCGGTTCCGCCACACGGCCTCCCTCCCCTCGCGGTAGGCGCGCAGGCCCTCCTCCGCGTCCTGGAGCTCCATCAGGTCCCTCAGGTAGAGGTTCTGCACCTTGTACAGCGCCTCCTCGTAGGTCGAGTAGTACGCCTCGTACTGCGCCCGCTTGGCGAGCTGGAGCACCGGCCCGCTGTTCCTGGCGAGCTCGGCGACGAACGCCGAGAGGCCGGCCTCGAACTCCTGCGGCGGGAACAGCCGGTTGATGAGGCCGTCCTCCTGGAGCTGCACGGCGCTGATCTCGTTGCCGGTCAGGATCCACTCCATGGCGCGCCGGCGCGGGACCACGCGCGGGAGGATGATACACGCGATCGGCGGGAAGATGCCATGGCGCACCTCCGGGAGCGCGAAGCAGGCGTCCTCCGCCGCGACGATCAGGTTGCATCCGAGCGCCAGCTCGAAGCCGCCGCCCAGCGCGTTGCCCTCGATGGCGGCGATGGAGACGACGTCCATCATGCGCAGCGTCTCGAAGACGCGGCTGTAGACCTGGACGAGCCGCTGCAGGCGGCTCTTGACGTGCTCGCGGAGGTCGAGCCCCTCGCAGAAGTTCCCCTCCGCGCCTCGCAGGATGAGGATCTCGATGGCCGAATCGCCACGGATCGCGAGGAGCGCGTCCGCGATCTCCTCGATCATGTCGATGTCCAGCAGGTTGCGCGGCGGCCGGTGCAGCGTCATGGTCGCCACCGGGTGCCGGAGCTCGATCTTCAGGTTCCGGTATTCCATAAGATGCACGGTGCGTTCGAGGTCCATGACGATGGTCGAGCACGCCCGCGAAAGCCACGGCCGGCGGCGATCGGCGGGGCACGCGTGGCGTCCGGCCCTCAGACTTCCTAGAGGAGGTGCCCCCCGTCGACCGGGATGACCGCACCCGTGATGTGGCGGGCCATCTCGGAGCAGAGGAAGACCACCACGTGGGCGACATCCTGGGGGTCGCCGAGGCGGCCGAGCGCGCTCTTCTCGCGCGCGCGGTCGAGGACCTCGGCGGGTACCGCCTCGGTGAGCCGCGTCGTCCGGATGTAACCCGGAGCGACGGCGTTGACGTTGATGTTTGACGGCCCCAGCTCCACGGCGGCGGAACGCGTGAGGCCGAGCAGCCCCGCCTTCGAGGCCGCGTAGTTGGAGAGGCCGAACTCGCTCCGGATCCCGTGGACGGAGCTGATGTTGACGATCTTACCGTACTGCTGCGCACGGAAGACGGGCGTGACGGCGCGGATCATGTTGAACGCACCGGTCAGGTTCGTGTCGATCACGTCACGCCACTGCTCGTCCGTCATGCGCCAGAGCGCCCGGTCCCGGCCGATCCCGGCGTTGTTGACCAGGATGTGCAGCCCGCCGAAGGCCTCCTTCGCCTGGCGCACCATGCGCTCGACGAGGCGGGCATCGCGCACGTCGCACTCACAGCTCAGGACCTGCACCTCGAGGAGCCGCAATTCGGCCGCGGTGCGCTCCGCCTCCTCGGTCATGCGGCCGTCGCCCTCTTCGACGTAGTTGAAGGCGATGTGCACGCCGTTCTGGGCCAGCTCGAGCGCGATGGCGCGACCGATGCCGGTCGCGCCGCCGGTCACGATCGCGCCCAGGCCGCGGAGGTCCGCGTACGTGCGCGCGGGGAGCGGCCGCGTCTCGACGACTTCGACCAGCAATTGTTCCAGCGCCTCGTCCACGGCCTGCGCGGGTGCCCGCCCGGCGGTGACCGGCGCATGTGGCTCTCGCGGCCGGTTCGCACTCACGGACAGCTCGCTGGAAGCGCCATCGCTTCCTCTTGGGGAACGGGGCCGGCCCGGCCGATGGTTGAACGTGGGACGATGCGATGGGAAGCCGTTTCTGTCAAGTCGCGGCGGCATCCTGACGGCGCCCGCGTCAGCGCCCCTGCTCGGGCGCTGCCTCGCCGGTCCGGCGCTCCTCCGCCTGGTGCTTGATCGTGCGCCCCTCCACGAGGAAGACGACCTCCTCGGCGATGTTGGTGGCGAGGTCCGCGATGCGCTCGAGGTTGCCGGACACGATGTAGAGGTCCATGCCGGTGCTGATGCGGCGGGGATCCTCCATCATGTGCGTGAGCAGGATGCGGAAGACGTTCTGGTGCAGCTCGTCGACGCGGTCATCGCGGCGCAGGACGTCGCGCGCGAGCGCGGCGTCGCCGCGGACGAAGGCATCCAGCGCGTCGCCGAGCATGCGGTTGGCGGTCCGGACCATCTCCTCGATCTCGGGGAGCGGCGGCAGCGGCGCCGCGCCCAGCATGTACTCGACGGCCTCGGCGATGTTGACGGCGTGGTCGCCGATGCGCTCGAGGTCGGTCGTGATGCTGAGCGCCGTGGTGATCAGGCGCAGGTCCCGCGCCATGGGCTGCTGGAGCGCGAGGAGCTGGATGGCGAAGTCGTCGATGTCGAGCTCGAGCTGGTCGATCTCGCGGTCCATGCGGATCGCCCTCTCGGCCTTGCTGCGGTCCCGGCCGAGGAGGGCCTCGACGGCGAGGCGCACGGCTTCCTCGGCACGCCCGGCCAGGGCGACGACCCGGGACTTGAGCTCGTCCAGCTCGTCCTGGAAATGACGCGGCGGGTTCATCCGAACCTCCCGGTGATGTAGGCCTCCGTGCGCTCCTCGCGCGGGTTGGTGAACAGGTCGTGGGTCGGGCCGTACTCGATGACCTCGCCCATGTAGAGGAAGGCGGTGAAGGCGGAGACGCGCGCGGCCTGCTGCATGTTGTGCGTCACGATGACGACCGTGTACTGCTGCTTCAGCTCGTAGATCAGCTCCTCGATCTTCTGCGTCGCGATGGGGTCCAGCGCGGAGGCCGGCTCGTCCATGAGCAGGATCTCCGGCTCGACCGCGAGCGCGCGCGCGATGCACAGCCGCTGCTGCTGCCCGCCCGAGAGCGTGAGCGCGCTGTCGTCCAGACGGTCCTTCACCTCGTCCCAGAGCGCGGCCTGGCGCAGCGAGCGCTCGACCAGCTCGTCCAGATTGCCGCGGTAGCCGTTGATGCGCGGGCCGAAGGCGACGTTGTCGTAGATGGACTTCGGGAACGGATTGGGTTTCTGGAAGACCATGCCGATGCGGCGGCGGACCTCGACCGGGTCCACGCCGGGGCCGTACAGGTTCTCTTCGTGGAACAGCACCTCGCCCTCGACGCGCGCGCCGGGCACGAGGTCGTTCATGCGGTTGAGGCAGCGGAGCAGCGTGCTCTTGCCGCAACCCGACGGGCCGATGAACGCGACCACGCGCCGCGCCGGGATGCGGATCGAGACCCGGCGGAGGGCGTGCGTGCCGTTGTAGAACACGCTCAGGTTCCGCGTCTCGAGGGCGACCGGGCCGGGCGGCGTGATGACGGATCCGGGCATGGGATCAGAGTCTTCGCGTGTACTTGTTGCGGAGCAGGATCGCC
Organism: Longimicrobiales bacterium; assembly: GCA_036381195.1. Classification (GTDB taxonomy): domain Bacteria; phylum Gemmatimonadota; class Gemmatimonadetes; order Longimicrobiales; family RSA9; genus RSA9. The sequence continues at coordinate 67,144 of DASVDH010000012.1, read as the reverse complement.
GCGGCGTTGAGCGCCAGCAGGACCGCCAACAGGACGATGCTGCCGGCCGCGGCGAGGCGGTGGAACTCGGGTTGTGGCCGGGCGATCCAGTTGAAGACCTGGATCGGGATCACGGTGAAGCCATCCAGGGGGCTGTCAGGCACGAACGGCACGAACGCGAGCGCGCCGATCATGATCAGCGGCGCGGCCTCGCCGATGGCGCGTGAGAGGGCGAGGATCGTGCCGGTCAGGATGCCGGGCAGCGCGAGCGGCAGCACATGGTGGCGTACCGTCTGCCAGCGCGTGGCGCCGAGCGCGTAGGAACCGAGCCGGATCGAGTTGGGAACCGCGCGGATCGCCTCCTCGGCGGCGATGATGATGACGGGCAGGATCAGCAGGGCCAGGGTCAGCGCGGCGGCGAGCACGCTGCGGCCGAGCGCCATCGCGCGCACGAACAGGGCGAGGCCGAGGATGCCGAAGACGATGGCGGGCACACCCGCGAGGTTCGCGATGTTGGCCTTGACCAGCGCGGTGATGCGGCTGCGCGGCGCGTACTCTTCGAGCCAGATCGCGGTGCCCACGCCGAGCGGGAACGAGATGAGGGCCGTGAACACCAGCACCCAGAGCGAGCCGACGAGCGCGGGCCAGATCCCGGCGCGCGAGGCGAACCGCGAGGGGTAGGAGCGCACGAACTCCCAGGTGAGCACGCCAGCGCCGTCCCGCCACAGGTCCACGAGGAGGACGGCGAGGACGACGAGGCCGGCGACGGTCGCGGCGAAGCAGAGCGCGGCGAAGCCGAAGCCGAGGATGCGCCGCCGGGTGGGGTGCGGCTCGAAGCGCGGCCTGGGCAACCCGGCGGTCACGCAACCCCTCCTTCCCGACCCGGAGCCCGGTTCCCGGTCACTCGTACACCTCCCTGAATCTGCGCAGCACCAGCATGCTCGCCACGTTCATGAGCAGCGTGATGGCGAACAGGGCGAGCCCGACGGCAAAGATGGTGCGGTACTCGATGGTGCCGAACGGCGTCTCGCCCAGGCTGACCTGCGCGATGTAGGCGGTCATGGTCTGCACGCCCTCGAGCGGGTTCAGCGTGAGGTTGGGCGTGGCGCCTGCCGCGATGGTGACGATCATCGTCTCGCCGATCGCACGGGAGAGTGCGAGGATGAAGGCGGCGAGGATGCCGGAGAGCGCGGCCGGCACGACGGTGCGCGTGGAAACCTCGAGCTTGGTCGCGCCCAGGGCGTAGGCGGCCTCCCGCAGCGAGCGGGGCACCGCGCTCATCGCATCTTCCGCCAGCGAGGAGACCATCGGGATGATCATGATGCCGACGACGATGCTGGCGCTCGCGGCGTTGAATACCTGCGTCCCCGGCCAGACCTGGCGCAGCAGGGGCGTCACGAACGTGAGCGCGAAGTAGCCGTAGATGACGGTCGGGACGCCGGCCAGCACTTCGAGCGAGGGTTTGAGGACGCGGCGCACGCGCGGGTGCGCATACTCGCTCAGGTAGATAGCGCTGGCGAGGCCGATGGGCAGCGCGACGAGCGCGGCTCCGGCCGCGACCAGCAGCGAGCCACAGAGCAGCGGCAGCACGCCGAACTCCTGGGGCCGGAACATGGGCGTCCAGCGCGTACCGGTCAGGAACTCGAGGGGCGAGACCTCGGCGAAGAAGGACGCGGCCTCGACGACGAGCACCGCGACGATGCCGACCGTCGTCAGGACGGAGACGGCGCTGCAGAGCGCCAGCGCCACGGCGACCGCACGCTCCTGCCGCCGCCGGCGCGGCGCGGCAGCGAACGGCGCGCGTGGCGCGACGGGCTCGGCAGGCCCCGGCCCCGCGCCCAACGCGGCGGCCGGCGTGGCCGGCGCATGGGGCAGACTGCGGAAGGGCGGGCGCGCGGCGGGCGCCGCCCGCGCGTGCCCGGCACGCGGCGCCCCGTCCGGGTCCTCGCCCGCCTGACCGCGGCCCCCGCGACCTCCCCGGCTCAGCTCGTCCTCACGCCCCGTCACCGGCCGCCTCCGCGACCTTCGCCAGGTTCGCCCGGTAGTCCGGCTCGCCGAGCGGCACGTAGCCGACCTCGGCCGCGAGCTGCGGTGCGCTCTCCATGTAGAACCGCACGAAGGCCGCGACCTCCGGCAGCGCGAGCGACTCGCGGTTCACGTAGATGAAGAGCGGGCGCGAGAGCGGGTCGTAGGTGCCGCGGCGGATCGTCTCCGGCGTCGGCCGCACGCAGCCGTTGCCGGCGTCCACGCCCACCAGCTTCACCCGGTCCTGGTTCGCGCCGTAGTACGCGTAGCCGAAGTAACCCAGCGCGCCGGGGTCGCCGGCGACGCCGGTGACGAGCACGTTGTCGTCCTCGCTCTGCGTGTAGTCGGGGCGGCTGGCGCCGGCCTCGCCCACGATGGCCTCCGTGAAGTAGTCGAACGTGCCGGAATCGGTGCCCGGGCCGTAGAGCCGGAGCGGCTCCTGCGGGAACCCCTCCCGCACGTCGGCCCAGCTCCGCACGGTGCTGCCCGGCTCCCAGATGCGGCGCAGCTCCGCAACGGTCAGGCAGTCCACCCACGTGTTGTCCGGGTGCACGACCACGGACAGGCCGTCGTACGCGACCGGGAGCTCGAGGAACCGGACGCCGTTGATCATGCACTGCTCCCGCTCCGCATCATCGATCGGGCGCGATGCATTGCTGATGTCCGTCTCTCCCGCGCAGAAGCGCTGGAACCCACCGCCCGTGCCGGAGAGCCCGACCGTGACCTCCGTCCTGCCGCGCTGCGCGATGCCGAACTCCTCGGCGACGGCCTCCGTGAGCGGGTAGACGGTGCTGGAGCCGTCCACGATGATCGCGCCGCCGCCCGCGCCCTCCCGCTCGCCGCCGCAGGCCACGACGAACCCCGCGAGGGCAAGGATCGCCGCGAGGTGACGCGCGCCGATCCCCACGCCCCGCGTCGTCCGCCTGCGCCGTACGGTTTCAGGAGCCATCATCGTCTTCTCCGGGCTCGGGCCGCCCGCGCCGGCGGGCAGGCCGTTCAGAAGTAGAGCTGCGCCTGCGCGCGCAGCGCGTGCTCCGCATCCCCCGGGTCGCCGCCCGGCAGGTACACATCCCAGTCGAGCGACACCTTGTTGCGGCGGAAGAGGTAGACGTTGATCCCGGGCGTGAGGAGCCAGCCGTCGTCGCCTTCCGCATCCGACGCGTTGCCGTAGCTGATGCGGGCGATGGGCTCGATGGCCTCGACACGGCCGCCGCCGCGCGCGCGGAACAGCGCGAGCCAGACCTGCGCGCCCCACAGGCCGCTGCCGTCCACGAGGTTCTCGCCCAGGACGAGCTCGCCGAGCACGTGCAGGCCAGGCCGGAAGAAGTCGCCCCACTCGCCATCGACCGAGAAGACGATGCCCTCGAGCCCGCGCGGCGGACCGCCGAAGAGCGACGCCCGCGTCTCGCGGTAGCTGGCGGCCAGGCCCACGCGCGCCGGCCGCCCCTCGAGCCTGTACTCGACCCGGCCGGCGACGGACTTCGGGTCGTTCCCGTCCAGCTCGTCCTCCCCCTCGCCGTTGAAGACGCCGGCCTCGTAGCCGAAGCGGCCGAGCCGGCCATGCAGCGCGGCGCCGATCTCACGGCCGAGGTAGCCGAGCGCGTCCAGCATCTGCTGCTCCTCCCCCAGCACGGCCGCCTCGTCCAGGATCGTGCCGACCCTGCCCTCGGCGAGGAGCGCCTCCGGCAGCCGGCGGATCCGCAGGCCCCGCTCGATCGGCAGGATCAGCGAGGAGCTGGTGAGGAAGAGGAGACTGAACGGCTTCTTGAACTGCCCGACGCGGAGCTCGGCGCGCTCGTCGAAGGCGAAGTTCAGCCAGGCGTCGGCGAGGTCGAGATCGCCGAGCGCGAAGTCCGGCTGGATGCGGCCCGTGATCCAGTCCGCGACCGCGGCCTCCACGCTCAGCCGGATGCGGCGCGTCTCGAAGGTCGAGCCGGGGACATCCTCGTCCGGGTCGAGGAAGGGCGCGACGTCGTCCTCATGCACGCTGGTCGTGTTGAACTGGATCTGCGCCTGCCCGCCGAGGCGCACGCGCAGCGGCACCGGCGCTTCCTGTGCCGCGGCCGGCGTCGGCGCGATGGTCGTGAGCATGACGGCGAGTGAGCCCAGCAAGCCCCCTGCAGAGCGGTGCATGCGTCAATCCCGGCTTCGGGAACGCGATCGACAGCGTCGTGGATCGTGCTCGAAGATCGCACGGCCGCGTCACGGCCCCGATCACACGGACGTAACGGTCGTGTAACGGCCGTTACGGGCAGGGCCGGCCCGGAGAGGCGCCGGGCCGGTGCGACGCCGTCGTCGAGCCGGCCCGAACGGGACCACGGTCGGTGGAGCAACGCGCGGCTCAACCCGGCGGTGACCCGGGTGGGCCGGCCTCACCGGCAGGAGTGCCGGATCGTCTCCCAGTCGGCGATGGAGGGCCAGGCCGCGGCGGGGTCGGGGGCGGGCGCGAGCGTCGCGAGCGCGGTCACGCGTTCGCGGGTCGGCGGGTGGGTCGAGAAGTACGCCGGCACGCCGGCGTCTTCCCGCTCGAGGCGGGTGAGAAACGCGGCGAGGCCGCGCGGGTCGGCGCCCGCCGCGGCCAGCATCGCTACGGCGGCGCGGTCCGCCTCGCGCTCCGCCTCGCGGCTGAAGTGGAGGGAGCGGAGCGTCGCGGCCGCGTGGAGCGCCTGGCCGAGCGTGGGCGCATCACCGGCCAGGCCGGCGATCAGGATGCGGACGGGCAGCTCCCGCAGCAGCGCCTGGGTGGAGTGGCGCAGCGCGACGTGCTGCATTTCGTGGGCGAGCACGCCGGCGAGCTCGTCCGGCGTTTCCGCGTGCTCGATCAATCCGCGGAAGAGGATGATGGTGCCGCCGGGCAGCGCGAACGCGTTCACCAGCGCGTCGTCCGCGACGTGGATGCGGAACGCATCGGGCGAGAGGCCGGCTGCTCGCGCCAGCGCCGCGGCCATCTGCTCGATCGCGCGCTGCAGCGCCGGGTCCTCGCACCGGCCGAGGCCGGCGGTCAGCTCCGCGGCGGCCTGCTCGCCGATGCGCTCCTCCCAGGCGGCCGGGACGTTGTCGGCCAGGTGCGCGGCGAGCGCGGGCACGCCCCAGAGGTACGTGGCCAGGGCGGCGCCCAGGATGGCGACCGTCCCGGCGGTGGCGAGCCGGGCCTGCCGCCCGAACTGACGGGGCCGCCGGAAGCGGCTGGAGTGCCGGGGCGCGGCCGCGTGGAGGGCGCTGAGGAACGCGCGGTCATCCACGACGAGGGCCTCGGGCGCCTCGTCGCCGCGCTCGAGGCGAACGGGCTCGTGGGCGAACGCACCCTGCGTCTGGCGCAGCTCCTCGAACGGCCAGAACCGGACCCGGCCGTCCTCGCCCAGGAGCCCGATGCCGCCCGGGCCGATCATCACGGTGACGGGCTCCCGGCGAGCGGTGCGGCCGTCGTAGTACCAGCCGGGCCAGCGGGTCTGCTGAGAGGGTTCGTCCATGGTCGGAGGATCGGCTCGCGTCGCGCAGGGGGTGGCGGCTCAGATCGCGAGCCCGAGATCCGTGTCGAAGTCCAGCGCGGCGGCCACGCCCTCGCCCGCGGCCGAAGCCTCCTGCGCGTCCTGCACGACGGCGTCCAGGTCCGGTGCGCCGACGACGACCAGGTGGTCGGTCAGGAACATGAGGCGCCGGATCGTGACGAACGGCCAGGCGACGCCGAGCGTGATGACGAGCAGGAGCAGGTTGCCGAGCCACAGGCCGAGCAAGCCGCGGCCATCGACGGCCGACATGAACCGGGCGTCGCCGAACCGGGTGTGGCCCCACACGTAGCGGTGCCGCTCGGCGGCGAACCAGAACCAGTAGAGGCCGAGCGTGAGCGGCGTGAGGACCAGCGCCTTGAGCCAGGGGCCGAAGAGGTCGCGGCCGGAGCCATCGAAGGCGAACGGCGTGTTGCCGAAGCGCGTTCCCGTGATGATGAAGCGCGCCTCCCGGATGTAGACGAAGGGGTAGGCCAGGCCGAACGTGAGTGGCACGAGCGCGCGGCTCAGGAGGATCGGGAGGTATTGCCTCCAGCTCCCGCGGAACGAGAACCGGATGCCGCGCCAGGATGTGCGGCTCATGCGGTAGCGGCGCGCACCGACGATCGCGACGGAGAACAGTACGGCGAATCCCGCGGCGAGCAACGGCCAGAGGATCAGCTCGATGACGCCGCTCTCGACCGCAGCGGGTCCGAACGCGAACCCGATGCCCGCGGCGATCGCTCCCGCGAGGAAGAAGATGCCCCAGATGAGGAGCGTGCCTTTGATGCGGCCGATGAAGAGCTCCTTGCCGGTTCCGTGATAGACGAACGGCTCGCCGCCGAACTCGACCGCGCTCCACAGGTACCGGCGCACGCGCGTCCGGGCCCACGGCTCGTAGATGCCGAGCGTCAGGATGGTGCGGAGGAGATTGCCGATGGAGAGGAGGAAGAGGTCGTCGCCACGACCCCGGCAACCGATGCGGCGGACGATATTTGGCAAGGGGGCCTCCGGAGCGGTTCGGAACGACACGCCGGCAGGCGGAAGTCTCGTCGCCCTTGACCGGCAGGCGTGGTGGGGAGAGGGCGTCGAGCCCGGGAGGACCGGGTTAAACGATAATCAAGATTGGGCCTTCAGGGCAAGGTCGTGTCCACGGGCCGGGTGGCCGCACCGCCGGCTGCGTGCCGCGCATCTTGCGAGGGCGGCGGGGGCGGCGCCAGATTTGTCCCGCGCGGCCGCGTCGTGGCCCGCGTCGGCTGGCGTCCACGCCGCGCGTGAGGCCGCCTCCCTTCCCCGGCTCGCCGCAGCCATCACCGTGGCGAGGAAAACCCGTCGGCCGCACCCGTCTCAGCCCATCCCAGTCCCGAGGAGACCACGATGTTTCAATGCATCCGGCCGTGTCTCTTCGCAGTCGTCGCGTTGCTCGCCGCGGCGCCCGAGCTCGCCGCGCAGGAGGCGCCCGGCCGGCAGCGAGGCGACGGCGATGTCCACGCGCGCGCGCTCGCGCTGGGCTCCATCGGCACGGACGTCGATCGGCTGCACTACGCGGGCGGCGGGCTCCTCCAGGTCGGGTACCGTCGCGTCTCCGTGCTGGCGCTGGGGATGGTCGGCACCGGCGGAGACTACGAGTCCCTGCTCGCGGGTGGGGGGCTGGCCGTGCGCCTCGTCACGGCCGGCCCGCTCGAGCTGGCCGCGTTCGGCGGCTACGGACTGTACTCCGAGGAGGGTTGGTCCGGGATCGAGCGGGATGCCGGGGGCGTCCTCGCGGGCGCGATGATGGCGGTCCGGTTGGGCGCCTTCAGGGTCGCGCTCGCATTCAGCGATCTCACGGGCGAGTACGGCGAGGATGACGTCTCCGAGCCGTTCCGCTTCCACGTGCCGCGGCTCTCGCTCGGCCTCGGCTTCTGAACCCGCGTGCGTCAGCCACGCGATTCACGCCACCCGCACGCGCTGGAGCGAGACCCATGATCCGAACCACGAAGCGACCGATCGAACACACGATGGCCGCCATCGCGCTGCTCGTCCTGGGCGCGTGCGGCGAGGAGTCTTCCCCCCTGAGGGTCGTCCCGGTCGAGCCCGCGGCGAGCCGCATCATGGCGGGCGCCGACCAGGCCGGCACCGTCGCGGAGCGTACGCCGGAGTCGCTGGCCGTGCTGGTCACGGACCGGTTCGACAACCCGGTGCCGGAGGTGGAGGTCGCGTTCGCCGTCGGGGCCGGCAGCGGATCGGTCGAACCCGCCGTGGCGCGAACCGGGCTGGACGGCATCGCGCGCGCGACCTGGACGCTCGGTACGACGGCGGGCCCGCAAACGGCGACGGCGACCGTGCGGGGGCTCGATCCGGTCGTGTTCTCGGCCCGGGCGGAGCCGGGCCCGCCGACCTCGGTCAGGCGGATCTCCGGCGACGGACAGGCGGCGACGGTGGGCGAGCCGCTCGCGGCGCCGCTGGTGGTCGAGGTCGTGGATGCGTACGGCAACCCGATCGCGGGCACGAACGTGAGCTGGTTGGTCGAGGAGGGCGGCGGCAGCGTCAGCCCGAGCAGCGAGACGACCGACGCGAACGGGCGCGCGCAGGCAGTTTGGACGCTGGGCACGCGGGCCGGAGAGCAGCGCGTCACGGCCTCGGCCAACCAGTCGATCTTCACGGTGTTCACGGCGGCGGCGGCGCCCGGCCCGCCCGCGGCTGCGTCCCCGGCGTCGGGCGATGGGCAAGCCGGACCGGCGGGCTTGCAGCTCGAGCAGCCGCTCGTCGTGAAGGTCGCGGACGCGCACGGCAACGGCATCGCCGGGATCGCGGTCGAGTGGGAAGTCACCGCCGGGGGCGGGTGGGTGGATCCGGCGACATCTATCACGGACGCGGCCGGCACGGCCTCGACCCGGCTGACGCTGGGGCTGACGCCGGGGCCCAACAGCGTCACGGCGCGCCCGGCAGGGTTGCCACCCGTCGTGTTCAGCGCGACGGCGCTGGACCCCATGGACCTCTCCATTGCCGGCGTCTACCTGGTCCAGAGCACGCAGACGCTCGCGCGCGACGTGCCCCTCGTTGCCGGCCGCGATGCTTACCTGCGCGTCTTCGTGGTCGCGACCGAGGCCAGGTCGGTGCAGCCCGATGTGTACGTCGAGTTCTTCGACGGCACGACGCTGATCGCGAGCGACACGATCCCCGCGCCGTCGGCCTCGGTGCCCACCGCGATGGACGAGGGGGCCTTCAGCAGCTCGTGGAATCTGCGGGTGCCCGGCGCCATGATCGCGCCCGGACTCGGGATCCGCGTCACGGTGGACCCGAACGACGACGTGCCGGAAGGGGACGACAGCAACAACACCTTCCCATCCGCCGGCGCGGTGCTCCCGCTGGACGTGCGGTCGCTGCCGCCGTTCCAGGTCTATTTCGTCCCCGTCCGCATCATGGGCGCGAGCACGGTCACCGGGAACGTGAACGACGGCAACGCGGGGAGCTACCTCGTCAATGCGCTGAAGGTCTTCCCGCTGCCCGGCGCGAACGCGGCCGTGCGCAGCGAGCCGTTCACGAGCAGCGTGACGACGACGAGCACGGATTCGGCGTGGCAGACCATCATCAGCGAGATCCGCGCGCTCCGCACCGCCGACGGACGCCAGGAGTACTACTACGGCGTGCTCCCCATCGCCGGCACCTCGCCGTACTGTGGCCTGGGCTACGTCGGGTTCCCGGTCGCGATCGGGCTGGACGCCTGCGGCGCGTGGACCGCCGCGCACGAGTGGGGCCACAACTTCGGCCGGCTGCACGTAGACTGCGGGGACCCGGCCAACCCGGACCCGGCCTACCCGTACCCGAACGGGTCGATCGGCGTCTACGGGCTGGACGTGGCCACGGGCGAGATCACGCGGCCGACGACCCATGTCGACCTGATGTCGTACTGCTCGCCCGAGTGGATCAGCGACTACACGTTCCGCGCCGTGCTTCAGTTCCGCGAGAATGAGGCGGCGGCCCGGCCGGCGTACGCCGCCGCCCGGGAGCCGGCACTCGTCGTCTGGGGCCGGATGGACGGCCGCACGCTCGTGCTCGAGCCGGCATTCGAGGCCGAGACGCGGCCCGCGTTGCCTGCCGCGCCCGGACCCTATACGCTCCAGGGACTGGACGCAGCGGGCGGCGTCCTGTTCGAGCTCTCCTTCGCCGGCGAAGCGCCGGGGCATGGTCCGCGTGACGCGCGGCACTTCGCGTTCGCGCTGCCCGCCTCGCTGGCTCAGCCGCAGCGGCTGGCGCGGCTCCGGCTGACCGGCCCCGGCGCGCCGGCCGCCGAGCGCGCGCGCACGCTCGCGCAGGCGCGAGTCTCACCCGCGCCGATGGCGGAGGCGGTGGCCTCCGGCGATGTCCGCGTCCGCTGGAACGCCGCCGCGTTCCCGCTGGCCGTGGTCCGCGACCCGGGGACGGGCGAGATCCTCTCGTTCGCCCGCAGCGGCACGGCGCTGGTGCGGAGCAGCGCGGCCGAGCTCGAGCTGGTCTTTTCGGACGGGGTCGGGAGCACGCGCCGGCGCGTGGCCGTGCAGCGGTGAGGCGACGGCCGCACCCGGCACGTGCCGGGAGCGGCGGGGAGACGCGGGCGGGCGGCGCCATCCCGGTGCCGCCCGCCCGCATCTCTACCGCACGACGGTGAACGGCAGGAACGCCTCCGTGCGGTCCCACTGGAAGCGGAGCACGCCGCCGCCGTCCGGCGTCTCCTCGGCGAGGATCGTGAAGGCCTCGACGACCTCGGGCAGCTCGCGCACCTGCATCTCGAGGCGCACGAGGTCGTGCTCGGGGTCGTACGCCTGCCCGTTGATGTTCGTGCGCTTGTTGATGATCAGCGTCCAGCCATCGGGCCGCGGGATCGTGAACAGCGTGTAGGCGCCCGCGGGGATCGTCGCGCCGCCCGCCCGCAGGTCGCGGCTGGTGGTGAAGCGCGTCGCCTCGTTGGCGCCGGTGCGCCACACGCGGTTCCATGGCACCAGCACGCCGAAGATCTCGCGGCCCCGCTTGAGCGGCCGGCCCCAGTCCAGCGTGATCTCGGCGCCGGCGACGGTGGTGGTGGACTCGCCCCGGCCGGACAGCTCGCCCATCGGCTTGCCGGCGGCATCGCGCGCGGCGAACTCGCGCGCGAGCGCGGAGATGTCGATCGTGGGCTGGCGCGTGACGCGCAGCGCGCGCGTCGTCTTGGACGCGTCCAGCGAGACGAGCCGCCCCTGGCCATCGACCTCGATGTCCATCACGCCGCGCGTCGGGTGCCGCGCCGTGTACGCGTTCTCTCCGACGCGGGCGACGACGAACGGCAGCGGGCGCCGCGCCGTGACGAGGTCGAGCGTCACCGAGTCCTGCCCTGCGGCGCGCGCCTGCTCGATCATCAGATCGAACGGCCAGTGCACGTAGTCGATGAACGGGATGCCGGAGCCCTCGCTCAGGTCCACCTCGCGCGTCTCCGTGGGCTCGCGCTCGAGGCCCGTGGCCGGGTCGTAGCTGGAGACGGTCATGGCCGCGGGGCGGCCCGCACCGTCGAAGCGGACCTCGTACACGCGCAGCCGGGTCCGCGGCACGCGCACCACCACCTCGGCGCGCAACGTCTCCGCGGTGCGCGTGACCCGCTCGACGGCGACGGTGTCGTTGCCGAGGCGGGTGACGAACGCGGCCTGCCGATCCGCGGATGCGGCGCAAGCAGCCGCGGCCAGCACGGCCGCGAGACTGGTGAGGCGAATCGGGCGTCGCATGGGCGTCCTTGGGTTGGGGTGGACGGTGAGCGCCGGAATCTACGGCGGGGCTGGCTGGCTGGCGAGTGGAGGGGGCTATGCCCCCCGTTTACGAGTACGTACCTTCACTCCTCCAGCCGTGGCGCCTGGCCGCCCACGCGCTCGAGCACCCGCAACAGCTCGCGCGCCTCTTCCTCGGTGCGGAGCGTGACGACGAGGACGATGGAGTCCGGCGCTTCGGCCGCGCGGCGGAAGCGTGGCTCGGCGCGGCGGCGCACGGCGAGGCCGATCAGCGCGCCGACGATCGCGCCGGCGACCGTGCCGAAGTTGGGGCCGAGGAGCTGGACGACCGCGGTCTCGTTCGCGGGCAGGAAGCCGGGGAGCGCGACGAGGACGAGGGAGATGACGGCGCCGGCGACGAGCCCGATCAGTGCGCCCGCGCCCGCGTACCGCAGCGCCTCGCCGCGCGGCCGCCGCGCCGCGCCCGGGTAGAACCGCTCGGCCGCGCGGGCCGAGACGACGATCTCCATCAGGTCGCGGGGCACGCCGAGCCGGTTCAGCTCTGCGAGCGCGCGGTCCACGCCGGCCACGTCCGCGAACAGCGCGCTGACGGCGTAGCGCTCGAAGACGGCGCGTGGCCGCTGCGGCGCGGGCGCGCTCACGGCGCACCGCCTTCCTGCGCGCGCAGCTCCGCGGCGGACCAGGGCGTGGTGCGGCCGGCGATCTGCTGGCGGATGGCGGAGACCTGCTCGGGCGAGACGGCCGGCGCCGCGTTCGGCTCCCACTGACGGATGTAGGAGATGACGGCGGCGATGTCCGCGTCCGAGAGCTGGCCCCACGCGGGCATCACGCCGTCGTACGTCTGGCCCGCGACCTCGATCGGGCCCTGGAGCCCGCCGAGCACGATGCGGATGGGCGTCTCCGGCGGGCCGGTGACCCATTCGGAGCCGACCAGCGGCGGGAACGCGCCCGGGATGCCCCGCCCGTTCTGCTGGTGGCAGCTCTGGCAGTTGCGCTGGTAGACGGACTGGCCGGCCGCGATCGGGTCGGCGACCGCGCGCGCCTGCCCCGCCTGCACCTGCGCCGCGACCGGCGGGACGCGCTCGGCATAGGCGATGTGCGTCGCGGTGCTGAACGTGCCGCCGTGCTGCCCGAGGTACCAGCCGCCCCAGAACAGCGCGGCCGCGGCCGTGGCCCACACCCACCACGGCGTCGGCTCGCGCCCCTCGATGGGGTCGCGCGGCTCGCGGTAGATCGGGCGGTGCAGCCGCTCGACGTCCGGCTCGAAGTCGCGCTCGCCGTGCTCGGGCAGCGCGTGCTCGTGCGCCAGCACCTCGTCCGGCGGCACGCGGCGGTGGCCGGACGTCGCGTCCTCGAAGCCGGACGTGCCGGGCCCGCGCATCTCCGGCCCACGGGGCTGCTGCCCGGGCCCCTCGCCGGGCTGGCGACCCGGCACGTCGGCCGGCCCGTCGTCGTCCCTCATGGCATCCGGCTCATGCCGCGTGCGGCGCCCGTGTCCGCGGCGGGGACCGGGTACGTGCGGCGCAGCGAGAGGAGATAGGCGACGAGCGCCTGCGCATCCGGCGTCGCCACGACCACCTTCCCCGGCGGCGCGTACGGGGGCTGGACGGAGACGACGACGTCGCCCGGCCGGACGTCCCCGGGCTCCCGCTCCTCGAACAGGTACCGGAACGATGGCATGATGGACCAGCTCACGAGGGCCCGCGGGTTGTAGAGGTGGATCAGGTGCCACGACGCGGAGGGCAGGCGCTCGCCCACGTTGATGAGGTCGGGGCCGGTGCGCATCGTGCCGAGCAGGTGCGGGCGGTCGTACACGTAGTCCGCGGGCACGGTCGCGCGGCTGCCCCAGCCCAGCTCGACGTCCGTGGTGAACGCCGGGTCGCGGATCTGCTGGGAGTGGCAGTACACGCAGCCGTTCGCGATGTAGACCGCGCGCCCGCGCGCCTCGAGATCGGTGTACGGCGCGAGCTGCGGCGGCGCCTCGATCCTGACCAGCATGATCCGCGGGATGCCGACGAGCACGATCGCCGCGAAGCCGACGGTCGCCGCGGCGCCCAGCAGCAGCAGCCAGGTGCGGCTCACGCCTGCCCCTCCGGCCGCTCGTAGACGACGGGCACCGGCTCGTGGAACGGCGGCACCTCGCGCGTCGGGCCACGCCGGCGGACCATCAGCCAGAAGTGGTAGGCGAAGATGGCGTGGCCGGTGGTCAGCAGCACGCCCGCGGCCGAGCGCGAGACCAGCGCCCACCTCGTGACCTCGATCGACCGCTGGAACGGCACCGCCGGGTCCAGCATGGCCAGGCCCTGGAAGCCGCCCGCGAGGGTGAGCGGGATGATGTAGAGGGCGATGCCGGCGAGCACGAGCCAGAAGTGCCACTGGATCAGCCGCGCGCTCGGCCACTCGCGCCGCACCAGCCGCGGCACGATGTAGTACATCGAGCCGAACAGCACCATCGTGACGAACGCGTACACGCCGACGTGCGCGTGGGCCACGGTCCAGTGGGTGAAGTGCGTGACGCGGTTCACCTCGCGCAATGCGGTGAAGGAGCCCTGGAGCGAGACGGCGGTGTAGGAAATCGCGCCCAGCACGACGAAGCGCAGCGTCGGGCTGTAGCGCAGCGCGCCGAACCGCCCGACCATCGTCATGTGGTGGTTGACCGCCACGGCGAGCACGGGGATGACCATCAGCACGCTGGCGACGATGCTGGTCGTGATCATCCAGGTGGGGACCGGCCCGCCGATCAGGTGGTGCATCCCGTTCAGCGCGTAGAAGAACGCGAGGGTCCAGAAGCCGAGGATCGAGAGCTGGTAGCTGTAGACCGGCCGCCCCAGCACCTTCGGGATGAAGTAATACGCCGCCCCCACGCCCATGGGCGTGAACCACAGGCCGAGCGCGTTGTGCGCGTAGAACCAGTTCACCGCCGCGGACTCGACGCCGGTCCACGTCGGCCAGTTCCCGATCACGAAGATGACCGGGAACCAGAGGAACGCGGCGATCGTGTACCAGACCGTGACGTACAGATGGCCGGACTGGCGGGCGAGAAGGGTGGCGAGCAGCGTGACGCCGGCCATGCCGCCGCCGACCACGAGGAACGGGTCGGCCAGGTAGCGGTCCATCTCGAGCCACTCGAGGCCGTCGTTGCGGCCGGCCAGGATCAGGGCGATGCCGATGACGAGGCCGACGTTCCAGACCACGGCGCCCGCGGTCGCGACGCGTGGCCAGCGCAGCTCGGTGTGGACCAGCCGCGGGATGATCCACAGCGCCACGCCGATCGAGGCGAGCGACGCCCAGCCGTAGTTCACGGCGTTGAGGTGCGCCGTGCGCACGCGCCCGAACGTGAGCCAGCCGGCCGACGTCAGCAGATCGGGCATGTGCAGCTTGAGGCTGGCGAGCGTGCCCTCGATCGAGCCGAACAGGAGCCAGACCAGCGCGGTCGAGAAGAAGACGAGCGCCGGCGCGCGACTGGACGCGTCCGCGCGCAGCCGGATCTCGACGTCGCCGCGGAACGGGAGCGTCGCGTCCTGCCGGCTCACGTGGCGCCTCCCCATTCGCCCGGCTCCGGCGCGATCAGCTCGCCGTAGCGGCGGCGCCGGTCCGCCTTCTGCTCGGCCGTCTCCCACGGCCGCTCGAGGCGGTTGTCGCGCTCGTCGAAGACGAGGTCCGCCTGTGCGGGGATGTCGTCGAACAGGCCGCGGCGCCAGGACCAGGCGAACACAGCCAGCGCGCCCACCCCGAGCCCGAGCCCGGTGAGGACGACGGCGAGGGATGACGGGAGCATGGGGCGCGCCCGCGGGGCAACATCCGCGCCGTTGCGGCAGGTCGCGGCTTGCGGGCGCCGCGCCTGCGGCTACGTTTCCACCCCGGTGGACCGTTGCGCGGGAACGCCATGTACCGACACTGCATCTTCTGTCTGTCCGGCCTCGGCGCGAACGAAGCGCTCGAGAGCTTCCCGGTGGGGAGCCGCATCGCGTTCGACGCGTGGAAGGGCCGCCTCTGGGCGGTGTGCCCGAAGTGCATGCGCTGGAACCTGGCGCCCATCGAGGAGCGTTGGGAGCCGGTCGAGGAGGCGGAGAAGCGGTTCCGCGACGCGCGACTGCGCGTGCACTCCGAGAACATCGGCCTGGCGAAGCTGCCGGACGGCACGCGGCTGATCCGCGTGGGCAAGGCGCTGCCGGGCGAGCTGGCCGCGTGGCGCTACGGCGCGGAGCTGCTGAGGCGCCGCCGCCGCGGGCTGATCATCGGCGGGGCGCTGGCCGTCGGGGTGGTGGCGTACGGCGGGCTGGCCATTGCGGGCGCGCTCGGCGGCGCGGCCGGGCTGATCAACCTCGTCAACTTCGGCGTGCAGTACCGGATGAGCCGCAAGCTGGTGCACCGGCTCTCCGCGGAGGAGTCGCCGACCGGCGCGCCGCTCAAGCTCCGCCGCTACCAGCTCACCGGCGCACGGGTCACGCGCGCGGATGGAGACGACGACGTCGCGCTCCACCTCCCGCGCGCGTTGGACCCGGCGCCGGAACGCCGCGCCGACGGCCGGGTCGTGTGGACGCCGCCGCAGCCGCTCGTGCTGACCGGCCCCGCGGCGCGGCGAGTGCTGGCGCGCGCGATGGTCCACGCCAACTCGAAGGGTGCGAGCAAGGCGCGGATCGACGAAGCACTGCGCATCATCGGCGACGCGGGCGGCGCGGAGCCGTTCCTGCGCGGCGTCGCCGGCCGCGGGCCGAGGCTGGGCCTGCCCGCCCTCATGGACTTCCGCGCGAGCGTGGTGAGCCTGCGCCGCTTCAGGGGCGCGCTGCGCGGCGAGCTCTTGCCCGCCTTGCCGACGGAGGCGCAGCCCGCCCGCGCCGCGCGCGATCCGAAGGCGCGCCTGTCGCGGCCCGAGGCGCTCGCCCTCGAGATGGCGCTCCAGGAGGAGGCCGAGCGCCGCGCGCTGGAGGGCGAGCTCGCGCAGCTCGAGGCCGCCTGGCGCGAGGCGGACGAGATCGCGGACATCGCGGATCGTCTGCCGGACGATCCGCTGGAGGGGTTCCGCGAGCGCTGATGCGGCCGTGGGCGCGCGGGCCGTGGCTTCGCGGCGGCGTGGGGGCCGCGGCTCCGCGGCGGCGTGTAGGCCGCGGCTCGTCGCGGCCCTCCGCGGGCGGCGCCGTCCGGGGGCGCGGTCGCCGCGGCATGATCGGCGCAGGCCCTGCGCAGGCCCTGATGCCCTCCGGTGAACGTGTGGGCGCCTGTGCGCCCGCGGAACCGGCTCCGCGGCTGATCGGCGCAGGCCGGGCCCCGATGCCCCGATCGTGGCGATGGTTCAAGATTGAACCGAGCTCGCCGCCGGCGAGCGGTCGGCCGCCGGCGAGCACTCCGGCGCCACGGGCGATGCCGCGATCCTGGCGATGGTACAAGATTGTACCATCTCCGGGTGCGGGAGAATACACGTCGGCCCCAGGATCCTGGCGAGCGATCCGCCCACCGGCGCGACTCCGCCGGGGTTCCGCTGCCGCGGTTCTGTGGGGGCGAGATGCCACCGCGAGACGCCACCGCGAGACGCCACCGCGAGGTACCGGAGCGAGACGCCGGAGCGAGACCGAGACTCGGCTTGTGTGTAGACTCGCGTGCAGAAAGGATGACCACCCATGCCCACTACCCGTTTCCGCGTGAAGCGCATCTACGAGCCCCCGTCACGTGACGACGGCTTCCGCGTGCTGGTCGAGCGGCTGTGGCCGCGCGGGATGAAGAAGGAGGACGCGCGCCTGGACCTGTGGCTCAAGGACGTGGCGCCGAGCCCGGAGCTGCGGCGCTGGTACGCGCACGACGTGGCGAAGTGGCCGGAGTTCCGGCGCCGCTACACGGCGGAGCTGGAATCGAATCCGGAGCCCGTCGCGCTGCTGCGCGAGCGCGCGAAGAAAGGCAACGTCACGCTCCTTTTCGCCGCGCGTGACGAGGAGCACAACAGCGCGGTCGTGCTGAAGGAGTTCCTGGAGAAGCGCCGCTCCTGATGCCGTCAGCGCCAGGCGCGCCGGTAGAGGTCCACGAGGAGGAACGGCAGCGGGGTCAGGGGGAGCCACAGCAGGGCGAGCCACGCCGGCGGCGCGGCCCCTGCTTCCGCGAGGCCGATGAGGCGCAGCACCGCGTGAACGGGCGCGGAAACGACCACGGCCGCGACGGCGGCGGCCGCGTACGCGGGAACCGCGACCACCCGCCACACCCCCGCCATCGGCACCACGCCCAGCGCCGCGAGCGTGAGCGCGGGCAGCGAGATCAGGAACGTCGTCGTGAAGAGCCAGCGGCAGGCGAACGCGAACACGGTGCGCATCACGCCCTGCCTCGTGCTCACAACCGCTCGAACAGGAAGTCGGGCGTCCAGCGCGCCAGGATGCCGGCGAGCACGGTGAACGAGCCCGTGAGCAGGAGGACGCCGACGAGGATGAGCAGCACGCCGCTCGCGCGGCTGATCCAGGGTAGCCAGCGGCGGAACCGCTGGAAGCCGGCGAGGAAGCGGTCGAGCGCGAGCGTGGTGGCGAGGAACGGGATCGCCAGGCCGGCGGAGTAGGTGCCGAGGAGCGCGACGCCGTCGGTGATGGACCCCTGCGTCGCGGCGAGCGTCAGGATCCCGCCGAGCACCGGGCCGATGCAGGGGCTCCAGCCGGCGCCGAACGCGATGCCGACCAGCACGGTGCCGAGATAGCCGACGGGCTTGTTCGCGATCTGGAATCGCCACTCGCGCCCGGCGCCCGGCACCCGCAGCACGCCGAGCAGGATGAGCCCGAACAGGACCAGCAACACGCCGCCGGCACGCTCGATCCAGTCGCGGTAGAAGTGGAACAGCGAGCCGAGGAACGTGGCGGACGCGCCGAGCGCCACGAAGACGAGCGTGAAGCCGACGATGAAGAGCAGCCCGTGCGAGAGCAGCGCACGGCGGGCGCGGCCGCGGCCGCCGGACGCGAGGTCGTCCAGCCCCATGCCGGTGATGAACGATGCGTAGCTGGGGATCAGCGGCAGCACGCAGGGCGAGAGGAAGCTGAGCAGCCCCGCGGTGAAGGCGACGGCGAAACCGAGCGATTGGGTTTCCATTCAGCCGGCCAACTGAGGTCGATTATCACGGGTCCTTATCCCCCGCGAGCCGCGAGGGGTTCCCGGCGGGCGCGACCACGTCCGTGGCGGGCGCGGCCACGTGGGTGCCGGGGGCGGCCACGTCCGTCATGGGTCCGCCCACGTCGGCGACGGCTCGCCCGCATCCGTGACGGGCGGGCCCACGTCCGTGACGGGTGCCGCCACGTCCGCGGCAGGTGGGGCCACGTCCGTGACGGGTCCGCCCACGTCCGTGGCGGGTGCGCCCACGTCCGTAGCGGGTGCGCCGGCGCCCGCGGCGCCCGCTCCCGGCAGCGGCGCCGCCGCGGGCAGCGTGAACCGGATGGTGGTGCCCTTGCCCAGCACGCTGTCGGCCGCGACGTCGCCGTCCATGGCCTCGACGAGGTGCTTCACGATCGAGAGGCCGAGGCCGGTGCCGCCCTCGGCGCGCGAGCGTGCGGGGTCCACGCGGTAGAAGCGCTCGAAGATGCGCGGCAGCGCGTCGCTCGGGATGCCGGAGCCGGTGTCCCGCACCTCGATGGCGGCGCGAGCCACCGCGCTCCGGCGTCCCGTCGGCGGGCCCGCATCCGGCCGCGGGGCCGTGCCCGGCGGCTCGCCGGCCACGGCGGCGCGGACGGAGATGCTTCCGCCGGCAGGGGTGTGGCGTAGCGCGTTGTCGAACAGGTTGGCGAAGACCTGACGCAATGCGCCGGGGTCGGCGAGCACGGCGATCCCGCCGGTGGCGACGCCGAAGTGGATGGAGTGGCGGCGCGCGCGCTCCGCGAACGGCGCCCACGCGTCCTCCGCGGCGACCGCGACGTCCGTCGGGAGGATCTCCGGCTCCCAGCCGCCGGACTCGATGCGCGAGAGGTCGAGCAGGTCGTCCACGATGCGCTGGAGCCGCGCCGCGTTCCGTGCGATGGTCTCGAGGAAGCCGCGCTGCATCTCGGCGGGCACGTCCCCGGCCAGCAGCGTCTCCGCGTAGCCGCGGATGGAGGTGAGCGGCGTCTTCAGCTCGTGGCTGGCGTTGGCGACGAAGTCGCGCCGGACGACCTCGAGGCGACGCACCTCCGTGAGGTCCACGAAGACGGCGACGATCCCGGCACGCTCCCGGCCGGCGGACGTGGAGGTGGCGCTTTCCGCCTGAGCCGGGATCGCGCGGACGACGACGAGCACCCGCCGCCCGTCGAGCCCGACCTCTGCGGGCTCGTCCGGGCCCGCGGCGAGGGCCTGCGTCAGCAGGTCGCGCAGCTCGGCGTGGCGCACCAGCGCGTGGATCGGCCTGCCTTCCGCCTCGAGGGGCAGGCGCAGCAGCGCGCGGGCGGCAGGGTTGACGCGGATGATGCGGCCGCCCCCGTCGAGCTGGAGGATGCCGTCCGTCACGGAGTCGAGCAGGAGGGCGAGGTCGTCGCGTTCGCGCGCGGCGTGTGCGGCGCGCTCGCCGAGCTCCGCGGCGAGCCGTGTGGCCGCGGCGGCGATCGGCTCGAGGTCCGCGAACGCCTGCGGCGGCATGCGAGCGGCGGGGTTGCGTGCGAGGCGGACCAGGCCGGCGCGGAGGCGTGCGTGCCCGGCGGCGATCGCGCCGGCGAGGAAGAGGGCGAGCGCGAGCGCGACGGCCAGCCCGAGCGCACCTGCGAGCAGCACGGCCTCGCGGAGCGCAGCGGTCAGGCCGTCCAGCTCGGCGGGCGCGAGCCGGCCGGCGAGCCGCTCGCGCGCGACGGCGGGGATGCGGAGGTACAGCACGAGCGCCGCGCCCGCAGCGGAGGCGAGGAAGCCAGCGACGACCTGCCAGCGCAGGCGCGGGCGCCGCGCGCTCATCCCTCGGCGTCCTTGCCCCTGAAGCGGTAACCGAATCCGCGCACGGTTTCGATCCACTTGCCGGCCGCGCCCAGCTTGGTGCGCAGCCGCTGCACGTGCATGTCCACGGTCCGCGTCTCGATGCGCACGTGGATGTCCCAGGCGTTCTCCAGGAGCTGCTGGCGGCTCTGTACGCGGCCCCTCCGCTCCATGAGCGCGACCAGCAGGCGGTACTCGGTGGGCGTGAGCTCCACCGGCCGGCCATCCACGGTCACCTCCAGCGCGTCCAGGTCGACGGCGATGGGCCCGCCGGTGAGCATGCGCCCGCCGGCGGCTACGGCCGGCGATCGCACGCGGCGCAGGACAGCGCCGACCCGCAGCACCAGCTCCCTGGGGCTGAACGGCTTGGTGACGTAGTCGTCCGCGCCCAGCTCGAGGCCGCGGACGCGGTCGGCCTCGTCGCGCCTCGCCGTGAGCACGACGACGGGGACGTCCGCGGTCGCGGTGTGGCGCCGCAGCTCGGCGAGCACGTCGTAGCCCGAGAAGCCCGGCAGCATGAGGTCAAGGATGACGAGGTCGGGCCGTTCGCGGGAGACCTCCTCGATGGCCTCGGCTCCGTCGTCAGCGGTGCGGACGCGGTAGCCCTCCCTGGTGAGGTGGTACGCGACGAGGGCGGCGATGTCGCGCTCGTCCTCGACGACCAGGATCCGGGCCGGCGCCGCCTTCTGCGCAGTCGTGCTCATCCCTGCCCCGGGTGCCGCGCCGGGGGCGCGAGGTGCGCCCGCCGTGGTCCTCACCCCTGCGGCTGCACCTCGAGCAGCAGCTTGCCCGCGGTCTGCCGGCCCTCGAGCAGCCGGTGCGCCTCGGCGGCGTCCTCGAGCCGAAGCGTGCGGTCCACGCGGACCTTCAGCTCGCCGGCGGCGATCCACGCGAACAGGTCGCGCGCGCGGCCGAGCAACTCGTCGCGGCCCGCGACGTAGTCGGCGAGAGACGGGCGTGTCACGAAGAGCGAGCCCTTGCGCGCGAGCACGCCGAGGTCGAACGGCGGCACGTTCCCGCTGGACTGGCCGAACATGACGAGCATGCCGCGCCGCTTCAGCGCGTTGAGGCTGCCCTCGAACGTCGCCTTGCCGACCGAGTCGTAGACCACGTCCACGCCGTGCCCGCCGCCGAAGTGCCGCGCTGCGGGCACGAAATCCTGGCTGGTGTAGATGACGACCTCATCGGCGCCCGCCTCGCGGGCGAGCCGTGCCTTCTCCTCGGTGGACGTCGTGCCGATCACGCGCGCGCCCAGCCGCTTGGCCACCTGTACGAGCAGCAGGCCGACGCCGCCGGCCGCCGCGTGCACCAGCGCGGAGTGGCCTTCCCGGAGCGGGAAGGTGCTGTACGCGAGGTAGTGCGCGGTCATGCCCTGCAGCATGACGGCGGCGGCGGTGTCCAGCCCCACGTCATCCGGCACGCGCACGAGCTTCCATGCCGGCACGAGCGCGTACTCCGCGTACGCGCCTCGCTCCATCGCGTACGCCACGCGGTCGCCCTTCTTGAACTCGGAGACACCCGGCCCCACCGCGTCGACCTCGCCCGCGGCTTCGCTGCCGGGCGTGAACGGCCGCTCGAGCGCGTACAGGCCCGTGCGGTGGTAGATGTCGATGAAGTTCACGCCCGCGTAGTGCACGCGCACGCGCACCTGTCCGGGCCCGGGCTCCGGAACCGGCACGTCCTCGAGGTGCAACGCCTCGGGTCCGCCGGTCTCGTGAACGACGATCGCACGCATATTCCGTCCTTGCCTCAGGATTCTCCGCCCGGCGCTGGAGCCCGCTCCCCACCCGCAGTCCCACCACCCCGGGAAGGGGGCGAAAGCGTCATCCCCACCCGCCTCCGCGGAGGGCGGGGCGCCGGCGCCCGTGCCGCTCCCCTACTCCAGCCCCATGACTCGCGCGATGAGCGAGGGCGGGACGGTGCCCCACTCCAGCAACCGATCGTGGAAGTCGCCGAGCCGGAACGCGGTTCCCGCGCGGGCGCGATACAGCTCGCGCAGCCGCAGGATCTCGCGCTTGCCCACCGCGTAGCTCATGGGCTGCGTCGCCTCGGCGCAGTAACGCCGCACTTCGGCCTCCGCGCTCTGCGGCTCGAGTGCGGCCTCGCGGACCAGATACTCCCGCGCTCGTTCCGGCCGCCACCCGCCTGCGTGCAGGCCCACATCCACGACCACCCGGCAGGCGCGCCACAGCAGGTCCCGGAGCTGGAACAGGCGCTGGCGCGGGTCGGTGTAGAAGCCCTGCTCCCACATCAGCTCCTCGCAGTACAGCGCCCAGCCCTCGGCGAAGACCGGCGTCCAGAACACGCGCCGCGGCTCCGTGTCGGCACGGTTGGCGCGCGAGAGCTGGAGGTGGTGGCCGGGGTAGGCCTCGTGCAGCGCGGTGATCGGGATCCCGTACACCGAATGCTCGCGCAGGATCGCCTCCGCGTCCGGCGCCGGGATCGTGACGAAGAACAGCCCGCGCTGCTCGGTCTCGTGTGCCGCCGGCGGCTGGTACGCGGCGTAGGGGATGAGCGGCCGCAGGTACTCCGGCGTCGCGACGACATCCAGCGCCTCGCCCGCCGGCAGCGTCGCGAGCCCGCGCTCGAGGACGAACGCGCGCGCGCGCGTCACCGCATCCCGGTACGCCGCCAGCAGATCGCCCGCCGGCGGGTGGTCCCCCCTGAGCCGCTCGTAGACGTCGCGCCAGCCGCGGCGGCGATCGTCCAGCCGGGCCGCGATCTCGTCCAGCTCCCGCTCGGTCTCGCGCTTCAACGCCTCGCCGTACGCGGCAAGGGATTCCGCGGTGTCGGAGAGCCCGTGCGCGTAGCGCAGGCGCGTCTCGAAGGCGACGCGGCCCAGCGCGAAGTCGCCCGTCGCCCGCGGCGCGAGCTCCTCTTCCAGCCAGCGCGCGTACGCGACGAGCGCGGATTCCGCGCCCCGGCGCGCGTTCTCCCACTCGGTGAACTGGGCGACGTCGTCCTCCAGCGCCCGTCCCAGGTGCAGCGGCAGCAACTGCTCGACGAGGCCGAGCCCGCTCCTCGCGACCTGCGCCGCCGTTTCCACCAGCACCGGCGCCGCGGACCGCAGGTTCTCGCGCGCCTCTTCGAGCACGCGGGGCAGCGCGCGCAGCCGCTCGGCGGCGCGGCGCGCGCGCTCCTCCGCCGGCGCGTACTCGCGCACCGCAACGAGGTACAGCGCGTTGAGCGGCCCCTCGACGTAAAGCAGCGGGTTCCGCTCGAGGAGCCGCACCTCCTCGTGCTCGTACAGTTCCCACGCGAGCTGGGAGCGCACCAGCTCGACATCGAGCGCCTCCGCCGGCGTGCGCGGGGCGTAGCGCCGGAACCGCTCCAGGTATTCGCGCAGATGCCGCGCCCGTTCGGCCAGGGACGCGGCATCGTAGCGTTCGAGCTCGCCATCGTACTCGTGCAGTCCGACGGCGGTGGCATGGGTCGGATGCGTTCGCCACCAGAACGCGAAGAACTCCTCCAGCAGCCGATCGAGCTCGGCCATGTCAGGCGGTGCCCGCGCGGGCCGGCTTCGCGCCGTAGGCCTGGCAGCAGGCGTGCAGCTCCTCGTCCGTCAGCACGCGCGCCGCCTGCTTCGCGAGGGAGAAGACCTCGCGGCACAGTCCTTCGTCGTCCCGGTCGTAGCCGTTCTCCGCCAGCCAGTACTTGACGTTGGACATGCCGCTCACGTGGCTGACCTCGATGACCTGCCGGCGGCCGAAGAGGCCGGCAGGCACGCCGGAGTACACGCGGTCGGCCAGCCAGTCGTCGCCCTTGGCGCGCGCCTTGATGATCGCTGCCGCGTGCACGCCCGTGCCGGTGCGGAACGCGTCCGCGCCGAAGACCGGGTAGGTCGGCGGAATCGGCACGCCCGTCGCGCGGGATGCGGTCTCGCAATACTCCGGCAGCCGGGACAGATCGCCGTCGTGCAGGCCGAGCAGCTTCAAGTTGACCAGCAGCAGGTCCATCTCCGTGTTGCCGACCCGCTCGCCGATGCCGAGGGCCGTGCCGTGCACGCGGTCCACACCCGCCTCGATCGCCGCCAGCGTGTTCGCGATGGCGAGCCCGCGGTCCCGGTGCCCGTGCCAGTCGACCTTCACGTCTTCGCCGCTCGGGCGGACGACCTCTTCGAGGATGAACCGCACGAGCTTGCGCACGCCCTCGGGCGTGGCATGGCCGACGGTGTCCGCCAGGCAGATGCGCCGCGCGCCGCACTCGATCGCGGTGCGATACAGCGCCACCAGGGTTTCCGGCCGCGCGCGCGTGGTGTCCTCGGTCACGTACATGACGGGCAGCCCCTCGGCCACCGCGAAGCTGACCGCGTCCTCGGTCGCGCGGAGCATCCGGTCCAGCGTCCAGTCCTCGGCGTACTGGCGGATGGGTGAGGAGCCGATGAAGGTGCACGCTTCGATGGGGATCCCGGCCTCCTGCGAGATCCGCGCGATCGGCTCCACGTCCGCGCGCACCGTCCGGGCCGCGCAATTCGCGCCGATCGGCAGCCGCTCCCGCGCGATCTCCAGCGCCAGCGCGCGCACGTCCGCGACCGCCCGCGGGCCGGCACCCGGCAGTCCGATGTCCGCCGTGTGGATCCCCAGCGCCGCCATCAGGTGGAGCAGCTCGATCTTCTGCCCGATCGGCGGGTCCTGCACGGACGGCCCCTGCAGGCCGTCGCGCAGCGTCTCGTCGTCCAGCTCGACGACGCGCCCCTCCCGCACGACGGGCGCGGCACCGTCCGGCCGGTTCCAGTCGTAGATCAGCTCCTGCTCCCGCATCTTCCCCTCGTGGCGTGACGACCCTGGCAAGATGCGCCGCGCGCGCTTCTATTGTCAACCGAAGCCCGCCGGGGCGCGTGTCGGGGCCGCTCCCCGGACGCCCGGCCGCCGTGGATGCGAACAGCGCATGGTGCCCGATACCGCAGCCGACATCGAACGCCTGGCGCGCCGAGCCGCCGTCGCGCGCGCGAGGCAACTCCTGCGCCAGACGGACGAGGAGACGCTGGCGGACCTGACCGAGCTGGTCGCCATCCCGGCGCCGCCGTTCGGCGAGGGCGCACGGGCCCGCCGCGTGCTCGAGCGGTTCGGCGAGATCGGCCTGCTCGACCCGACACTGGATGGCGCCGGCAACGCGCTGGCGCGCCTCCCCGGCGCCGGGGACGGCGCTGCACCCGTGCTGCTTTCCGCCCACCTGGACACCGTGTTCCCGGAGGGCACGGACCTGACGGTGCGCCGCAACGGGGCGAAGCTGTATGCGCCCGGCATCGCGGATGACGCGCGCGGCCTCGCCGCGATCCTCGCGATCGCGCGCGCGCTCGTGCGCGCGGGCGTCCGCACGCGCGCCCCCATCGTCTTCGTCGCGACGGTGGGCGAGGAGGGGGCGGGCGACCTGCGCGGCGTGAAGCACCTGTTCCGCGACGGCTCGCCCTGGCGGCGCGCTGCCGCCTTCATCTCGCTGGATGGGACGGGCTGCCGCCGCATCGTGCATCGCGCCCTGGGCTCCCGGCGCCTGCGCGCCACGGTGAGCGGGCCCGGCGGCCACTCCTGGGCGGACTGGGGCATGGCCAACCCCGTGCACGCGCTCGCCCTCGCCATCGCGCGGCTCGTCCACCTCGAGCTGCCGGCCCAGCCCCGCAGCGCCCTCACCGTCGGCCGCATCGCGGGCGGCACCGGCGTCAACGTGATCCCCGACCGCGCTTGGTGCGAGCTGGACCTGCGCAGCGAGGACCCGGCGGCGTTGCGCCGGCTAGAACGCTCCGCGGAGGAAGCGCTGCGCGCCGCCGTCGTCGAGGCCAACCGCAGCCGCCGCCGGGGCACGCGCGCGCTGACGCTCGGGCTCGAGGTGATCGGGGACCGGCCCACGGGCGAGACGCCGCCGGACGCCGCACTGGTGCGGGCGGCGCGCGCGGCCACCCGGTTCATCGGCCACACGCCGGAGCTGGTCGCTTCCTCGACGGACGCGAACGTGCCCATCGCGCTCGGCATCCCGGCCATCGCCATGGGCGCGGGCGGCGAGTCCGACGGCATGCATACGCTGAACGAGTGGTACTCCAACGAGAACGGCGTCGAGGGGCTGGAGCGGGCGCTGCTGACCGTGCTGGCGGTGGCGGGCCTCGCCCCCTGAGCGCGGCCGCCCCGGGCGCAACGCCCGCGGACGGCGCGAGCCGCCGGCGCGCGCGGGCGGCCGCTACGCTCCGTCCCCCAGGATCTCCGAGTCGTCGCACACGCTGACCGACCCGTTCACTCCCCGCACGACGACCCTCTTCCCGAGCAACGAGTCGTGCAGCCGCGCATCCTCGATGCGGGCCTCGGCGCCGATGATCGCGTCCCGCACGCTCGAGCGGCGCAGCACCGCACCCGCGCCGACCGTGACGTTGGGGCCCAGTTCCACGTCCTCCAGCACCGCGCCCTCCTCGACCCGCACGGGCGGGTGCACGCGCACGTTCCGCCCGCCCTCCGGCGCGCGCGCGCGGCCCGCTTCCAGCAGGTGCCGGTTCGTCTCCAGCAGCGTGCCGACCTGGCCGCAGTCGTACCAGCCGGCCACCTCGGCCGTGCGGATCCGCGCGCCGTGGTCGATCATGTACTGGAACGCATCGGTGATGTAGTACTCGCCGCTCGGCCCCGGGGGCGAAGCCAGCGTGTGATCCACGCCCTCGAAGAAGAGCTGCCAGTCGCGGATGTAATACAACCCGATGTTGGCGAGCTTCGAGACCGGCTCCCGGGGCTTCTCCACGATGCGCTGCATGAAGCCCTGCTCGTCCGCCACGATCACGCCGTAGCGCTGGTAATCCTCCACCTCCTTCGCCCAGATGATCCCCGCCACCTCCGGCCCCTCGCGCCGGATCAGGCCGAGATCCGCATCGAACAGCGTGTCCACGAAGATGATGAGCAGGTCCTCGTCGATGAACGGCTGCGCCAGCTTCACCGCGCCGGCCGTGCCGTTCAGCTCGACCTGCTCCACGTAGTGCGCCCGGAAGCGGGGGTAGCTCGCGGCCATGTATTCCTGGACCTTCTCGCCCAGGTATCCGGTAATGAAGACGATCTCCTGGACACCCAGCGTCTCCAGCTCGTCCAGGATGTAGCTCATCACCGGCTTGCCGCCCACCTCGAGCAGCGGCTTCGGCGTGAGATAGGTGTGGGGGCGCAGCCGCGTCCCCTTCCCGGCCAGCGGAATCACCACTTTCACGGATGGCTCTCCAGTTGGAGCAGCTTCAGGTTGCAGTAGGCGACGGGTCCGCGCAGGAGCGGCCTGGCAGCCGTATGGACGGCGAGCTCGAGAGTGACGGAGCAGACCGCCTCGAAGACGTGCCCGCCCAGCGTCGAGCCGTCCGGCCGGCCGAAGATGCCGTGCACGTGCGGGAACGGCTCGCCATCCAGCAGTGCGAGGTTCCCGGCGAGCGCGCAGACCTCCAGCGGCTCGTCGAGGTGGAGGCGGCCGTACTCCTGCCGGTCGAGATGATAGAAGCCCAGCTCGACGCCGCGCACGGAGCCGAGGCCGGTGAGCGCGGCCCCGTCCACGTCCTCGTTGCGCGCGAACGCGATGAGGCTCCGGATCAGCTCGTCGCCGGGCTCGAGTGCAAGAACGTAGCCGAAAGACGTCCTCTGTGTGCGCACGCGACGCTCCTCGGCGGGTGGGGCCGCGCGAAGATAGAGGCGCGGCCAGGGCGGCGTCAATCGCGCCGCCCGGCGCGGGTGCACCCCGCCCCGCCCCGGATGCCTCGCGCGCGAGCGCCGATTTCTCTATGTTCATCGTACCGATCCGGCCCGCGCCGGAGGGAGGAAGACAGGATGCGGATCACGACACCGATGGCCCACCGCCGTGACCGGGCCCCAGCCGCCCTCGCCGCGATCCCGGCGATCGCCGCGGCCCTGCTGCTGCCCGCGTGCGCTGCCCGCGCGCAGCAGCCCGAGACCGCCCCGCCCGCGCGGGAGCGCACCATCACCGTGACCGGGACGGGCGCCGTGGACCGGACACCGGACCAGGCCGTGATCCTGCTGGCCGTCGAGAGCACCGCGCCGACCGCCCAGGCGGCCGCGGAGTCGAACGCGCAGACCATGGAGCGGTTGATCGCGGCGCTGCGGCGCCTCGGCCTCGGCGAAGACCGCGTGCGTACGGCCTCGTACCAGTTGCATCCCGAGTACGCGCGCAACGAGCCCCGGGCCGGCCCTGAGGAGCCCCGCATCGTCGGCTACCGCGCCATGAACATGGTCCGGGTCACGGTGGACGACGTCGAGCGCGTCGGCGAGGTCATCGACGCCGCCCTCGCCGCGGGCGCCAACCGCGTCACCGGCCTGCACTTCCAGTTGCGAGACCCGCACGCTGCCCGGCACGAGGCGCTGGCCATGGCCGTCGACCGCGCCCGCGCGGAGGCCGAGGTGCTCGCCCGCGCGCTCGGCCAGGGCCTCGGGCCCGTCCTCAGCATCAGCAGCACGGGCATGATCCCGCCGCCCATCCCGCTGATGATGGACCGCATGGAAGCGGTGGCGGCGAGGACGACTCCGATCGAGCCCGGCACGCTGCGCGTCGAGGCGACCGTCACCGCCGTCTACCGGCTCCTACCGCAATGAGCGACTGGCGGCAGCGCGTGCGCGACGGCCTGACGCGCAACATCGCGGTGACCTCGCCGACGGCGGCGGACCCCGATCTGCGCGGCCGGACCTACGGCATCCCCTACGACCAGGTCTGGCGCGCCGCGCTGCGCCTCGCCAGCGGCCGCCTGCGTGGCTGGACGCTCGTGGACGCCGATGACTACGACGGGGTGATCCGCGCGGAGATCCGCGGCACGCTGTTCCGCACGGTGGACGACTTCGTCGCCCGCATCACCCTCGACAGCGACGGCCAGACCCGCGTGGACGCGCGCGCCTCCTCCCGAGGGTCGCGCGGCGACTTCGGCGCGAACGCACGCCGGCTGCGCCGCTTCTTCGCGGCGCTGGACGAGGAGCTGGCCGCCGGCCGGTCGGGCACGTCCCGGCTGGCCGGCCAGGCGGCCCGCCGCCCGCCCCCCGCCGACCGCCGCCATGCGAGTCATTGACTTCCACACCCATCCCTGGCGACCACAGGACTTCACCGCCGCCAACCGGGAGTACATCGAGCGCATCTCACCCGCGGTCCGGCAGCACGGCGACCGGCTGTCGGACGTGCGCTTCGCTGCGGAGCTGCTCCGCGCCGAGGGGGTCGAGCGCGCGGTGCTGCTGGCGGAGCACTGCCCCGCCACGTCCGGCGTCGTGCGGACGGAGACCGTCATCGCGCTGTGCCACGAGGCGGGCGGCTTCTTCCTGCCGTTCGCCTGCGTCAACCCGAACACCGACCCGCAGCCCGCCCGCCTGCTGCGCGGCTGGCTGGCGGACGCGCCGCTCCGGGGACTGAAGCTGTACCCCTCCTACCAGTTCTTCTACCTGGACGACCCGCGGCTCTACCCGGTCTACGAGGTGTGCCAGGAGCACCGGCTGCCGGTGCTCGTGCACATCGGCACTTCGGTCATCCCCGGCACGCGGCTCAGGTACTGCGACCCGCTGCGCCTGGATGACGTCGCGGTGGACTTCCCGGACCTGCCGATCGTCATGGCGCACGGCGGCCGCGGCTTCTGGTACGAGGCGTGCGCGACGCTCGCGACCGTCCACGCCAACGTCTACATCGACGTGGCGGGCCTCGTCCCCGGGCGGCTGCTCGAGCACTTTCCCCGGCTCGAGCGGCTGGCGGACAAGGTCGTGTTCGGCAGCGACTGGCCTGCCATGCCCAAGAGCGTCTCGCACAACGTCCGCGCCATCGCCGGGCTCGGCCTCGACGCCGACGCGCTGGATCGCATCCTCTACCGCAACGCGGCCCGCTTGCTCGGCGTCGAGCGCGACGGCGCAGCCGGCGCATCGGGAGGCGCCGCGTGAGCGCCGCGGCCCGGGCCGGCACGGCCGGGCGGGACGCGCCGGCACGGCCGCTGCTGCTGGAGGGGGCGCTGGTCCTCACAATGGACGACGACGGCACCGCGGGTGCCCTCTCCGTCGCGGTCGAAGACGGCCGCATCGCGGCGGTCGGCCCCGCGGACGAGCTGCGCCGCCGCTTCCCGCGCGCGGAGCGGCGGGACTGCGCGGGCCGCGTCCTCATGCCGGGGCTGGTCAACGCGCACCTGCATCCCGAGCTGCACGTGCTCAAGGGCGTGGTCGAGGAGCTGAACCTCCACGACTGGGACGACGCGGAGCACTTCGACGCTGCGCTGGCGCTACTCTCTTCGCCCGAGGGGCAGTGGATCCAGCGTGCCGGCATCCGCGCCGCGCTGGCGGACTGCGTGCTGACGGGCACGACGTGCGTGGCCGCCTACGGCGTGACCGTGGGCGCCGACGAGGTGACGGCCGAAGAGATGGCGGCGATCGGGCTGCGCGGCTGGGTCACGGTCCGGGACGTGCACTTCGCGCCCGCTCCGCCGGTGGCGGGTGCGGCGCGCATCTACCGGCTGCACGCGGAAGAGGCGCTGACGGCGGCCGAGCTGGAGGCCGCGGCCCGCGCGCACGAGCGCGGCGAACGCATCATCATGCACGCGGCGGAGACCGAGCACCGCATCCGGCTGGTCCGGGAGCGGTTCGGCACGACCACGATCCGCCTGCTCGAACGCTACGGCCTGCTCTCGCCCCGCCTGCTGCTCTCCCACGCCCTGTACGTGGACGAGGAAGAGCAGCAGCTCCTCGCCCGGCGAGGCCCGGCGGTGATCAGCTCGCCGGCCGCGGAGATGAAGCTGTCGGACGGGATCGCACCCGTGGCGGAGTACCTGGCGCACGGGGTCGTCGTCGCGCTCGGCACCGACACGGCGGTCTGCAACAACTCGAACGACCTGTTCCTCGAGATGCGCCAGCTCGGGCTCGTGCAGAAGCTGCGCTACGGGGCGAACGCGGCGCCTGCCGAGCAGATCCTGCGCATGGCCACGCGCAACGGCGCGCGCGCGCTGGGCGGCGAGGGCGAATTCGGCATCATCGCGGAGGGCGCGTCCGCGGACCTGATCCTCGTCGAAACGGACAACCCGCGCCTCCAGCCGCTGGTGCACCGGGATGGCTTTTCGAACGTCGCGGCCAATCTGGTGTACGCGGCCACTGGACAGGACGTGACGGACGTCATGATCGCCGGCCGCTGGATCGTCCAGCAGCGCCGGCTGCAAACAGCGGACGGCCCCGCGGTGTGGCGGGAGCTCGAGCGGGCGGCCGCGAACCTCTACGACCGGATCCTCTGAACCCATGACGCGCAATGCCGCCCGACCGCGGCCATCCGACCGCCTGCCCGTGATGCCCATGCGGAGCACGATCGTCTTCCCGGCGGGCGTGCTCGGCGTGCAGATCGGGATGCGCCCCACCCTCGAGATGCTGGCCGAGAACCCGGCCGAGAGTCTGATCGTGGCCGCGGTCATCGCGCCGGGCGGGCCGGATGACCCCATTGACCCGAGGGCGCTCGAGAAGATCGGCGTCGCGGCCCGGCTGTCCGACCGGCTCAACCTGCCGGGCGGCACCGTGCAGGCCACGATCCAGGGACTCCACCGCATCCGGCTCGCGGCCGTCGAGGAAGCGAACGGGTTCCTCGCCCGCGTCGAGCCGGTCGAAGAGACGCCCGTCGAGGAGGAGGTCGCCGAGGACCTGATCGCCCGCATCCTCACCGCGCTCGAAGCGCTGGCCGCCGAGGTGGACCGCGTTTCCACAGAGGTGCCGCGCATCCTCCGGATGAACTTGGCGGACCCCGGCCGCTTCGCCGACCTCGTCGCCACGCTCGCGAACTTCAGCCCGAGCAGCAAGGACCAGGTGCTCCAGCGCCTGGACGTGCGCGAGCGCCTCTGCTACGTCCTCGAGGAGCTGGAAGGGCAGCTCCGGCGCGTCCGCGAGGTCGAGCGCGCCAGGGAGGAGGCCACCGCACGCGAGGAGGCCGAGAAGCCGGCCACGCCCGCCGAACGCGCCGCCGCCCTGCGCCACCGCATCAACATGCTCCGCGCCGAGCTGGGCGAGGTGGACCCCGTCGAGCGCGAGGCCATCGAGCTGCTGCGCAGGATTGACGCCGCGCACCTGCCCGCGCGCGTCGCCGCGGAAGCGCGCAACGAGGTGGAACGCCTGCGGACCGTCAGCCCCACGTCCAGCGAGGCGAGCGACATCCGCAGCTACCTGGACTGGCTGTTGCACATGCCCTGGCAGCAGCGCGCGACCACCGGCACCGACGCGATCGACCTGGCCGCCGTGCGCCGCACGCTGGACGAGGAGCTGCTCGGCCTGGATGACCCCAAGGACCGGCTGCTCGACTACCTCGCCGTCGCCAAGCTGCGCGGCGACCTGCGCGGCCCCATCCCCTGCATCGTCGGGCCGCCGGACGTCGGCAAGACCGCCCTCGTCGCCGCCTTCGCCCGCGGCCTCGGCCGCCCCCTCGCCAGCCTCAACCTGGGCGGCCGCGGCGAATCCGCCCTGGTCGGCACGCGCCGCACCCGCTCCGGCGCCCAGCCCGGGAAGATCGCCGCCGCGTTCCGCGACGTGGGCGTGCGCGACCCCGTCTTCCTGCTCGAAGAGATGGACCAGGTCGGCCTCGGCAAGGTGGACGGCGACCCCATCGAGGCGCTCGAGGAGGCCCTGAGCTGGGAGGGCCGCAAGGAGTTCGTGGACCGCTACCTGGACCTGCCGTTCGACCTGACCGACGCGCTCTTCGTGGCAACGGCCCAGGACTTCTACCGCGTGCCCGCCGACCTGCGCGACCTCATGGTCGAGATCCGCATCGCCGGCTACACGCCCGAGGAGAAGGTGGACATCGCGCTCGAGCGCATGCTGCCCCGCCTCGTCGAGGAGCACGGCCTCGAGCCGGACGACATCGCCTTCGACCGCGACACGCTCTTCTACCTCGCCCGCGGCTACGCCCGCGACTCCGGCCTCGGACTGCTCCAGCGCGCCCTCGCCACCCTGCTCCGCACCCGCGCCCGCGCCAAGGCGCAGGGCGATGCGACCCGCTGGGACTTCACGCCCGAGCGCGTCGAGAGCATCCTCGGCCTGCCACGCTACATCGCGACCACCGCCGAGAGCGCGCCCGAGGTCGGCGTCGTCACCGGCCTCGCCTGGACCGCCTCCGGCGGCGAGCTGATGTTCATCGAGGCCCTCAAGATGCCCGGCTCCGGCCGCCTCATCATCACGGGCCTGCTCGGCGACGTGATGCGCGAGTCCGTCAACGCGGCGTACTCCTACGTGCGCAGCCGCGGCGACGCGCTCGACATCCCCGAGTCCGCCTTCCGTGACTACGACGTGCACGTCCACTTCCCGGTCGGCGCGATCCCCAAGGACGGCCCGTCCGCCGGCATCGCCGTCACGCTCGCCGTCGCGTCCACGCTCTCCAACCGCCCCGTCCGCCACGACATCGCGATGACGGGCGAGGTCACGCTGCGCGGCAAGGTGCTGGAGATCGGCGGCGTGAAGGAGAAGGTGCTGGCGGCGTACCGCGCGGGCATCCGCCAGGTCATCCTGCCGCGCGGCAACGACCGCGACCTGCGCGACGTGCCGGACGAGGTGCGCAAGAGCATCCACTTCGAGTTCGTGGACCGCATGGACGACGTCATCCGCTTCGCGCTCCTGCCCGGGCCGGAGCCGGCGCCCGGCGAGAAGCCGGCCGGCGCGGGAGAGGGACGGGAGCGGAGCAAGCCGACCGCCGCGGACGGCGGGACCGAGACGTCGCCCGCGCGGCCGCTGCCCCGCGCCGCGCGCGCCAAGAAGCAGACGCAGCGCAAACAGCCGCGCGGCAAGCAGCCGGGCCACAACCGGCAACGGCGGAAGGAGCCCTGACGGCGTTCAACACGAACGCCAGGCGCCGGCCGGGCCGCGCGTCGAAGGGGCGGGTCTTTTCCGGCGCACGCGCCGCCGTTACGTTGCAGCGGCCGGGCCGCGATGCAGCGCCCTCCGCGGCGCTGCGGCGGCAGCCGGCGCGTTCTCCCCTCTTCCAATCCAATAGGGCACCCAGCCGCATGACCGCTCCCAGACCCTCGCCCCGCACCGCGCGGCGCACGCACGGCTTCACCGAGTCCGTGATCCGCGAGATGACCCGCGTCGCCAACGAGGCCGGCGCGATCAACCTCGCGCAGGGCTTCCCCGACTTCCCCGCGCCCGACGTGATCAAGGAAGCGGCCTGCGAGGCGATCCGCGCGGACATCAACCAGTACGCGATCACGTGGGGCTCGCCCCGCCTGCGCCGCGCCATTGCCGCGAAGTACGCGCGCTTCTACGGCATGGAGGTGGACGAGGCGCGCGAGATCACCGTGACCTGCGGCGCCACCGAAGCCGCAGCCGCCGCCCTGCTCTCCCTCGTCGATCCCGGCGACGAGGTCGTGATCTTCGAGCCGTTCTACGAGAACTACGGGCCGGACGCGATCCTGTGCGGCGCCACGCCCGTCTGGGTGCCGCTCCAGCCCGATGGCGGCCTCGACCTGGACCGCCTCGCCCGCGCCTTCTCGCGCCGCACGCGCGCCATCGTGCTGAACACGCCCAACAACCCCACGGGCCACGTCTTCACGCGCGCCGAGCTCGAGTTCATCGCGGAGCTGTGTCAGCGCTACGACGCCATCGCCATCACCGACGAGATCTACGAGCACATCCTCTACGAGGGCACGCACGTCCCGCTCGCCACGCTGCCTGGCATGCGCGAGCGCACCATCACCATCAGCGGGTTCTCCAAGACGTTCAGCGTCACCGGCTGGCGCATCGGCACCATCGTCGCGCCGTCGGACCTCACCGCGGCGATCCGCAAGGTGCACGACTTCCTCACCGTCGGCGCGCCCGCGCCGCTCCAGGAGGGCGTCGCCGCAGGGCTCGAGCTGCTCGGCGACGACTACTACGCCGCCCTCGCCCGCGACTACGCCGCGCGCCGCGACGTGCTCTACCGCGCGCTCGTGGACGCGGGGTTCCGCTGCACTCTCCCGCAGGGCGCCTACTACATCCTCGCCGACTTCTCCGCGCTCAGCGAGTTGGACGACGTCGCGTTCTCGAAGTGGCTCGCGCGCGGTGGGCTACCGGAGGGTCAGGCCGGCCGCGCAGGCGAGGCACGCGGCGTCGCGCCCGTGCCGGGGTCCAGCTTCTTCCACGACCCCGCGCTGGGCCGCAACCTCGTGCGCTTCGCGTTCTGCAAGCGGATCGAGACGCTGGAGGAGGCGGGAAGGCGGCTCCGGGCGTTGAAGCCGGTGATGGCCGGGCAGTCGCGCTGACACAAGCTGCCCACGGGTCTGGAGCCTGGGTCGGAGTTGGGCATCCCCGGCATCAGGCCGTCTCCATGCGCCGCCCCTACTCCTGAGGATCTTCGCGAGCGCACGGCGAGCGCGTGCGAAGGCGTCAGACCGGCCTGAACACGGCTCCCGACGCGCCGCGGAGGATGTCCCTCGCGTCCTCGGACACGATGAGCGCGATCTTCCAATCCTTGAGGCGGAAGATCTTCTTCCCGGCCGCGCGCTCCGTGTCCACTCTCAACTCGACTACCATCATGGGTTTTCCCACCTTGTCCGGTCGTCCGTGCGCCTGCGTCCAGTAGGTGAGGGTCGACCGCTGCTCGTCCAGGCACGCGACGACCGAGACGACGTTGACGATGTGGAAGGAGTCGTTGCTCCCCTCGACCACGGCCGGGAAGAGCTGAATGCTCTCGGGCGCCAGCGCCTGCAGCTCTCTCGCCAGGGAGCTACGCAGGACCGGCATGTCGAAGTCGGCGAGCGTGAAATCCAACTGCCGCCCCGGCCTGCGCAGCGGGATGTAGAGCGGGGCATCGCATTCCACCGGCTCACGATACGTGAACAGTCTCGGGTCGAGTCGCGCGCCCCTCCGGTCGAGTGGCCCCTTCAAGAACCACCGGTTTCCTGTCGTCATGTCGTCCGACAAGCAATAATAGGCGCTGCTCACGGACTGTCCCCTGAATCCGTGCTCCGATCATTCCGCGTCGATCGACCCCCGTACCTCGGCCGTGCAGCTCCGGCAGCGCCTCGATCTGCTCACGAAGCCACTCTTGCACCTCGTATACGCTGACGAGGGGCTCGCCATCTCGCAGAACGAAGAACTCGAACGCGTCGGCGAGGTTACGGCCCCCGTAGAAGTAGATCCGCACCTCCGACGTCCGACGCTGAGGATGCGCATCGAACACGTCGATACCCTCGAGCACTGCAGTCAGCCCGAGTGAGGCCAGAAACTCCGAATACTCCTCGAGGATCTCCTGCGTGGCCTCGCAGACGCTCCGTTCAAGTGCTCGCATCGAGTTCAGTGGTGGCATGTGAGCAAGCTGTCGGCCGCGCGTGGTCGGCAAGGGGTGACGAGCACTCCACCCGGAGCTGCAGTGAACCGCACCGGGTTGTTTCCCGCATACGCGTACAGGTCGACGCCGCTCGGGAGCCCGATCGGGCCCTCGGAGACAAAGCGGCCGGCCTCGGGGTCGTACTAGCGGGCTCGCATGTAGTCGAGCCCCTGCCTCTGGCCTCAGTTCCCGGCCGGCGTGGCGGAGCGCGTTGGCCACGGCCTCGCGGCCCAGCTCGGCCGGGCCGAAGGACTCGTCGCGGCACTCGTTGACCAGGCCGAAGCGGCGCGTCGATGAGCCGGAGCACGGAGTCCGCGAAGTCGAGCACGTCTCCGGCAGGTCGAGCACGCGGACCGGGAATTCCAGCACGCAGCCCGCGAAGCCGAGCACGCTGCCTGGCAAGTCGAGGACGTTGCCCGGGAAGTCGGTCGCGAAGGAGTAGACGCCGCCGCCCCTCGGAACGCCGTGGGCCCAGTCCGTGCCGGGACAGTAGGCCTACCTGCCCTGGCTGGCGCCCGCGCCGTTCAGCCCAGGGAGCAGGTGAGCGCCGTCCCAGACTCAACTATGGAGGGAGATCGAGCTACGGGACGTAACGAGGCAGATCGAGCTACGGACCCGCGACCGGGATCAACGCCGGCGGAAGCCGCGGGGCGCGCGCAGCCCGAGGCATCGCCGGCGAGACGGCGCCGTGCGGCGAGCATCTCGGCCGGCGCGATCCATAGCCGAGGGTCTGGCGGAAAGACGCCTACCTCACCTCGAACACGATCGGCAGCGCGACGGACACCGGGACGGGCTTGCCCATGTTGAGGGCAGGCCTGAACTCCATCAGCTCGATCACGTCCTCCGCGATGCGGTCCAGCTCGGCGTTGCCGCTGGAGCGTGCCATCTCGTAGCGCGTGACCTCACCCTGCTCGTCGATCCAGAACTGGAAGACCACGGTCCCCTCGATCCCGGCGCGACGCAGGTGGGAGGGATAGCGGCGGAGCAGGATCCGCCGGATCTGCTCGCGGTTCACCAGCTCCGGCTTGACCGTGAACGGCACGGCCTCGCCCCGCTCCGCCCCGGTTTCCGGCGGCGACGGCAGCGGCGGGAGCGGGGGCGCCGGCAGGACGGGCGCGGCCAGGCCCCGGGACGCGAGCGGCTCGAACGCCGGCCCGGCCGGCAGGTTCACCGGCACGGGCTCGGCAGGGCGGGCGGGCGGCCTGGGGACCGGCGCCTCCGCCGCCTCGGGGAACACGACTACCGGCGCCGGCGGCGGGGGCGCCACCCTCGGCGGCGGCAGGGCCTCTGGCGGCTGCGGCGGGGGCTCGAGCGCCAGCGCCCGGAACTCCGCCGGCCGCGCGCGGACCGTCAACACGGTCGTGAGCGGAGGGCCGAACGCCAGCACGACGAAGTGAACGAGCGCGGCCGCCGAGAGCCCCCCCCAGAACCACGCTCGTGCCTGCGCCTTCAAGCGTGCGTTGGCGTCCCGGCGCGCCGCCCCCGCGGGGGACCCCTTCACGCTGCGTGTCTCCATCCTGCACCTCACCGCAATCAGCCCATCGCATCGTGGTCCCCCCGCGGGGAGCGCAGGCGCACCGTGCGTGCCAGAGGCCCGGCCGGCGGCCTCCCGGGCCGATCGGAGCCGTCGGGCGAGCTGATCGAGGAGGGGGGCCGACCGCCGGAACGGGAGGGTGGAGGCGCGCCGGGTCAGAGCAGCCGGCGGTGCCGGATCGAAGCAGCCGGCTGCGGTTGGTCGGCGCGAAGGGGTCGCGGCTTGCGCCCGGACCGGGCGACCCGGGCTCGGGGATTTCTTGGGATCCGGGTTTACAGCGTCGGCGCCGGCGCTGCCGTCCGGGCCCGACCTCGGCCCGGGCTCGGAGATTCTAGGACCCGGCTTTACGCGCCGCAGGCCAGGGAGGCGCTGAACACGCCCCACACCGACGGCTCAGAGATTTCAGGACCGGGGTGACGCGCCGCTGATCGGGACTCGGTGCGGGTTCGGGCGTGGGCTGCTCGGTGATGGTGGGGCGGCACTCAGCTTTCTCCCACGATCCAGCCGTCGAGCAGGTTGATCGTGCGGTGGCCGTAGGCCGCGTTCGCCTCGGAGTGCGTGACCTGGACGATCGTCGTTCCGGCCTCGTTCAACCGCCGGAACAGCTCCATGATCTCCTTGCCCTGCGAGGAGTGCAGGTTGCCGGTCGGCTCATCGGCCAGGATGAGCTTCGGGTTCGCGATGATCGCGCGCGCCACCGCCACGAGCTGCTGCTGGCCGCCGGAGAGCTGGTTCGGGTAGAGGTCCTTCTTGGCCACGATCTGGAAGCGGTCCAGGATGTCCGCCACCAGCGCCTGCCGCTCCTTGCGCGGCACGTTCCGGTAGGACAGCGGAACCTCCAGGTTCTCGGCCACGGTGAGGTCGTCCAGCAGGTGGTACTGCTGGAACACGAAGCCGACGTAGCGCCTGTTCAGCTCGATCCGGCGCTTGGGCGGCAGCTCGTGGACCGCGTGGTCCAGCAGCCAGTACTGGCCCTGCCAGCCCGCGTCCAGCATGCCCAGGATGCTGAGCAGCGTGGACTTCCCCGCGCCGGACGGGCCCATGATGGTGAGGAACTCGCCTTCCCGGATGTCCAGGTTGATCTGCCGCAGGACGTACGTGCGTCCCGCCTTCGACTCGTAGAATCGCTCCACGCCGCGAAGTCTGATCATCGCTCTGCTCGTTCCGGGACGGTGATGGGCGCCGGCACGGCGCGCGCCGGCCGGCGACGCAGGCTCACGCAGGAGTGCCCGGGCCCCACCCAGGAAACCGCGTGCCAGGTGCCGGGCCGCAAGTTAAGTGATTGGAATAGAATGGGAAAGCCGGAACGCCCGTACGGCGCGCCGCTGGGCTCGCCGTGTCCAGGGCGGGACGCAGGCGTCCCGCGTCCGGACAGCACGGCCGGCGGAGCGACACGCGCACCCGGCGCGCTCGCGGCGGCACCGGCATGGCGTAGACGAGCGCTACGGAGATGGCGTACGGCCGCGCTCGAGGACGACCGGTCCCAGAAAACGCACCGGGGTCATGCCGGCTTCCCGGCATGACCCCGGAGAAAGAGGGCGGAACGCCGCGCAGTGGCCATCACCCCGGCCGACGAGCCCGGCGCGGCGGGTCCTTTGACCCGCCCGGGGCTGGGGTGGGGCGAAGGGCCGTTTGCGCGCGCCTCTCCCCAGTACGACGCGCATATTTCGAACTGCGCCCGACCCAACGCCCCGTAGCCCGCCCCCGTCCGCCCGGGCCGGGCGGCAGCGCGGTCCCTGTCGGACCGCGCGCGTCGCCCGGCGGAAGCGTGACGGTCAGCGGCGCCGGGTCGTCAGGTCGCCGGCCGCGGGGCCGTGCCCGTGTAGTCGACCACGAGCGACACGCGGCGGTTCAGCAGCCCGGCCTCGCCCGGGCCCTGCTGCCCCGGCGCAACCTGCCGATCACGCGCCTCGCCATAGCTCACGGTCCGCACCTGGTCCGCGGACAGCCCGCCCCGCGTCGTCAGGAACTCCTTCACCGCCTCCGCGCGCGCCTTGCCGAGCCGGAGGTTGTACGCCTGGCTGCCCGCCGGGTCCGTGAAGCCCTCCACCGTCACCAGAGCGTTCGGGTAGTACTGCTTCACGACGGCCGCGAACTTCTCCAGCACCGCCTCGTCCTGCGGGCGCACCTCCGCACGGTCGAACTCGAAGTGCACCGGCACGTCGAAGGACAGCATGCCCTCCAGCCGCTCGACCGTGACGTTGAACTCGTTCCGTAGCGCCTCGAGATCCTGGTTGAGCGCGTTCACTCGCGCGTCGACCTCATCGATCCGCTGCGAGAGCGACTCGTCGCCCGCCTGCATCTCCTGCCGTAGGCGCGCGAGCTCGTTCTGCATCTCCTCCCGCTTCGCGTAGCCGCAGCTCGATGCGACGCCCACCAGCGCGAGTGCGCCCACCGCCGCTGCGCGATTCAAACCCCGGTGCCACCTCTGCATGGCTGCTTCCTCCTGTGTGAGGTCTCCCGTTTTGGGCATCCAGTCCCTCGCGCGGGACCGGGCGCCCGGCGCGCAGCCGGCGCGATGCCCGTCCCCTGTTCTGGACGCCTTCCCGGCCGCGCGATGACGCGGGCGGCCCGCTCCGCAGGCACGGCTGAACCCCGCGTCGAGCCATGATTATCGGTCAAAATTGCCGGCTCGGCCAGGGCTCTCGCCGCCCTTTTCCGGAACTCGTTTCAAGCGGGCGCCGACCAGATGCAGATCACGTGCCACTCACTCGATCGTCTCCGCAACCTGTTGTGATAACGTATCTTACAGACATGTGGAAAAGTCGCCCCCGAAACACCTCCGCGAAAGACGCGCGCGCACCCGGCTCGCGACGCCCCGCCGGCGCGTCGCCGGATTCTCGCGGTTTCGGCCCCCGCGGGCGCGGCGGCGGCCACGCGGCTGCCGCCCGGCGCCTTTCTTGCACCGCGGCGGCAGGACCCGGCCGGAGCCGGGAAGGCGAGGTTGCTCGATGGTGTGAGGAGGCGCCATGCGATTCGGTCTGGTCATCGTGCTTTCGGGGCTGTTCGTGCTCGCCGCTGCGAAGCCGGCCGCGGGCCAGGCGTGGGACGCGCCGAGCTTCATGCCGTCCCACCCGATGGACGAGCTCGGTGCGTTCGCGTTGAATCCGCCGTTCGGGGATTTCGGGGTGATGGGGCTCTGGCGGCAGTCCGGAGATCTCGGCCTGGGCGTGCGGGCGGGGATCGTGGACCTCGAGCCGGGCGGCGCCGCCTTCGTGGTGGGCAGCGAGTTCTACGCGCCGCTGCTGCGGGCGACGCCGGCGTCGCCGCTGGAGGCGATGCTGGTCGTCGGGGCCGGCGCCACGTTCGAGGAGGGCATTCTGGCGCGGATTCCGGTGGGCCTGAGCGTGGGCGGCCGGTTCGGCGAGGCCGGCGAGCTGGCGTTCTCGCCGTACGTGCACCCGCGGGTGGGCTTGAAGATCCTGGCGAACGACGACGAGAGCGAGACCGAGCTCGCGTTCGCGGTGGACTTCGGGCTCGACGTGGAGCTCTCGCGCACCGTCACGCTGCGGGGGGCGTATACGTGGACTCAGGGCGAGTTCGCGGAAGACGCGCTGGGCGTGGGCGTCGCGATCCGGGCAGGACGGCGCATCGACGTGCGGTGAAGGAGGGGCGCGCGTGGTCGAGGCGGTCAAGCTCTGGAACGAACCCAACAACCTCTCGCACTGGGACTTCGAGATTGACAGGGACTGGGAGATCTACTCCAGGATGGCGAAGTCGGCCGCGGCGGCGATCGCGGCGGAGCGTCCCGACCTCATCCGCGTGCTCGGCGGCATCTCGCCGATCGACCCGGGCTTCTTCCTGAACCTCCAGAGCAAGGGAGTCCTGGATGCCGTGGACGCGGTGGCGATCCACGGCTTCCCGCTGGACTGGAACCACTGGACGATCCACGAGTGGCCGGACAAGATCGCGGAGGTTCGCGCAGTCACCACGCGGCCGATCTGGGTCACGGAGGTGGGCGTGTCGAGCTTCGGCGCGGAGGAGGTCCAGGAGTTCGGACTGCGGCGCAGCGCGGAGCTGTTGCTGGGGCGGGTGGAGCGGATCCACTGGTACAGTCTGCTGGACCTGCCGCGGACGTGGCCGGCGACGACGCGGCACCGCGAGGCGGAGGGCTCGGCCTACTACCGCCACTTCTACATGGGGCTGGTGCGGGAGGATGGCACGCCGAAGCTCGCGCTGCGGCACTTCGCGGAGTACACGCCGGAGCTGGGCATCTGCCAGTGGTTCCACTTCGAGGACC
Source organism: Longimicrobiales bacterium (assembly GCA_036381195.1). Lineage (GTDB taxonomy): Bacteria > Gemmatimonadota > Gemmatimonadetes > Longimicrobiales > RSA9 > RSA9. The sequence goes on along the minus strand of DASVDH010000012.1, from coordinate 25,042 downwards.
CGCGCCTGGATGACGCGGTGCGCTGGCTACGCCGGCTGGGCGTGCGTTACGTCCGGACCGGCTTGAGCTGGGCGGACAGCTACCGGCCGGGCTGGGAGGCGTGGTTCGACCGGCAGATGCGCGCGCTGGAGGACTTCATGGTCACGCTCACGTTCTGCTTCACGCCGGAGTCTTGCGGCATCCGGCCGCATCACACGAGCCCGCCGCGCGATCCAGACCAGTTCACGGAGTTCTGCCTGCAGATGATCCGGCGCTACGCCTGACCGGCCGGCCCGCGGCCGGTCGCGGCGTCGAGCCCGGCGCGGTCCCAGCGTGCGGGCTCGGGGAGCGGGCGCGGCGCGGGCTCGCACAGGTACATCTCGTGCCCCGGGTAGCCGATGATGCGCAGGCCGGTCGAGCGCAGCATCGCTTCCACGCACGCATGGTTGGGCACCCACCAGTTGGTGGGGTCGCCCGCAAAGCGTCCCTCGATGAACGCCAGCTTGGGCCAGCCGGGCTCGAGGAACGCGTCCCGCTCGTGGATCTCCCGGTCGCCCGTGTCCGGGTGGACCTCGGCGCCGGGCATCGTGAGCGTCTGGAAGACGAGGAGCCGGTCGGCTTTCTCGGCGACGATGTCGAGGCCGAGCAGCGGGTAGCGCAGGTGGTAGAAGACGCCCATGAAGAGGACGAGGTCGAAGCGCTCCTCCGTCCTCGCCAGGTCGTAGACCTGGGCGAGCCGGAACTCGACCTGCGGCGCCAGCCCGAACTGTGCGCACGCCCAGCGGGCCTGCTCGAGGAAATGCGGGTCCGCATCGAGGCCGACGACGCGTGCGCCGCGCCGCGCCAGCTCGAAGCTGTAGAACCCGGCGTTGCAGCCCACGTCCAGCGCGCTCCAGCCCGACAGGTCCTCAGGGATCCAGGGCGCGAGCTCCTTCCACTTGCACGCCGGGAAATCGCCGAGCGGGTGGTCCGGCGCGGTCTGCGTGCCGTCCGGCAGGTGCAGGTTGTGGAACCACGGGCCCAGCTCGGCGATCTCCCTGCGCTGCCCCGGCTGCCGCGGGGCATCGCGCATGAGCGGCTGCGGCATTGCTCCTTCCTCCGCGCGCGGGGGACCCGCGCGCCGGCCGGCAGGCGTCAACCCGCCGGCTGCCGTTGCAGCACTTCCCTCGCGTACCGTTCCAGCTCGAGCGCCCGGTGCGCGGCCGTGTGCTCCCGCAGCACGCGTGCACGCGCCCGCAGGCCGATCCGGCGGCGCTCGGCCCCGCCCAGCGTGCGCAGGAACTCGAGCGTGTCGGCGCCCCTGCGGGCGACGAGGATCTCCTCGCCCGGCCGGAAGAACTGGTCCAGCCCCTCCCACCAGTCCGTGATGATGGGCGTGCCGCACGCCGCCGCTTCGAACAGCCGCACGCTGGGCGAATAGCCGGCCGCGACCATCTGCTCCCGCGTGATGTTCAGCGTGAAGCGCTGTGCGTTGTAGAACTCGCGATGCGCGGCCGGCGGCAGGTGCACGACCCGCTCGACGTTCGGCGGCCAGACCAGCGTCTCGGGGTACAGGGCGCCGGCCACGATGAAGCGGCCCCGCCGCCAACCCCGGGCCGGCCCCAGCATGAGGCGCTCGAGCGTGGCATGCCGGTCGGCGCTGTACGTCCCCATGTAGCCCAGATCCCAGCGCGGCCTCCGCGGCTCGGGATGGTAGAGGCGCGGGTCCACCGAGCAGTGCAGCGGCCGCGCCATGGGCGAGCCGTACTCGCGCTCGATGCACTCCAGGATCGGGCCGCCCGTGAACGAGAGGTAGAGGTGGTAGCGGCCCACGAGCTCCGGCGAGAGGTACTCTGCCTCCCGCCGCGCGAGCTTGGCCAGCGTGACCGGCGTGTCGATGTCGTAGAACGCCGTCGCGCCGCAGGCCGTGCGTGTGATCCATTCGCCGACCGCGATCCCCTCCGGCACGTACGAGCCGACGATCACGAGGTCGGCCTCCCGCACGTCGCGGGTGAAGCGGTCCCGCAGCTCCGTCAGGCTGCGGTACAGCTCCGTCCGGCCGTACGGCGGCCTGGGCAGGTCCCGGTTCTCGGCGTACCACGGCACGTCGCGCTCGAGGAACAGCACATCGTGGCCGCGCGCGGCCAGCTCGCGCACCAGCCCGCGGTACGTGGTGGCGTGGCCGTTCCCCCAGGACGACGTGATGGACAGCCCCAGGATCACGATCCGCAGCGGGTCCGGGCTGCGCCCCGGCGGGGTGATCCCGGCCGCCGCCGCTTCCTCCCGTCGCCGCGTGGGGAGCCCCGGCGCACGCTCGCGCGGCCGCCGCGGCGGGCGGCCCCGCGTGCCGGCGAGCCGGCCGCCGCTCACCGCCGCACCTCCCGCCGCGGGGATGCGGCGACGAGCGCGTCGAGCACCCGCTCGACCTCCGCCGCGCGGTGCGCGTACGTGTGCCCGGCGAGGATGCGCCGGCGCGCCGCTGCGCCGAGCGCCCGTGCGCGGGCCGGATCCAGCGCCGCGAGGTGCCCGGCGACCTCGGCGCCGTCCCGGGCCACGAGCACCTCCCGGCCGGGCTCGAGGAAGTGCTCGATGCCATCCCACGCATCCGTGATCAGGCAGGCGCCGGCGCCCGCCGCCTCGAACACGCGCGTCGGCGGCGAGTACCCGCAGCGCGCCATGCTCTCGCGGTTTACGTTCAGCACCGCGAGAGGCGTCGAGTTGAACGCGTTGTGGTCCCGCGTGTAGAGGTGCCCCAGCCGCCGCACGTTGGGCGGCACCGGCTTGTCCTCCCAGCCGTTGCCCGCGAGCAGGAAGCGCCGGCCCGGCAGCCGCACGGCGGCGCCGAGGAAGAACTCCTCGACCCGCGCCTCCCGGTCCGGCAGCCGGTTGCCCAGGAACGCGAGGTCCACGTCGAAGCGCGGGTCGGCCGCGGCCGGATGGTGCGTCTCCGGGTCGAGCGCGTTGTAGATGGGGGCGCACAGCCGCGCGCCGCGGCGCAGGTAGCGCTTCACCACGGGCGGCCCGCCGCCGTAGGTGAACACGACGTCGTAGCGTGGCACCAGCGCGCGGAACGGATCGGCTGGGTCGCGCTCCAGGCGGTCCAGCGTGGCGGGCGCGTCCACGTCCCAGAACGCGACCAGCATCCCTGGCCGCCGCAGCGCCAGCACGCCCTCCTCGAGCAGCGCGTCGTGGACGCCCACGCCGCTCGCCTTCACCACTAGGTCCGCACCGCGCGCGGACTCGAGCGCACGCAGGGCGCCCTCCTCACCCCGGTACACGACGACGCGCGCCCACTCCGGGTCCGGCATGTCCCGGTGCTCCTGGCGCCCGTACGCGTCCGGCTCGTAGAAGGTGATGCGGTGCCCGCGCGCCGCGAGCGCGCGCAGCAGTCCGCGGTAATACGTCGCGGCTCCGTTCCAGTAGGCCGAGACGAGACTCGACCCGAAGAACGCGATCTCCAGCGGCGCGCTCATACGGCCACGACTCCTTCCGTGCGCCGCGGCGCGAGCCCCGCGTAGATGCCGAGCAGCTCGTCCACCCGGTGCGCGCACGTGTGGCGTGCGCGGATCGTGTGGAGCCCGTGCGCGGCGAGCGCCGTGGCCAGGTCGCGGTCCTCGAGCACGTCGCGCAGCAGCCGCCGCATCTCCGCGCCATCCCGCGCCACCAGGTAGTCCGCGCTGGGCGTGAAGAGCCCTTCCGCATCCTCCCACGGCGAGCAGATCAGCGGGATCCCGCAGGCCAGCGCCTCGAACACGCGGATCGTCGGAATCCCCGGCAGCGCCTCGACGTACGGCCGCCGTGGGACGTGCACCGTCACGTCGAACGCCGCGAACACCGCCGGCACCCGGTCGTTGGGCAGCCACCCCCCGTAGTCGATGCCCGCCTCCGCGAGCAGCCGGCGCGCGTCCTCCGGGTAGCGGACCCCGTACACGCGTGCCTCGAGTCCCAGCTCGCGCACGGGCTCGACGATGAAGCGACGCAGCTCCGCGGTCCGCTCTTCGTCCCCCCAGTTCCCGACCCACACCAGGTCGCCCTCGCGCTCCTCGCGCGGAACGGGGCGGAACACGCGCGTGTCGGCGGCCTCGTGCCACGTCCACGCGGCGCGAGCCCAGCCGCGCTCGAGGTACAGGTCGCGGATCACCGCGCCGAACGCGAGGACGCCATCGTAGTGGCGCAGGTCGTACGCCTCCATGCTCCTGCGGTCGGTGACCGCGCGGTGGTGCGTGTCGTGGAAGAGCAGCCGGAAATTCGCCTGCCGCCGCAGCTCCCCGACGCGCCGGACCAGCTCCGGCTCGTTCCACTCGTGGACCAGGACCAGGTCCGCCCCATCGAGCACCCGCTCGAGGTCCAGCGTCCCGAGCCGATAACGCGTGCTGCGCAGGCCCGGAAAGACGCGGTGGAAGCGCGCGATCGCGTCCGGCCCGCACTCCGCGATGAGGTTGCGCATGCTCCACCCGTCCTCGGGCTCGTACACGTCCACGGCGATGCCGCGCGCCTGCATCTCCGCGACGATGCCGCGCAGGAAGTGGGCGTTCCCGTGGTTCCAATCAGAGACCAGCGACTGGCAGAACAGGACGACGCGCACGGCGCTCAGCCTCCCGCCTCGAGGGTGCCCGGCGGCTCGCGGCCGTAGAGCCGGTCCAGCACCGTGGCCACGTCCACCAGCCGTTCCGCCTCGGCATCGAAGCGCTCGCCCGCCGCCAACCGGCGCGTCCACTCCACGATCGCGCGTCCGCTCCACGCATCCGGCGGCCGGCCGAGCACCTCGCGCGCCGTGCCGTCGTAGCGCTCCGCGGTGAAGTCGTAGAACGAGCCGTTGACGTTGCGCAGCGCGGCGCCGCCGCGCGTGCCGTAGAACTCGGCCTCGATCACCGCGTCCCGGCCCGCCGGCAGGTTCCACGAGCACGCGATCCGAGCGCAGGCCTCTCCCTCGAGCTCGAGCTCGGCGACCGCGTAGTCTTCCACCACCGCAGCCGCATCGGCCAACGGCTGCCCACGTGCGAAGAGCCGGCCGCGCGCCGCACGCACGGCCGGGTAGTCCAGCGTCCAGAGCGCCAGGTCCACCAGGTGGATGCCGAGGTCCATCAGGCAGCCGCCGCCGGCGAGCCGGGGATCGCGGAACCACGGCTTGTCCGGCCCGTACGCGTTGTGGAATCGCAGGTCCAGCGCATAGACGCGGCCCAGCTCGCCCCGACGCACCAGACTCCGGATGCGCTGCATGCCCTCGGTGTACCGGTAGGACAGATCCACGGCGAGCAGGCGGTCCGCTGCGCGCGCCGCATCCACCACTCGCCGCGCCTCCGCCGCCGTCCGCGCGAGCGGCTTCTGGCAGAAGACCGCCATCCCCCGCTCCAGCGCCGCGACCGCCTGCTCCGCGTGCAGCGCGCTCGGCGTCGCGATCACCACGCCGTCCAGGTCCAGGGACAACAGGTCGGCGAGCGAGCGCGCCTGCACCGCGCCGGGCGCCACCGCCGCCGCCATCCCCACCATCTCCGCCACGGGATCCGCGATCGCGGCGATCTCGGCCAGCCCGCTGTGGGCCACCGCCTGCAGCCGGTTCAGCCCGATCCAGCCCACGCCCAGGAAGCCGAGCCGCGGCCGAGCGGCAGGGGCAGCGGCCACGGCCTGCCCCGCTCCGGTGCTCCGGGCGCCCCGCATCTCGCCTCTCCCGGTCATGCCAGCACCAGCGCCTTCATGAACCCGGCCGGCCGCTCCTGCAGCGTGCGCAGCGCATCGCCGATCCGGTCGAGGGGAAACGAGTGGGTGAAGAGGGGGGTCGGGTCGAGCTCCCCGCGAGCGACCACATCGACCGCCTCCCGCATGCCCGCCACGTAGGCGGCCGGCGCCCGCTCGTGCGCGTTGATCACGTCCAGGCCCCGCCAGTTCCAGAGCCGGAGGTCCACCTGCCGCGGGCCGTCCTGGTGATAGCCGGCAATGACGAGCCGGCCGCGCTCGCGCGTCAGCTCGCCCGCCACGTCCAGCGGCTCCTGGAGACCCGCGGCCTCGACCACCACGTCACAGCCCTGTCCGCCGGTCAGCGCCATGACGCGCTCCACGACGGCGCGACGATCGCCCAGCGCGATGGTCTCGGCCGCGCCAAAACGCCGGGCGACCTCCAGCGAGGATGCGCGCCGCGAGATCGCGATCACGGAGGCCCCTGCGTGCGCCGCCCGCTGCACGACCAGCGCACCGAGGAACCCCACGCCCACGACGGCGACCACCTGCCCTGGCCCGAAGCCGCTGCGCCGGCTCACGTTCAATGCGCAGCCCAGCGCCTCGCCCGGGAACGGCACCGCGTCGAGCGACGGCGGCAGCGGCACGACCGCATCCGCGGGAGCGACGTCGTACTCCGCGAACGCGCGGTAGGACAGCAGCGCGACGCGCTGGCCCTCCGCCACGCCCGCCACGTCCGGTCCCAGGGCCTCGATGCGGCCCCAGCCCTCGTGCCCCGGCGTCCCCGGCGGCTGCGGGTACTCGAACCAGCTCCGCCCTTCCCACACCGGCGCGTTCGACCCGCACACGCCGCAGCCCTCGATCCGGACGAGCACCTCGCCCGCCCCGGGCTCGGGGCGGGCGAGGTGCGTCACGCGGGCGCGCCCCGGGGCGGCGATCACCGCAGCCCGCATCTCGGGACGATCCCCTCTCATGCCGGCTCGCTCGCGTGCACCTTGCTCCGCATGCCCTGCGCCTGGCGCAGCCAGTCGCACATGCGGCTCATCCCCTCGTGTACGGACACCCGCGCTTCCCATCCCGTCGCACCGCGGAAGGCGCGTGTGTCCGAGACGTAGTACCGCTGGTCCCCCGCGCGCCACGCGCCGAACTCGATCGCCGGACGCCGGCCGGAAAGCGCGGCGATCGCATCCACCACCTCGAGCAGGCTCACCGCGTTCGCAGGCCCGCCGCCGATGTTGAACGCACGCCCGGCCAGCCGGTGCATGTTCTCGCAGGCGAGGTCGAACGCGTCCAGCAGGTCGTCAATGAAGAGCACGTCCCGGACCTGGAACCCGTCGCCGTACAGCGTGATCGGCTCGCCCCGGAGCGCGCGCAGCGCGAAGTGCGCGACCCAGCCCTGATCCTCCGTCCCGCACTGGTGCGGGCCGTAGATGCAGCTCATCCGGAACACGACGGCATCGATCCCGAACGACCGTGCATAGTCGAGCACGTACTGGTCTGCCGCGCCCTTGGAGCAGCCGTACGGCGTGTGGAAGTCCAGTGGCCGGCTCTCGGCGATGCCGTGCGCGCGCAGCTCGCCGTCCGCCGGCTCGTATCGGTCCGCGCGGCGTACCAGCTCGACGTCCTGCAGCCCGCCGTACACTTTGTTGGTGGATGTGAAGATGAGAGGCGGGGGATCCGACAGGGCGCGCAGGGCCTCGAGCACGTTCAGCGTGCCTCGCGCGTTGACGTCGAAGTCCCCGAGTGGATCGCTCAGGCTCGTCGTGACGGCGACCTGGGCCGCGAAGTGGAACACCTGGCGCGCCTGCGCCACGGCCCGCGCGACCGCGGCTGCATCCCGCACGTCCGCCACCTCCACGCGCACGCCGCCGGCGTGAGCGGCGCACAGCCACCTGAGGTTCCGCTCGACGCCGGGCCGGGACAGGTTGTCCAGCACCAGCACGCTCTCGCCGCGGGACAGCAGCCGGTGGGCCAGATTGGTGCCCACGAAGCCGGCGCCGCCCGTGATCAGCACCGCCGCGCCTGCCGGCCGGGGCCGTACGATGCGCAGCGGCTCCTTCGGCCTCCGGCCCGGTTTCTCCCCCGCCGTCATACGGTCAGCCCCCTTGCCGCCAGCTCCGCGCTCGCCTGCTCGATGCGGTCGTGCGCGAGCTGGCCGTCCAGCCAGCCGGCCAGCTCCAGCAGCCCGTCGTCGAACGACACGCGCGGCTCGTACCCCAGCACCTCCCGCGCACGCGTGATGTCGGCATAGCAGTGGCGGATGTCGCCGACGCGGTACTTCCCGGTGACCCGCGGCTCGATCTCTTCCCTGCCCAATGCGCGCGCCACGCGCGACGCGACCTCCCGGATCGTGTACGGCCGGCCGCTCCCCACGTTCAGGACCAGCCCGACCGCTTCGGGGCGCTCGAGCGCCAGCACGCACGCGCGCGCGATGTCGTAAACGCTCACGAAGTCCCGCTGCTGGTATCCATCCTCGAAGATCAGCGGCGGGTTGCCGTTCAGCAGCCGCGCCGCGAAGATCGCGAGCACGCCCGTGTACGGGTTGGACAGCGCCTGGCGCGGCCCGTACACGTTGAAAAAGCGCAGCGCGACGGTCGGGATGCCGTACGCTGCGCCGATCATGAGACAGAGCCGCTCCTGATCGTACTTGGAGAGCGCGTAGACGGACGCCAGACTCGGCCGCTTCCACTCCGGCGTCGCCACGGGCACCAGCGGCTCGCCGCCGGGCCCGCGCACCTCCCAGTCGCCCCGCTGGAGCTGCTCCCGCGTGCGCTCCGTGCCCTCCACCGGACCTGTCGCCGACCGGTACAGCCCCTCGCCGTAGACGCTCATGCTGGAGGCGACGACGAGACGTTCGACCGGCCGCTCGATCAGCGCTTCCAGCAGCACGGCCGTGCCGATGTCGTTGACGCGCGCGTAGCGCGCCACCTCGTACATGCTCTGTCCCACGCCGACCATCGCCGCGAAGTGGAACACGGCGTCCACGCCCTCGAGCGCACGCCGCACCGCGGCCGGGTCGCACACATCGGCGACCATCAGCTCGACCTCGCGGTTCAGGTAGCCCGGGCGCACCGCATCCGGGCCATGCACCTGCGGCGAGAGATTGTCCAGAGCGCGGACCTCGTATCCCCGATCAACGAGCGCGTCGGCCACGTGGGACCCGATGAAGCCAGCCCCGCCCGTGATCAACACCCGTCGGCTCACGCATCCTCCTCGGCGCTTCTCCTTGCCGCTGACGCCTCACCACGGCGAGGCGCGCTCGCCGGCAGCTCCGGCGCCTCGCGGGCGTTCGCACACCACCGGCCGGGCACGCGGCCCGGTCGTTTGGCACCCGTCGCGATCGCGTGGGGATGTGCTAGAGACGTTCCGCCTTCGGCAGCGGTGTGGACGCCGCCCGTTTCATGCAGCGGCGGCCGGCATCGGCGTGGAGATGGGGGCCGGGATCAGCGCCCCCGGCGTGCTCGCGTCAGGACCGGCGGGGTTGCAATCATCGTGCCGGAGGCCGCCCCGACTGCCGCGGCAACGGTACCCGCAACCAGGTCTCCGGCAACGGGGAGTCGGGAAGGCGCGCCCGGCATCGGAGCAGCCGCCTGGCGCTCCAGGCCTTCATACCGGGCCGTCGTCGAGAACCTCCATCGCATCACCCGGGCCGGACCCTGGATCGTCGTGGCATGCCGGTCTATATTCCGCCGGCCCGGTTCGATCGCGGCGCTGGCGGCGGGCACGTGGTGCCCGGCCGGGGCCCGGCGCCGCGCGGGGCGCCCCGGCACGTTCGGGGATCGCGCCCCTGCGCCGGGCCCGCCATGCGCAGCCGGCCGCCCGGCCGGTCAGAAACGGTGAGCGGTGCTTTGTTGCAAGACCCGCGACGGGCCTGCCGTGCGAAGCCGGCGCCCAGGTAAGGCCAGCGCGCCGGCCCTGATGATGTCGTCGAGGATGACCTGTGCCGTGTCCGGATCCGCTCCCGAGCTCATCAATCACTCGCCTCCTGAGCGCGGCCGGCAGTGGCGACCGCGAGGCCCTGGACCGCGTCTTCTGCCTCGTCTACGAGGAGCTGCGCCGCCTGGCCGCAGCGGTGCGGCGCGACCGTGCGAGCGAGACGCTCAATGCGACGGCGCTCGTTCACGAGGCCTACCTGAAGATGCTGCCCTCTGCCAACCGGGCATGGAAGGATCGAGTCCACTTCCTTCGAGTGGCCGCGCGGGCCATGCGTCAGGTCCTGGCGGATGCGGCTGCCCATCGCGCGGCGCAGAAGCGCGGGGGTGGGCTCGCCCTGCTCACGCTCGACGGCTCTTCACCTGCCGAGTCCGTGCTCGGCCCCGATGACATTCTCGACCTCCACCGCGCGCTCGACGAGCTCGCGGAGCTGAACCCGCGGCAGGCGGCGGTGGTCGAGTGCCGGTTCTACGCGGGGCTGAGTCTGAGCGAGACGGCAGAGGCGCTCGGGGCCTCCGTGCCCACCGTGACGCGCGACTGGAGGTTCGCCCGCGCGTGGCTGTCGAAGCGCCTGCGCGAGCGGTGACTGGCGTGCTCGCTCCGCCCGCGTCCTGCCGAAGGGGAGACCTGCGATGAGTGCGCCGGACTGGTCGACGATCGAGCGCCTCTTCCACGAAGCCCTGGAGCTGTCACCCGAGGACCGCGCCCGTTTCCTGGAGGAGAACGCTCCCGATGAGCGGGTCCGCGCGGAGGTCCTCGCGCTCCTCGAGGCCGATGCCGATCCGGGCACGCTGCTCCGCGCCACGCCCGAGGAGATGGCCGCCGCGGCCGGCCTGGACCCCGCTCCGCTCAGCGGCCGGATGATCGGCCCCTACCGCATTCTCGAGGTGATCGGCCGGGGCGGGATGGGGACGGTCTACCGCGCGGTGCGGGAGGACCTGGGCAACACGGTCGCGCTCAAGGTCGTGCGCGGCGCGCTCGGCGACCCCGTCCGCCTCGCGCGCTTCCGGCAGGAGCAGCGCGTGCTCGCCCGCCTCGAGCACGATGGCATCGCACGGCTGCTGGATGCCGGCGTGGCCGGAGACGAGACGCCCTACTTCGTCATGGAGTACGTCGAGGGCGAGCCGATCACCGCCTGGTGTGACGGGCAGGGCCTCGGCGTCGAGGCCCGGCTGCGCCTCTTCCTCGACGTGTGCGACGCCGTGGCCTTTGCGCACCGCAATCTCGTGGTGCACCGCGACGTCAAGCCCTCGAACGTGCTCGTCACGCGCGATGGCCGCGTGAAGCTGCTCGACTTCGGCATCGCCAAGCTGCTGGAAGACGCCGAGGGCGATCCGACCTTGACCGCGACCGGCGCGCACGTCCTCTCGCCCCGGTACGCGGCGCCGGAGCAGGTGCGCGGCGAGGCTGTCGGCGTGGCGACGGATGTCTACGGCCTCGGCCTCGTCCTCTACGAGCTCCTGACGGGCCGTCACCCGTATCCCGTAGAGGAGCGCGATGCGTTCGCCGCCGCCGCGGCGGCGCTGCGCGCGGAAGTGCGTCCCCCCTCGACTGCCGTGCGGCGCCAGCGCGCGGAGCGCGCCGCCGGCCCACCTGGCGACGCCAGCCGGCTCGCGCGCCGGCTCGCCGGCGACCTCGACGCGATCTGCCTGCGCGCGCTCGAGAAGGATCCCGCGCGCCGCTACGCGACGGTCGAATCGCTCCGGGACGACATCGCCCGGCACCTCGAGGGCCGGCCGGTGAGCGCGCATCCCCCCACGCGGGCATACCGCGTGGGTAAGTTCGTCCGCCGGAACGCGCTCGCCGTCACGGCCGCCGCCGTCCTCGCCTTGCTGCTGGCGGGCGGCGTGGGCGCGGTGGCCTGGCAGGCAGAGCGGACGGAGCGCGCCAGGGCCGCCGCCGAAGAGCTGTCCGATTTCCTGGTCGAGCTCTTCGAAGCCAGCGACCCCAACGAGACGGCCGGCCAGACGGTCTCCGCCCGCGATCTCCTCGAGCGCGGCCTGACCCGCGCCGACCGGCTCCGTGACCGGCCCGACATCCAGGCCGGGATCCTCGGCGCGATGGCCCGCGCCTATCTCGGACTCGGGGACTACGAACGGGCCGATTCCCTGGCCCGGCGCGTTCTCGCGCAGCAGCGCGCGCTGCACGGCGAGCGGCATGCCGACGTCGCCAACGCACTGATCACGTTGGCGCGGGTCCGCCGCGAGCAGGGCGGGGAGGCCGAAGCCGCATCACTCCTGCGCGAGGCACTCGAGCTCCGCCGCGATCTCCTCGGCGACCGGCACGACCTCACGACCGAGGCGATGCTCGAGCTGGCGGCGGTGATCCAGCTGAGCGGCAGCTACGACGAGGCGGAAGCGCTCACGCGCGAGGCGCTGGCGGCGCGGATCGCGCGTCATGGCCGCGATCACGAGCTCGTCGCCGAGGGCATTGCTGCGCTCGCGCTGATCCTGTGGAACGCGGGAGGCGACCTGCACCAGTCCGAGGCGCTGTTCCGCGAGGCGCTCGCCATGGGCGAGCGGCTCTGGGGCCCGGACGATCCGCGGCTCGATGGCACGCTCACCGCCCTGTCTGCGCTGTTGCCGCTCGTGGGCAAGGCGGAGGAGGCCGAGGCCGTCGGGCGCCGTGCCCTCGAAATGCGGCGCCGCATCTATGGCGACGACCATCCGCAGACCATCCATCAGTACAGCAACGTCGCCCGGGCGCTCGACGCCCAGGGCCGCCGGGCAGAGGCGCGCGCCCTCTACCGCGAGATGCTCAGGCGCTACGAGGGCATCTTCAAGGGCGACCACCCCATGATCGCGACGGCGATCAACAACCTCAGCGCCACGTTCTACGCCGAGGGCCGGCTCGATTCGGCCGAGCACTACCTGCGCCAGGCGCTCGAGATGCGCATCCGCTTGCACGGCGACCCGGACGCCAATGTGGCGCTGCTCTACCACAACCTCGGCAGCCTCCTGCGCGCACAGGGCCGCTTCGCGGAGGCCGAGCAGGCCCTCGCCGAGGCGTACCGGCAGCGCATCGAGCTCTACGGGGCCGACAACCCGGTGGCGCTCCGCACGGGCGCGGCCTACGGCGATGCGCTCGCGCAGCGCGGCAAGCTGGACGAGGCGGAGTCGCTCCTGCGCGACATCCTCGCACGGCAACGCGGCGAGTCCGGCGAGATCTCCTCGGACGCCGCGCGCACGATGGGGTTCCTGGCCGGCGTTCTCGCCCGCCGCGGCGCTTACGAGGAGGCGGAAGCGCTCTATCTCCCGGCGCTCGAGGTCGCCCGGAGCCGCATGCCTCCCACCCACCCGCGCCGCCGCGAGCTGGTCAACGGCCTCGCGGAGCTGTACGAGGCCTGGGGCCGGCCCGCGGATGCGGAGCGGGTCCGTCGCGAGGCGGGGGCCGGCAACTGACCCCCGACGGGCTGGCGATTCCACCTCACCCCGCTCCCCCGTAGGGCCCGGGCCGTGCGGCCGTGGCCTCCGGCACCGGCGCCACGGCCCGCGGCCCATTCCGCTCCGTCCACCGCTTCCTCCCTTCCGATCCGTTCACCCTGCCCCTCGGGCGAACGCGTGCGGCGGCCCTCCGGGCCGCCCTGAACGGCCCGCGGCGGCCGGCTCCACGACTCCACCTGGCCGCCTCCGGCGGCCGTGATCAATCCGGCGCCCGTTTCCCGTATGGGGGAGTGAGGTCGAGTGGAAGCCCGCACCACGCCCGGTGGAAGGAGGCCGGCGGCGTGTGCGGGTCCAGACCCTCCGCCCCGGGGATCTGTCATGGCGGGACCGAGACGGTCCCGCTGACCCCGGGTGAGATCGCTACGACTGGAGGCGAGCCCATGAGCCGCGGGATGATGGATGAAGCCGAACGGCGCCGCATTGTAGGCGCGGCCGAGACGCAACGCCCCGCTGGCAACGCCGCCCGCGCGCCCTACGTCCAGCCACGGCTCGAGCCGCTCGGTCGCTGGAGCGCGCTCACGCTCCAGCAGAGCATTCCGGTCTTCCCGTGATCCCACGAGACGACGCTGGAAGGAATGCGGCGAGAGGCGCCCCGGTGCCTCCCGTTCGGCGAAACCCGGTTGCAAGTCCTGGAGAGATCATGCGTGCGACATCGACGGTCGCAGGGCAGCCCCACGGCCGCCGGTTGCCCACCCTGGTGCTGATCGGGCTCGCGATGCTCATCCTGCCTGCGGCCTGGGGGGCTTGACGAGCCGCTCTCGCCACCGGACGGCGGCCGCGGGACACCCGGCCGCGTCCCCGGGATCATCGAGGCCCACGAGCCGCAGCAGGCCGCCCCGGCGCTCCGGCGTCCCGGGCAGGCGCCCCGCGCGCGGGAAACTCGGAACGCCCGCTTCACCACGGTGGAGGCGGCCCCGGCGGCGTCTTCCCGAGCCGCAGATGGTAGAGGGGCAGCCGTGCGGCCACCGTCCCGATCCACGCCGCTGCGGTCTGCCGCGCCGCGGCACTCAGCGGCACGCCCACGGCCTCCCACAGCGCCCGCACGGCGTCGCGCGGCGGCAGAGGCTCCCAGCCGGTGGCGCCGCCTGCGGCGCGGCGCAGCAGCGTGACGCCCGCGAGCGTGCCGCGCCGCGCGGCCTCGCCGGCGCCCCGCTCACCGCCTCCGGGTCCGCCGGAGGCCTGGCCGTGGCGAGCGAGATCGTCGTAGTGGAGGAGGAGTTTGCCGTCCGGCTCCGCGACCCACGGGGCGCCGCTCAGCTCCGGGAAGAACGCCTCGATCGCGGCGCGCCGCAGCCGGACGCCGCGGTCCCAGCCGTACAGCACGCGTGCGTCCGGATCGATCCAGCAGAGGTCTTCGGCGACCGGGGTCCACCCCGCACGCGCGAGGTGCAGCAGCGTGGTGCTCTTCCCCGCCTCGCGCCCGCCGAGGAAGGCCATGGCCGCCGGCGCGGTCGCAGCGGGATCGCCCGGGATGTAAGGGGCCGCCGCCGGCGGCCACGCGACGGTGCCCGCCGGCGGAGCCGCCACCGCCGCGTGCAGCGGCAGGAGCCCGCTCGCGCGCAGCGCCTCGCAGATGGCGACGTAGAGCGCGGTGAACAGTTCCGCATCGCGCGTCGACGTCCCCCACACGTGGATCCGCGCCTGCTCCGGCTCGAGCGTCAATCGCACCCCCGTGGCATCGCCACCCCGCCACTCCCATTGCCCTCCGGAGCTGCGCCAGGTCAGCACCCCACCTGGCACCAACGCCCGCACGGGCTCGCCCTGAGCCGGGGCAGGCGCGGAACCCGCCGCAGTCCATTCGAGTCCGATCGCAAACCGCCGCGCGGGCAGCGCCTGCTCCGGGCGCCACCACTGCTCGAGCAGCCAGCCCCGCAGCGGCTCCGGCACGCCGTGGCCGACGAATGAACGCCCGAGGATCGGAAACGCGAGGTCCTCAACCACCGGCGGCATCACCGCGGACCTCGATCAGTCCGGCATCGAGGAGCTCGGTGAGGAGCCGGCGCACGTCCGCCTCCGCGGCCGCGGGCGAGACGTCATAGGCGGCCACCAGCGCCGCGATCAGCGGTGCCTCGCCCGCGGGGAGCGTCCGCCAGATGCAGCGCCCCGTCTCGTTCAAGCTGAACATCTCCTGCGTCTCGGGATCGAGCAGGACCAGCTCGTGCCCGAGATCCGTCTCGATCACGCGGGCGACCCGCGCGTAGGTTCCTGCCACCATCGGCCTCCGGAACTCTTCGCTGCGACTTCATTCCTCGTCGCCGCTCGCCCGGACACGCGACGCCGCTCCCCGCCGCCGGGCCGCCGAGCCGGCGAAGGACGTAGGCGTCGGCGGCCCCAGCGGGCCGGCCGAACGAGGCAGCGCCGGTGCGGCATTTGCCGACCACCGGGACGCTCCGGTATCTTGGACGTCAATCCCGCGGTTTGCAAGGCAGCGGTGCTGGACGGGACCGTGTCGCGGTTCGGGGCGAAAGGCCAGCCCACGCCCGATTCCTGAGCGGTCGCTTGCCGCGCCAAGCGGCTCGCGGCCGGCGCCTGCCGTGAGCTTGCCGGATGCCTCGTTACGGGGGACGGCGGTGTCCCCCGTCCGTTGCGTTCCATTCGATCCTGCGGCTCCACCGTCGAGGTTGCCGAGATGACCACGGTGATGCCCCGGGGGGATGGCCCTCAGTCCTCGGAAGACGCTTCCAGCCGCTATCTCGCCGCGATCGTCGAGTCCTCTGACGACGCGATCATCGGCAAGACGATTGACGGCATCATCAGGAGCTGGAATCGTGGTGCCGAGCGCATCTACGGCTACACGGCGGAGGAGGCGGTCGGCCGGCCCATCGAGATGCTCGTCCCGCCCGGGCTGGAGGACGATGTGCCCGCCATCATGGAGCGGCTCCGCCGCGGCGAGCGCATTGAGCACTACGAGACCATCCGCATGGCGAAGGACGGGCGGCGACTCAACATCTCGTTGACGATCTCGCCCATCCTGGACGACGCCGGCAACGTCATCGGCGCGTCCACCATCGCGCGAGACGTGACCGCGCAGGTCGAGGCGCGGCGGGCCCTCGAGCAGAGCAGGCAGGAACTCGAGGAGCTCAACATCGAGCTGGAGCAGACCATCGAGGAACTCGAGCGGCAACGCAATGCCGCGGAGGCGGAGACGCGACGGCTGCGCCGGCTCCAGCGAGTGTCCGCCGCGCTGACCGCGGTGCTCGAGCCGGCCCAGGTCGTGGACGTGATCATGGACGAGGTGATCGAGGCGACCGGCGCCTACGCGGGCGGCGTCGTCGAGGTGAGCCCGGACGGCCGGGAGCTCGTCGCGATCCGCACCCGTGGCTACGACCCGGAGGCCATCCGGCCGTTCCTGCGACTCTCGGCGGCCCGGCGAACGCCCGCATGGGATGCGGTCTGCACCGGCGAGCCGGTCTTCCTCTACTCGCGGGCCGAGTGGGCCGCGCGTTATCCCTCCGTGACTCCTCTGCACCAGGGCGAGGGGACGTGGGCCGCGCTCCCGCTCCGGGCCCGCGGCCGGACGATCGGCGCGCTCACGCTGACCTTCGATCATGCTCGCGAGTTCAGCGCGGCCGAACGCGATTACGTGATGGCCCTTGCCAATCAGTGTGCGCACGCCCTCGACCGGGCCCACCTCTACGAGGCCGAACGCCACGCGCGCCAGCAAGCGCAGGAGGCGAACCGCGCGAAGTCGAACTTCCTCGCCGTCATGAGTCACGAACTCCGGACGCCCCTCACGGCGATCCTCGGCTACGGCGCGCTCCTGGAGGACGAGGTGGTCGGCCCGCTCAACGAGCGGCAGCGGGAGCAGATCGCGCGGATGCGCGAGAGCGGACGGCACCTGCTGGGGCTCATCAACCAGATCCTCTCGCTCTCCCGCATCGAGGCCGGCCGGGAGCGCGTGGACGTGCAGCCGCTCGATGCCGCCGCCATCCTCTCCGACGTCGTCGAGATGATCGGGCCGCTCGCCGCGCGCGACGGGCTGCGCCTGGAGGTCGAGGCCCCCGAGGAGCCGCTCGAGATGCGGTCCGATCCGGGGAAGATCCGCCAGATCCTGCTCAACCTCGCGGCCAATGCGGTCAAGTTCACGCCGCAAGGCGAGGTGCGGCTGCGGCTGTTCGCTGAGGGCGACGTCGTCGTCTTCCAGGTCGCGGACACAGGACCCGGCATCGCGCTCGCCGACCGCGAGCGGATCTTCCGCCCGTTCGAGCAACCGGACTGGGGCCCCACCCGCGCCAAAGGCGGCGCGGGTCTCGGCCTCAGCGTGAGCCTCGAGCTGGCCCGGCTCCTCGGCGGCGACCTCGACCTCGAGAGCGAGGTCGGCCGGGGCAGCACCTTCACCGTGCGGCTGCCGCGGGTGTGCAGGGAAGCGGAGGCGTGAGCCGTCGCCGCCCGCGCGTGGCCGGCCTGTGGGGCGCCGGAGCGGCGACCCCCGCCGACCCGTCGTGACCCGCCTGCGGGTCGCCGGAGCGGCGAGCCCCGCCGACCCGTCCGGCTCCCGCTCGCCGGCTCGCTCTCGCTTCCGCCTCAGTTCCGCGCCAGCAACCGGAGGCGCTGGAACCAGCGGGCCAGGTCGCCCTGCGTGATCACGCCTTCCACGTTGCCGTTACAGGTCACGAGAACGCGGCCGGCGGCCGCGCGCCCCAGCTTCTCCAGCACGCTGGCCATGCTCTCCTGCGGCCGTACGGTGAGCTCCTCGTTCAGCGGCAGCATCGCGTCCGCCACGGTGCGCCGCGACCACTCCGCGCGCGGCACCGCCCTGACCCGCTCGAGCGTCATCAACCCCACGGTCCGGCCGCTGTCCAGGACCGGGTACCCGCTGTGGCGGCCGCGCACGAGATACTCTTCGACGAACTCGTCCAGCCCCAGCGCGGCCGGCACCGTCTCGGGCCGGGGGCTCATCAGGTCCCGCGCGTACACACCCTCCAGCGAGCCGAGCAAGAGGTGCTGTGTCATGCTCGCCTCCGCCGCGGAACGCAGGAACCACCCGATGAACATGAGCCAGACCCCGCCGACGAGGTTGCCCACCAGGATGAGCTGCAGCGCGCCGACCGCGATGAGGGCGTAACCGAGCCCGGCTCCCCCAGCCGTGGCCCACCGCGTCGCCTTCGTCGCGTCTCCCGTCACCTTCCAGGCCGCCGCGCGGAACAGGCGCCCGCCGTCGAGCGGGAACCCGGGCAAGAGGTTGAACAACGCCAGCACGATGTTGATGGATGACAGGTACGCCGCGACGCCGGTGATCGCCGGGCTCAGGCCGGCCCAGCGGCCCACCGCCCCGGCCGCGCCGAACAGCGCGCCGATCAGCAGACTCGAAAGCGGGCCGACGCCCGCGATCACGAACTCGTCGCCCGGCCGCTCCGCCTCCATGCGCGCGTGCGCGATCCCGCCGAAGACGAAGAGCGTAATGCCCTCCACCGGGATGCCCCGCCTGCGCGCGACGACCGAGTGCGCGAGCTCGTGCGCGAGCAGCGATGCAAAGAACAGCAGCGTCCCCGCGACTCCCATCGCGGCGTAAGTCCCCGGCCCATGGCCCGGGTAGCCGGCCGGGAACACGCCCGCAGTGAACGTCCAGAGGATCAGGAAGAAGATGATGAACCAGGACCGGTCGATCCGCACCTCGACGCCGAGGATCCGGCCGAGTCGAAAGCCGCGCATCGTCGCCTCCCGAGCAAAGGACGCCGCGGCGGCACGGGGGCGCCCTCCGTGCTGCCACGGTCCAGAAACTACGCCGCGCGACGCGCGTGTCTGTCGGGGAAAACAGGATCTGCTGTGGGGAGACGCCGCCCGCTCCATCCCGAACGGCCGGAGCGCCGCCCGGGGCGAATCCGCTCGCCGCGGCGCGCCCGTCGGCCGGCGGCATCGGCCCGCAGCGCGACGGGCCGCTCGGGCTACGGGCCGCTCGGGCTGCGGGCCGCTCGGGCTGCGGGCCGGGATCGGCGCGCGGCCTACTCCGCCTGCGCCGCTGCCGTCGCTCCGGCGGCCTCCGTCCGCGCGGCCCGCGCGCGCCAGAGGAAGAAGAACGGGGCGCCGGCGAGCACCACGCCGAGCCCCACCGCGGCGCGGGCCGGTTGCGTGAGCAGCGTGTTCACGACGATCGCGGCCGCCGAGGCCACGAAGAGGATCGGCGTGATCGGGTAGCCCGGCACGCGGAACGGCCGGCTCGCGTCCGGCTGCCGGCGGCGATAGGCGAAGATGCTCAGCGCGCCGAGCGCGTAAAAGATCCAGCCGGCGAAGACCACGTAGGTCAGGAGCTGCTCGAAGGTGCCGGTCGCGGCAAGCACCATGGCCCAGAGCGAGCCGGCGATGATCGCGAAGGCCGGCGTCCCGAAGCGGGGGTGCACTTCGGCGAGACGCCGGAAGAACAGCCCGTCGCGGGCCATCGCGTAGAACACGCGCGGCGCGGTCAGCGTGATGCCGTTGGCCGCGCCGATCATCGACAGCACGATCATCGCCGCGATCAGCTTCCCGGCCAACGGGCCCAGGAGCGCGCCGACGGCATCGGCCGCGATCCGCTCGGACCCCGCCGCGGCCGTGGGGCCGAGCGCCGCCACGTACGCCACGTTGGCCAGCAGGTAGATCGCGATCAGCGCCCCCGTGCCGATGATGATGCCCCGCGGGAACGTGCGCTGCGGGTCCAGCGCCTCACCCGCCGAGAACGTCACGTACTGCCAGCCCTCGTAGGCCCACAGCACGCCGATCATGGCCAGCCCGATGCCGGACAGCAGCGAGCCCGTCACACGCTCCGGCCAGACGGGGACGTCGCCGCGGACGAACCCCGTTCCCGCGGCGATGAGGATCGCGCTCATGACCACGATCGCGCCCGCCTTCAGCAGCGTCGTCCAGTCCTGGACGGCCGCGCCGTCGTCCGTCCCCTTCACGTTCACCACCGCGACCACCGCGATCGTGAGGATCGCGACCACCCTGGCGAGCGGCGGGGTCAACGGCAGCAACTCGCCGAGGTACGACGACGCCGCGACCGCCAGCGTCGCGACCGAGCCGCTGCCGATCACGAAGAACAACGTCCAGCCGTAGAGGAACGCCGGCAGCCGGCCGAACGCATCCCGGATGTAGACGTAGAGGCCACCGGCTTCCGGGTTCATCGCGCCCAGCTCGCCGTATGTCAGCGCGCCCAGCAGCGAGAGCACGCCGGCGATCGCCCAGACCAGCAGTGCCGGGCCGATCAGTCCGCCGGTCTGCTGGAGCGTCGTGGCCGGCACGATGAAGATGCCCGACCCGATCACCGTGCCGACGACGATGAGGATCAGCTCCCGCAGCGCCAGGACCCGTTCGAGTTCTCGTGCCATGCGTTCCTCCGGCGCCACGCCGACTCAGCGGCTGGACACCCTGGTGCCCGGGTTGAACAGGAAGTAGTCGTAGATCGCCCGGGAGATGTACGCGATCGCTTTCTCCCGCTCGGGGATCGGCCGCTTGGACTCCTTCACGAAGACGACCGTGACGACGTGCCCCGCATCGCCCGGCAGGTAGATGATCCCCACGTCGTTCGTGGTCCCGCCGATCGTCCCGGTCTTGTGCGCCACCTCGACCCATGGCGGGAGCATCCCCTTGATGCGCCCGGCCCCCGTTTCACAACGCCGCATGATGTCCAGCAGCAGCTCCGAGCTCTCCGGGCTCAGGATCTCCCCGCGCCAGATGCGCTCGAGGAGCCGCGCCATCGCCTCGGGCGTTGCGGTGTCACGCGGATCGACGTCGAACGCGGCCGCGGCCGAATCCCGCTGCGCTTGCGGGACGGCGTCCACCCGTTCGTCGAACTCGGCGGGCGAGATCTCGCCGTTCTCCGGGAGGCCCTTCACGCCGAGCCAGTCGCCGATCAGCAGCGAGGTCGGCCGGTCCACGCGGATCCCTTCGGCGCCGACCGCCCGCATGCGCGCCGTGACGGCCGCCGCGCCCCCGGCGGTCCGGAGCATGATGTCCGTCGCGCTGTTGTCGCTGATCAGGAGCATCAGCTCCAGCAGGTTGCGCACCGAGAGGACCACGCCCGGATCGTTGAACAGGGACGTGAGCGTGCCGCTGCCCGGGTGCAGGTCCTCCTGCCGGACCTCGATCAGACTGTCCAGTCTCAGCTCGCCACGGTCCACCCGCGTCAGCAGCTGTACGGCGATCGGAACCTTGTACGAGCTGGCCATGGGGAAGCGTTCGGTGCGGTTGTGATAAACGGCGCGGCCGGTTTCGAGGTGCACCGCCGCCACGCCGACGGTCCCCCCGGCCAGCTCGGCCAGCCGCGCGATCTCGCGCTCGAGCCGCTCGAGCCCCGGGTCCGCCGCCACCGCCGCCGGCTGGGCGTGGAGCGCCGGCGCGGCGGGTCCCCCCAGCGCCGGGGCTGCGGCCGCGCAAAGCCACAGCACGGACCCGCGCGCGAACCGCCCCGCCCACCCGCGCCGCACCCTCGATCCGCCGCGCGCGTTCCACGTCCGCCCTCCGGATACCACGGTCTCCTCGTTCATCGTGTTCCCTCGTACAGGGTCAGCAGGACAGGACTTCGCGCCGGACGGTCAGGTCGTCGATGCGATCCACGTCCACCTCGACGCCGATCCCCGGCGCGTGCAGCGGCACGTCCACCATGCCATCGGGTGCCATCGTCCATTCCGGCACGACGATGTCACGCTCCCAGTAGCGCGCGCTCGGCGAGAGGTCGCCCGGCAGCGTGAAGTTCGGCAGGGAGGCGAGCGCCACGTTGTGCGCCCGGCCGATCCCGCTCTCGAGCATCCCGCCGCACCACACCGGGATTCCGTGACGCGCGCAATAATCGTGGATGGCGATCGAGGAGCGGAAGCCGCCGACCCGCCCCGGCTTGATGTTCACGATCCGGCCGCTGCCGAGCGCGACCATGTCCTCCGCACGGTCCAGCCCGGTGATGGACTCGTCCAGGCAGATCGGCGTACGGAGCCGCTGCTGGAGCCGCGCGTGCCGCACCAGGTCCTCGCGGTCGAGCGGCTGCTCGATCATCATCAGGCCGAAGGCATCGAGTTGCGAGAGATGATCCGCATCCGCGAGCGTGTACGCCGAGTTCGCATCCGCCATGAGCGACGGCTCCGGCCCCACGGCCTCGCGCACGGCCCCCACGTACTCCACGTCCGCACCTGGCTTGATCTTGATCTTGACCTTGCGGTAGCCCTGCGCGAGCGCCGCCCGCGCCCGCTCGACCAGCGCGGCCGGGTCGTCCTGGATGCCGAGCGAGATGCCGACCGCGACCCGCTCGCGCGTGCCGCCGAGCAGCCGCGCGAGCGGCAACGACCTCAGGCGCGCGGCGAGCTCCCACGCGCCCATCTCGACGGCGGCCTTGGCCATGCGGTGCCCGCGCAGCCCCGCGTCCAGCAGCGGCTGCACCTCCTCGGGGCCGGCCAGCGTCCGGCCCAGGATGCGCGGCGCGAGCCACTCCCGGATCGCGAACCAGGCCGTGTCGATCGTCTCCGGACTGTAGTTCGGTTGCTCGCCTGCCACGCACTCCGACCATCCGACGATCCCGTCCGGGTGGTGCAGCTCGAGCAACAGGATGCGCCGCTCCGAGACCTCGCCGGAAGAGATGCGGAACGGCTCGCGAAGCGGCAGGCGGATCTCCCGCAGGACGAGCCAGTCGATCCGAAGCATCAAGCATCCACTCCTGCCGCGCCCGGCGCGGCCAACGCGTAATGGCAGCGGCCGGCTTCCAGCTCGCGGCTGAAGCCCACGACCCGGTAGCCGCGGCCGAGATACCAGGAGAACGCGCGCCGGATCGCCTCGCGCCAGCGCATGGCCAGATCCATGGACGACGCACGCACCCCCTCGATGTCGGCCGGCACCTCGATGCGCACCAGCGGATGCTCGGCGAATACCGCGGTGTCGGCAAGTGGCTCGCCGCCCGGGCCGCGGTTCACGATCGGCGCGGCGTCCACGCCCACCGGCGCCACGGCCCGCGCGCCGGCGGGCGCGCCCTCCGCGATCCGCCAGACCACGACGAGCCGGTCCGTGCCCAGGACGTGGAGGTCGCTCCCCGTCCGGCCGTACATGTCCGGCGAGTACTCGACGACCTCGGCGCCCAGCCGCGTCAGGTTCAGGTGCGCGTTGCGCGCGATGAGCGGATCGAACGTCCAGTAGATCGCCTCGGCACCCAGCTTCGCAGCCATCTCGCGCTGGTATTCTTTCAGGCGCCGGCCAATGCCCAGGTTGCGCGCCTCGGGCCGTACGGCGAGCATGTGCGACCAGTGCGCGACGCGCCCGCCCCTGATGCCGGTCACCCCGAACACGAACCCGAGCATGCGGCCGTCCCCGCCGAACGCGCCGGCCACCACGCCGCCGACCTTCGGCACGACCTTCAGCAGGCTCGCCGGCACGATGTCCGTGTAGTCCCCACCCCAGGTCAAGCGCTGGAGCTCGACGCAGGCGGCGAAGTCCTCGTGCGTGCGCAGAGGCCGCACGTCCACCGTCGTGGCCGCGGCGCCCGTCGCGTCCCCCGGCTCCATGCCGTCGCGCACGTGCGTCATCGACCAGGCCGCTCCGGGCCGGCGCCAGCAGCCGTGGCCACGAGCCGCCGCGGCGCTGCCCGGCCGGCCGTCGCGGGCGCGGGGATCTGCTCGAAGGGAACGTTGAGGATCGGGTACTCCGCCCAATCCTCGTGGTCGAAGTGCCACCATTCCCAGTCGTAAACGCGGAAGCCCTCGGCCTCCATCGCGTCGCGCAGCACCTCGCGGTGCCACCGCTGGAGCGAGGTCCCGCCGGGGTAGTCCGGGAACGAGCGGTCCGAGAACTCGTCGTAGCCGCCCACCATCTGGACCGGCTCGCCCGTCCGCAGGTCGAAGAGCGTGAGGTCCACCGCGGAGCCCCGGTTGTGCCGCGAGCCCTGGCTCGGATCCGCCACGAAGATCTTCTGGTCCTCCGGCGTGGCGTCCCAGAACATCTTGGTCACGTGCCACGGGCGGTACGCATCGTGGATCAGCAGGCCGAACCCCTGCTCGCGCAGCTTCCGGTGGGCCCGCACGAGGGCCTCCGCCGCCGGACGCTGGAGGAACGCCCGCGGCTCGGTATAGAAGACCGCGCCCATGAAGTTGTTCGTCGTCGCGTAACGGATGTCGAGCCGAATCGTCGGGTCCAGCGTGATCAGCTCGACCAGCTCCGGCTCCCGGAACTCGCCCTCCTCGCGCGGCGGCGAGGCCGCCAGCGCCTCGGCACGCAGCTCCTCGACCGGGCGGACGGGCTCGATCCGGAACGTCTCGCCGGCCTCGGTGCCCACGTTCCTGCGGGGGAAGACGACGCTCGCCGCCTCGACGCTCGTCGCGCGGCCGTGCTCGTCACGCGTGAAGACGAGCCGCTCGCCCGCGTACAGCCCCCAGTCCGGGAACGCGAAGACGTCCGCCGATACCTCTTCGAGCGGATACTCGAAGAACCACTCGATGAGGGCGTGCAGCCGCCCATCCCGCTCGAGGATGTAGAGGATGTTGTGGTCCCAGCCGTACTCGCCGATCAGGCCCCGCCAGCGTTCCGGTGGGGGTGCGGGGCGCTGCGCCGGAACCCGCCGCAGCGTGTCCCTGCCCACGACCAGCGCATCGGTGCCGATCGGGACGACCCGCGTGCCGTAGTCGAGCCGGCTGTCGGAGAGGAGCGCGTCCCCTGCGGCGCGGAGCTCGGTGCGGAACCCGCCGCGCAGTGGCAGCATCAGCAGCCGGCCGTACCGGTCCACCAGCTCGACAGCGCCGCCCTTGCCCTCGTAGCGGCCCTCGAGCGCCGCGGCTCGACCCTCCGGCAGCGCGCTCGTCGTGTCCGGCGCCGGCGGCGCCTCGCCCGCCCGCGCCGCGAGCATGGCGCGGAGCGCGTGATCCGCGATCCGCTCGACCACCACGTTCGCGGCATCGAGCGTCGTCACCGCCACGACGCCCAGCTTCTCGTCGGGCAGGAAGGCGAGCTCGGTCGCGAAGCCGTAGATCGCGCCGCCGTGCCCCATCCTGCGCCGCCCCTCAAGCTCCGAGATGCCGAAGCCGAGCCCGTAGCCCGCGATCTCACCGGGCGCGGCGAACTGCGGCCGCCACATCTCCTCGAGCGACTGCCGG
>DASVDH010000011.1:0-55218 GCA_036381195.1 Longimicrobiales bacterium | reverse complement strand
GCGGAGCTCGAGCGGCGTGGCGGCGAGGAGCGGACGTGGCGACTTCGCTACGAGATCGACCACGACGGGTGGTGGGACCGGGAGTCCGGCAGGCGCGGCGCCCCAGGATTCTTCCAGCGCGTCGGACGCGGCCTCGGCAACCTGCTGTCGCTCCTGCTGACCTACGGCGTGCTGGTCGCGCTGGGCTTTGCCATCGTGTTCTTCGGCCGGCGCTATCTCGAAGGCGTGGCGGACACAGCCCGGCACGCCACGCTGCGCTCCGGCATCGTCGGGATGGCGGCGCTCTTCCTGCTCATCCCGGCCTTCCTGGTGGGGACACTGGCCCTCGCGATCTCGATCGTGGGCATCCCCGTGCTGCTGCTGTGGCTCCCGCTGTTCCCGGCGCTGGCCTGCGCGGCAGTCGTCTTCGGCTACCTGGGCGTCGCACACGCCAGCGGCGAGGCGCTGGCGGAACGCCGCTTCTACGGCGGGGACTGGTTCAAGCGGGCGAACTCGTACTACTACGTGATGACGGGCGTCGGCCTGCTCCTCGCCCTGTTCGCCGCCAGCTTCGTGGTCGAGATCGCCGGCCCCTGGCTGGACATCGTGCGCGGTCTGCTGATGTTCCTCGCGGTCATGGTGACCATCGCCGCCACGGCCATCGGGCTCGGGGCGGTCCTGATCTCCCGAGCCGGCACCCGCCCCGTGGCGGCGTCGCCGCTCGAAGAATCGGCGGCCACAGCGCCCCCCATCGAGGAGGAAGGCGATGTCTAGGCGGACCATCTCGCTGGCCGGCCTCACGCTGCTGCTCGTGCCGGCGACCCTGGCGGCGCAGGAGAACTGGCGCTCCGTGGCGACGAGTCGCAGCCACCGGGGAGAGAAGGAACTCCGCGTCGACGTTCGCTTCGGCGCGGGTCGCCTGGACATCAAGCCGGGCCCGGCGGGATCGCTCTACAAGGCGACGCTCCACTACGATCCCAGGGCCTTCCGGCCCGTGACGGAGTACCGTGACGGCCGGCTGCGCGTAGGACTGAACACCGAGCGCGGCACCAAGGTGCGCAGCCACAAGGCAGGCGAGATCGCGCTGGCCCTCGGCCCCGAGGTGCCGATCACGCTGGACCTCGAGTTCGGGGCCGCCGAGGCGGACGTCGACCTGGGAGGCCTCCGGATCCGGCGCGTCGAGGTCTCGACGGGGGCGAGCCAGACGTCGCTCCGCTTTTCGCGGCCGAACCCTGAACCCCTCTCGGTGATCCAGATCGAGGTGGGGGCCGCGGCGTTCCGTGCAGAGGGCCTGGGCAACGCGAACGCCGAGCGCATCTCGGTGGATGGCGGACTGGGCGACGTGGTGCTGGATTTCTCGGGCGAGTGGCAGCGCGACATGACCGCGGACATCGACATGGGGCTGGGCGCGCTCACGCTCCGCGTGCCCGAGGGGGTCGGCCTCCACGTCATGAAGGACGGCCTGCTCGCCGCCTTCGATTCACAGGGGCTCATCAAGCGCGGCAAAGGGTACTACTCGCCGGATTGGGACACGGCCTCGCGCAGGCTCACCATCCGCGTGGACGCGGCGTTGGGCTCGATCGACCTGCAGTGGGTCAAGCCGGTGGCCGCGTCGCTACCCTGAAGCCGGAGCCAGGGCGAGGGCAGTCATCGCCGCCAGGCCGATCGGCGGCCGTGCCGGCGCCCGGTTCTTGCATACGTTTCGGGTGTTTCCGGGAGGCTCGTCCATGCTCGCATCGCTGATCACGTTCCTGCTCGTCGGGCTCGTCGCCCTCTTCGTCATCGGCATCGTGCTCGCCATCGTCGGGGCGGTGTTCTCGGCAGTGCTGGGGCTCGCCACGTTCCTGCTGTTCAAGGTCGTGCCGGTCGTGCTGCTCGGCTACCTGGTGGTCCGGTTCCTCGCGCCACGGCAGAAGCGCCTCGAGCGGCTGGAGAAGAAGCTGCTGGAAGCGGACTGACCCGCCATGCGCCTGATCCTGGAGGGCGAACAGCGGTTGCGCCTCCAGGTGGACGGGGCCGGGCTCGAGGTGGAATCCGCCGAGCCCGGCCTCCAGTTTTCTCCGCTCCACATGCTGGCGGCTTCGCTCGCGACCTGCACGGTCGCGGTGCTGGCGAGCTGGGCCGAGCGGGCACGCATCCCGTGGCACGATCTCAGCATCGAGCTCACGTGGACGTACGTCGAGGACCCGTACCGGGTGGGGCGCTACGACATGGCTGTCCGGTGGCCCGGCCTGCCCCCCGAGCGGCAGGCGGCGGCACTCCGCGTGGCCCAACACTGCACCGTCGAGCACACCCTGCGCCACCCGCCGGAGATCGAGACGCGCATCGAGGTCTGACCCGCCGTCCCGCCGGCGCTCGCTCCCGCGTCACGCTGACGCCGGCTCCTGCGTCACGCTGACGCCGGCTCCCGGGTCTGGCTGGAGCGGGCCGGCGGGTCGCGCGGGAGCGGGCCTGCGGGTCACGCGCCGGCGGGCCTGCGGGTCACGCGCCGGCCGGCGCCGGCAGTGTCACTTCCACCTCCGATCCACGGCGTGCGCCGAGCGCCGCGGCGGCGCTCCCGTCGCGGACGGAGACCTCGAGCAGGTCCGCGGAGCCGACCAGCGCCAGGAGCTCCCCGGGCGCCACATCCGCGTACGTCCGCACGACCCGCGCGGCCGGCCCGTCGCCGACGCGCACGGTCGCGCCGGCCGGGACCCACTCGCCCGGCACATCCGTGACCAGGTTGCCGAAGCGGTCCACGTGCACGACTTCTCCCAGCAGGCGGCCCGGCAGCCGCTGCGGCCGGGGCAGCGGGAACCGGACCGGATCGGTGATGGCGGGGCCGAACGCTTCCAGGAGCGCTCCGTATCCGGCTGGAGGCGCCGCGGCCGCGCGCAGGGCGAGCGCCGCAGTGGCCGGCGCGAAGACGTCCCGCCCGTGGAATGTCGCGGACACCGGCGTGCGGAAGTGCTCGCTCGCCTCGATGGCGACGACGCGCGCGTCCTCTGCCTCCGCGAGCACGCGCGTGAGCACGCCGTTGTCCGGGGCGACGAAGAGCCGGCCGCGGGCCTCCGCGGCCAGCGGCCGCCGCGCGCTACCCACGCCCGGGTCCACCACGACCAGGTGCACGGTGCCCTCCGGGTACAGGTGCCAGTAGCGCGACAGCGCCCATGCAGCGGCTCGCACGTCGCCCGGCGAGATCTCGTGCGATGCATCATCGATCGCCACGCCCGGCGCGCGCGCCGCGATGACGCCCTTCATCGCGGCCACGTAGCCGTCCGCGGTCCCGAAATCGGTAAGCAGGGTGATGCGAGGCACGGCCGTTCCAGGCAGCAGACAGGGGTTCGACCGGGAGGCCCCCGGCGCGCGGCCGGCCACAGTGGGGACCCGGGGCAGTGCGCTCGCCCCGGGAGCGCCGCCACGAGCTCAGCCGCCCGGCACGCGCCACCGGATCGCCGCGACGAGGGCGTCGAGCAGCGGCCCGGCATCGGCATCCCCGGCGGCGCCGGACACGGGCACGGCGCCGTGCCGCGCCAGGTCCACGCCGTGGCCCCGGAATACTTCGACGGTCTCGGGGAACTCGCGCACCACGACGTGCACGAGCATGGCCGCCAGCTCGGGGGCGGTGGTGAGCGTCACGCGCGGCCGGCCAGAGCGCCCTCGAGCGCGGCGGCCAGGCGCTCCGCCACGGCGCGGAACGCGCGGCCCGCCGGTGAGTCCGGCGCGAAGATCGCGGTGGGCCGGCCGGCATCTCCCGCCTCGCGGACCTGCACGTCCAGCGGGACCTCGCCCAGGAAGGGCACGTGCATGTCTTCCGCGAGGCGCTGTCCGCCGCCCTGGCCGAACACGTCCGCGTGGCCGCCGCAGTGCGGGCAGGTGAAGCCGCTCATGTTCTCGACGACGCCGAGGATGGGCGCGCGCACGCGCTCGAACATGCGGATCGCGCGCCGCACGTCCCCGGTCGCCACGTCCTGCGGCGTGGTCACCATGACGGCGCCCGCGATCTCGATGGTCTGCACCAGCGAGAGCTGGGCGTCCCCCGTGCCGGGCGGCATGTCCACGACGAGGTAGTCCAGCTCGCCCCACTCGACCTGCTCGAGGAACTGCCGCAGGATGCCGGCGATGAGCGGCCCGCGCATGATGGCGGGCTGCTCGTCCTCGAGCAGGAAGCCCAGACTCATCAGCCGGACGCCGTGCGCCTCGAGCGGCACGATCTTCTCGCGTCCGCGCGCGCCCGTGACCGCCGGCCGGCGCCGCTCCCCGAACATCAGCGGGATGTCCGGGCCGTAGACGTCCGCGTCCAGCAGGCCCACGCGGCGCCCCTGCGCGGCCAGCGCCGCGGCCACGTTGGCGGCGACGGTGGACTTCCCCACCCCGCCCTTCCCCGAGCTGACCGCGAACACATGCTCCACGCCCGGCAGCAGGTTCGGGTCCGGGGTGGGCGCGGGGACAGAGTGCGGCCGGACCGGCCGCCCGCCATGCGCGCGCGCCGCCTGCTGCCGCTGGGCCTGGAGCGCGTCCGGCAGCTTCACATCGATCTTCGCCCGGGCAACGCCCTCGACCGCCTCGACCGCCGCCCGCGCCTCGCGCACCAGCGTCCCCGGGTCCTCGGGCCTCAGCACGAACTGAAAGCGGACCCTTCCTTCGTCATCCACGTCGAGCGCAGAGACCTGTCCGCCGCTCAACACATCCACGCCCGTGGCCGGGTGCCGGACCTGCGCGAGCGCCTCACGGACCCGAGCGAGCAGCATTTCCCGATCGACAGCCATCAACTCCCTCCCTTTCGTGCGGACGGCCGGCGCCCCCCGGGGGCGCCGGCCGTCCCAGGGGGCGGCGGCCGTCCGCACTCACAGCGCGTGCACCGCCTTCACTGTCGGAACCGCCGACATGATGCGCCGCTCGATCCCCTGCTTCAACGTCATCAGCGAGATCGGACACGAGCCGCAGGCGCCCATCAGCCGGAGATGGACGATGCCGTCCTCCTCGTCGTAATCGATCAGCTCGACATCGCCGCCGTCCGCGTGCAGCGCCGGACGGATCGTGCCCAGGACCTCCTCGATCTTCTCGCGTGCGCTCGCCATCGCATCGTGCTCCCGGAGACCGGTGCGCCCCGGCCCGCTCCAGCGCGTGCGGCTGACCCGCTGCCGCCGCGCGAGCGTGGCCCGGGTCGAATCTACCTGCGGCGTCTACCCCCGGTCAACGCCGGGCGTTCCGGGGAAGAGCCGCTGGCGGCTGTGAGCGGCGCGGGCCCGCCCCCGGCGGCCCGCACTCACTCGCGCGCGCCGAGGCGCCGCAGCCAGGCCCAGTGCGCAACGAAGAGGCCGGCCGAGACGAGCACCAGCAGCCCGCCGGTCACCGCCTGCCGGATCGCCCGGAACCGCACCGAGCGGATCTGGTTCTCGCGTGCCGCCTCGTACGCCGCCCGGAGCTGGGCGGAGTCGGGCAGCGCCGCCTCCGGCGCGCCGGCCATGCCCGGCATCGCCCGCCGCTGCGCCATCTCGACGCGGTAGACCTCGAATGAAGCCAGTCGGGAGTCGCCGCGGTAGCTGGCGCTGTATACGGGATCGGCCAGGTCAATGGCGGCCCCGACAGCCGAGTTGAGCGAGATGAGGAACGTCACGACCGCGATCAGGCAAACGAGGTATCCATAGATCTGGGCGATGCGCACCCTGTCCATGACGCCTCCGTCGATTGGCCGCGCACGTGAGCGGCGTCGTCACCGGCGCGGCCTCGCGCCGCGGCCGGATCACGCCGGCGCCAGGATAGCGTACAACCGCGGAAAAGGACAGGGTCGGCGGGCGGCTCCATCGCCGCGAGCCCGCGGTTCGGCCGCGTCCACTCGATGCGGCTGCGGCCGGAGCCGCGCGACGCCCGGCCGCGCAGCCTTGCGTACCCTTCCCGCGGACGAGAAGTTTGCGACGTCGCCGACCGGACCCGCTGTCCGGCCCAACCGGGAGGAGGAACCATGCTGGACATAAGCACGCTGAGCCGCGAGATCGAGGCGTTCAACGCACGCGGGCAGACGGGCGCGGACCCCGTCGCGCAGCTCTACCGCGAGCGTCGCAAGCAGTGGTCCTTGTTCACGCCCCGCCTCTCCGACGAGGAGATCGAGGCCCTGCGGCCCTACATCTTCTGTTACGATCGCCTGCCGGAGAAGGCGGACGACCAGCCCATCCCCCTGCGCAACTTCATCGGCGGCGAATGGCGGCCGGCCGCGCGCACCGTGGTGATGCACGCGCAATTCGACCGGCGCGTCCCGCTCTGTGAGCTGCCCGCCTCGGACGAGAGCGATGTCGCGGCGGCGCTCGCGGTCGCCGAGGACTACTGGGCTTCGCTCGAGTGGGCGGACGAAGTCGTGTCCTACCGCAAGTGGGTGATCAAGAACTTCTCGCGCATCCTCGAGTACTTCCGCGAGGAGTGCCTCACCGAGATCCGCCACCAGATCCCCAAGACGCGGCTCGAGGCGGAAAAGGACTTCTGGGAGGCGAAGCGCGCCGCCGACCACCTCGAGGGCAGCGTGGAGCAGGCCATGCAGGGCGAGCTGCTGCCGCCGCTGGTCGGCGGGCACAGCTACTGGAAGTACGACTACCTGCCCGCCGGGATCTGCGCCGTCATCACGCCGATGAACTTCATCTACGGCATCCCGGGCATCCAGATCGTCGGCTGCTACCTCTCCGGGTCGCCCTTCATCTTCAAGGGGCATCCCTACGCGGGGATCACCAACACGACGCTGACCCGGGCGCTGATCGCGGCCGGCGCGGATCCGCGCGCGTTCCAGAAGATCGAGGGCTTCGGCAAGGGGATCGCGTCGCTGGCCTCGGATCCGCGCGTCAAGGTGGTGAGCGTGACGGGGTCGGACGAGACGGCGAAGCAGATCCAGCAGGCGCGCGGCCTCGGCAAGGTCGTCTTCGAGGGCGGGGGCGTGAACTGGGCGTGGATCGACCGCGGCTTCGACGAAGCGGAGCTGCGGCGCATCGCGGAGCGGCTGACCTACTCGAAGCTCGGCTTCTCCTCCCACAAATGCTCGACCCTGCACGGGATCGCGGGGCCGGCCGAGGTGGTGGATGCGCTGGCGCAGATGATGAACCAGGAGTTCGACCGCTGGGTCGTGAAAGATCCCCGCACGGCAGGCCCCGAGGAGACGCGCGTCATCGGCCCGCTCATGGTCCACAAGGCCGAGACCACCACGAACATCCAGGAGGCCGCGCGCAAGGCGGGCGTACCGATCATCCGTGCGGGCGGAAAGGTCGTCGAAGGGGACAGCGTGGACGCCGAGTACGCGCGCAACGCCGAGGTGGTCCGGCCCGTGATCCTCGGTCCGATCACGCCGGAGACCACGATCACGTGCGACTGGGACGGCCGCGGCGAGCGCACCTTCCGGCTCGCCACCACGGAGTTCTTCCAGCCGATCCTGTGCACGATGCACATGCCCAACTTCGACGACTTCCTGCGCTTCGCGCTGCTCGTCAACCCCTACGACCTCATCGTGTCCATCTGGTCGAAGGATGACACGATCATCAAGCGCGGGCGCGCGGTGCTCGGGGGCATGCTGAAGGAGAACGACGGCACGGACAGCGCGCTGGAGTGGGAGGCGTTCGGCGCGAGCGGCGTGGGCCCGAGCGGCAACACGGGCGTGGGCGAGGCGACCTCCACGATCGCGATGTTCTGCCGGCGGCAGAAGGGCCGGCACCTGATCTTCGACCGCTACACGCCGGATCGCGTGGGACGATCGGGCGGCGAGGGCGTCGGGACGGCCTGAGGCCCGACCCCGCCCCGGCCCCGGGGCGGGGCCGAGGACCGCGACCCGACGCCTGCGGAGCCGCTGATCGGCTGACGGCCCGCCCCCGGCTCAAAGGGGCGGGCCGCACGCGGCGCCACGGCTCAGCCCACCGTGCCCGCCCTCACTCCGGCCCGCCGCGCCGAACGCACGGCTTCGACGATCCGCGGGCCGTGCTCCCGCCCGTTCTCGATGAAGATCTTGTTCGCGTCCCGGCCCGCCGCGATCACACCCGCGATGAACACGCCGGGCACGTCCGTCTCCATGGTCGCGGGGTCGTGCGCCGGGATCCCCGTCTGCTCGTCCACCGTCACGCCCAGCGAGCGAAGCAGCCGGGGGTCCGGCGTGTAACCGGTCATCGCGAAGACCCAGTCGTTGGGCAGCTCGCTCCGCTCGCCGGTTTCCTCGTCGCGCAGCACCACGCTCCGCTCCCGGATCTCCGCCACGCGCGTCCGCCAGCGCACGGCGATCTCGCCGTTCTGTAGCCGGTTCGTGATGTCCGGCAGCACCCACGGCTTGACGCCGCGGTCCAGTCCGGCCGCGAAGTGGACCAGCGTGACGCGTGCGCCCGTCCGGTACAGGTCCAGCGCCGCCTCGACGGCCGAGTTGCCGCCGCCCACCACCAGGCAGTCCTGGTCGTAATACGGGTGCGCCTCCCGGTAGTAGTGCGTCACCTTCGGCAGGGTCTCGCCCGGCACGCCGAGCAGGTTGGGCGTGTCGAAGTAGCCGGTCGCGACCACCACGTTCGCGGCCGTGTAGTCGCGCTCCACGCCGCTCGGCGAGCGCGTACGCAGCCGGAACGCGCCGGCCTCCCCGTCCACCGCGACCACCTCCTCGTACTGCCGCACGGCGAGGCGGAAGTGGCGGGCGATGGCGCGGTAGTAGGCGAGCGCCTCCCGCCGGCCGGGCTTGTCACCCTCGACGATGAACGGGATGCCCCCGATCTCCAGCTTCTCCGGCGTACTGAAGAAGGTCATGTAGGTCGGGTAGCCGGCGATCGAGCGCGCGATGCATCCGCGGTCGAACAGGATGCAGTCCACGCCGGCCTGCCGCGCGGCCACTCCCACTGCCAGCCCGCACGGGCCGGCGCCGATCACCGCGATCTCGTGCACTTCCGTCAACTCCGCTCCTTACTCACAGGTCGAAGCCAGAGCGTCCCCACACGCCGGGCACGGGCGCGCTCGCGGTCCAGCGGGATCGGCCAGAGGCCGCCGCTCCGCCACCGCTCGAACTGGTCGCGGTAATGCCGGCTGAACGGCACGCCCGACTGGCCGGCCGGCAGGATGAAGCCGCCCGCGCCATCCACGTCCGCCATGTCCACCACGTGGCGCTGGCTCGCGCCGTAGCGCGTGACGAAGGGGAAGCCGCCGTCGTGCGACGCGACGTTGACGGTCGTGGGCGAGCCGGCGTGGGGAGCGGGCCCGACGTTCAAACCCAACGAGACCTCGAGCCACCGAGCCGCTGCGAGCGCGTGCGCGAGCTCGACGCGGTGGATCTCGCCCCACGTCCGCTCGCCGACGAGCGAATCCGCAGTGCCCATCGCCGCGGCGGCGAGCGAGTCGAACGACTCCCTGGCCCCCTCCCCCTCTACCCAGGGCAGGGCCCGGCGTTCGAGCACCTCGTTCGTGAGGGCGCGGGGGATCGCCACCGCGCCGGGGTCGGCATCGCCGTAGAACGACGCGCCACCCGCCTGCCGCAGCCGCTCGTACCACGTGTAGAACAACGCTGCGGCGCGCGAGTCCCCGCGCGCCTCGAGGTCCCACTCCGCCAGCAGGCGCGCCCGCTCCGGCAGGTTCGCCCGTGTCGCGGCCGCAACTGCACGGTCGCGGTAGCGTTCCGCCAGAGCGTCCCGCACATCGAGCTGCATGCGATGCACCGCATCGGCATCCACGCGGCCAGCAGCCCGGATCATCTCGCGGATCCGATGGGCCCGGAACCCGCCTGACCACTCGGAGCCGATGAGGTCCGCGATCGCGCCCGCCGCCTGCCGGTTGTTTGCCGTGACAATGTAGCCCTGCGGCGGGTCCAGCACCCGCGGGTGCTTCTCGAACGGCAGCTCCCCCGTCCAGTCCCACTCGCCGGTCCAGCCCGGCACGGGCGCCACGGGCGGCGGCCGGCTGTCCCGGCCACGCAGCGGCACGCGGCCGCCCATCACGTAGCCGATGTGGCCCGCCGTATCCGCGAAGACCACGTTCTGGTGCGGGTCGTCGAAGTCCTCGACCGCGCGGAAGACATCATCCGGGTTCCGCGCGAAGTTCAGCCGGACGATCGCGCGCGCGGTTCGAGACGGCTGATGTGCGGTCCAGCGCAGCGCCAGCACCTCGCCCGCCGTGCCCTGCTCCCCCGGCGTGAGGACGGGACCGTGCCGCGTCCACCGGATGTTCACGATCGAGGCGCTGTCACGGCCGCGGACGTGCAGCGTCTCCGGGAAGACCTCGAACGGCAGGCTGCCGTCTGGCGTGAGATAGCGGGAGGTGTCCGCGGGGTCCAGGCGCTCGATGAACACGTCCGCGTCGTCCACCATCGCATTGGTGTATCCCCACGCGACCGCGCAGTTGTGCCCCGCCATGACGAGCGGCGTGCCGGGGATCGTCATGCCCGCCACGTCCAGCCGCCGCTCCTCTGCGTGCAGCGCCATGAGGTACCACAGGCCCGGCGCGCGCAGCGCGAGGTGCATGTCATTGGCGAGGATGGGCTTGCCGGAACGCGTCCGTTGCCCTCCGATGACCCAGGAATTGGATGCGCGCCTCATGCTCGCTGCCTCGAGCAGCGCGGCCGCGATGGGCGGCGCCTCCGGCGGCTCCGGGCCCTCGAGGATCGTCGGCGCCCACGAGGGATACGCCGGCGTGAGCAGCCGCGCCTTCTGCTCCCCCAGCCGCCGGATCGCCCGAGCGGCGGCGAGGTCGGATTGGTAGGAGGAGAGGTCCATGGACATGAGCTTGGCCACCGCCACGACGTGCCGCGGCGTCCAGGGCTCGGGCCGGATGCGGAGCAGCAGGAACTCCGGCGGCAGCGCGCCCCGCCGCGTGCGGATCCATGCGTTGACCCCTTCGGAGTAGCGCTCGAGGAGGCGGCGCTCCTCCGGGCTCAGCGCCTCCTCCTCGAGCCCGGCGGCGCGCCAGAGCCCGAGGACGCGCAGGAAACGGTCGCTCGCTTCGAGCTCCGGCCCGAAGATCTCGGCGAGGCGTCCCTGGGCCACGCGGCGGAAGAGCTCCATCTGCCAGAGGCGCTCGCGCGCGTGCAGGTAGCCCTGGGCGAAGACGAGGTCCTCCAGTGAGGCCGCCCACACGTGGGGCACGGCGAGCGAGTCGTACCACACCTCGACCGGCCGCGCGAGCCCTTCGACCACGATGCTGCCCTCGTGGTCCGGCCGTGCCGTGAATGCGTACGCGATGAGGATCGCGATGAGGAGGAGCACCGCGGCCAGGACGGCGCCGACGCCGAGCAGGATTCGCTTCATGAGGGACGAACGGCCGACGAGGGCGAGCGTACACGTTTACGAGTACGAGTACGAGTACGAGTACGTTTACGAGCACGAGTATGCAGTCGTGCACGTGAGCGTACACGTAAACGTGAACGTGTACGTGCTCCGCCGTAACGTGCACGTGCTCCGCCGTCACGCCTCGTCACGCCAGCGCTCCACCATCTCGGCGTAGCGCGTGAGCAGCGCCTGCGCACGGGCCTCCGTCTCCCCTTCGACGGTGATCACGAAGTAGGGCCTGTCGGAGTGCGGGATGATCAGCGCCCACTCGCGTTCGCCTCGCCACACCTTGACGCCGTCCACGAGCTGCCGATCCTCGTCCTCGGTCGCCTCGATGAGCCGGCGCATGACCGTGCCCTTCTTGCTCCAGGGGCACGCGACGCGAGCCGTCCGGACGTGGATGGGCGGGTAGCGGTCCGCCACCTCGCCCAGCCGCGAGCCCGAGCGCGCGAGGGCTTCGAGCAGCTTGACCGCCGCGAACATGCCGTCGTACGCCGGGATGAAGGCGGGGAAGATGAACTCGCCCCGGACACCGGCCACCAGGTCCGCCTCCGCGGCGGACGCCATCATCGCGTGGTGCTCTGTCTTGGTCCAGATCAGCTCGGCGCCCGCCTCGCGGATGATGCGGGCCGTGATCACCGGGCTCGTCACGGGGATCGCCACGCGCCGCACGCCCAGGTGCTCGAGGGCGAGCCCGGCGAACACGACCTGGGCGAGCTCGGCCGACAGCGCGCGGCCCGCATCATCCACCAGGTGGATGACCTCGCCGCCCGGATCCATCCACAAGCCCAGCTCGGCGTCGATGGACCGGACGATCCCGCCGAGCCGCGAGAGCGCGTCGCGGAACTCCTGCTCGCTGCGCGAGAGTCGTCCGGGTGCCTCGTAGGCATCGAGGCTGACCGTGTCCGTCTGGAGCAAGCCGAGGAGGCCCGGGAAGACCTGCACCGTCGTCCCGTATGCGTAGTCAACGACCAGGGTGAACCCGCGCTCCGCGATCAGCGCCCGGTCCACCTCGGAGAGGAAGTGCTCACGGTAGCCCTCCACCACACGCGTCGGGTAGTTGAGACCGCCCGTCCCATCCGGCCCCGCGCGCGGAAAGTCTTCCCGGCCGAAGAGGCGCTCGATGGACTGCGTCTTGCCCGGCGGCAGGTCGCGGCCGTCGTCGTCGAAGAACAGGATGTCCACGACCTTCGGGTCGAAGGGCGAGCGGCGCACGTGGATCCCGCCGTTCTCCCGGCCGTAGTTGACCGCGTGGCGGACGACGGGGATCGGCATCTCCCGCAGGTCCTCCACGTTGACGCCCACGGACATCAGCCCCGTGATGATTGCACGGTTGATCATCCGCGAGGCCGCATCGGAGTCCCGGGACGCGGCGACGTAAGCTCCCTGGCCGAGCATGGCGCCGTACGCGCCGCCCAGCCGCGCCGCGATCTCGGGCGTGACTTCCGCGTTGGGGATCCCGCTCACGCGCGCGCCGTGGAAGAGCGTGCGCTCCCACGCCTCGCCCCAGATCAGCGAGTGCGTCAGGATCGCCCGCTCGTCCACGACCTTGTCCGGCCAGACCTTGACGTTCGGGCCCACCACCGCGAATGCGCCGACCTCGGCGCGGTCCGAGAGGATCGTCTTCTCGCGGATCAGCGCCGCTTCACCCACGCGAACGCCGGCCGCGCACACCGTCTCGGTGATCTGCGCGCCCGGCCCGATGCGGCACCCTTCCCACAACACCACGTTCCGCAGCTCCGCGCCCTCCCCGACCTCGCCGCCGGCTCCGACGACCACGTTCTCGAGCACGGCCCCGCGGCCCACCCGCACGCCGCGCCCGAGCAGCACGGTGCCGGCGAAGCGCACGTCCCGCGCGACCGCGGCCCCCGGCTCGCCCCACAGCACCGCCTTCTCGAGCTGGCGCCGCTGCCCCGGCAACTCGAGCTGGACCCGCCCGGCCAGCACGTCCTCGTGCGCCCGCCGGTACTCGTCGAGGTTGCCGACATCGCGCCAGTAGCCGCGCGCAACGTGCCCGAAGAGTGCCGCGCCCTCGCGCAGCATCTGCGGAAACAGGTCCCGCGCGAAATCCACGTTCGTGCGCGGCGGCACGCGCTCGAGCGCCTGCGGCTCCAGCACGTAGATCCCCGTGTTGATCGTGTCGCTGAAGACTTCTCCCCAGGTGGGCTTCTCGAGGAACCGTTCGATGCGCCCCGTCGCCGAATCCACGA
This sequence comes from Longimicrobiales bacterium, assembly GCA_036381195.1. Taxonomy (GTDB): domain Bacteria; phylum Gemmatimonadota; class Gemmatimonadetes; order Longimicrobiales; family RSA9; genus RSA9. Next base: position 41,792 of record DASVDH010000011.1, on the reverse strand, counting down.
TGACGATCCCGAAGGCGAGCGGGTTCTCCATCGACGTCAGCGTGATGCTGGCCTCGGCACCCCGCGCCACGTGCTCCTCGATCAGCGCCGAAAGGTCGAAGTCCGTCAAGACGTCGCCGCTGATCACCAGCACCCGGTCGCCCTCGATCAGGTCGCTCGCGTACCGCACCGCGCCCGCCGTGCCGTAATCGGCATCCGCGGTCACGTAGCGCATGCGCACCCCGAACGCCGACCCGTCGCCGAAGTACTGCGTGATGTGCTCGGGCTGGAAGTACAGCAACGCGATCAGGTCGGTGATCCCGTGCCGCTTCAGCAGGTTGACGATGTGCTCCATGATGGGCCGATTCGCGATCGGCACCATGGGCTTGGGACGGTGGATCGTCAACGGCTTCAGGCGCGTGCCGAAGCCGCCGGCCATGATCACGCCTTTCATAACGGAACGGCCCCCGCGGTGGCGTCCTGGCGACCCAGCAACCGGCCCGGTCGGGCAATCGCCGTGCCGCGCCTAACCTACGCCTGCATTGCGGGCACGGCAACTCGCCGCCGCCCCCCAGGCCCTTGACTCGGTCTTCCACCGAGTGCATTCTCCGTGCGGCTCCCCGACGCACACATGGTCCACCCGGCGGCGATGAAAAACATCCGGACGAAAGAGGCGGCGGAAGCGGTCCTCCTCGAGTTGCCTTCCGTCCTCGCGGCGCACGTCCGCGAGGACATCTACGGGCATCCGCGGGAAGTGCACCTCCTGGTGGCGCCGGGGCCGGACGTCCGGCACCTCGCCCGCGACGTGCGCGAGCTGCTCGAGGAACGGCTCGGCGTTCCCGTCGACCAGCGGGTGATCAGCATCGCCCAGCTCGCGCCCGGCAAGGCGGGAGTCCTCCCCGAAAAGATGGACGGCGGGCAGCCCTTTCGCGCGGCGGCCCGCCCGGACGCGAGCGGGATCGCGCACGCCGCGGTGGATGCGGTCGGGGCGGCCTGCGACGAGCAGCGGCTCACCTTCAACGGGCTCGACACGTCTCTGGCGAATGGGCAGGTGAGCGTGGTCGCGCGGCTCGGCTTCGCGGGAGAGGAGTTCTCCGGGAACGGCTCGGGGCTGGACTCCGACCAGGGACGCCTGCGCGCAACGGCATCCGCGGTCCTGCACGCGGCGACCCTTGCCTGTAAGGAGAAGATCCGCTGGGAGCTGGATGGCGTGGCCGTCGTCCGCGCCCTGGAGCGCGACTACGTCCTCGTCGCGGTGCTCGCCGTCTCGCCGCGGCTCGGCCGCCAGCCGCTCCTGCTCGCCGGCGCGCACCCGGCCGAGGACGGCCTCGAGACCGCGACCGCGCTGGCCGTGCTCAAGGCCGCGAACCGGGTGCTCGCGCGCGGCCTGGAGGCGTAGCGGCTGGCGCCCACCCGGCGGCGAGCCCGCTGCGCGAACGCCGCGGCCGGCGGCCGGTGCCAGCGCGCAGACCCCATTGCCGCCCACCGGCGGCTCAGCCCCCCACCAGCCCCGTGAGCGCGTAGTAGACGCGCGGCGATTCCCACCGCACGGCGAGCCGCCGCTCGACCAGCCGGTCCAGGACCCGGCCCGCCTCGGCCGGCGTCGCCGACAGCCTCCGCGCCACGGCCTCCGCGTCCGCCCGCACCAGCGCCTCGAGCGCGCGCCACGTCTCCTGCTCGATCGGCGTCGCCGCACCGAGGAGCACGGGGCCCGCCCCCGCCACATGGGCGGGCAGCGCGAGGCCGTACCGCTCCAGCACCGCCTGGATCGCCTCGCGATGGCGGTCCGCGACGCCGCGTGCGATGAAGTAGGCGTCTGCAGGACGATCCGGACGCTGGTAGCGGTCGAGGAGCTTGGCGACGGTCTCGTCCGCGCAACTGTAATCGAGGACGATCACCTGCGTGAAATCGAGGATGGACACGCAGATCGTGCCGAGCTCCGCGATCTGGCTCTCGATCCCGACGCGCAGCGCCCGCCCCGTCGGCCGCGTCACCAGATGCGAGTACAGGCTCGCGACCGACTGGCGCACCAGATCCGAAAGGTCGAAGCGAAGCGGGACGACGCGTTCCGGACCGCTCATTGCCCGGCCCTCCGGCGCGCGGCGGAGCCCGTGGCCGCCACAGCGTCCGCCGATGGCACGCGCGCCGGCAGCTCGATGAAGATCTGTGCGCCCGGGAACGGCGGCAGGTTCTCCTCCAGCGGCGGGGCCGTGTCGTAGTCCGGGATGTCCGCGATCCGCGCCGTGCCGCTGCGGATGGAGACCTTGCCGCCCCACCGCCCGACGTTGCGGCGGATCTGCTGGAGGCCCTGGCCGCGGCCCGGGTCGTGGAAGCGCGTCAGCCCGTGGATGAACGCCGCCTCGAGCGCCGTCGCATCGCTCCAGCGCTCGCCGAAGCGCGTCGCGTGCGTGCTCGCCAGTGAGGCCTTGAACCCCATGCCCAGGTCCATGACCGCGATCCGCACCACGCGCCGCGCGAGCTGCCGCGTGCGGCTGTACGTCTGCGCGGCGACCCAGCCATCCGCGCCCGCGTGCTCGATGATGTTCTGGCAGACCTCCGAGAGGATGACGCTGAACTGCACCGCCTCCGAGCGCGGGTAGCCGAGCTGGTTGGACAGCAACACGATCGCGCGCTCGTGCACGCGATCCACCACCTCGTGAATGTCCGCATGCGAGCGGACCGGCGTGATCTCGAGCAACACGTCCGACCGGCTCTCGGCACGGGGGTCCGGCCCGCGCCGCAGCGCGCCGTGCAGCTCCCAGATGGGCTCGGCGTGCTCCAGGAACCCCATTCGTCCCAGGTAGCTCTGGACGTCGGCCGCGGCGGGGAGCTGCAGCCGCGGCCGCTCGCCCGCGCGGCTCGCCACGCTGCCCAGCGCGAGCAGCCCGAGCATCCCGTAGGGATCCAGCCAGCGCGTGCGCCTCGCGTCGAAGAGCACGCGCTCGCCCTCGCTCGCCACGAGCGCCGCGACGAGGGGGTCGAACCCGCGCTCGTCCAGGTCGCGCGGCACCTCGATCAGTTTCACGTCGCGATCCGTTTCTGTAGGAAGAGGTGGAGCCCCGTGGCGCCGCGGTGCTCGACGTTGCGCGCAGCGGCCGCGTTCGCAGCGCCGATCGCATCCTCGAGCGAGAGGCCCGCGAGCAGCCCCGCGAAGCAGGTCGCGCCCCAGACGTCGCCGCAGCCGGTCGGGTCGCCGTCGCGCGGGGCACCGTCCGGCGGCACCAGCTCGCTCCGCACGGCGCCCGGCACGCCCAGCGGCCGCCGCAGGGCGAGGCCGTCGTCCTCGTACCAGCTCAGGGGAGAGGGGCGGAAGGCGGGGCCGGCGATGTACGCCGCGCCGCGTGGGCCCAGCGTGACCAGCAGCAGTCGCAGCTCCTCGCCGACCATCTCCGCCGCGAAGCGCCACGGGTCGCCCCACGCGCTGGCGAGCAAACCCAGCTCCGCCTCGTTCACCTGAACGATGTCGAAGCAGCGCAGCCACTCCCGCCACGCCGCCAGCGGCTGTGGCACCCGGTAGCCCCCCGGGTCTACGGCCAGCAGCAGTGAGTGGAGATCGGCGTAGATCGGGCCGCGGAACGCCAGGCGCACGCGCGTCGCGGTCTCCAGGTCCAGCTCGAAGCCGGAGATGAAGTTGACGTAAAGGGCGTCCAGCCCTTCCAGGATCCCGGCGAGCTCGGGGAACGTCCATGGCGGGACGCCGCCCGTCAGCCGCTCGGACCGGCGCTCCCGGTCCTGGTAACGCAGCTCCACGCGGTTGTTGGGCTCGGGCACGCTCCGCAGGCCCGGCTCGAGATCGAGCCCCGGCAGCGAGCGCAGGAAGCGCCGCGCCTCTGCCTCGAGGTCCGCGCCGATCTTGATGATCGGGACGATGTCCCACCCCGCGGGCCGCGCGGCCGTCGCGGCCGCCAGCGCGTACGAGATCCCGCCCCATTCCTCCACCGGATGGGCGCGCCCGTCCCGCGCGTAGATGCGGTCCCAGACCATGGTTCCGAGAACCCCGAGTCGCGGCATGGCTTTCCAGGCGAGGTTTCCCCGTCTGGCCTCCCGCGCTACACGCTCCCGTACGTCTCCTTCTTGAACACCGCCGCCGCCCCGATCACGCCCGCGGTCCCCGGCAACTGGCCGGACACGATCTGGCAGGCCTCTTCGGCGCTCCGGAACGCGCGCCGCCGCACCTCCGCGCGCAGGGGCACGAAGAGATGATCCCCCGCCCGCGTCACTCCACCCGCAATCACCACCATCGCCGGATTCAGGATGTTGACGATGTTGGCGACGCCCGCGCCGAGGAACTTCGCCGTCTCCTTCATGACCTCGTTGGCGTAGGGGTCGCCCAGCACCACCGCCTCGTAGACCGTGGCGGCCGTGATGTCCTCGAGGCGCCCGTTCACCAGGTCCGGCAGCACCGTCTCGGCGCCGGCCTCGATCCCCTCGACCGCGCGCAGCGCGATCGCCGGGCCCGAGGCGTACGCCTCCAGGCACCCGTAGTTGCCGCACTTGCACTTGCGGCCCGTCGAGTCGATCGTCATGTGACCGATCTCGCCCGCCGCATCACTCACGCCGTGGAAGATCTCGCCGTTCAGGACGATGCCGCCCCCGATCCCCGTCCCCAGCGTCAACCCCACCAGCGTGTCCACCCCCCGGCCCGCTCCCAACCACCACTCGCCGTAGGTCGCGCAGTTCGCGTCGTTGTCCAGCGTCGCCGGCAGGCCTACCGCGTTCGAGATCAGGTCCCGCAACGGGAAGTTCCGCCAGCCCAGGTTCGGCGTGTTGATGACGACGCCGCTCTTCCGGTCCAGCGGGCCCGGCGAGCCGATGCCCACGCCGCAGAAATCGTCGCGTGTTCCGCCCTCCTGCTCCAGCACCGTGGCGATCGCTTCCTCGATCATCGAGGTGATGCGATCCACGACGAACTTCGCACCCCGCGCCGCCTCCGTCGGCGCCGTCCGCAACGCCAGCACCTCCCCGCCGGAGAACGGCAGCACGCCGACGACGATGTTCGTCCCGCCCAGGTCCACCCCGATGATCCAACGCTTGCCATCCGGGGACTCTCTCATGCTCCCTCCCGCTCGCCGGGCCGCCCCGCGGCGCCTTCCCGCGCCATCAACTCCGCGAGCCCACGCCGCGCCCGCGTCTCGCCGGTCCGCCGGATCCGGGCGAGGATCTCCCGGTTCCGCCGCAACACGGCCGCATCCCGGTACGGCCGCTCGTGGTACAGATGCATGCACACCGCGCGATGCCGCGCCTGCATGCCCCAGATCCCCAGGTTCTCCAGACGGAACCCGACTCCCTTGTCGAGACCGCCGTAGCCCATCTCCTCGTCGAATCCGTTCACCGCTTCGATCGCCTCGCGCCAGGTCGATGTATTGTTGCCGTGGAAATGCGTGGGCGTCGGCGTGACCAGGTCGAACAGCGCGCCGAGCGCCTGCGACCGCACGAGCCGGAGCGCCCGTCGCCCCGGGCGCCACCCGCGCGAGCGCAGCCAGCGCACGTCCGTGATCTCGCCCGATCGGATCACCCGCTCGTCCACTGCCCGCGAGACCTCTTCCGGTAGCTTGAGGTACCCGCCGGCGACGAAGCGTTCCGGCGTCGCCAGTCTCATGTGCGTCTCGACCAGATCCCGGCGCGGGACGCAGTCGCCATCCGTGAACAGCAGGTAATCCCCTTCCGCCGCCAGGACCGCGCGGTTGAGGATCTCACACTTCCGGAAGCCCCGGTCCTCGTGCCACACGTGCCGGATCGCGAGGCCCAGCTCGCGCCGCGCGCGCTCGATCACAGCCGCGGTCTCCGGCCCCGAGCCATCGTCCGCGATGACGATCTCGAAGTCCCTTCGCGTCTGCAGCGCGTAGCCGCACAACACCAGCTCCAGATACCGCGGCTGGTTGTACGTCGTGATGATGACGGAGACGTGCATGGGGGATGATCAGTGCTTCCCTGCGCCGGCCGGCTCGCTTGCCGGGCCCGGACCCCCGTCCGGGTGCCCGCGCCGCGGCGCCGGGCGCCCACGGCCCTCGCGGAGCGGCGCCGCACGGGCACACGCCGGCTCCGGCCAGCGCGGAGCGGCCACCCAGCGACGCGCTCCACCCGGCACCCACGCCCTCCGCGGCGCCGCCGCGCGCTCGGCGCCTTCCGCGCCGAACGCCACCGCGTCCGGCGCCGCGCCGCCCACCCTCACGAGCTCGTCCACTGGATCGCGTCTGCCCCCCTCGTGCCCGAAGTCGTCAGCCGACCGCTACCGCTTCCCCGCGCCGGCGGCGAACCGCGCTCACGGCGCCCGGCCGCGGATGCCGCGCCGCGGAGCGGGCCCGTCCCGGCTCGGACGTTCCGTTCGGCACGCGGAGGAATCTCGCTCCGCCGTCGAGCCGCTGTCGCCGCGCCTCGCGGCGCTTGCAGGATCGGGAGTTGCACCGCCGCGCCTCACGCCGGTGCGCGAGCTCCGGCCTCACGGCCGGTCGCTTGCCGTGAACCTCGCTGGTCTTATAATACTAACCCGACCGGCCCGGCGTGCGCCACAGCGGGCGCGTGCCGCGGCGCAACGCCACCCCGAACGCCGGATCCCACGAGCACGACCGATGCGCCGAGACAGCGGGACTCCGGGCAACGGCGTCGCCCGGGACGAGCCCCGTATGCGCGTCGTCGTGATCGGTCGCTCACGCGCGCGGGATGTCGAGCGGTGGATCCACCGCGCACTCCTCCGCGCCGGCCACATCGCGACACTCGTGGACGACCGCAAGGTGTTCCACGGCCTGGGCCGGCGCGCGGCCGGCGCCTGGGTCCGCGCCCGGGTGCGCGCCTTCCGCCCGCACCGCCTCATCATCGCCAAGGCGATCGGCGTGCCGGTGCACGTGCTGCGCGAGCTGTGCGCCGCGATCCCGTCCGTCATGTGGTACCGCGACCTGCGCGTCCCCCCCGACCCAGAGATCCTGGAACGTGCCGCCTGCGTGGACACCACGTTCCTCACCGCCGGCGGCCAGGCGCCGTTGTTCGAGGCCGCGGGCGCACGCCGCGCCCTGTTCCTGCCCGACGGCGTGGACCCCGAGGTGGACCGGCCGGTCCCCCCGGTACCCGAGTACGAGTGCGACGTCGCCTTCATCGGAAGCGCTGGCGACGAGCACCGCCTGGCGTTCCTCGCGCGGATCGCACGGCGCTTCCGGGTCCGCACGTGGGGGCGCGGCTGGGATGCGCACGCCCGCGAGGTCGGCTGGATGGGCAGGCCTGCCTACGGCGAAGACTTCGGCCGCATCTGCGCGTCGGCCCGGATCGTCCTCGGGCTCGACCGCAGCTTCCAGGCGCGCGAGCGCGTCTGGGGCTACACGTCGAACCGGCTCTGGCGCGTCATCGCCGCGGGCGGCTTCTACCTCGGGCCGAGCGCGCCGGGGCTGCGCGAGGTCGTGCGGGACGGCGAGCACTGCGCGCTGTACGACGACGAGGAGCACGCGCTCGCGCTGATCGAGCGCTACGTGGCGGACGACGCCGAGCGTGACCGCATCCGCTCCGCCGGCCGCGCGTTCGTCCTCACCCACCACACCATGGACCATCGCATTCACAACCTCCTGACCGGCGCGCCGTTCCGGAACCCGCTCGCCGAGGAGCCCGCCGCATGAGTGGCGACGGCTCTTCGCGGCCCGCCGTGTTGATCTTCCGCAAGGAGCTGTTGCCCTGGTCGGAGACCTTCATCGCGGCGCAGGGCGGCGCGCTCCAGAGCTACCGGCCCGTCTTCGCGGGCTACCGACTCGTGCAGGCCGGGACGACCTACCTCGCCGGGCACGAGCGCGTGGTGCTGGCGGACCACACCTTCAGCACCGGGCTCGGCAAGGCCGCGATCAAGGCGCTCGGCCTGACGCCTCCACGGTGGCGGCGCGCGCTCGCCGCCCACCGCCCCGTGCTCCTGCACGCGCACTTCGGGACCAACGCGCTGGACGCCATCCCCATCGCGCGCGCCCTCGGCGTGCCGCTGGTCGTGACGTACCATGGCATGGACATCGCCACGCGGCCGCGCCGCGAGCGGGACCAGCGGCGGCGCGAACGCGTGTTCCGCAGCGCGGATCGCGTGATCGCCGTCTCGGAGTTCATCGCCGCGCGGCTGCGCGAGGCCGGCTGCCCTGCCGACCGCATCGTCGTGCATCACATCGGCGTGGACACGCGCCGCTTCACGCCCGGAGACCCGGCCGAGCGCTCACGCGCTCAGATCCTGTTCGTGGGCCGGCTGGTGACCAAGAAGGGGCTCACGCACCTGCTGCGCGCGATGCCGCGCGTGCAGCAGGTGGTGCCGGATGCAGAGCTCGTCGTCGTGGGAGATGGCCCGCTGCGCGCGCGCCACGAGGCCGAGGCCCGCGAACTCGGCGTCCGTTGCCGCTTCGTCGGCGTGCAGTCGCCGGACCAGGTGCGGGATTGGATGCGCCGCTCCGCGGTCCTGTGCGCGCCCAGCGTCGTCACGCCGACGGGCAACGCGGAGGGCCTGCCGATCACCATCCTCGAGGCGCAGGCCACGGGCCTCCCCGTCGTCGCGTTCCCATCCGGCGGCAGCGCCGAGGGCATCATCGATGGTGAGACCGGCTGGATCGCGCCGCCGGGCGACGAGGCCACGCTGGCGGAGCGTCTGGCGGCGTTGCTGCGCGACGACGAGCGACGGGCGCGTTTCTCGGCCGCCGCGCGCGCACACGCGGTCCAGCGCTTCGACCTGCTCCGCCAGACCGCGCTGCTCGAGAGGATCTACGACGACGTGCTCCGCTCCGCCGCCGCGTGAGCGGGCTGCCGGCGCGGTGCGCCGGGCTGGCGGCGGATCAGCCTGCCGGCGCCAGCGGCTCCAGCTCCGCCAGGCCCCGCTGCGCGCGCGTCTCCCGGTTCCGCCGGATCCGGCGCCGGGTCTCCACGATGCGGCGCATGCCTTCCAGGTCTCGCCACGGCCGCTCGTGGTGCAGATGCACCGCGGGTGCCCGGAAGCGGATCCGCTCGGGCCGCACGCCCAGGTTCTCCAGCCGGTCGCCCAGCGCCGCATCCTGGCCGCCGTACCCCATGTCCATGTCGAACCCGTTGACCGCGACCACGTCCTCGCGCCACGCGGAGGAGTTGCCGCCGCGGAAGCGCGGGGGCGTCGGGGTGAGCCGGTCCAGCAGCCACGCCCACGCGCGCACGGTCGGGAAGCGCAGCGCGTGGCGTCCCGGGGAGAAGCCCTGCGCGACCAGCCAGCGCAAGCTCGTGGCGCGCCCGGCCTTCACGTCCTCCACGCCGATCCGCTCGCTGACCCGCGCGGGCAGCTTCACCGCCCCGCCCACGAGGAAACGGCCCGGCCGCGCCAGGCGCGCGTGCACCTCGACGAAATCGCGCCGGGGGATGATGTCCGCGTCCGAGAAGATCAGGTAGGGCCGGTCCGTGGCGAGGATCGCGCGGTTGAGGATCTCGCTCTTGCGGAACCCCCGGTCCTCCTGCCAGACGTGGATGATGTCCAGGCCGGTCTCCGCGCGCATCCGCTCGATCACCTCACGCGTCTCCGGGCCCGACCCGTCATCCGCGATGACGATCTGGAAATCCCGGAACGTTTGGGCCGCGTACCCCCACAGCGAGAGCTCGAGGGCGCGCGGCCAGTTGTACGTGGACAGGATGAGCGCGATGTCCGTCCTCATGCGCCGACCTGGAGCACCGCAAGGAACGCCTCCTGCGGAATCTCCACCGTTCCGACCTGCTTCATCCGCCGCTTCCCTTCCTTCTGCTTCTCCAGCAGCTTGCGCTTGCGCGTGATGTCGCCGCCGTAGCACTTGGCGGTGACGTTCTTACGCAGTGGCCGGATCGTCTCGCGCGCAATGACCTTGCTGCCGATCGCCGCCTGGATCACGATCTCGAACAACTGCCGCGGGATCAGCTCCTTCAGCTTCTCGGCCATGGCGCGGCCGTACTCGTACGCCTTGTCGCGGTGGATGATCACGCTGAACGCGTCCACGGGGTCGCCGTTGATCAGCATGTCCAGCTTGACCAGGTCGTTCGGCCGGTAGTCGAGGAACTCCCAGTCCAGCGACGCGTAGCCGCGCGTCGAGCCCTTCAGCCGGTCGTAGAAGTCCAGCACGATCTCGGCCAGCGGCAGCTCGTAGTGGAACTCGACGCGCGTCGGGTCCAGGTAGCTCATGGACCGGTACTCGCCACGCCGTTCGTGACACAGCTTCTGCACGTTGCCGATGAACTCCGCCGGGCACACGATCCGCGCGTGGACGTACGGCTCCTCGATGCGCTCGATGCGGACGCGGTCCGGCAGCGCCGTCGGGTTCTCCACCGCCACGCGCTCGCCATTCGTGAGCACCACGTGGTACTCCACGTTGGGCACCGTCGTGATCAGGTCCAGCGAGAACTCGCGCTCGAGCCGCTCCTGCACGATCTCCATGTGCAGCAGGCCCAGGAACCCGCAGCGGAAGCCGAAGCCGAGCGCCGTCGACGTCTCCGGCTCGTAGAACAGGCTCGCGTCGTTCAGCTTCAGCTTCTCGAGCGCGTCCCTCAACTCCTCGTACTGCTCGGAGTCCGTGGGGTACAGCCCGCTGAACACCATCGGCTTGACCTCGCGGTAGCCCGGCAGCAGCTCGGCTGCGCGGTTGTCCGCGTCCAGGATGGTATCGCCCACCTTCGTGTCCGAGACGCGCTTGATCCCCGCCAGCACGTAGCCGACCTGCCCGGGCCCCAGCTCCGGCTGCGGCACGCGCCCGATGCGCATGTAGCCGACCTCGTCCACTTCGTACACGCCGTCCGTCGCGCCGAACGCGATCCGCATTCCCGGGCGCAGCACGCCATCCACGACGCGCACGTTCGGCACGGCGCCCTGGTACTTGTCGTACGACGAGTCGAAGATGAGCGCGCGGAGCGGCGCATCGGGGCGGCCCTGCGGCGGCGGCACGCGGCGCACGATCGCCTCCAGCAGCGCGTCGACGCCCGTGCCTTCCTTGGCCGAGACCTCGAGCACGTCAGCCGGATCCACGCCCAGCAGATCCACCAGCTCCGCGCGCCGCCGCTCCGGCTCCGCGCCCGGCAGGTCGATCTTGTTCAGCACCGGGATGATCTCGAGCCCCGCGTCCAGCGCGAGGAACAGGTTGGACAGCGTCTGCGCCTGCACGCCCTGGCTCGCGTCTACCACCAGCACCGCGCCCTCACACGCCGCGAGCGAGCGCGAGACCTCGTACGTGAAGTCCACGTGACCCGGGGTGTCGATCAGGTTGAGCTCGTAGAGCTCCCCGTCCGCGGCACGGTACTGCATCCGCACCGCGTGCAGCTTGATGGTGATGCCGCGCTCGCGCTCGAGCTCGTTGCTGTCGAGCACCTGATCCTTCATCTCGCGCTGCGCCAGCGTGCCGGTACGCTCGAGCAGGCGGTCGGCCAGCGTCGACTTGCCGTGATCGATGTGGGCGACGATACAAAAATTGCGAATGCGATCTATGCGCACGCGTCCGGTATCCCCATGGCTTGTCGATCCCAAACCTTCCTTGAAATCTAACCGGCGCCATCCCCGGAATCAATCAGCGGCACACCGTTTTCCCTACTCTCTCCACCATGGAATTGACACGCCTCCGCCGCCGTCGCTATACTTGCGGTCGCCTGTTCCCCGCCCGGGTTCCCTCTACGTTTTCTTCCTCCCGAATGCGCAGGAGACCCGACATGCTGCGACCGTTCCGCCTCGCGTTCCTCCCGCTCGCCCTGCTCTGCCTCGCGGCGCCCGCCGCGGCGCAGTTGACGTCGACGCCGCGCGCCACCGGCTTCGCCGGCGCGTACCTGGCGCTGGCGCGCGGCAGCGAGGCGGTGGACTGGAATCCGGCCAACCTGGGGCTTCCGGGCCAGCCGCGCTGGTCCTTCGCGCTGCCCCGCCTCGGGGTGGCGGGGGCCGTGCTCGGCCCCCCGCTCGGCGAGCTGCCGACGCTGGTCCGCGATGACTTGACGGACGCGGACCGGCTGGCGTTCCTGGACCAGGTGCCGGAGGCGGGCATCTCGTTCCGAGCCGGTGCCCTGGTCCCCTGGGCCGGCCTGAGCGTGGGGCGCTTCGCCGTCAGCGTGTCCAGCACGGCGCTCCTGGACGCGCACACCGGCCGCGAGATGGTGGACCTCTACCTCGAGACGCGCCAGTACGGCGGCGTGGATCCGGCGCGCCTGGACGAGTACCGTGTGGGGAACACCGGCTTCGGCACCGCGCTGCTGACCAGCGCCGCGGTCGCGTACGCGCACCCCATCCCACTGTTCCCGTTCCCGGCCAGCGTGGGCGTGGCCGGGCGCGCCACGTTCGTTCACGAAGCGCTGCGGGCCCGCATCTTCGACCCGGTCCCGAACTGGGAAGAGAGCGATATCGAGATGACGATGGTGAGTCTCCGGGCATCGGGCGGCCGCGGCTTCGGGCTGGACGTCGGCGCGGCGGCGCAGCCGCTCCCCGGCCTGACCGTTGGCTTGGCCGTTGAGAACCTCGCGCAGTCCATGTCGTGGGATGGGGGGCTGGAGCAGCGGGGTGGCGTATTCTCGGGCCGCGAGCTCGCTCTGATGGAGCCGCCGGACTTCGTGGACCTGTTCGATCCGCAGCCCTACGACTCGGCCGAGGCGTCGCCGCAGGTCGACAGCATCGCTGCCGCGCTGCTGTCCGGCGCCGCGCCTCCGCGGGTGCTCCGCGCCGGGGCGGCGCTCCAGGCCGGCGGCACGGCCGTGAGCCTGACGTGGACCATGACGACGGGGGATGGCAGGCTGTTCGCCGGCTGGCCCCAGCAGCTCGCCGTCGGCGTCGAGCAGCGGCTGTTCGGCTTCTGGTCCCTGCGCGGCGGCGCGGCCAGCTCCCTCTCGGGCGCCACGGCCCTCGCCCTCGGCACCAGTTTCGCCATGGGCGCGCTCCAGCTCACGCTCGCCGCCACGCGGGTCAGCGGCAACGACGAGCCACGCCCCGAATCGGCTGCCGACTTCGACTTCCCGGGCCGGCTCGTGGCCACCTCCGGGTACGGGCTGATGCTCGGCCTGGACATCACCGGAGCGCCGCCGCCCGCACGGCGGAGCCGCCGCTCGCGCTGAAGCGGCCGGCCGGCGGTGCGACCGGCGCCGTCCGACCGGCGCACCCGCCCGCAGCAGGCCGCCGGGGCGCGCGCCCCGGCGGCCTGCTGCGCTACGCGTCGGCGTCCGGCCGGGCCGTCCGCATGTGCAGCCCCACCAGCACGGCCGCCAGGACACCCATCCCGACGCCCAGCAGGATCACGCGGGAGCTGTGGACCGCGAGCCCGTGACCCACGAACAGAGGGACGCTCACGGCAGCGATCGCTCCAGCGAGCAGCAGCACTCGACTCATCGTCCTCCTCTCCGATTGGCAGAGATCTCGTGATGGGTACGGCACGCGCGCCCCGCATCCGGCGCGCATGCAGCCCCGCGAACGAGCAGGAGCCGCGGCGGGCGGGCGTTTCGGCGGCACCCCACCCACCGCCCGCGCGACGCGCTCGGGCGCCTCGCGACCGCCCACCCGCGCCCGCACGGGGCGCCAGACACCCAGCGCCCGCCTGCCCGCGCCCGCGCGACGCGGCCAGACGCCCAGCGCTCGTCCACCCCCGCCCGCACGGCGCGCCCAGGCGCTCAGCGCCCGCCCGTCAGCGCCCGCACCTCCGCCAGCCCTTGCTCCGTCCAACGCGGCGCTTCCGGGTCCGTCGCGATGCGGTGGCCCAGGTAGAACACGAGCCGCGCGACCCGCGCCGCCTTTTCCGCGTCGAGCTTCTCGACCTCGTCCGACGGGCGGTGGTAATCCTCGTGCAACCCGGCGAAGAAGAAGATCGCCGGGATCTCCTTCGCCGCGAAGTTGAAATGGTCGCTGCGGAAGAAGAGGCGCTCCTCCGGCCAGAGATCCGGCGCGACCGTGAGCCGGAGCTCGTCCGCGTGAGCCCGCGCGACCTCCTGCGCCAGTGCGCCGAGGCTCGAGTAGTCCAGCCCGACCGCGGCGATCGAGTCCGGCGAGTTGCGGCCGATCATGTCCAGGTTGATGTCGGCCACGATGCTCTGGATCGGCACGGGCGGGTGATTGGCGAAGTGGCGCGATCCGAGCAGGCCCTTCTCCTCCCCGCTCACGGCCAGGAAGATCAGCGAACGCGCAGGTCGCTCCGGCAGCGCCGCGAACGCCTCCGCGACTTCCACGAGCGCAGAGGTCCCCGAGGCGTCGTCGTCCGCCCCGTTGAAGATGGAATCGCCGGACGCATCCGGCGCGCCGATGCCGACATGGTCCATGTGCGCGCTGAAGACCACGTAGGTCTCCCGCAGGACGGGGTCGCTGCCGCGGAGCAGCGCCACGACGTTCGGTGCCCGGACTCCGGCCTCCCGAAGCGCCGCGGGCGCCGCCGGGTCGCGGGCTCGCATCTCCAGCGGGTAGCGGTGGATGAACCCCTCGCCCCCGGCGACGGGCTCCAGCCCCGCCGCCTCGAACTCGCGCGCGAGATACTCGGCGGCCAGTTCGAGGCCGGGGCTCGGCGTGTCCCGCCCGCCCAGCTCGTCGCTGGCCAGGTACGCGATCCGCGACCGCATCTGCTCGGCCGTGATCGTCGCCGCCGCGGCCTCCAGCATGTCCGTGCGGCCCGCGATCTGCGCCTCCACCTGCGGCGTAGACCCGGAGCCCGAGCAGGCGGCCGCCACCAGTGGCAGCACGAGCCAGCGTGCGTTCATCTCGCGTCTCCTCCGTCCTGCCCCGCCGAGGCCTGCGGCTTGCGCCCGCCGGCCGCGGAGATCGGGCCAAGATAGCGTGCCCCGGCGGGCGGCACCACGCCGGGGCGATCTTCGCGCGGCCCGCGGTGTAGTGAGCCCGAGCGCGGCCTCCGCGAGGCCGAGCACGCCGATTGACCGCGGCGCAGCGCGCCGCTAAGTTGTTGTGTTTTATGAGCGGAAACCCGGTCAGGCCGATCGGGCGGCAGCGCCGCCCGGACCTCCTGGAGCCGCGCGAGCTCGCAGCGCTCGGCGGTCTCGAGTTCGTCGCCCACCACGTCGTCGAAGGATTCCTCGCCGGGTTACACCGCTCCCCGCACCGCGGTTTCTCGGTCGAATTCGCCGAGCATCGCATGTACCAGCCCGGCGACGACCTCCGGTACATCGACTGGCGCATGTACGGCCGCTCGGACCGCTTCTACATCAAGCAGTTCGAGGAGGAGACCAACCTGCGGGCGTACCTGCTGGTCGACGCGAGCGCCTCCATGGCCTGGACGTCCGTGCCCGGCCAGCTCCCCAGTAAGCTCTGGTACGCCAAGCAGCTCGCCGCGAGTCTCGCGCTCCTGCTGCTCCGCCAGGGCGATGCCGTCGGGCTGGTCGGCTTTGACGAGCAGGTGCGCGCGCATGTCGCGCCGCGGGGCGGGCGGCGCCACTGGCACGAGGTCCTCGAGGCGCTCGGGCCGCTGGAAGCCAGCGGCCGCACGGAGGCGGGGACGGCGCTGCGGGACATTGCCGGGCGCCTGCGCCGGCGCGGGCTGGTCATCCTGTTCTCCGACCTGCTGGTGGACCCGGACTCGACGCGCCTCGCGCTCCGCTTCCTCCGGCACCGTGGCCACGAGGTGCTGGTCTTCCACCTGCTCGACCCGGGCGAGCGCGAGCTGCCCTCGCTGGGCGACGCGCGCTTCGTGGATCCCGAGACGGGCGATGAGGTCCCCGTCAGCGTCGCGGACCTGCGGGCGGAGTACCGGGCCGCCGTGGAGGCCGCGCTCGAGGAGTGGCGGCAGGCGCTCCAGCCACACGGCATGGACTACACGCTGATCGAGACCGACCAGGCGATGGCGCGCGCACTGCGCGCGTATCTCCGCAAACGCGAACGGCTGGGTTGATGGGATTCCTCAGTCCACTCCTGCTCCTGCTCGGCGCCGCGGTCGCCGTGCCTCTGGTGCTCCACCTCTTCCAGCGCCAGCAAGGGCCGCGGATCGTGTTCCCCGCGCTCCGCTACCTGCGCCGCGCGGAGAAGGAGAACGCGCGTCGCATCAAGCTCCGGCAGCTCCTGCTGCTCGCGCTGCGCGCGGCCATGCTCCTGCTCCTCGCCATGGGCGCGGCGCGGCCCTTCCTGCGGCAGGGCGGCGGCGGCCACGAGCCCACTGCCGTCGCCATCGTGCTGGACAACTCGCTGAGCACCGGCCTGGTGGTCGGCGAGCACCGCGTGCTCGATCTCCTGAAGGAGCGCGCACTGGAGACGCTCGAGCGCGCAGGCCCGGATGACCGCTTCTGGCTCGTTCGCGCGGCGACGCCATGGGAGGCGGCGGTGCCTGGCGACGCCGCCTCGACGGCCGCGCGCGTGCGCGAGACCGAGGTCGCTTCTGCCGCCGCGGACCTGAACGCCGCGCTCGCGCGGGCCCGCGCGCTCGTCACCGCGGGCGCCGAGGGGCGCGCTGCCGAGATCCACGTGTTGACCGATCTCCAGGCCTCCGCGTTCCCGGGTGCTCCGCCCGCGCCCGGCACCGATCCGCCGCCCGTGTTCGTCTGGACGCCGGACGCCGAGCCGCCCGCCAACGCCGCGATCGCGGCGGTCGAGATCGGCGGCGGCCTCGCGCCGCGCGCGGGCGAGCGTTCCATGATCGGCGTGCAGGTCGCGGGCACGCGCGAGGGGGACTCGGTGACGGTTCGCCTCGCGCTGGACGGCCGCATGAGCGCGGCCGGCCACACGGCCGTGCCCGGCGTGGCGCAGCTCACGCTTCCCGCGCGCAGCGCCGGCTTCGTCCCCGGGTGGGTCGAGCTCGACCCGGACGCGTTGCGGGGCGACGACCGACGCTACTTCGTGGTGCACGTGCAGCCGCCGCCCGTCGTGCGCGTCACGCAGCGTCTGCCGTTCGTGGACGAGGCGCTCGCGGTCCTCGCGGACGCGGGGCGGATCCGCCTGGCCGGCTCGGCCCGCGCCGACGCGAGCCCGGGCGAGACGGAGATCGTGGTCACGCCGGCCGCGGTCGGCGCCGAGGCCGTGCGCTCCGGCCGCACGGTGATCGTCCTGCCGCCCGCATCGCCGCTCGAGCTGCCGGCGGTCAACAACCGCCTCGCGCAGGCCGGCATCCCGTGGCGCTACGCGCGCGCCGATGTCGGCGGCGAAGGGCGCTTCGCCCCCGTCGAGGGCGGCGACGAGCTGCTGCGCGCGCTCGAGGAAGCCCGCATCCGCCAGTTCTTCCGCCTCGAGCGCGCGGGCCCCGCCCCCACGACAGGCGGCGAGGCGGGGGCGGGGCCGGATTCCACGTTGCTGCGCCTGCGGGACGGCTCCGCCTGGGCCGTGCGCGGGGACCTCGCCGGCGGCGGCCGCTACGTGCTCCTGGCCTCACCCTTCTCCGTCGAGGCGAGCACGCTCCCCACGTCTGCGGCCATGCTGCCGCTGCTCGACCGGATCCTCGGCGCGTGGGCCGCGGCCGACCCGGCCAGGCCCCAGGCGAGCCCCGGCGAGCCGCTCGTCATGCCCTCCCGGGCGGATGCGGTCCAGCGCCCGGACGGCGTCCGCGACCCCGTCGAGGGCGGCGCGCGCTACCGCGCGCCCGCCTTGCCGGGCATCTACCGCGTCCTCGAGGGCGACCGGGTCGTGGACGCCTTCGCGGTGAACCCTCCGGCGGTCGAATCCGACCTCGAGCGCATCGAGCGGCGGCGGCTCGCGGCCGCGCTCGACGGCTGGCGCGTCCGCATCACCGACGACCCGGGCGGCTGGCTGCGCCTGATCTACCACCGCCGTCTCGGCCGCGAGGTGTGGAGGCCCCTCCTCCTGCTCGCGCTGGCGTTCATGCTGGTCGAGGCGCTCGCCGCGGCCGCGGGCCGCAGCCGCATCGGCCGCGCCGGCGGCGGCGCGGCGGGGCCGGCGCGCCCGCCGCGCGTCGCGGCCGGGCACGCAGAGCCCGCTGGCGCATCCGGCGCCGCAGGCAATCGCGCGCACGGCACGCCCTGAACGTGGCTCACCCGCTCCTCCTCGACGCGATGCGGCGCCAGGCCGCGTTCCGCCGCCTGGCGGCAGACCTGCCCGGGCCCGGCCGCGCCCTCACGCTGGGCGGACTGCCCGGTTCGGCGCCCTCGCTCCTGGTCGCAACCCTCGCGGAGGATGCGCCGACGCGGCTCTGGGTCGTGGCGGCGGCGAGTCCGCCCGATGCGGAGGCGGTCGAGGCGGACCTGCAGGCGCTGCTCGGCGCCGGCCGGGCCGCGCTCTACCCGCAACGCGAAACGCTGCCGTACGAGCCGGAGGCGCCGCACCTCGAGATCCGCGGCCTGCGCGTCGAGACGCTCGAATCGCTGCTCGCAGGCCGCACGCGGATCCTGATCACCACGCCGCGCGCGCTCCAGGAACGCGCACCCATTCCCGCTGGCCTCGCGGAGATCCGGCTGACCGTGGCCGTGGGCCAGGCCGTGCGGCCGCAGGACATCGCCGACCGCCTGGAGC
Source organism: Longimicrobiales bacterium (assembly GCA_036381195.1). Classification (GTDB taxonomy): domain Bacteria; phylum Gemmatimonadota; class Gemmatimonadetes; order Longimicrobiales; family RSA9; genus RSA9. The sequence continues at coordinate 23,476 of DASVDH010000011.1, read as the reverse complement.
AGATGGGCTTCACGCGCGTCCCGCTGGTGGAGGGCGTGGGCGAGTACGCCTTGCGCGGCGGCATCCTGGACCTCTTCGGCTTCGGCGCGCCCGACCCGGTCCGCATCGAGTTCTGGGGCGACGAGGTGGCCTCCATCCGCCGGTTCGACATCCTGGACCAGCGTTCCACGGGAGAGCTCGATCGCGTCGAGGTGCTGCCCGTCGACCTGCGTTCCGCGCAGGCCGGCCCGGATGGAGGTGCGTCCATCGTGAGCCGCTCCCTGCTCGACGTGCTGCCGCGGGACGCGATCATCGTCGAGCTCGACCCGGATGCGGTGCCGCGCGAGTTCGCGCGCACGTGGGACGAAGTCCGGCGGCTCCATCAGGCCGCCCGGCAGGCAGGGGATGGCGAGCCGGAGCCGCCGGAGTCGCTCTTCCTCTCCCCCGAGGAGGCGAGCCGCCGGCTCGCGGCCTTCGGCCGCCTCCGCGTCGGCGCCGGCCCGGGCGCGGATGTGCGCTTCGACATCCGCCACGCGGAGCCGATCGAACGAGACATGGAGCGCCTGGCGGGGCTGTTGCGCGCCGGCGCCGCTCGCGGCGAGGATACGCTGATCCTGTGTGACAACACCGGACAGCTCGAGCGGCTGGAGGAGCTGCTCGGCGGCCGGGACGCGCTGCCGCCGCGCACCACGCTCGCGCTGGAGACGCTGGCTTCCGGCTTCGTGCTCGAGGGCGCGGCCCCGCCGGTCCGGGTGCTCACGGATCACGAGATCTTCCGCCGGACGCGGTACATCCGCCGCCAGCGCCGCTTCCGCGGCGCCGTCGCCCTCGAGAGTCTCTCCCAGCTCCGGCCTGGCGACTACGTGGTGCACCTCGACCACGGCGTGGGGCGATTCCTCGGCCTGGAGCGCGTGCGCCTGGCCGCCGCGCCCGGCCCGCACGGCGACGGGTCAGAGATCGAGGCCCTGGCCATCGAGTACGCGGGCGGCGAGATCCTGCGCGTGCCCGTCTATCGGTTGGATCTGGTGGAGCGCTGGGTGCCGGACCGCGAGGAAGCCGAGCCCCCGCGGCTGCACAAGATCGGCGGCAAGGCCTGGAAAACGCTGCGGGGCAAGGCCGAGCGCGCGATCCAGGAGATGGCGACGGAGCTGATCGAGCTCTACGCCGCCCGCAAGCTGGCCGAGCGCCCCCCCTTCTCGCCGGACACGCGCTGGCAGAAGGAGATGGAATCGAGCTTCATGTACGAGGACACGCCGGACCAGCGCCGCGCCACCGAAGAGGTCAAGCGGGACATGGAGTCCCGGCATCCGATGGACCGCCTGCTGTGCGGCGATGTGGGGTACGGCAAGACGGAGGTCGCGATCCGCGCCGCGTTCAAGGCAGTGCAGGATGGCCGACAGGTCGCGGTGCTCGCACCCACGACGGTCCTCGTCGAGCAGCACCTGGCCACCTTCCGTCAGCGCCTTGCCGGCTACCCGGTGCGCATCGAATCTCTCTCCCGCTTCCGCTCGGCGGCCGAGCAGCAGCGAACGCTCGCCGCGCTGGCGGACGGGACGGTGGACATCGTCATCGGGACGCACCGGTTGCTCGAGCCGGATGTCCTGTTCAAGAACCTCGGCCTGCTGATCGTGGACGAGGAGCAGCGCTTCGGGGTCAAGCAGAAGGAGCGATTCAAGGAGCTCAAGCACGACCTGGACGTGCTCGCGCTGACCGCGACGCCGATCCCGCGCACGCTGCACCTCGCGCTCGCGGGCCTGCGCGACCTCTCACTGATCCAGACGCCTCCGCGAGACCGCATGCCGATCATCACGCACGTCCTCCCGTGGGTGGATGACATCATCGAGGATGCGCTGCGCCGGGAGCTGGATCGTGGCGGGCAGGTCTTCTTCGTGCACAACCGCATCCAGACCATCCATGCGGTGGCCGAGCGCGTGCGTGCGCTGGTCCCCGAGGCGGAGCTGGGCGTGGCGCACGGTCAGCTCCCGTCGGCGGAGCTGGATGCGACCATGCGGCGCTTTCTCGGGCGCGAGATCCAGATCCTGGTCACCACGGCGATCATCGAGAACGGGCTGGACGTCCCGACGGCCAACACGCTCATCGTGGACCGTGCGGACCAGTTCGGCCTGGCGCAGCTCTACCAGCTCCGTGGTCGCGTCGGCCGGTCGCACCACCGCGCCTACTGCTACCTGCTGCTGCCCGAGAACGCGGACGTGGAGGCGGAGCGGCGCCTGCGCATCCTCGAGCACTTCACCGAGCTGGGCAGCGGCTACGCCATCGCGCTGAAGGACCTGGAGCTCCGGGGAGCCGGGAACATCCTCGGCGCCGAGCAGTCGGGCTTCGTGCACGCCGTCGGCCTCGAGACCTACACCCGTTTGCTCGAGGATACCGTCCGTCGGCTGCGGGAAGCGCCGAAGGACGCGTTTCCTCCGCCGGAGGTCTCGCTGGAGGGCGCCGCCTACCTCCCGGACTCGTACGTCGCCGATCCCGCGCAGAAGCTGCACCTCTACCGGCGGCTCTCGCGCATGGAGCAGCCCGAGCAGGTCGCCGCACTGCGTGCCGAGCTCCGCGACCGCTTCGGGCCGCCGCCGGACGAGGTGGAGCGCCTGCTCGCCGGCGCCACGCTCCGGCTGCTCGGCACCCGGCTGGGTGTCGAGCGCATCCACGTCCGCGGACGGGAGGCACGGATCAATTTCCGTTCGGGCGCCGTGCCACGGCTCGTCGCGCTCCAGACGGCGTTCGGCGACCAGCAGCTCGAGCTCGAGGTCCGGCGGCCCATGCCGCTCTCCCTCGTGCTCCGCCGGCACGACACGCGGCCGCTGGTCGAAACCCTGACTCGCGCGCTCGAGGCGCTGGATGCGAGCCGTGCGCGCGCGGCGTAGCGGCCTGCGGGCCGCACGGGACCGGCCGGCGGGGAGGGCCGCCGCTGGCGGCAGACTCGCCCGTCATCTAATTTTTCGGTTTGGCGTTTCAACGGCTCCGCAAAGGAGAAACCGATGAGAAAGCTGATCGCGTTCGTGGGCCTGGCCGCTGCCATGGCCACCGGGGCGTGCGAGGGCCTCGGCCAGGCCATGACCGCCCACACCGATGTCGTCGCTCGTGCGGCAGGCCACGAGCTCACGGTGGACCACGTCGCCGCGATCATGCGGCTGAACCCCCGCCTGCCCGCGCAGCCCGAGGTCGTCGAGGCGATCGCGAACTTCTGGGTCGATTACGTGTTGCTCGCGACGGCGGCAGCGGAGGACTCGTCGCTCAGGTCCGTTGACCTCACGCCCGTCGTGCAGCCCGAGATCGCCCAGGCCCTCCTGTTCAAGCTGCGCGACAAGGTGATCGAGGTGGACACCTCGTTCACCGACGAGGAGCTGCGCGCGCTGTACGAGAAGGAGCAGCCGGGGCTCCAGATCCGTGCTCGCCACATCCTGCTGCGCCTGCCGCCGGACGCCACACCGGCGCAACGGGACAGCACGCTGGCGGTGGCCAGGGACCTGCAGCAGCGCGCCGCGGCAGGCGCCGACTTCGCCGCCCTCGCCGCCGAGTACAGCCAGGATCCGGGCAGCGCCAAGCAGGGCGGCGACCTCGGCATGTTCGGCCGGGGACAGATGGTGCCGGCGTTCGAGGAGGCGGCCTTCGCGCTCGACGTGGGCGAGGTGAGCGATGTCGTCGAGACGCCGTTCGGCTTCCACATCATCAAGGTCGAGGAGCGCCAGCTCCCGGACTTCGAGCAGGTGAAGGAGAGCTTCCGGGTACAGGCCAAGGGCGACGTCACGCTCGAAGCGGAGGACGCCTACGTCCGGAACCTGACCGAGCCGCTCTCCATCGAGGTCGAGGACGACGCGTACGAGGTCGCCCGCGAGCTCGCCCGCGAGCCGGACAAGAAGCTGGGCAGCCGGGCCGGTTCCCGGGCGCTGGTCTCGTACAAGGGCGGCGAGTTCACCGCCGCCGAGTACCGGCAGGCGATCATCCGGCGTTTCGACCCGACCCGGCGCGCCGCGCTGGCGCAACTCGGGGACGAGCAGATGCGGGAGTTCCTGACCACGCTGACCCGCTTCGAGATCCTGCTCGCTGAAGCCCGCCGCCTCGGCGTCGAGCTCGAGCCGGCGGAGCGTGATTCGATCATGGACAACGCGGTGCGGCGGCTCACGGCACTGGCATCGGCGGCCGGCCTCAGGAAGATCGAGCCGAAGCAGGGCGAGACCACGGCCCAGGCGATCGATCGCACGGTCCGCGAGCTCCTCGAGGGGATCGCCAAGGGCGAGCGCAGCGCGTTGCCGCTCGGCCCGCTCAGCTCCTCGCTGCGCGAGCAGTACGGCGGCGCCGTGTTCGAGCGCGCGTTCCCGGCGGTGGTCGCCGCCGTGCAGGCCACGCGGCCGACGCAGCCGCCGCCTTCGGTCCCGACTCCCCAGCCCCAGGCGCAGCCGCAGGCCGACACCGGCGGCGCGCGGTAGGCGCCAGGAACATCCGTGCAGGGGAGGCATACTATCGGGGGGCCGGCGCGGGACGCTGGCCCCTCCCGTTTTCGCGGACCCGAGATGAACCGGACTCCTCGCCTCGCGACGATTCCGCTCCTGGTTCCGATCCTGCTGCTCGCGCTCGCCGCGATGCCGGCCCGCGCCCAGGACGCGGCCCCGCCCCAGTTGGTAGACCGCGTGGTCGCCGTCGTCGGGGACAGCATGGTCCTCCAGAGCGAGCTGGAGGAGGAGATCCTCACGCGCTTCGCCGCCATGGGCCGGCCACTGCCCGCAAGGGACGACACCGCCGCGTGGGGCTCGCTGCTGCGCCAGGCGCTGGACGAGCGGGTCAGCGAGTTGCTCTTCGTGCAGGCCGCGCTGCGCGACTCGATCACGGCTCCCGAGGAGGAGGTGCAGCGCCGTGCCGATGCCGACATCGCGCAGCGCCAGCGGATGATGGGGGGGGAAGCGGCGTTCACGAACGCCCTCGCCCAGCAACGGCTCACCCCCGCCGAGTACCGCGACATGGTCCTGCGCGACCTGCGCCGCCGGGCCATCATCGAGCAGTACATCGGCAAGCTCCAGCGCGACCGGCGCCCGCCGCCGGTGACGGAGGACGAGGTGCGCGCCTTCTTCGAGGCGCAGAAGGACGTGCTGGGGCGGCGGCCCGCGTCGCTGACGTTCGAGCAGGTCGTCGTCGCGCCGCGGCCCAGCGACTCGGCCCGTACGGCGGCCCGGGAGCGGGCGCTGGAGATCCTGCGCGAGTTGCGCGAGGGCGCCGATTTCGCGACGCTCGCTCGACGCCACTCGGACGACCCCGGCACGCGCGAGCAGGGTGGCGACCTGGGCTGGTTCCGGCGCGGCGACATGGTCCCGCAGTTCGACTCGGCCGCCTTCGCCCTTCGGCCCGGCGAGCTGAGCGGCGTCGTCGAGAGCGCCTTCGGGTTCCACATCATCCGCGTGGACCGGGTCCGCGGCGCCGAGCGCCAGGCCCGCCACATCCTGATCCGGCCCGGGCTGACCGACGCGGACCTGGAGCGGGCGCCGGAGATCGCCCGGCAGGTCGCGGAACGCGCGCGCGCGGGCGAGTCCATGAAGGCGCTGGCGGAGCAGTTCGGCGCGCCGGACGAGCAGGTGCGCGTCGAGGTCGCCCGCGACCAGTTGCCCAGCCCCTACGACACGCAGCTCGGGAACGCCGAGCCGGGCACGGTAGTCGGGCCGTTCCGCCTCCTCGGCCGCGGGGGGCCGGATCGGTGGGCCGTCGTCAAGGTCCTCGAAGTGGTGCCGGAGGGCGAGTACACGCTGGACGACCCGCGCGTCCACTCCGCGATCCGCCAGCAGCTCGAGCAGCAGAAGCTGCTCGACGAGGTGCTCGAGGAGCTGCGGCGGCGCATGCACGTCGAAGTCCGGCTCTAGCGGGAGCGCGGCCCTTGGGGCGACGTCGCGTGCGTTTGGCCGTGACTCTCGGCGACTGCCGGGGCATCGGGCCCGAGGTCGCCGCGGCCGCCGCCCGCGCACTGGCCGCCGAGCCGGGTCGCCCCCAGCTCGTCTTCGTCGGCCCGGAGGGGACCGGCGCGGAGGCCGCGGCCGACGAGTTCGTCCCGGTCGGACGCTGGGAGGCCGGCGCCACCGCGGCGCAGGCGGGCGAGCTGGCCGGCCGCGCGATCGAGCGCGCCGCCGCCCTGGCCCTCGACGGCGCCGTGGACGGACTCACCACGGCGCCGATCGACAAGGCCGCCCTGAACGCGGGCGGGTACCGGTATCCGGGCCACACCGAGATGCTGGCCGCACTCGCCGGCGTCCGGGATGTGGTCATGATGCTGGCCGCCGAGGCCACGTTGCGGGGCGGCCCGCTTCGGGTCGCCCTGGCCACCACGCACCTCCCGCTCTCCCGGGTGCCGGCGGCTCTCTCTCTCGAGACGGTGATGACGACGACGCGGATCACGCACGCGGCCCTTCGCGACGGCTGGGGCATCGAACGGCCCCGCATCGCGCTGTGCGCCGTGAACCCGCACGCCTCGGATGGCGGCCTCTTCGGGGATGAGGAAGCGCGCATCCTCGAGCCGGCGCGGAGCCGCCTCGTCGAGGATGGCATCGACGCACGCGGCCCGATCCCGGCCGACACCGTATTCGTCCGCGCCATGGCCGGGGAGTTCGATGCCGTGATCGCACCCTATCACGACGTCGGCATGGCCGCCTTCAAGACCGCCGCGTTCGGCCACGGCGTCAACGTCACCCTCGGATTGCCGTTCGTCCGCACGTCGCCGGATCACGGGACGGCGCTCGACATCGCGGGCCAGGGCCGGGCCGACCCGTCCTCGATGATCGAGGCCATCCGGCTCGCCGCGCGGCTCGCGTCGGGCGGCGGCGAAACGATCCCCACTCGCGAATGATCCGCTTCGACCACGTCTTCAAGGAGTACCCGCGCGTCGGGCTCGCGCTCAACGATGTCTCGTTCGAGCTGCGCAAGGGCGAGTTCTGTTTCTTGACGGGACACAGCGGCGCCGGGAAGTCCACGATCCTGCGGCTGATCCACATGGCGGACCGGCCGAGTGGCGGGGAGGTCCGCGTGAGCGGCTTCTCTTCGGCGACCATCCGGCCGCGGGAGATCGCGATCTTGCGCCGCAAGGTCAGCTTCATCTTCCAGGACTTCCGCCTGCTGCCGGATCGCACCGCCGCGGAGAACGTTGCGTTCGCGCTCGAGGTCACTGGCGCGCACCGCTCCGTGATCCACGCGAAGGTCGGGCGCCTGCTCGGCCAGGTCGGCCTCTCGACCAAGGCGGGCGCGTACCCGAACGAGCTGTCCGGCGGCGAGCGACAGCGCGTGGCGGTCGCTCGCGCCCTGGCCAACGACCCGATCGTGCTGCTCGCGGACGAGCCGACGGGCAACCTCGATGAGCGGGCCACGCGCGGCATCTTCGAGCTGCTTCGGGACCTCAACGCCGCGGGCATGGCCGTGCTCTTCGCCACGCACGACCTCGAGCTGGTCCGGGCGAACCCGCACATCCGCGTGCTGGAGATGGAGCACGGCGTGCTGGTGCGGGACTCCGCGCGGGAGGCGCGGTAACGATGCTGCCCTACGCGCTGCGCGAGGCGCTGGCATCCTTCCGCCGGGCGCCGCTCCTCATCGGGCTCTCGGCCGGGATGATCGCGCTCTCCCTGTTCGTCGTCGGCCTCTTCGGCATCGCAGCCTACAACGTGAGCCGCGTCCTCGAACGCGTCGAGGAGCGCGTCGAGATCGTCGCCTACCTGAGGGACGGCGCGCGCCCGAACGCCGTCGAGCTCGCGCGCAACGAGATCGCCGCCTACCCCGAGGTCCTGGACGTGATCTACGTCTCCCGCGAGCAGGCCCTCGAGATCGCGCGCCGGGAGCTCGGCGATCTCCACGAGCTGGTCGCCGAGCTGGACGTCAACCCCCTTCCCGCTTCGCTCGAGGTCCGCTTGCGGCCGGGGCTGCGCGACGAGCGCGCGGTCCGGGACGTCGCGGACCGCATCGCCGCCTACCCCATCGTGGACGAGGTCCTCTACGGCCAGGACTGGCTGGACAAGATCTTCCTCCTGCGCCGCATCGCCGGCGCCGCGGCCGGGGTCCTGGGAGCGGCGTTCGCGGTCGTCGCCGCCCTGATCATCGGCGCGGCCGTGCGCATGGCGATCTTCGCGCGCCGGGACGAGATCGCCATCATGCGGCTGGTCGGCGCCACCGAGTCCTTCATCCAGGGACCGTTCCTGATCGAGGGAATGCTCACGGGCCTCCTCGGCGGCCTGATCGCGCTTCCCGCCCTCTTCCTCACCCATCGCCAGCTCTCTGGCTCCGTCTTCGCGCTCGAGTGGCTGCCGGACCTGTGGATCGTCGGCGGCATCGCCGGCGGCGCGGTCGTTGGCCTGGCGGCCAGCGCCCTCGCGGTGCACCGCCACATGCGCGAGGTATGAGCGCGCGCCGCCTGCTGCCCCTCGCCCTCGCCGCGGCCGTCCTGGCGCCCGGCGGCGCCGCCGGCCAGGACTCGCTGCGCAGCCAGATCCGCGCGAGCCAGGCGCGGCTCGAGCAGATCCGCGCCGAACGCCGGCAGCTCCAGGCGGAGATGGAGCAGCTCCGCTCCCGCGTCCACGACATCGCCAGCGAGCTGGTCAACATCGAACGGCAGGTCGCCGCTTCCACGCGCGCCCTGCGCGAGCTGGACTTCCAGGCCGCTGCCCTGGACAGCACCATTGCCGCCACGACGCGCGAGCTGATCGCCACCCGCGACCGGCTGCGCGAGCGGACCGTCCTGCTGCACGAGCGCCTCCGTTCCATCTACAAGCGCGGCCCGCTCCACACGGTCCGCGTGCTGCTCAGCGCCGAGAGCTTCAGCGACCTGCTCAGCCGCTACAAGTACCTGCACCTCATTGCCGCGTACGATCGCCGCCTGGTCGAGCACGTGCGCCGCCTCGAGGCCGACCTCGTCGTGCAGGAGCGCAATCTGCGCGAGGACCAGCAGCAGCTCGAGCGCCTGCGCCGCGAGAAGAACCAGGAGCTCGCCCATCTGCGGGAGCTCGAGGCCCGTCACGAGGCGATGCTCGCCCGCTACCGCTCGCGCGAACGCGAGGCCGAGGACCGCCTTGCCCAGCTCGCGCGTGACGAGGCACGCCTCACCGACGTCATTGCCGCGCTCGAACGTCGCCGCGTCGAGGCCGAGCGGCGCCACGTCATCGCCGGCGGCGCGCCCGCGGGCGAGGGCAGCCTCACGATGGCCGACCTGGGATCGCTCGCCTGGCCCGTCGAGGGCTCGCTCGTGTACCGCTTCGGACCGGAACGCCGGCCGAACGGCGTCGTGCTGCGCTGGAACGGGATCGGGATCGCCGCGCCCGCCGGCGCGCCGGTGCGCGCGGTCGAGACCGGCACCGTGGTCATGGCCGGCCCGTTCGAGGGCTACGGCCCCACGGTCATGCTGAGCCACGGCGGCGGCTACTACACGCTCTACCTCTATCTCGGGTCGGTCGGCGTGAAGGAAGGCGACCTGGTCAGGGGCGGGCAGGTCATCGGCACCGTCGGCGGCGAGCGGACTCCCGAGGGCCCGCACATCGAGTTCCAGGTTCGGGTCCCGGTCGCGGGCGGCACGCCGCAACCGACCGACCCCCTCGAGTGGCTCCGCCGCCTGCCGGCGCGATGAGCGGCCTGCGCGCGCTCAGGGGCCACGAGGCGGCCCGCCACCTCCTCGCACGTGCGGCCCTGCGCGGGGAGTTGCCGGGCTCCATCCTCCTGCACGGCCCGGCCGGCATCGGCAAGCAGCGGTTCGGCCTCTGGCTCGGCCAGCTCCTGCTCTGCGAGGGCCCGGGGGAAGACGGTCCCTGTGGGCAGTGCCAGGCCTGCCGCTTCGCGCTCCGCCTCGAGCACCCCGACCTCCAGTGGTTCTTTCCGCTCGCCCGGCCCAGGGTTTCCGGCGGCCCCGACAAGCTCGCCTCCGCCCTCGAGGAGGCGCGGGCCGGGGAGCTCGCGGCCCGCGCCGCGAGCGGAACCTGGATCGCCACGCCCGGAGAGCCAGTCGGCCTGTTCCTCGCGCAAGTCCGGACGCTCTGCCGCATGGCCGCGAGCCGCCCCGCACTGGCCCGGCGCCGCGTCTTCCTGATCGGCCAGGCCGAGTACCTGGCTTCCCAGGAAGCCAGTCAGGAGGCCGCCAACGCCCTGCTCAAGATCCTCGAGGAGCCGCCCCCGGACGTGACGCTGATCCTCACCGCCTCCGAGCCCGAGGACCTGCTCCCCACCATCCGGTCCCGCTTGGTGCCGGTCGCGCTGCGTCCCCTCCCCGACGCGGAGGTCGCCGCTTTCCTCGTCCAGGAGCTCGGGACGGCCGAGGAGGAGGCCCGCAGGGCCGCCGCTCTCGGCCAGGGCGCCATCGGCCGCGCCCTCGGCTTCCTGCCCCGCGAGGACGGCGAGCCCGGCCCGCTGGAGGCCGTCCGCCAGCGCGCCCGGGCGCTGCTCGTCGCCGCGATCGCCCCCCAGCCGCAGCAGCGCTACGCCGCGGCCCTCGCCGTCTCCCCCACGGGCGCGCGCGGCGCCTTCGCCGAAGTGCTCGATGCCCTCGCCGCCTGGCTCCGCGACCTCGCCAGCGCCTCGTGCGGCGCCGAGCAGCGCCTCGTCAACCCCGACGCCCGGGACTTCCTGGCGGACCTCGCCCGCCGCCTCCCGAACGCGGCGGCCGCCTGCCCCGCGGCCATTCGCCTGGTCGGCCGCGCCGCCGCCCTCGCGCAAAGCAATGTCAACCCGCAGTTGACGCTGGCCTGGCTCCTCGGCGCCCTCCATCGCACTCTTACGGGCCGGTAGGGCTCCGACTCGCCCCCGTCCCCGCTCTCTCCAGGAGGCGGCCCATGGCACGAGAACTCACGCACCAGGACCAAGCCGGCCGGCCCCGAATGGTGGATGTTTCCCACAAGGAGCCCACCCTCCGGACCGCCATGGCCGAGGGATTCCTCCGCACCGCGCCCGCGACCCTCGAAGCGTTGCGCGCCGGCACCACCCCGAAGGGCGACCCGCTCGTCGTCGCCCGGATCGCGGGCATCCAGGCCGCCAAGCGCACGGCCGAGCTCATCCCGCTCTGCCACCCGCTGCCGCTGTCCTCGGTAGAGGTCAGTATCGAGGTGGACCCCGAGCTGCCAGGCCTGCGCGCCGCCGCCACCGCCCGCGTCCATGGCCGGACCGGCGTCGAGATGGAGGCGCTGACCGCAGTAACCGTATGTCTTCTAACAGCTTACGACATGCTCAAGGCCATCGACCGGGGGATGCGGATCGAGGGCGTGCTGTTGCGCCGCAAGACCGGCGGCCGGTCCGGGGACTGGGAAGCGCCCGCCTCAGATCGTGGCACGGACGGGACGCCGCCGCGGGGGCGTGCCAAGAGCCGGCGCAACCGCTAAATTTGGCCGACTACCCGTTTTCTCTGGTTCCGGCGGGAAAAACGCCCCGCCGACAGGGCCCCGGTCCGGGTCTGGCATGAGAGTTGCGCTGGAGGACCGGCGTTCCTGGACCAAATTGTGGGTAGTCGTTTTCAACTGGTCAACAAACAGGAGACAGGTGCATGCCATCTGCCGTTTGGCAGTGGGAGTCGGCGCGACGGCGCGCCTTGCGGGCCGCGAGGGCCGCGTTGCCGCCGCCCACCGGTCTGCCTTCGCCGCTCCGGCAGTGGGAAGAAGAATACGTCCATGGCTGGAAGCGGCGGCTGGCGGAGAAGCTGGCCGCACTGAAGCGGCCGGCGCGTGGGCTGTTGATCGGGGTGGTGTCGTTCGTCCTCGGGGCGCAGGTCGTCTCGGGACCCGATTCGACGCTGGCGACCCTCCAGCTCCGGCAACGGCTGGCTGCGGCCGAGACGGCGGCCAAGGCGCGGGAGGGCGAGCTCGAGCTCGCGCGCCAGGAGATCACGCGGTTGAACGCGATCATCGACAATTCGGCGAAATACGGGATTCCTGCGGACCTCTCGGCGGACATCTACGACATCGCGCTCGCCGAAGGGTTGGATCCTGACCTCGCGTACCGGCTGGTGCGCGTGGAGAGCGGGTTCGTGAGCCGGGCCGTGAGCCCGATGGGAGCGGTGGGGCTCACGCAGGTGATGCCAAAAACGGCCGAGGAGCTCTCGCCGGGCATCGCGTACCACGAGCTGTTCGATCGCGAGACGAACCTGCGGCTCGGGTTCCGTTACCTGCGCCAGTTACTGGAGAAGTACAATGGCGATCTCCATCTGGCGTTGACGGCGTACAACCGGGGCCCGGGGAAGGTCGACCGGGTGACGCGGGCCGGCGGCGACCCGTTCAACGGGTACGCCCGCGCGGTGCTCGGCCTGCCCGACTGAGCCGGGCCGGTGATGCAGCGAGAGGGGGTGGGCTCGCGACGAGCCCACCCCCTCTCGCTGCATCACGCCGCCTCCCTTCCCTGGCCCCTCGGCCGCTGTCGGCCTCCCTCCCCGGCCGCCGCTTGGTCCGGCGGCTCATCCACCGCCTCGATCTCGTCCTCCGTCACGCCAACGATCTCGCGATCCGGGAACTCCACGAGGTACCCCCGGCGGCCGTCTGCGCTGTTCTCCGGGCCCCATGCGCCGACCACCTCGCCCACCTGGCCGTCGTAGCGTCGCGACTGTTCGTACCGTGGGCGGGTCACCCTGATCCAGTGCATGCGCTGCCCCCCTTCCCGTGCGCGGACCATGCCGCCGCCCGATTATGCAGGAGCCGCGCCACGCCGGACCATCAGTACGAAACCCGCAGGACCTGGCCCACATAGATCCGGGTGCGGCGGCCGAGGCCGTTCCAGCGCTGGAGCTGCCGGATCGTCACACCGTAGCGCCGGGCGAGATCCCAGAGCGTGTCGCCCCGGCGCACGCGGTGCGTGCGTGCAGCCGCCCTCGCGGTTCGCTGGACCCGGCCGTGCGTGGGCACCCGCAGCCTCTGCCCGACCTGCAGGCGGCGCGGGTGGACCCAGCCGTTCGCGGCCCGCAGCGCCTGCACCGTCGTGCCGTAGCGCAGGGCGATGTGGCTCAGCGTCTCTCCCCGCCGCACCGTGTGGTGCACCACGGCGAGCCGCTCCTCTCGCGGCATGCGCGCGAAGTTCTGGACGAAGAGGTCCCGCCGCCCCCGCGGGATCCGGAGCGTCCAGGCGCGGCCGGGCGGGGTCATGCGCCTGACCAGATGCGGGTTCAACTCCTGCACCACCCCGACGCCCACCCCGGCGGCCCGCGCGGCCGTCTCGAGCGAGACGCCGCCCGGCACATGCACCGTGTCGAACTCGAGCGGGGGGTGGTACTTCAAGTTCCTGAACCCGTACTTGTGCGGCTCCTTCGCGATGTGCGCCGCGGCGAGCATCAGGGGGACGTAATCCCTCGTCTCGCGGGGCAGGTACTGATCGATCTTCCAGAACAGCGAGTCGTGCCCTCGCGCGCCGCCCAGCCGCTGGCGCAGGATGCGTTCGACCCGGTTCTCGCCCGTGTTGTACGCCGCCGCCGCCAGGTACCAGCTCCCGAAGCGGCGGTACAGGTCCTGGAGGTAATCCAGCGCCGCGCGCGTCGCCGCGATCGGGTCCCGCCGCTCGTCCACGTACGGGGAGATCTCCAGGCCGTAGCGCCGCCCGGTTTCCGCGATGAACTGCCAGATCCCCACGGCGTGAGCGCGCGAGTAGGCGCGAGGCGAGAATCCGCTCTCGATCAGGGCGAGGTAGACGAGGTCCTGGGGCATGTTCCGGGCGCGCAGCTCGCGGCGGATCATGGGGGCGTAGCGGCCGGAGCGTTCCAGCCACAGGCGAGTCCGGGCATGGTTCTTCGTCCGCAGGAACCGGATCCAGTAGTCGACGCGGGCATTGCGTGTCTTGGTGATGTCCCAGGGCACGTCTTCGTCTACCTCCGGGGCCGTGACGCTCTGGGCGAGGAGCTCCTCGACGGGCGGCACGTCGACGTCCTCGGGCCGGCGTCGCAGCGCCCAGGCGACGGAGAGCGCGACGATGGTGAGGAGGAGGCCCGCGGAAAGCATTCGAGCGTACTGGCGAAGGCGCATGGTGTCGCGTGGGTTTGGGGGTAGCGGGTCGGGCGCCGAGGCCGGCGCGTTGGTCCAGGGGCTCATACGCGGGGCCAAAAACATATGTTCCTGCGGGCGCCGAGAAAAAGGGCGCCGGCCACGCAACGCCGGAGCCCTCTCCTCCGCCGGCCCCGCACCGGCTCTCGCCGGCGCGCCCCGGGGCCGCCCCTCAGTCCGAGACCCCGCGCACATACATGCCCACCAGCCGGTTCAGCCCGTCCAGCACCGCTGCCGCCGCCGCGTGCAGCGGGTCGGATCCCACGAGCACCGTCCCGATGTAGCGTGCCGGCGGCGAGCCGGGCTTCGAGAACGCCACGGCCATGATCTCCGAGTCGAACACCCGGAGCGGCTTCACGCCGGCCAGCCGCAGCCCGAGGGGCTGCCCCACCACGAGCTCGAGCGCCTGGAGGGTGGCGAGGGCCGCGGTCCGCAGCTCGACCTGGCCGCCCGGCTCCCCCGCCACGTCCGCGCTCGTCGGGCGGCCCTCCCATTCCAGGGTCACGCGGATCCGGACCACGGTCTCACCCTCCTGCACCCGCTCCACCGACCGGAGCCGGATGCGGCGAGGCGATCCCGCGTCGCCCTGGATGGCGTAGGACACGGGCACGTCGCCCGGATCGAGGCCGAAGGAAGCGAGCGTGGTCCGCACGTTTTCGTTGACCTGGTCCGTCTCCGCGCCGGGCTTGCAGATGACCCACATGCGGCCGGCCCGCTCATCGGTGAGGACCCGGTGGACCTCGTCGAGCGCCTCGAGGTTCGCGCTCAGGACCTGGCGCGCATGGGCGTGCGTGAGGCTGCTGGGGAGCACGATCCTGGATTCCTGTAAAGGGATTCGAGACGGCCCGGGCGAGAGCTGCGGACGGGAACGACCGACTCGAAATATCCCGGCCCTGCCGCGGCTTGTCAAGCGAGCGAACCGGGGCGCACGAGGGATTGTCCCGCGCTCTTGCGCTCAGAACCGGAGGAGCGCCGCCACGCCGCCGAGGTCCGCCAGCGCGGCGGGCGGCACGAACTGCAGCGGCACCTCCCGCTCCGCTGCCAGGCGGACGGTCGCTTCGGCGAGGTCCACGCCCTGGCGCAGCGCGCCGCCGCAGTAGGGGCACTCGGCAGCGGTCCCGGCGAGGTAGAACCCGCAGCGCGTGCAGCGCGCGCCCTGCCGCTCGATGTCCCGCGCCAGGGTCACGCGCTCGACCCTGCCCTCCTGGAGCTGCTCGAGCGTCGACGCGAAACCAGAGACGGCCAGGTGACCCTGACGCACGCGCGCGTGGACCAGGTCCGCTGCGGCTTGCTCGCGGCGCTCGTTCTGCTCGTCGAACCAGGGGCGGAGGCGCTCGATCACGTCGGCAGCCGGCGCGTCGATCGGCGCATGGTCGGAATGGACGACCTTCGCGCGGACGGCGGAGGGGAGGAACTCGAGGAAATTCTTCACGTTCTCGTCCGTGCCGACGAGGACCAGGTCATCCGGCTGGTAGCGCCGATCGAACTCGGCGACCTCGAGGGCGAACTCGCGGAAGAAGTGCCGCGCCTCCTCCGCCTTGCGCCGCTGGAAGTCCGGCGCGGAGTAGCCTCCGCGCTGCACGTCGTGCGGGACGGGGTAGGGATCAGTCTTCACCTCGTGCTCGTGCAAGGGCTCGCCCAGGTACACGCTCATCATGCGCAGGTGCTCCCGGTCCACCATCACGACGCCGTGGTGGTGGGTGGTTTCGAGGATCTGCGCCAGGGGGGTGATGCAAGGCGAGTCCGCGATCACCATTCGATTCCGGACGGGCACGGGGAACTGGAGGGCCTCGAACCAGTCGCCTCCGATCTCGGTGAAGATCGCGACGCCCTTGTTCTCCTCGCGGTACTCGTCGCCGATCCAGCGCTCGACCCGCTCGAGCGCGGCGCCGATCGCCTCGCGGGGATGCGCGGGACGGTCGCTCGCCAGGGCCCCGAACCGGGACCGCTGCTGAGAGAGGAAGATGTGGTACGTCCGCTTGTTCTCCGCGTTGACCGACATCTCCAGAAACGTGGAAAGGACCGGAAACCCGTCGTCGGGGCGGTGCAGGAGCCGCTGGATGTCGTTCCTGGAGATCATGGCGGACCGCTTCCGGGCTGAGGTGGACAGCGGCCGGAGGTCGCAAGGGGCGTGCCCGCCCCCGCCTCGGGGGCGGGCACGGCGAGGCGAGGCCGGGCGCGGCGCGAAGCCGCGCCCCTCGGTCAGAGATGGTAGTTCGGCGCTTCCCGCGTGATGACCACGTCGTGCGGATGGGATTCGCGCAGCCCGCTGTTCGTGATACGGACGAAGCGCGTCTTCGTGCGCAGGCTCTCCAGGTCGCGGCAGCCGCAGTAGCCCATCCCGCTGCGCAGGCCCCCGACGAGCTGGAAGATCACGTCCGAGACGGGACCCTTGTAGGGGACGCGACCTTCGATCCCTTCCGGCACGAGCTTGCGCGCATCCGTGACATCGCCCTGGAAGTAGCGGTCCGCGGACCCCTCCTCCATGGCGGAGAGCGAGCCCATGCCGCGCACGGTCTTGTAGCGCCGCCCCTCGAGGAGGAAGCTCTCTCCCGGGCTCTCCTCCGTGCCGGCCAGCAGCGAGCCCATCATGACGGAACTCGCGCCGGCGGCGATCGCCTTCACGATGTCCCCCGAATACTTGATCCCGCCGTCCGCGATCACGGGGACGGTCCCCTCCACCCCACGCACGGCTTCCATGATCGCCGTGATCTGCGGGACGCCGACGCCGGTAACGACGCGCGTCGTGCAGATGCTCCCCGGGCCGATGCCGACCTTGACCGCATCCACGCCGCGCTCCACGAGCGCGCGCGCGCCCTTGGCGGAGGCGACGTTTCCGGCGATGATCTGGGTATCCGGAAAGCGCTCGCGCGTCCGGGAGACCGCGTCGAGCACGTTCCGGGAGTGGCCGTGCGCCGTATCGATCACCAGCACGTCGCACCCGGCGGCGACGAGCTCCGCTGCGCGCTCGAGGTCCCGCGGGGATGCGCCGATCGCGGCCCCCACGCGCAGCCGGCCGTGGGCGTCCTTGCACGCATCCGGGTACTGCCTGCGCTTGATGATGTCCTTGACCGTGATCAGCCCGCGCAGCCGCCCCTGCTCGTCCACCACCGGCAGCTTCTCGATGCGATGTCGCTGGAGGATCCGCTCCGCGTCCTCGAGGGACGTGCCGACCGGCGCGACCACGAGGCCCTCCCGGGTCATCACCTCCCGGATCGGCCGATCCAGCTCCTTCTCGAACTGGAGGTCGCGGTTGGTGATGATCCCGACCAGCCGCCCCTCTTCGTCCACGATCGGCACACCGCTGATGGAGAACTTCTCCATGAGCGCCAGCGCCACCCGCAGCGGACGCTCCGGGGTCAGCGTGATCGGGTTCAGGATCATCCCGCTCTCCGAACGCTTGACCCGGTCCACCTCCGCCGCCTGCCGCTCGATGGACATGTTCTTGTGCACGATCCCGATGCCGCCCTCACGCGCCATCGCGATCGCCATCCGCGACTCCGTCACCGTGTCCATCGCGGCCGAGACCAGTGGGATGGCGAGCTCGATCGCGCGGGTGAGGCGTGTGCGGACGCTCGTTTCCCGTGGGTGGACGTCGGATGCCTCCGGCAGGAGCAGCACGTCGTCGAACGTCAGCCCCTCGCCCACGATCCGCGGATTGCGTTCCGGGTCCATCATCGCTCGCCCCGCTCTCCGATGCGCGAAGCCCGCGGTCGGTCGGCGCGCAGGGTGGCGCCACGACTCGCGGGCCGTGATGTCCAGGTCCAGTGGCACAGCCATGTTGCCATGTCGAAAGATACGGCGCGGCCGGATCTGCTGTCAACCCGCCACAACCGGTTGCGTCACAACGAGTTGTGCCCCCTCTTGCGCGCCGGGGCGGCGCACCCCGGCACCGCGCCGGCGATCCCGGGTCGCCGCCGAAACGTGCAAGGAACCCGCCTCACCCCGCCCTGCGCAGGACCCGGACGAGCCGCCGCCGGATCCGCCCGGGCAGCGCCGCACCGAGCTGGTGCAGCCCGCCGACCAGGGCCTCCAGCGCGGCGGGGTCGGCATCCCAGTGCTCGAGCAGCAGCCGCGGCCCGGCGCGCCGCAGCAGTCGATCCAGGGCCATGCCCAGCAGGAACAGGTCGTCGATCCGCCCCAGGACGGCGAGGAAATCGGGGAGGAAGTCGGTCGGGATGACCACGTAGGCGAAGACCACGCCGAGCAGCGCCTTGTCGAGGCGCGAAACCCGGGGGTCCAGGAGCAGGCGCACGAGCAGCCGGAGGAACTCCGGCAGGTAGAGGACCAGCGCCGCCGCGACCCGGAAGCCGCCGCGGCGCCGCAGCCGGCGAAGCCTCATCATCGCTCCCTGGCGACGGCGGACGTCACGTCACGCGTCGCCGTGCCAGGGCCGGCCGCCGGCCCGGGACGCTCCGCCGGCAACTCCGGACGGACCGGCGCCGCCTCCGGCCGCTCCGCCGCCGGCTCCGGCCGCACCGGCGCCGGCCCGCCGCCGAAGATCTCGCGGCCGGTCTGTGCGATGCCGTCGAGCACACGCCCCGCGGCGCCCAGCAGCGTCATGGCGCCGCCCATCACCCGGGGCGCGATGGCGCGGGCCCGCATGCGATCCTCGACGCGCTCCGCGAAGCGTTGCAGCCCGGTCGGCTCGGGCGCCACGCCGGGCGCGTACTTCGCCTCGAGGAACTCGATGTAGTCCAGGACCTGGTAGAGCTGCGCCTCGGGCAGCGCTTCCAGCTTCCGTAGCAACCGCTTTCTCATCACGTCGTGCATCACTCTCGCCTCCGGGGCCGCGCCGGGCACGGCGCGCCCTCCATTATGATACGGCAACCGTTCCCGCGGGGGAAACCGCCACCGGCACGACGGGCCCTACGCTGCCGGTCCGGCCGGGGTTTCCCCTGGCCGGGCGGCGCCACGCGTTGACACGACAGGACGCGCCGACCTAGCTTTCCGCCGTTCCCTTCCCGCCGGAAACCCGGCCGCCTCGCGATCGAACCGGGAGTATCGATGGCCTTCTTGCCGCTCAGGCGCGTGGCGCTGCCCGAGGCAACGGACGCGGCCTACGACCGCTGGCTCGGCGCCATCGCCGAAGAGCTGTCCGATCCGGCGTGCGACCGCAACGAGCTCTGCCGCCGGGTCCTGACCGACATCTACTACCCCCAGTACCGCGATGCGGACCCGCGTGAGCTGCCGGAGACCACGCGCATCGCGCTGATGCAGATGGACCCCCGCAACATCACGCTCGAGCCCGAGTACTACGCGGAGGTCGACCCCGAACGCTACTACCGGGTCAAGCCGCTGATCTGGCTCTGGGAGATGTTCGACAAGAGCCCGCTCGGCGAGAACGTGCACCTGGGGGTCAAGTTCCGCCGCATGCTGGCGCGCCACATCTTCGCCCGCTGCGGCAAGAACTTCAAGTGCTTCCACTTCGTCAAGCTGTCCTTCGGGTACCGCCTCGAGGTCGGCGACGACGTCGTCGTCCACCGCCACGTGCTGCTCGACGACCGCGGTGGGATCGTGCTCGGCGACCGCGTCTCGATCGCCGACTTCGCCAACATTTACAGCCACACGCACTCGATCGCGGATGCCCGCGACGTGGAGACGCCGCGCACCGTGCTGGGTCCGGGCGTGCGCGTCACCTATCACGCGACCGTGCTCGCGGGCGTGCACCTGGCCGGCGACTCCATGCTCGGCGCCATGGCGGTCGCCACCAAGGACGTGCCGTCCGGCGAGGTCGCGCTGGGCATCCCGGCGGCGCCCAAGCTGCACAAACCGCCGGTGGAGCAACGGCCGCGTCATCCCGCCACGGAAGACCCGCTCGCGACGGAGTGAGGCGGTCGCGCCGGCCGGGCCGGCCGCCTCAGGCGCCGGCGAGGCGCGAGATCCGCGCCAGCGCCTCGTCGCTCCCGACCAGCAGCAGCGTGTCCGAGTCCTTGAGGACGTAATCCG
Source organism: Longimicrobiales bacterium (assembly GCA_036381195.1). Classification (GTDB taxonomy): domain Bacteria; phylum Gemmatimonadota; class Gemmatimonadetes; order Longimicrobiales; family RSA9; genus RSA9. The sequence goes on along the minus strand of DASVDH010000011.1, from coordinate 3,584 downwards.
CGCGCGGCACGACGTGCAACTGGTCCGTGAGCACGTCGTGGATCGCCACCACCGTCACGCCGTAGCGCTGGGGGAGCTGAAGCTCCACCAGCGTGCGCCCCGCGAACTCGTCGGGGGTGGGCACTTCCTGGAGACTGTATCCGATCCCGATGGGCAGGTAGTTCAGCAGGCGCATCGAGAGGCGGGTCGCCAGCCGCAACGCCGTCTCGCGCTCCGGGCGGATGACCTCCGTCACGCCCAGCTTCTCCAGGATCTGCGCGTGCTCCGCGCTGGTGGCCTTCGCGTAGATCTCGCCCACACGTACGTCCTGGAGCGCCAGCACCGCCAGCACGCTCGTGGCCAGGTCGGTGCCGACGCTCACCACCGCCGCGTCCGCTCCATCCGCGCCGATCCGGTCCAGCGCACGCGCGTCCGTCGCATCCGCGACGGCGGCCCGGGTCGCCAGCGCCCGGACGCGGTCGACCTTGCGCTCGTCCACGTCTACCGCGATGACGTCCTGACCCTGGGCGTGGAGCATCTCGACCACGCCAGACCCGAAGTTTCCGAGCCCGACCACGACGAAGCGGCGGATCGCCATCCTCCCTCCTCGACCCGAGTGCCGCGCCGCCCGGCCTGGCGCACACCGCCCGTCGTCGGCGGCGCGTGACGGCTGTAACATGCGCCCGATAGCCGCGCCCCGCCAGCGTGCCGCGCGCCGCGCCGTTGCGCCGCCCGCGCGGCGTGCGCACGTTGCGGCGCGGCTCGCCCGGCCGCGCGCCGGGCGGGGTCGCAGCCTGGAGGCGGCGTACGCGCTGCGCCACTTCCCCAGCATCCAGTGGAACACGGGCGAGCCGCTCCCGCCCGGATCCCCGCGCGCGTTCACGCCCAGCGGCTGGTCGGTCGGCACCGGCATCCAATTCGGGATCGGATCACGATGACGTGGGCGAAGCAGGCGCGGTGCGAGCGCGGGCCCCGTTCGCCTGGCGGCCCGAGCACCGGTCCCTGCTGGATCATCACGCCGCGTGGCGTGTGGCGCCGAAACGCACGCCGCGGAGCCGGGCCATTGAAGCGATCCCGAGCGCCGGCCCCACGGCCAGGAGGGAGAAGGCGGGCCCCCATCCGAAGCGGCTCGAGGTCGCTGTCGCGAGCCAGATCGTGCCAGCGGTCAGCAGGAAGCCCAGCGACGTCTGGAGCGTCAGCGCCGTGCCCACCGCGTCCGCGGGCGCCACCTCGGTCACGAGCGCGGAGAACTGCGCCGAGTCCGCCACGACCGCGAATCCCCAAACCAGCGCGACGCCGACCAGTGCCCACGCCGGCAGCGGCGCGAGCCAGCCGATCACCAGCGCGCAGGCGCCGCTCGCCGCCATCGACCAGATCGTGATCCGCTCGCGGCCCAGGCGGTCGGCCCACTGACCGGCGAGCGCAGCACCGGCGCCGCCCACGCCGATCACGGCGAACGCGACGACCGCCGCCCGCGCGCTCGCTGCCTCGGGAATCGCCCCGGCGTCCTGGAACACATCGCGGAAGAACAGCGCGATGAGCGCCCAGCACGCGTACAGCTCCCACATGTGGCCGAGGTATCCGAACGTGGCGAGGCGGTACTCGCGCACACGCACCACGCGGGCGATGTGCCGCAGCGAGAACGGGGGCTGTGGGAAGGCGAACGGCCCGTCGCGGTAGCCGAACGCGGCCAGCGCGGCGGCGACCAGCGCGCACGCGGACGAGGCCAGCACGATGCCTTGCCAGGCCCACGACGCGAACGCGCGCACGAGGTGCGGCGCGGCCGAGCCGATGGTCAGCGCGCCGACGAGCACGCCGATCGCCAGACCGCGATCGGCGCGGAACCACGTCGCCACCATCTTCATTGCGGGAGGATACACGCCGGCGAGCAGCACGCCGGTCCCGAAGCGCAGCGCGAACGCGGAGCCGGCGCCTGGCGCCAGCACGAGCAGGCCGTTCGACAGCGCACCGAGCGCGGCGGCGGCGGCGAACAGGCGTCGTGCGGACCACAGGTCGGCGAGGCTCAACGCAGCGCTCGCCAGCGCGCCGACGACGAAGCCGAGCTGCACGGCCATCGTCAACCACGCCGTGCCCGCGGCGCCCAGACTCCAGCGTTCGGCGAGCTGCGGCGCGACCGCCGTCGCGCTGAACCACAAGGTCATGGCCAGCAGCTCGGCCGCCGCGAGCAGGGCGAGCATCCGCCAGCGGCCGGCGGCAGCGCGCTCCAGGACGGCGGCCGCCGCCGGCATGTCCGGTCCGGCTTGCGTCAGGCCTCCTTCTCCTCGTACTCGGCCTTCAGCCGCGCCACGACGGCGGGATCCGCCAGCGTGGTGGTGTCCCCCAGCGCACGCCCCTCGGCCAGGTCGCGCAGCAGCCGGCGCATGATCTTGCCCGATCGCGTCTTGGGCAGGTCCGCCGCGAACAGGATGTCATCCGGCCGCGCGATCGCCCCGATCTTCCGGGCCACGTGCCCGCGCAGCTCCTCCTTGAGGGACTCGCTCGCTTCGACGCCTTCCTTGAGCGTGACGAACGCGGCGATCGCCTGGCCCTTCAGCTCGTCCACCCGCCCCACGACCGCCGCTTCGGCAACCGAGGGATGGTCCACCAGCGCGCTCTCCACCTCCATCGTGCCGATGCGGTGGCCGGCCACGTTCAGCACGTCATCCACGCGGCCGAGGATCCAGTAGTAGCCATCCTCGTCCCGCTTCGCGCCGTCGCCCGGGAAGTAGATGTTCGGCCAGCGCGACCAGTACTGCGAGCGGTAGCGCTCGTCGTCGCCGTAAATGGTGCGCAGCATGCCCGGCCACGGCTGCGTGATCGCCAGATAACCGGCGGAGGCCGCGTCGCCCTTGTCGTTCAGCACTTCCGCCGAGATGCCCGGGAACGGCACCGTCGCACTGCCCGGCTTCGTCTCCGTGATCCCCGGGAGCGGCGTGATCATGATCCCGCCCGTCTCCGTCTGCCACCACGTGTCCACGACCGGACAGCGCCCGCCGCCGATGTGCTCGTGGTACCACATCCAGGCCTCGGGATTGATCGGCTCGCCGACCGTGCCCAGGAGCCGCAGCGTGGACAGGTTCGAGCGCTGCGGCCACTCCGTGCCCCAGCGCATGAACGCCCGGATCGCCGTCGGCGCCGTGTAGAACACCGTGACGCCGTACTTCTCCACCAGTTGCCAGAACCGCCCCCGATCCGGCCAGTCCGGCGCACCCTCGTACATCACCGCCGTCGCGCCGCACGCGAGCGGGCCGTACACGATGTAGCTGTGTCCCGTCACCCAGCCCACGTCCGCCGTGCACCAGTAAACATCCTCTTCCTTCAGGTCGAAGACCAGCTTCGTCGTCGCGTACACGTGCGTGAGGTAGCCCCCCGTGGTGTGCACCACGCCCTTGGGCTTCCCCGTCGTGCCGGAAGTGTAGAGGATGTAGAGCAGGTCCTCGGCATCCATCGGCTCCGCCGGACAATCCGCCGGCGCGGCCGCCATCAGGTCGTGATACCAGTGGTCCCGGCCGGTCACCATCGTCACCGGCGCATCCAGCCCCGCCCCCCGCCGCACCACCACGCAATGCTCGATCGAAGGCGCATCCTCCAGCGCGCGGTCCGCA
>DASVDH010000010.1:0-6102 GCA_036381195.1 Longimicrobiales bacterium | reverse complement strand
GCGTACTCGAGCGGACAATGGTAGAGCCCGATGAGGTTGCTGTGCGGACTGGTGAAGAAGTAGAGCAGTAGCGCCTTCTGCTCCGCCGTCAGCGTCCGCTTGATGTCCGGGTCCGTCCAGAACGTATGTCGGACCCTGCCGTAGTCACCGCCTGACACGTTTCTCTCCTCTCGCCTCGCGTAGTGCTTCGTCGCATCCGCCGCGCGCCTCGCCCGCGCGCGACGGCCCTACCGTCTCTGTTCGCGTCGTCTCACACGCGCCGCCACCAGCACCGCGCCTCACACGACCAGCGCCACGGCGAGTCGGTCCGGACGGCCCACGCCCGCCGGTCCGGCAGCGGGCCGTAGACCCGGCACTCGCCGCGCAGCGCGAGCCGCGACGCGAGCCGGACGGCGCGCGGATCCGGCAGCGGGTGCGGCTCGCCGTCGGCCAGCAGGTCGCGCAGGGCGGCGAGGGTGCGCGGCCAGCCATGGTCGCTCGCCCTCCGGAACCGTTTCTCCGCGGGGCTCTTGCTCATGGTTGCTCCGTATCGTGCACGTGATCGCCTCGCCTAGGCCGCCGCCTCCGCGCACCCGCCCCTGCACCGCCGCCTCTGATCCAGCTCGCCTACCGGCCGCGGGGTACCGCATTCGACACAGGGCCCGACCACGACCGTCACGCGTCCGCTGCGGGCGCCCTGCAACCGGAACCCCAGCCGGAAGGAGCGCTTGGATACGGCATTACGCCCGAGGCCGTAGCGTCTTGCTATCTCGTGCTGGGTCTCGCCCGCCTGGTATGCGGCCCACAGGACGGCCGGCGTGAGCGTGCGCGTCGTGCCGTAGCGCGGCCGGCTCGCCCGCGCCTCGCCCGGCGGAAACGCGAGGCCTCGCCACGCGCGCTCGCAGGCGAGGTAGGCCGCGCGGTACGCCGGCTCCGCCATGGTGCCGCGGATGCCGGCCCGTCTCAGCTCGCGCACGATGACGGCGTCCGGCGTGCGGCCGGCCGTCTCCTGCGCCTCGTAGGCGAGGCGGCCGATGGCGGCGGGGTCGAGGGGCGTCATGCGGTACCCGCCATGGCGGCTGGCGCCCACTGCACAGCTGCGCACCATGCCTGGTTCGCGGCGAGCCAGTACGGCGGCCTGTAGCCGGCCCAGGCGGTCTCTCCGGACCACTCGCCGAGCATCGCGAGCGGGATGTGTCGGGCGGGCATGACCGGCGCGCGCCACATCCAGCGGTCCGGCGGGACGTCGACCTCCTCAACGCTCCAGGCCGCGACGGCGCCGTGTCCGCTGTTGCGCTTCCGGCCGAGGCCTCGGACGTGGGTCGTGAGAAGCCGGAGGACCTCGTCGCGGTCGCCCACGGCGTACCATACGAGGCGATCGACGACCTCCAGCCAGAGCGGCATGTGGTAGCTCTTGAACTCGCCGCTCCCGGTCGGGATCTTCCGGCGCTTGCCGAGCTCAACCGCACCCCGCTCCATCGCCGCGAGCGCCGCGGCCTCGTCGAGCCGCTTGTTCCAGTGCGCGAGCTGCGTCCCATGGTGGCCGTGCAGCTCGGCGAGCGAAGCGGCGTAGCACCAGGTGCCGCCGGCGCGGTGGACGAGGAGCGGCATCCGTGGATCCGGCTCCGCCGTCTCTTTAGCGAGCCGGTCGTTGTGCCGCGGCTCGAAGAATGCCTCGCCGCGCTCCTCGAGCTTGACCGCGTAGAGCAGCGGCGAGTCGATCGACAGGCCCTCCGCCGGATGGAACGCGACGGGCTGGAGCATGTGCGCAGTGATCCGGATCGGCTTCATAGCGCGCTCCGCAGCTCGGGGAACCGTGCGAGCAGCCGCCGCGCCGAGTCGGGGTCGCGGCGATACAGGTACGACAAGGCGTAGTGCCGCACGGCATCGTGCGTGAGTCGGGCTGTCGTGCGTGCGGCCAGCCCCTCGTGGTGATAGGCTTCGAGCACCGGGATCCCGTGCTCGGCGAGGTACGCGCCCACGTCGTCGGTCCGCCAGGCCGCGAGCGGACAGATGCGCAGCCCGCCGCCCGAGTAGCGGTAGACGAAGGGCGGCAGGCCGGCCGTCTGATGCTTGCGTAGCGACATGCTGCGCGGCGGCGACTCCTCCATGCGGAGTCCGAGGAAGACGGCGTCGTATCCGGGACGGAGCTCGCGCCTCAGATCGTGCCGACCGGCCCGACGCTGCTCGTCCCACGTCGCGTCGCGCCACTCATCCGAGAATACGCGGTCTATATGGATCTCCTCGATGATGGCGCCGCGCTCGCGGAACCACTGCATTACCCCGTCTATGTCGTGCAGCAGCCGCGTCTCGCCGCTGGACAGGAACCGCAGCGGAACCGTCGGGTCTTGCTGCATGACCATGTGCGCGAGGACGGACGAGTCCTTGCCGCACGAGAACGCGACATACGGCCGCCGCGAGAGCTTCAAGCCGCCGCGGATGATGTCGCGCGCCTGCTCGCGTAGCCGCCGATGCCAGGGACGGCGCAGCACGGTGAGGTAGCGCTGGCGCACGGCGCCCTCCAGTGGCCGCGCACTCATGATGAGCGCCTCCACTCATACAGCGCGATGGCCAGCGCAGCCTCGACGGTGAGTTGCCGCGCGCCGCCATACATCGGGATCCTGCACCGCCAGCCCGCCGCCAACCCGGCGGGCAACGTCGCGCTCTCGCCGGCGAGCACCACCCGGTCGACACGAGACCAGTCCACCGAACGGATGTCCGTCGCGTATTGCGGCTCGAGCAGCACGGCGGAGGACAGCTCGGGCCATTCGTCGAGCCGGATGACATCGAGCCGGCCGCGGCTCGAGTAGAGCGGGCCGTGCACCGCACCGGCGCATTCGAGCAGCTCCAGGGCGCCCGCGCCGAATGCCTCCGCCGTGCGGTAGGCGCGGGCGAGGTTGCGGCCGACGCGCCAGAGCAGCACCCGCAGCGATCGAGCGGGCTCCTGCCGGGCGTGGCCGGGCGCCAGCTCCGGCGATCCAGGGTCGAGGTAGCGGTACCGGCGCCATCCCTTGACCGGCCCGCCCTTGCGGCGCAGCAGGATGGGCGAGAGCTGCCACGCCCAGACGCTCACGACCTGCGGCCAGTCGCCGTACTCGGGCGCTGGCGGCATCACGATCGCGACGAACCGCCTGTGCCGGTCGCCGATCGCGACTGGCCGCGCAGTCGGATAGTCCGGGCCAGCGCCCTGCAGCCCGTCATTGATGCGCCGCACGATGTCCATGTCCGAGCCGCGGCCTACCCGCTCGCGGTAGCGCCGGATCGCGTGCGGCGTGACGAAGTACGGCTCGTCGAAATGCACCACCGTGCGGCCGCCCGCCGCGTGCGCCGTCGAGCTCATAGGGCAGACAGCACCGCGCGGATCGCGTCCAGGTTCTCCCGCACGTGCGCCGCGAGCGCATCGTCGGGCCCCTGCTCCTGCCACAGCGCGATCGGCTCCGTTCCGTCCGTGAGCAGCCGCGTCTCAGGCGTCACGCCGCGGTACTCGACGAGCAGGTTGCCATGGCCGACGGCGGTCCGCCCGCCGACGCGCGGCCGCTCGGCCCACCGGAGCAGCCCCGCGCCCAGGCCGGCGAGCTCGTCGCGCGTAGGCGGCCAGATGAAGCCCCACCGGTGGAACAGCACGGCGCCCGTGACGAGCTCGATGTTCTCGTAGCGCATCTGTTGCGGCGCGCCGGCCGGCGCGGCCGTGTCGTCTTCCTCGATGCGCTGGATCAGTGCGCGCGCCTCCTCGCGCGCCTCGGGCGCGAGGTAGCGATGCCAGTGCTCGTCCTTGGCGTCGTCGCGCCGGCTGTAGCCGTGCACCTCGACGAGCTCGCGAATGCTCACGCCGGCCGTCGCGGCATCCTCGACGCCGGGCCAGATGCGGCGGAGCAGTGGCACCGTCTCGCGGCAGACCGGGATGGCCTCGTCCACGTAGAGCTTCCCCGGCTGGATGCGGCCGAGCCCCGCGCCGCCAAACAGCCCGACGAACGGGATCAGCCGGCGCAGCTCGCCGGCGCTCGCGAGGTCGAGCGCGCCGGAGTCGGTGCCCTTCTTGAGCGCGCCGCCAGAGGTGAGGTAGTAGAATGCCGACATGCTGAGCGGCTCGCCGCCGGCCTCGAGGTAGGCGTCGAGGAACGCGAGCGCAGAGGCGCGGCGCCACAGCCCGCGGATCGCGTTGCCGCTCAGCATCGGCATCTGGATCTTGCGGCCCTCGTGGATGAAGCCCTTGGCCCGGAACAGCTTCGTCGTGCCCAGCGTCTCGTCGCCGCCGTGCAGCATGGACGATGCGAGCGTCCATAGTCCGACGACGTGCTGCGGGAAGGCGGGCACGTGCGTGCCGGTCGTCATAGCAGTTGCTCCTGTTCCGTTGTGAGTTCCTCGCCGCGCTCGAACGCGGCGGCCGCTTCCGCGGCTTCTAGCCGCGCCTCGGACAGCGCCCGGACGAACGCCACCAGAACAGCGGCATCGTGGTCCAGTGCATCGAGCACGCACGCGTCGTCGCCCGCGCTCACGAGAGCGCGCCAGGCCGCACGGTCGTCCGCGTTCCGGCCGACCTGTCCGCCGAGCCGGCGCGCGAGCTGGCCGGTGAATCGCACCAGGTCGGGCGATGTCATGGCCGCGAGCCGGCAGCGCTCCTCGAGCATCGTCCACCAGCGGCGCGCATAGCGGCGCTTGAACTCCGCGTCGGCCGCGGCGTTGCTCAGCACCAGCAGGTGCGCGGCGCGCCGCTGGTATTGGTCCAGCGCCTCCCAGAACGGGCGCACACTTTCAGGCCAGCGATCCGGCAAGTCGCTCACGGGCTTCCTCCGTTGTGAGGTGGATGGCGAGTTGGAGCGCGGGGCCGCGATGCCGCTCGAGCACGCGCAGCAGGTCGATGTCGAGGCGCGGTGCCGGCGATCTTGCGAGCACGGCCGCCGTTGGCCGCGCCTGGACGAGGTCCGCCGATCGATGGCCACGGTCACGGAGCCGGACGACGGCGCCCAGTAGCTCCGTGAACGTCTCGCCGATCGTGGCCTCTCCCTCGTCGGTCGCGACCCGCAGCACACGCGTGCCGGCCGCGTTCACGCGCGCCCATGGCAGCACGTGCTTCTTGCGGGAGTAGTTGACGACGAGCACAGCCGGCTCGGGCAGCCCGTCACGGATCCAGAGCAGCAGGTCGCCGGCGATCTCGCTGCGCTGCCACGGCCGCCAGCCGGACTCGAGCACGCGGAGCGAGTAGGTGAAGAGCTTGCCGGTGGCCCCGTGGCCCTGGCCGATGCGGTAGTCGAAGTACCACGCGCAGGCGGCGCAGATCACGTCGGAGTCCCCGCCGCGCCGTGCGCGCGCATGGTCGTTGAACGTCGAGCGGATCACGTCATCCGCGCGCGGCCCGTCGGCCGGGCAGCCGACGCCGCACAGCCAGCAAATGGCGTCACCGGCGGGCGGCACGGTGCCGTGCTCGGCGCGGTACAGCAGCGCGGTCGGGGTCATGGTCACGCCGCTCCCGCGAACCGCCGCGAGCCCGGCGCCCAGCGCGCCGCCTCGTCACGCGCGATCAGCTCGGGCACGTTCGCCCTGACGAGGGCGGCCGCGATCGGGGGCGCCACGCTGTTGCCGACCATGCGCACCTGCTCGGTCTTGGTCAGGCGTCGGCCGCCGGGCCCCCGGTCGATCACGTAGCTATCGGGGAAGCCCTGCGCGCGGTACAGCTCGCGCGGCTGGAGCATCCGCATCGCGATGTCTGTGACGACGTAGGAGGCGCCGTCGATGTCCACCGTCACGAGCCCGAGGCAGTCGCGGGTCGTGATCGTCCGCATCGGCTCGGCGGGTGACTGGCCGAGCCCCTGGCCGTAGCAGGCCTGAATCCATGCTATCTGGTCAGCCGAAACGCGCTCGTCTGCGACACCCCGAGCGCTTCCCCGATTTCCCGATACGACAGCCCCCTCTCCCGCAGGGGGATCGCCCGCTGCCGTAGCGCCCTCCTCCGCTCTGGACTGAACCCACGCGGGGGCGTGAGACCGGTCCGTATCGAGTGCTGGACGTTCTGCTTCGGGGTCGCCAGCTCTAGGTTGGCCGGATCGTTGTGGATCTTGTCCCCGTCCTTGTGGTTGATCTCCATACCCGGCGGAATCGGCCCCACAAGAACCGTCCAGACCACCC
>DASVDH010000009.1:0-77762 GCA_036381195.1 Longimicrobiales bacterium | reverse complement strand
CGGATGAGGCGACGGGCCTGCCGTGCGGGACGTGCTTCGGCTTTGGGGACGTGCTCCGGGGGGAGCTGGACGCGTTCCGCCGCGCGGAGGCGGAGGACAGGGACGACACGATCAACGCTGGCCAGCTCGCTCTCGAGCAGGTCGTCAAGGACGGAAAGCGAGGAGGTCGCTGATGGCGCTCACGGGCTTCAACACGTGGAACCCGACGGACGAGTCGGCGTACTGGCTCGCGCGGGCGAAGGAGGTCTTCGAGGAGTACCGGGACCACCTGCCGCTGACCGGGCGGCAGGTGTTCTACCGGCTCGTCGGCGCGTACGGCTACCCGAAGGATGAGCGGGCGGCGAACAAGCTGTACGGCATCCTCGGGCGGGCGCGCCGCGCTGGCCTGCTCCCGTTCCACTGGCTCCGCGACGGCGGCGGACAGACCGCGATCCCGCAGACGTTCGATGACGCGGCCGACTTCTGGGCCAGCGTCCGGAGCGACTTCCGGCACTACTCGCGGAACCGCCAGGCCGGGCAGCCGGTCTTTGTCGAGCTGTTCTGCGAGGCTCCGGGCATGATGCCGCAGCTGCAGCGCGCGGCGTTCCCGTACTCGGTGCCGGTGTACGGGACGCGCGGCTTCACCGGCCTCTCGGTCGTCGGGGAGGTCGCGCGGCGGGCGTTGATGCGGGACGTGCCGACGACGATCCTCCAGGTCGGGGACCTCGACCCGTCCGGCGTCGGGATCTTCGAGACGCTCGCGGCGGACGTGCACGAGTTCGTCCGCCAGGCGGTCAGCGTCACGATCCGGGCAAAGGATCCGAACTACGTCCTCCTGACGAACCTCGGCGTGACGCGGGAGCGGGCGGAAGACATCGCGACCGGAAGGGCGGAGAACGGGTCGCCGCACGGGGGCCTGCCGACCGTCGAGGCGCGCCGGATCGCGCTGACGTGGGAGCAGGTCGAGGAGCATGACCTGCCGACGGCTCCGCCCTCGTCGAAGGACAGCCGGTCGAAGAACTGGCCGTACGCGGAGACGGCGCAGGCGGAGGCGTTGCCGCCGGACCTGCTCGCGCAGATCGTCCGGGACGCGATTGAGGAGGAGCTGGACATGGACCGCTACCACGAGGAGGTCGACCGCGAGGAGGCCGACCGGGAACGGATCGGCGCGCGGATCGACGCTGGGGAGGAGGACTGATATGGATCAACCGATGTCGGACCGGCTCGCGCGGGAGGTCCCGGCGCTGGAGCGCCGCCGGCGGGAAGCGCGTCGGCGTGCCGCCGAGGCTGAGCGGATCGCGCGGGTGGTCGCGTGACCCGCCAGGAGGCGCTAGAGCGCATCGAGGCACTCGTACGGAAGGTCCGCGACGGGAGCGAGCGGCGGGACATCCTCGCGCAGCTCGGGCGGATCCGGGCGGAGCTGGAGAACGACGGGCCTCCGCTGCAGCAGTGCGTCCTCTCGGTACCGGGACGCGGCGAGTATGAGGCGTGGCTCCCGAGCATTCCGCGCGTCGGCGAGAACGTCCTCCTGCGGATCCCGGAGGAGGGCGACGACCGCTCGACGGCGTACCACGTCCACGGGGTCGTCCGGAGCCTCGTCGGCGGGCACCCGTCGCGCGGGATCACGCAGGGCCACGTAACGATCGGCCTCCTCGATCGGGACTCGTTCTGATGGACGCCGTAGATCGCTACATGATCGAGGTCGACGCCCGGATCGCGCGGGCGCTCCTCCGGAGGACGGAGGCCGTCCGGGCGAAGGTCTGGACGCGCCGCTACGGCGACCCGGCGGTCGCGAGCTTGAAGATGCGGAACGACCCGTTTCTGCCGCTCGTGACCGCGAACGACCACTGCGTGGCGGACCGGAACCGCTGGACGCAGGCGGACATACGCGCGAGCGTGGCGCGGCACGTCCCGGAGGCGGTCCAGCCGTACGTCGCGGAGGAGGGCGAGTGGATGCCGTGGCGGTACATCCCCGGCTGGTCGGCGGGGAAGCCGTGTGAGCACGCCGCCGGTCCGGGGCAGCCGTGCTCGCTTGTCAAGGGGCATCCGGGGGAGTGCGTATGAAGGTCTGGACGACGGAGCGCTACTGGCGGTGCGGCTGGTGCCGCTGGGTGTTCTCGAGGCACGTGACGCGCTGCGAGAACCCGGCGTGCGGGATCGGCGTCTACGACGGAGGCGGGCATGGCTGAGAAGCCGGTCAAGCTCTACGTCGCGGTCGATCTCGGGGCGGATCCGGGGCACGCCGTGCGGATCCTCGTGGACGGCCGGCCGCTGCTCTTCACGACGCTCGAGGACGGGCTGAGCCTGAGCGATGAGCTGGCGGCGAAGATCGAGGCGGCGCGCCGGGAGGCGGCGCGTCAGTGCGAGGAGTGCGATGCGCGCCCGGACGCGGCGGGCCGGGTCGTTCATGAGCGCGGCTGCCCGCAGGCCCGACGGAGGGCGTCATGAGCGAGCAGCCGAGCCTCCTCGACTGGATCGACAACCCGGTCCAGGCGGCGCAGAAGACGCTCCGCGCCGAGCGGGCGGCGGCGGAGTGGAAGGTCGGGGAGCGCTACCGGACGCAGGGTCCGAACAGCTATACGGTCGAGGTGCTCGAGGTGCTCGAGGATCGCTACCGGGTCAAGGGCGGGAAGGTCGGGCCGTACGTCCTCAAGAAGGCGGCGCGCTCCGACATATGGGTGAAGGAGGAGGAGTCATGAAGAGAACGCTGGCAAGGATCGCGCTCGCGCTGATCGCGGCGGGGACGCTCTACGGGACATGGGCGCTAAAGGTCGACACAACGGGCAGCTGGCCGATCCGGGACCCGGAGCGCGTCCTGATCGTGATCGGCTGGGCGCTAGCGTGCGTCCTCGCGGGCATCCTTGTCCTCGCGGTGCTCTACGTCCTGGTCAAGGCTGCGTTCGGGGAGGAGGACTGATGGCGAGAGAGGTTGAGGTGACGGCTCGCCGGGAGTCGTCGACGGCGCTCGAGGTCCCGGACGGGCCGGAGGGCGACGAGCTGATCCGGCGTATGGAGGACGGCGACCTGGACGCGATCGTTGAGGCGGGGGACGTGACCAGTGCGGGCGCGTCCCTCGTCGACTGGACGGCGAAGGAGGTCGGGTGATGGCGGTCGCGGTACGTCTGAGCTGCGAGTACCCGGACTGCGATGCCGCCGTCCACGTCGAGGTAGACATCGGCGCGTTCGACTCATCGATGATGACGAGCGAGAACGCGGACAACGGCGAGTTCCTGCTCGAGACGAGCTGGCTCATGGTCCCGGACGGCTGGGCGGTCAGCCCGCTGATCGCGTGCGAGGAGCACCGGGCGGAGAAGCCGCCGCACTCCTGCGAGGCGGAGCTGCGCGGCCGGCGGGACTACTCGCCGTCGCTCTGCCGACCGATCGTCTTCGCGTGCTCCTGCGGGAAGGTCTACGCCTGCCGGGTCGAGGAGGCGGAGGGCGTTGATTGGGTCGAGGCAGACCTCACGGAGCATCCGCTGCACCCGCGTGGCTGCCAGCACCGCGATCTTGGCGAGTTCGAGGGCGCACCGCCGTCCGCCGAGTGCGGCGCGCCGGCGGTCCTGACCTCGCGGTCGCCGGACGGGACGGAGACGTGGCTGTGCGAGCGGGGCCACCGAGTGGCGGTGGGCAAGTGACGCTCCAGGAGGCGCGGGAGGCCGCGCACGCGCTCGCGGACGGCATGGCGGTCTGGGAGGTCAAGCGCGTCTTCCTCGAGGAGGGGACGTGGATCGTCGTCTTCGGCCGGCCCGCGACGCTCGCGGACGCGAGCCGCGCGTACAAGCGCGGCAAGACGGACCTCGCGCGCCGGATCATGAGCGGCCTCCTGACCGATGACGCCTCGGGCCTCCGCCCGAAGGATGGCCTAGAGCCGGGTCCGCCGGTCACGATTACGAAACGCCACGCGCTCGGGACGATCTGATGCGCGCCATGCGCGCCCGCCTGCTCGTTCGCGCCGTACCCGCCCGCGTGTCTTGTCGGAGAGCTGTACCGCTGAGGTAGCTCATGGCCAGGGGAGCGAGGAAATGGACGTAGAGCGGACGGCGGAGGAGTGCGCTACGCATGCCGCGCGCTGCCGTAGGCGGGCGCGACGGCTCCTAGCCGAGGCGGAGGTCATGGAGGAGGTCGCGTACCGGCTCCTGGGCGGGGAGGCGGATCCGGAGCGGACGCGCCGGGTGATCGCGGCGAAGATCATCCTCAACGGGGACGACGACCCTGGACTCCTCGAGGAAAGTCGCTAACCTACGGCGGGACGCTACCCGGACCCGTAGGAGGGACCATGAAGACGTACGAGCTACTGCCGCGCTACGCCGAGCAGCCGCTGATCCAGATCGAGGCGGAGGACCGTGAGGAGGCGGCGCGGATCGCGCGGGACCTCGCTGATCGCGGCCACGCCGCCGGGGGCTACCGCGAGGGCGGGGCGCTCTGCCCGGTCGAGGCGCGGGACCTCCGCTGCGAGGGCTGCGGCGTCATCCTCGAGAACGCGGGCGCGCTTCGCGTCTGCGGGAGCTGTCGGGCGGAGGGGCGCGCATGAGCCGGCTCGAGCTGACGGACGAGCGTGAGGACGCGATCTACGCGGCGCAGGCGGCGTGGATCCGGGAGCGGTTCGGGGAGGACCGGGCCGCGAACTTCGGCTGGGGGGTCGACGAGCTGACGCGTGAGGTCCAGACGAAGGTCTACGGCGACGACGGGGGCGTGCTCGTCTCCTGGGTTGACGAGAACGAGGAGGTCATCCATGAGTTCGAGGAGTTCGCATGAGTAGGTGGACGCACCAGCGGATCTACCGGGGCGCGGCGGGGATGGGCCTGACTCCGGATGCGGACCTGCCGACGCCGGAGGAGCTGTATCGGGATGAGCAGGAGGCGGAGGAGCGCGCGGAGGAGCGTCGGCGGACGATCAAGATCAACGGCTGGACGTACCCGCGCGAGGTCGGCTTGCGGATCCTCGATGAGCGCCGGCGGGAGCGGGCGGAGAGGAGGCAGCATCATGGCTGAGGTCGATGACGGGCTATGTCCGCATGGTTGGCCGGATGAGTTCTGCGGCGTCTGTCACGAGGAGGAGGCGCGGGAGTCGACGACCGCCGTAAGCCGGGAGCGCTTTGAGCGGGCGGCAGAAGGAGCTGTGGAAGCTTGACCGGGACTGCGGGCGAGCGCCAGCGCGACCGCCGGGTCGCCCGATCGGCGCTGGTGAGGTGTCGTACGAGGAGGTCCGGCTGATCTACCTGCGGCGGGCGCTGACGGTCCTGCGCCACGCGGGGGTCGAGGCGGACGTGCCGCCGGAGCTGCTCGAGCGGCGGCACGCGGGCGGCTGCGCGCCGGGGTACTGCCGCCGCGCGATCGATCAGTGCCCGGAGGGCGTGTGCTATGCCGTCTGCTGAGCGGGTCATAGAGCGCCGGGGCGGCGATGAGTGAGCTGCCTCCTCCTCCGCCGGTCCCGTGCGACGGCTGCGGGACGCCGGTCCCGTACACGGTCGGCTCGTACGCTCGCGAGCCGGAGACGTGCTACGGCGAGAGCGTCCGGGGCTGGCTCGGCGTCTCGTTCATCCGGACGTGCTGGGAGCGGGCCTGCGTGCGCGCGGCGCGGGAGAAGCGCGGCGCGCCCGGTCCGCCGGCCAAGCCGTACGACTGGCCGGAGCCGAAGAACGTCGTCAAGCAGGCGTGAGCGACCTCGCGCCGATCCGGACGCGCCGGAAGCCGTGGTGCGACCACCGGCTGACGGAGCTAGACCCGGACAGCCGGCGGGTCTTCTGCCGCTCGTGCGGGGAGGAGGTCGACGCGTGGGAGGCGCTGCGAGCGATCGCGTTTCACTGGGAGCGCTACGAGGCGCAGGTCGCGGCGCTCCAGAAGGAGGCTGAGCGTCTGGGGGAGGTCGTCCGGAAGCTCAAGCGGGAGGAGCGGAACGCGAAGGCCCGCCTGCGCCGCGCTGGTAAGCGGCCTACCTGACGAGCTAGGATGGGGCCATGACGCGATTCGAGCGCATCCGGCTTCTCCTCCTCCTCTACTGCGGCCTCGCGGTGGCGGTGGCTGCCGTGAGCGTGCCGGTCGCCGTCCTCCTCCTCGCGCCGGTCCTCCTCGGGCTGGTCCTCGCGGCGCTCGTCAGCTGGGTGCTCCGGGGAGACGCGGGGCTTCCATCCCGGTAAGCCGCTAACCTGCCTCGCCGCGTTCCGGAGTAACGCCGGTGCGCTGACATGTACCCGACGCAGAGGAGGTAGCCACCGGCTCACGGTCCGCCGCGTTGTGAGGAGGGGTTCCTCATAACGAGGCTAGGCGAAGTCCCGTAGCGACGAGGACCGCGCGCCGAGGCAGCTCATGCGCAAGTTCATCACCGGGGCCGCGACGGTCATCGCGGCGTTCGTCGGCCTCGCGCCGGCGGCGGACGCTCATCGCACGTCGGTGGGCCACCATGCGGTCCAGGAGGAGGTCCGCGAGAAGTACGTTGACCTCCGGTACGCCGCGAAGAAGGCCGACCTGCGGGTCGGGAAGAAGCTCGCTCCCGAACGGAGCGCGCGCATGCACGGCATCTACATCCGCCGGCTCCGGGCGAAGCTCGCGAGCTATCGGGCGGCGAAGGCTGCCGTCGCGGTGCCGGGGGTCCTGCGGCGGATCGCGGCGTGCGAGTCCGGCGGTGATCCGGGCGCGGTGTCGCCAGGCGGGCACTACCGAGGCAAGTACCAGTTCGACTACGGCACGTGGGCGTCGGTCGGCGGCTCGGGGGATCCGGCGGCTGCGCCGGAGGCCGAGCAGGATCGTCGGGCGCTCCTCCTCTACCGGCGGCGCGGCACCGGCCCGTGGCCGGTCTGCGGTCGGAGAGCGGTCGGCTAGTCTCCGGGCGCTGGGCGGGCGGGGCCGGGGCCTCGTGAGCGGACGCGGCACGTCCGTCCAGTGCCCTAAAGATCCAGGCGGGCCTGCCGTCTACGGGGTCATGGACCGCACTGACCTCTCGATCATCCTCCTCGCCGTGCTGAGCCTCGTCGTCTTCGGCTACACGCTTCCGGCGGTCATCGCGCCAGCGCTCGTGTAGCGCGGCTTCGCGTCCGGGCCGGGGCTACGATCCCACGGCATGACGACCGAGCCTGAGCTGCCCCGTCCCCGTTGCCCCGCAGCCGAGTACGTCGCGGGCGCGACGATCAACGAGTCCGGCTGCCGCTGTCGGATCATGGAGCTTGACCAGGCCCGCGCGGACCCGATCCTCGAGGGCGCGCCGGTCGGGGTCTTCATCAGCGCGAGGGAGGACCCGCACACGTACTTCGGGTTCTGCGCGGGGGACGGCCAGCCGACCTCGGACCCGGACGTGGTTACGAACCACTACACGGCGTGCCCGATCTACGCGGCGGCGAAGGACTGGGATGTCGTCGAGCGGCTGTTCGCGCCGGAGCGTCCGCAGTCGGCGGAGGAGGAGCTGGCGGAGGCGGCGGAGCGCGGGCAGCTTCCTGAGGACAAGGAGTTCAAGATGTTCACGGCGGAGGAGCTGCAGTGGATCGGCTAACGGAGGAGGCGCGCAACGCGCTCAAGCTCGGGGACATCGCGGCGCGGGCGGCGACGAAGATCGTCCGGGGCTGGCCGCTCGAGCATAAGGAGGTCAAGGGGATCGTCGGCGTGGCGCTGCTCGAGGCCACGGGGGCGGAGCCGTCTGGCCCGCTGACGGAGGAGAAGCTGCTCGGCGCGGTCCGCGCGCACATCGCGGAGCATGGCTCGGATCCCCGGCTCGTCGCGGTCGGGGACGGGACGACGCAGCTGATCGCTCACCGGATCCTCGGGACGCAGGTCGGCGTGGTCCTCGATTACGACCTCGGCCAGGGCGCGTGGGAGGTGCGGGCGTAGGCTCATGGCGGGACGGCTCGAGAGACTGCTTGACGCGGCGCAGGACCGGCTCGGCGTCCAGGTGATGCCAGCCGAGCGGGCGCGCCTGCTCGAGGTCCGCAGCCAGCAGCTCGTCCAGTTCGCGGAGGAGGTCAGCGAACTCGGCTACCACGAGCTGGGGTACTTCAGCGGCCGGCCGCAGGAGATGAACCCGGAGCACCGGAAGAACCTCGCGCAGAAGTCGCGCGTGGCGCTGATGGTGGATCCGCTGGCCGGCGCGGAGGCGGACCTCCGGACGAACTTCGCGCTCGGGCGCGGCATCGCGAAGCCGCAGGCCCCGGACGAGAAGGTCCAGCGGATCATCGACGAGATTTGGTCGGATCCGGTCAACCAGGAGAAGCTGTTTAGCTTCGAGGCGCAGCAGCACCGCTCCCGGCAGCTGCTCTCGGACGCGAACCTCCTCCTGACGGCGTACGTCCGCAACGGGCGCGTGCGGTTCGGCTTCCAGGACGTGGACACGTGCGCGGCGATCGTCACGGACCCGGATGATGAGGAGAGGCCGCTCTACTACCTGACGGCCCGCCGGCGGCAGGTCTGGGACGTTCAGCAGGACCGGCTCAAGACGGTCGACGAGCTGGATGAGGACGGCAAGCAGAAGCTGACCTACTGGCCGCACTGGCGCAACGTTGAGGACTACCGGCGCGAGATTCGCGAGGCGGTCCAGTGGGGTGAGGCGGAGCCGGGGGAGGAGCTGGAGGACCCGAAGGACCACGGGAAGCTCGGGCCGGGGTTCGTCTACCACGTCCGCATCAACCGGATCGGGCGCTCGCAGTTCGGGACGCCGCCGTTCGCGCGGACGCTCCGGTTCTACACGGCGATGAACCAGCTGACCGAGGCGCAGGTCCAGCGGGAGATGGCCGCAGCCTCGATCATCGCGAAGAACGTCGTCAAGGGGACGCCGGAGCAGGTGAGCCGGACGGCCTCCGCGATCCTGAACACGCAGGGGGAGCTGGCGTCGGCGCGGTTCGGCGCGGGCGAGGCCCCGTCCGACTGGGTCGAGAAGGCGCAGGGTCCGGGCGCGGCGTCCATGTGGTACGAGAACGAGCAGTCGCGCCTGGAGGCGGTCAACCTCTCCTCGCAGTCGGCTGCGGCGGCGGCGACCGCGACGATCGTGCGCGCGCCGATCGCGGCTGCCTCGCAGTTCGGACAGCACTACCTCGGCGACGCGAGCAACGCGAACCTCGCGACCGCGACGACGCTGGAGCTGCCGACGCTCATGGCGGTCGGCGCGTGGCAGGAGACGCTGGAGCAGATGATCCGCTGGGCGCTTGACTACGGCCTGAGCGTGGCGGCGCGGGCGGGCCGGCTCGGCGGGCGTACGGCCCCGCTCCCGGAGGAGACGGATGACCCGACTCCGGCGATGAGCAAGACGCTGACGGAGCTGTGGGTCATGGAGTCCTCAGACCTCGAGGAGCTGGAGCGGCGGACGGGCGTTGACTTCCACTACACGCTCGAGATGCCGTATCCCGGCCGGCGGAACCTCCCGGACGTGCAGAACCTCGTCACGAGCTTCGCGAGCGCGTTCGATCCGGACGGGTTCAACGTCCCGTTCCGGCGGAGCCTGCTCGAGTGGGCGGCGACTCACGGCCTGCAGCTGGCGGATCCGAAGGGCTGGGTGGACGAGGTGTTGCCGGAGGACGCCGCCGATCAGAAGATCCTCGACGCGATCTTCCAGCGTCAGCTTGAGAAGTTCAACGCGGAGCAGTCTGCGGCGGGCGGGAAGCCGCCGGAGCCGCAGATCGCCCTGCAGCCTCGGGGGCGGAACGGGGCGAAGGGGGAGCTGCCGAAGGGCGCGCGGCGCGGCGGCGCGGGCGCGATGAGCGAGGGGTACCTGCGGGACCTCGCGGAGGCGGCGGGCATGGAGTGGGCGGAGGTCATGGATCCGCTCCTCGTCGTGAACGGGAACGGCTCGCGCTTGCCGTAGGCTCCGGGCCATGGACGAACATCGCCTGCTCCGCTACTTCCGCTTCGACCACCTGCCCGAGCACCTGCAGGAGGTCAGCCGTCCGTTCCATGACCTCGCGCACCGGATCTGGAACGACCCGGACCTGCGGCATGATGAGGCGGAGAGGACGACCGCGCTGCGCAAGCTCCTTGAGTCGAAGGACGCTGCAGTGCGGGCCGCGCTGCCGAACTGAGGCTTCGGCGCGCCGCTAGTAGTCGTTCTCTGACGTACGGGGGGCGAGTTGTCCGGGCGGGCGCGTACAACTGCGGGCGTGCCGACCTCGCCTACCGCTCCGCGTCGACCTGAGCAGGTTCAGAGGCCGCAGCAGCGTCCCGCGACCTCGGCCCCGGCGGTCGGTGCTGGCGCGGCGACGGCGGGCGCGGCGGCGGGCGGGGCGGTTGGCTCACTCGCGGCGACTCCGGCGCTGATCCCGGCGGCGGGCGCGGCGGTCACGGTCGAGGCGGTCACGGAAGCGCTCGACAAGTTCTTCCCGAAGATGCGGCTGCGGCAGCAGCGGTGGCTCGGCCAGCGGGTGACGCAGGGCGCGATCCCCGGCGCGACCCAGGACGACGTGCTCGAGGCGCTCGCGCTGGAGAATGAGCTGCAGGGGGAGTTCGAGCGGCGCGTGCGGGAGCGCGTGATGCGGGACCTCGGCCCGATCCTCGGCAAGCAGGACGCGAAGGAGCAGCGGGCGGGCCTCGCGAAGCTCTTTGAGCGGGAGCGGCGGTACGCGGAGCAGCGCGCGGTAGAGATGGGGCGGCGGCTCGAGAAGACGACGGAGCGCGTGGCGGTGAAGCGGGAGAGTCCTCGGGGGGCGTTCTGGCATCTCGGGGAGGCGTCGGAGCACACGCCGGAGTGCGTCGCGATGGCGGGGAAGTTCTGGAGCTGGGAGGCGCTGGAGGTCATGCGTCCGCCGGTCGGGCCGGGGTGCCGGTGCGGGCTGAAGGCGGAGAAGGTCGCGATCGTTCAGGGCTTGCTGATGCCGGGGCAGACGCCGCGCGGGCGGGCGGCGGCGGAGCGCATCCGGATCATCCACGGCAACCACCACGGGACGCTCGCGGCGCTTCGCGAGGCGCTGATCCGGTCCGGCCATGATGAGGAGCGGGTCGACGGGGCGCTGCTGCGGTGGGCAGCGCGGGCTGAGGGGATCGCGTGATCCGGTGCGCGGAGGTCCGGGTCGAGGAGAGGTGGCCGGGGTTCCCGAACGCGTGGGCGCAGCTGGCGTGGGCGCTGCACCGGGCCAGGTACCGCAGCTGGTCGAGGACGAGCCCGGGACGATGACGGAGGAGCCGGTCGTGCTGCGGTCGCATCAGGAGTTCGTGGAGCTGTATGGGCGCGAGGTATCGCCGGAGTGGGATCGCTACCTGTCCGCGCGCCGGCCGCATCTCGTTGGGCTCCTCGCGGGCGCGGCTCGGTGGGCGCTCTGCGCGCTGACGCGGCATGAGCCGGTCACGTTCGTCGAGGAGCTGGACGTGTACCGCTGTCGCTGCGGGCGCGAGGTTCCGGCGGAGAGGCTGGTCCGGTGAGGCGGTTCTGCCTCCGCTGCGGGCGCGGCTTCAAGTGGTGGCGCTCGCGGTGCCCGCACTGCGGGTGGGAGCGCGAGTAGTGCCCGCGCCGAGCAAGTACCCGACCGCGCATGAGCAGCTGCGGCTGCTCGCGGAGGCGGCGCGCCGGGACGGCCTCTCGTTCCAGCGCTTCTGGGAGCTGGCGGTCCGGCCAGGGCAGCCCGCGATCACGTGGAGTACGCCGGCCGGGGAGCGGCCTCCGCGCTGCGTGGTCTGGCCGCGCGACACGACGGACCGGAAGCTCTCGATCGCCGCCACGCTCGGGGCCAAGGACGGCTGGCGGCGCGCGTACGAGGGCGTCCCGCCGAGCGGGCCGGAGAAGGCGCTCCAGCTCCTCGCGCCGCTCATGCAGTCGCTCGAGCACGCGGTTCTCGGCTCGTGGGAGCCGGTCGCGGAGCTGCCGCCTGAGCAGCTGACCCTGCTGCCGGGCTGAGGTTTCCCTCGCGGCTCGCCGGTAGCCTCGCGAGCATGCTCAGCGTCCTGATCGCGGTCCTCATCGCCGCCGTCGCCTACCTGCTCCTCGCCTTTCTCGGCGTCCCGAGCACGGTCGCAGCCATCATCGCGCTGCTCGTCTTCGTCGTCCTGATCCTTCCGGCCTCCAGGGGCCGCTTTACGCGGCTCTGACCCGTGGACGACGGCGCGCTCCTCGAGTTCTATTACGAGGACTCCTCGCCTGGAGAGGCCCTTGGCCGCGCCGCGCGCCGGCTCCGGTCGGGCGGAGCGCTCTACCTCGGCGCAGGGATCGGCGTCGAGCGGGTGAGCAAGGGCGAGAAGGGCGAGAGCTTCACGGTTCTGACCGGCTCGGGGACGGAGAAGGTTGACGGGCCGCTGACGGCGGTGTCGAAGGCGTTCACGCTGGCCGGTCAGAAGAAGCTCGCCGGGACTCCCGGCGGGAAGGCGTCGATCGCGGACCCGGCGGTCGCGGCGCGCCTGAACGAGTTGGATGATGCGGAGGCGGGCGCGAAGCGCAACCTCCGCGAGTACGAGGACCGTCTCCGGCGGACCCGGAAGAACCCTGCGTGGGGTGCCGGGAACTCGGGGGACGAGGATCGCTGGGAGGTGCGGCGGATCGCTGAGCTGAAGGGCCAGCTGTCGCGCGTCCGGGCGGAGCGTGCCCGACTCCTGTCGGGCGGGAATCTCGAGGAGGAGGATCGCATGTGGGCTGCGGAGGCCGCACTGCGTGAGGAGGCGGCGAAGGGGATGGGCGGTCACGCGACCGTCGGCCCGCGCGAGCGGAAGAAGCTCGCGCCGCTCGTCAAGCACTACATGAGCAAGGCGCATCCGCATGGCGCGTGCGTTCGCGACCAGATGAAGCACGGCCTCTCGCGCGACCACGCGAACCGGCGCTGCGCGGTCCTCAAGGACATCGGTCACGGCGGGGACACGAGCTGGCGGAAGAACCGTCGGAAGGTCCGGGAGGCGGTCGCGGAGGCGCAGGCGCGCATCGCCCAGGTCGACGCTCACCTCGGCGAGGGGGCGGCGAAGGCGCTCGCGGAGCGGTACGGCACGATCGGGGACCCGGATCTGGAGGCGCTGGCGGAGGGCCTGTTCGGCGACTTCGGGACCCTGCTCATCTGCGGCGCGCTGTCGGAGTAGGCGCATGGCGGATCCGTTCTGGCTCCCTCCGGTCGAGGAGGGTGTCGCCAAGGTCAACCAGGCGAAGAAGGGTGACGCCGACTACGGCGTGGTCGCGTACGGCAAGGCCGGGGCACGCGACGAGGATTTCGAGAAGAAGCACAAGCGGGGGAAGAAGGGGACGAAGGAGGGCGGTCGCTTCGTCCGGAAGGGTGACAGCGGCACGGACGTGAGCCGCGCGCAGCGGGCGCTCGGCATGTCGCCGGACGGGAAGGCGACGGCGGCGTTCGCGTCGGCGGTCATCGCGTTTCAGAAGCGGCACGGCCTGAAGGTCGACGGCGTGATCGGCCGGCAGACGGCGCGGGCGCTCGCCGGGGACGTGGAGGGCGCGCGGAAGACCTCGCCGGGGGCGATGCGTGGGCGCGAGAGGCGGCTCCTCCGGGCCGCAGCGCAGCAGGGCAAGGGATCCCGCCGCCGGAGGCGTCGAAACAGCTCAGAGGCCCCAAAGCGCGCGCGAGGCGGCGCGCTGGTGGAGGATGACCGGCTCCAGGAGTCCCCGTGGGGCCTCTCCCTGAACTTCGATGAGAGCAAGGTCGTCCGGGACTTCAAGGGGAAGTTCGCGAAGAAGGGCCTCAAGGGCGGGAAGCCGGGAGGCTCGAAGCTCGCGGCGGTCATCCCGACGTACGACGGCAGCAAGCTGACGTTCGGGAAGCGGGCCGGCGGGAGCAACGGGGCGCGCTTCGCCTCCCACCAGGACGGCGGCAAGTGGCTCGTCAAGACGTACGGCGGGAACGACAACCGCATCGCGACGGAGCTGGTCGCGAACGCCGTGTACCGGGAGATGGGCGCGGCGGTGCCGCGCGCCGGGATCCTCAAGCTGCACAACGGGCGGCACGGCCTGACGTACCCGCTCGTTGACGGGAAGCCTCGCCCGTACGTCTTCCAGGGCCGGGGCGACCACCGCTCGCCGGAGCTGGGCAAGCACTTCATGACGGACGCGCTCCTCGCGAACTGGGACGTGGCGGGGCTGGAGGATGACAACATCCTCTGGGCACCTGACGGGACGCCGTTCCGGGTCGACCAGGGCGGGACGCTCGAATATCGCGCGATGGGGCAGAAGAAGGACTACGGCCCAGTTCCGCTTGAGGTTCTGACGATGCTCTCCGGGTCCGGCCAGGCGCGCCGGTCGATGCTCGTGACGCCGGACGGGCTGAAGGCGCAGGCGAAGCAGATCGCGGAGACGCTGACGCCGGAGAAGGTCGACGCGATCTTTGACGCTGCGCCGTGGTACGACACGAAGATGCGCGACCGCGTGAAGGAGAACTTCAAGCGGCGCGTGGCGTGGATGGGCCTGTTCGCGGAGGGGAAGGCGAGCCTGCCGCAGCCGAAGGTTCAGGAGTCCGAGCCGGTCTGGCTCGCGCCGCTGCAGGAGGCGATCCTGTTCGGCTGGAACGAGCACGATCATCCTCGGGACCGCTACGGCAAGTTCCGGGAGAAGGTCGGCGGGCTGAAGGCGGGGAGCAGCCAGTCGATCCAGATCGACTCGAAGACGTACGTCAAGCGCGACAAGGACGGCTCGTTCCGGGTCGTGCGCTCCGGCGCGATCATCCGGGGCTTCGAGACGGAGGCGGACGCGGCGCGGGCCGCGCTCGACCGCTCCGCGAAGGGCAAGGATGCGGACAGCCTCGGCGGCTCGACGAAGTACAAGGACTTCGACGACTACCTCAAGGCGCGGGGGATCGACCCGGACGACCCGACGACGATCAGCGGCAAGAACGCCTCGCTCGCGGAGCTGCAGACGGAGTACAACCGGCTGACGGTCCTCCAGGGGAAGCTGAAGACCTCGGGCGACAAGTACCAGGAGCGCGCGGCGGTGGACGTTCAGCGCCGGCGGGAGAACCTGAAGCGGAAGCTCGATAAGGCTGCGCAGGGCGGCGCGACGGCGACGACTCCACCGGAGAAGCCGAAGGCCGCGCCGGGCACGTCCGGGATCGCGGACGCGAAGGTCGGCGACTTCATCCATAACCCGCAGACGAACGCGACGTTCAAGATCATCGGGGAGCACTCCCACCAGACGCAGAACGACATGTGGAAGGTCGCGCTGGTCAAGCCGGACGGGACGGTCGCTTCGGAGTCGGTCCCGATGCACAAGACGATCGGCGTCGAGAGCATGAAGAAGGGCTTTGACCCGGAGCATCCGCTCGTCAAGGGCATCAAGCAGGCGAGCGCGGTGACGCACTCGCCGGGCGGGATCCCGCTCAATGATGAGGGCGTCCCGGTGCCGGGGGCGCGGTTCAAGCCGACCGGAAAGAGCACGGCGGTCTTCGAGGCGGTCGGGGTCGTCGATAAGAACGGGGCCAAGTACTTCCGGGCGAAGCGGATCGCTGGCCCGAACGTCGGCTCGACGGAGGACTGGCCGCTTCCCTCGGCGGTCGCGTTCGCGAAGAACCCGCACGAGGCTGGCGGCGGCTGGGAGCACGTTCCAGGCGGGACGCTCAAGGTGCCGGGAACGAGCGCCCGGACGCCGCAGGCCGACCCGAACATCCCGATGCTCAAGGCGTCGGACTACCCGGCGACGTACGCGGGGGCCGACAAGCTCAAGCTGCTGCTGGCGAAGCCGGGCGAGTCGGCGCAGTTCACGACCGCCGAGCACGGGGTCGTCACGGCGACGCGACTTGACCCGTCGAGCGGGTCGAACTGGTTGTGGTCGTCCTCGCAGCCGGGGAAGCCGGACTGGGCGTCGCACGGGACGAAGGCGGGCCTCTCGCGTATCCATGGCTCGGGGTCCTATGCGTGGCCGTCTCCGGGCGATCAGTTCATCGCGAACATGAAGGACATCGACGTGCCGGAGAAGAAGGCTCCGGGCGCGGCTCCCTCCGCGCCCGCCGCGCCGGCCGCGAAGAAGGGCAAGAAGGGCAAGAAGGTCGGGAAGACCGTCAAGCAGGCGAACCCGGTCGACCCGGAGACGGGGTACCCGACGCAGCTGAAGAAGCTCGCGCTCGAGAAGGGCGACAAGGTCCAGTTCAAGAAGGGCGGCTGGACGTACACGTACGAGGGTCCGGCGGGCTACGGCTCCGCGATGAAGTTCACGGACCCGAAGGGCCACCCGAAGCACTGGGCGGGGTACGCGAAGCCAGCGTTCATCATGAAGGCGTCGGGCTACGAGGTCCAGCCGGGGACGCCGGAGGGCGTCACGGAGGCCGCGCCGTCGGGCGGTGCTGCCTCGGTCCAGACCGTCGTCGGGAAGATCGAGGCGGGGGACCTCCTCATCCAGGGCGACGGCGGCACCATGTCCACGTCGAAGTACAAGGTCAGCCACTCGCCGGGGGCGGCGAAGCCGTGGAAGCTCTCTCAGCAGGGCGGCATGGGCGGCTCCTGGGACTACACGGACGCCGACCTTCAGGGCCTCCTCTCGAAGGGCGTTCAGTGGTCCGTCGAGAAGGGCGGCGGCTCCGGGGCGTCCGCGCCGAAGACGCTGACGCCGGAGCAGATCAGCGCGAAGCTCGAGCCGGGCAAGGGCAAGTGGGCGAACATGAACGCGCTGAAGGACGGCGCGGTCTTCGAGACGCCGGCCGGTCAGATCGGCGTGGTCGCGAAGGGCGAGGACGCATACACGGGGTACATCGCGGCCTACGACATCAAGACGGGGAGCAAGTTCGAGCCGCACGCGACGAACTACGCGCCGTTCAAGGCGAGCGAGGACCCGGCGGTCACGAAGGCCGCGAAGGAGCAGCTGGCGAAGGCGAAGGGCGGGACGTCCCCCGCCTCCTCCTCACCCTCGGCGAGCGCGGTGAAGCCGGCCCCGCCGAAGCAGGTCCACACCCTGACGAGCGAGCATCCGTCCTGGGCGGGCGGCGCGAAGTCCGGGACGGCGGCGCAGAACCACATGCAGAAGCTCCAGCCGACGATCCCCGCGCAGGCGAAGTCGGCGATGAAGGCGTACACGAACGGCTCGTACGGGACGATCAACGGGGGCCTCCGCAAGGGGACGATCAGCCCGGGCCAGATGACGACGGTCGCGGCGCTCGATCAGGCGTTCCACGATGCTCCGCCGCTGGACGTCGACGTGGTCACGCACCGGGGCGCGCAGCTCGAGGACTTCCACGGGGAGATTGCGGCGGGGAAGGTCATCCAAGACCTCGGCTACCTCTCGACGTCGCCGACGAAGCCGTGGGACAAGAACGTCCAGCTGCACATGCGCCTGAAGGCCGGGATGAAGGGCGCGCTATGGGTTGACAACTTCTCCTCCAACTCGGGCGAGAAGGAACTCGTTGTCAAGCGCGGCGCGGTCATGCACGTCCTCCAGGTCGAGAAGGTGGGCAATAAGACGCACATTTACGTGGACGTCTACGGGTAGGGGTAAGATTCGGACCGTGACACCTCCAGGAAACAAGCTCGAAGGCGCGCCGGCGGACGCTCCGCCCCGGTATGAGGGACAGGAGCGGTTCGTCGATGGCGACTTCCAGGTGACGTCGTGGACGCCGGAGCTGGCGCTCGCGGCGCTCGGCGCGGAGGACATGCCTCGGAGTGACCAGGAGGTCATGGCGCAGGACGCGATGGAGAGCGCGCTCCTCCCGCCGGCCGCGATCGAGGCCCTTCGCAAGGGCGGGTACGTCTCCAAGACATAGTCGGGGCTAAGCGCACCCGGCGCGTAGAGCGATCGGGGTGTGGCGCAGCGGTAGCGCACTCGGTTTGGGACCGAGTGGTCGAAGGTTCGAGTCCTTCCGCCCCGACTATGAAGACCAACACCATCACCCGGCTCCGGCGTTCGCGTCGGGAGTCCGCCGCGTATGAGCGGCTGTACGCGCAGGTCCACCGGACCTCTGGCATGACGCCTGTCCGTCCTGTACCGTCCCGGCCTCCGGCGCGGGGTGGTCCAGTTGGTAGGGCGCGCGGCTCATAACCGCGAGGTCGCCGGTTCGAGTCCGGTCCCCGCAACTCGGAGGGCGGGCGCTACGGCGTCCGGTCAAGGCCCTCCGCCTACCGTTCCTCCGCAGGAACGACCGCAGCTGAGGCCCCGCTGGCCTGGGAGGACGGCGGGGCCTCAGTCGTTCTCGGGGAGGTTTGGGTCGCGGGGTCGACGTACGGTCCCGAGCATGAGCGACGACCTTCTAGTGCTCGAGGGTGATGACATCCTCGGCTACCCGCTCGTCGAGGACCCGTTCCTCGAGGAGGGGGAGGCTCCGCCGGTCGCCCGCGTGATCAAGCCCAAGAAGGGCAAGGTCTTCGACGATGACGGTGCGTGCAAGGTCGCCGTCATCCGTCCCTGCGTCTCGCGCGGCAAGCGGCTCCGGGGCCTCCCGCCGATCTACACGCCGCAGATGCTCGAGGCCAACTCGGGGATCTGGGCGGGCTGGCTGATGTACATGGACCACCTGACGGAGGCGGTCGCGGAGACGATGCGTCGGCGCGGCCGGCGGATCACGGAGCTGGGCGGGCGCGTCCTCGAGAGCGGGTGGGATCGGGACTTCACGACGCCGCACGACGGGAAGTTCGGCTTCCAGAAGGGCGCGACGATCGCCCGCGTGCTCCCGCAGCCGCCGATCCGCGCGATGCTCGAGGCGGACCCGGAGATTCTGAACGTCTCGATCAACGCGTTCCCGACGGCGGCGAAGGAGGGCGTCGCCCCGTGGAACCCGAAGCTGAAGGGCATGCTCGTTGAGGGGATCCGGGAGACGCCGCAGGGGAGCATCGACTGGGTGCCGCGTGGCGGCGCGGGCGGTCACGTCCTCCAGGAGGCGGAGGAGATGATGGTCCAGGTTCTCGAGGCGTACTACGAGGGCCTGCCCGACCTGGCTGAGGTTTCATCTCCGGCACCGACGTACCGTCCTCGGTCGATGCCCAAGCCCATCGCTGAGATGACGGCAACCGAGCTGCGCGAGCACCTGCAGAGCGAGGCCCCGAGCCTCCTGCAGGAGCTGGGCATCTCGACTTCGCCGTCTGCCACGCCGCCGGCCACGCAGCCGGCTTCGACGCCTCCGGCCCCTGCGGGCCTCTCGGAGGAGCGCGTGCTCGAGATGCTGGAGGAGCGCGAGTCGCGCATCCGGCAGGAGTACGACCAGAAGATCGCCGACCTCGAGGAGTCCGTCGAGGAGCGCGCGAACGAGCTGCTCGAGGAGCGCTCCGAGGCCACGAGCCTCGCGGAGTACGCCCACGAGCTGATCGAGTCGTCGGGTCTTCCTGACGAGTGGGTCGCGGACCTCAAGCGGCGCTACGCGGTGCTGCCGTCCGGTCCGACGGACGCCCTGCTCGTCGAGGCGGACACGGCGAACGACAAGGACGAGCGCCAGGTACTCGCCGAGTCGGTCGAGCGTGACGTGAAGCACGCCTTCAAGCTCATCGGCGCGTCCGGCGGGCGCGTCCCGCGCGTCACCGGCCTCGGTGGCGGCAGCGAGAACGGCGGCGGCATCAAGGCCACCGCGCCGCGCAACACGACCTTCCGCGACTTCGCGCTCTCCGAGGGCCTCATCGACTCGGAGAAGCTCGAGGAGAGCCGGAAGAAGCTCGAGGGGGTGCAGTCCTAGATGCCGTACGAGGGTCTGGGCGCGCGTCACACGGTCGAGGCGGCGACGAAGGCGTGCCGCCACGGGCAGATCGTCGTCGAGGACGGGTTCGTCGGGTCGGCCTTCAAGGTCGACCAGGTGGACCGCTTCGTCCGTCCGGTCGACGCGCAGGACATCGCCATCGGCGAGGAGTTCGAGATCCAGCTCGGCGGGATCCACGAGGCTCCCGCTGAGGGCGCTCTCGCGGCTCTCGGCGTCGGCGATCCCGTCTTCATCACGGAGGCGGACAACACGCTCGTCGCCGCCGGCGGCGCGGGCATCCTTCCGGTCGGCATCGTGACCGAGGTCGACGCAAGCCGCGATCCGGACGTGCTGCGGATCAACAGCAACGTCTGGCAGCCGTTCGAGAGGGGTGAGGTCTGATGGCCGGTTACGGCAACTGGGGCAAGCACATCGAGCTGTTCTCCCTCTGGGAGTCGGCGAACGAGGATCCGGCTGCGATGCTCGCTCTCGTCGAGAACGACATGGAGCTGCTCGAGGGCACCGGCGCGATCGAGGGTCGCGCCGACTTCCCGATCTTCCTGCAGACGGTGATCCGTCACCGGATGCGGGAGCGCTTCCGCGCGGTCGCCGCGCAGTGGCAGCAGTACGTCGGCATGGAGACGGCGCAGGACTTCCGCGAGCACACGGTGTCGCAGCTCAACGGCATCCGTGGCATCCGGGGGATCAACGAGGACGGGGAGTACCCGCGCCTCCGGACCTCCGAGGAGGAGGGTCCGTCCTTCGCCGTCGGCAAGCACGGCGGCACGTACGCGGTGACGATGGAACTCGTCATCAACGACGAGACGGACAAGATCCTGAACCGCACCCCGCGCGAGCTGGGTCGGTCCATGGCCGAGTACCAGGCGCAGGTCATCACCGCGTTCATCGAGTCGAACCCGACCTACGGGCCGGACGGGCAGCCGTTCTTCGGCGTGGCCCACGACAACGAGGTCACGGGCGCGGCGGCGGAGCCGAACGAGACGAACCTGCTGGCGGCGCTGGACAAGATGGAGCTGCGGCGCGACCCGGACGGGATCCCGTTCACGGTCCGGCCTCGGCGCATCATCGTCCGGACGCCCTCGCAGAAGGCGACGTTCGATCGGATCATCCGGTCGCAGCTGACCGGCGTCTCGGACGGCCCGGTGACGAACGCGAGCCTCGGGTTCGGCCAGTTCTTCACCGGCCAGTACAACCCGGCGTTCAACGTCCTGCCTCCCGATGCGGTCGTCAACGACGTGTGGCTGAACGACCCGAACGACTGGTACGTCCTCGGTGACGCCGAGGATCGCGCCCCGTTCGTGTACGCGACGCTGCGGAACCGCCGGGAGCCGTTCATCGGTATCAAGGACCAGGGCGTCCGGGACGCCATGGGGGCCGGCTCGGATCCCTACAGCTGGTGGTTCGACACCATCGACTACAAGGTGCGGCACTTCTTCGGGGTCGCGCCCGGCGAGCCGCTCGCGGCGATGAGGATGCGGCCATGAGCCGCGTCCTCACCCCGATGGACCCGGACAACACGTCGGAGCTGACGGCGCGTCTCGGGGTCCACAACCGCGCGCATACGCTGCTCGTCCGGCACGCCCGGAACTACCCGCGCCAGCTCGTCTCGGCGCTGAGCACTCCGGCTCACGGTCCCGCGACGGCGTTCCTGCGGGACCGCAAGCAGGCGGGCCTCCGCGAGGCGATCGAGGACTACGCTCGCGACCTGCGCGGTCGGGAGGCGTTCCTCGACGACGACGACGTGGTCGAGGACATCTCGGTCCGCGCGCCGTCGCTCGGCGCGGGCGCGTTCGGCGATCCGACGTACTTCGCGGTCGTGTACCGCAAGGGCAAGTCGGGTCGCTCGGCGCGGGCTGCGGTGCCGTACGACGCGGTGCCGGAGTTCGACCGGGCGTTCACGGAGTTCGAGCGCGCGCAGGAGGGCGGCGCTCCGCTGGCCGAGCCGGTCGAGGCGTCCGGCGAGGATCGCGAGGAGCTGCAGCGCGTCGAGGCCGAGAAGGCATCGCTCGAGAGCCAGCTGCGGGAGCTGACGGAGCGCCTGGGCGCTCTGGAGAACCCGGAGCCGTTCGCGGGCTACGGCGAGCTGAACGCCACCGACGTGGTGAAGCGCATCAAGGACGGCGGCGCGCAGGAGTTCGGTACCGTCGGCCTCCAGGCGATCATCGACTACGAGGAGAAGCGGGACAATCCGCGCAAGTCCATCGTCGACGCGGCGAAGGACGCGCAGGCGGAGGTCGCCGAGCGGTAGCCCGCTTCGCGACCGGGCGTTGCGCCCGCCTGCTGCCCCACGCCGGCCCCTCGGACTGCTCCCCGGGGGGCTGGCGTCGTTCTAGGGGGGAGGTTTCCTTAGCGGGGGTGACGTACCGTTCGCCTTATGCCGTCTCACGCTGAGTTTCGAGCGCGCCCGGAGAAGTGGCTCGGGCGGCGCGTAGATCGCGGGGCGCTCGAGCGGGCGCTTGCTTCCCTCGATGATCCGGCCGGCGCGGGGGCGCTGCGGGCCGCGTACGCGGCGGCGCAGGAGGCTGGCCCGCAGGAGCGGGTCGTAACGCCCGTGCCACCTGCGCCGGGTACCCCGGGGGGCGCGGCGGTTCTCGGCCCGGACGGGAAGGTTCTCCCGTCGCAGCTTTCGGAGGTAGGAGTCGGCCTCATCGAGCATGCTGGTCACTCCTACGCTGCCGGGGCCGGCGTGCATCCGCTTACGAGCTACGGCCGCAAGCTGGCAGGGCTTCTCGGCGCGGGCTACCGCAGCATCGCGATGAGCGGCGCGGTGGCAAGTCGCAACAAGCAGAACGCGGGCGGCGACGGCGGCTATGACTGGGTTCTGCAAAACGTCCGTCGTCCGGCTCGGCCGAACGCGCCCTACCACCCGCGCTCGCAGGTCGTGATCCCCGACTTCGGGTGGAACGACATTGCGCTGCTCGGGGTCAACGACACGCGACCGCTGCACGAGGCGCTGCGCGCAATCGTGTCGCGCTACCGCAGCGTGGCCGTCATGGAGGAGACTGATCCCAGCGTCACGCTCGGCGGCGGCTGGGCGGTGAGCGCTATTGCGCTCGGGTCGGGGACCGGGTTCGCGGGCGCGTCCGCAGCGGGCGACCTGACGATCGCGGTCCCGTCCAGTTACGACGGTCGGCCGATCGCACTTGGGTGGATCACGAACCCCACCTTGGCGCAGGCCCAGGCCCAGATCCGGGTGGACGGCCAGGTTCACTCGACGGTGACGATCGACCATGCGCAGATGGCGAGCACCGGAGCGTTGCTCAACGGGGCGGTCACCCGCCTAACTGACCTGGCTCCCGGCGCTCACACGGTCGTGGTGCGGTGGATTTCCGGTTCGCTCTATTTCGACTACTGGGCTCTCGAAGCGCGCGACGACGAAGGCCCGATCGTGCTGTTGCCGATGCAAGCGCGACTCGCCTCATACGCGGTCTACGCGGGCTACACGTTCCCGATGAACGATGCCGCCGTCGCGGTGCTGCACGACGACATCGAAGATGTCGCCTCCGAGTTCGGCGAGACGGTCGTCGCCGTTGATCTTGAGGCGGCGATGCACCCGTCAGGCACACCGACGAGCGACCCATTCTTGGCCGACCAGGTTCACCCGAATGAGGAAGGCCACGCACGGATCGCCAAGGCGCTCTACGGCGCGCTCATTCCAATCTTGAGCCGCGATCGAGTGCTCGGCACTCCGGACCCCGGCCCGTATTTCAATCCGGTCTGGCCCGCCGGTGCGACATCGAAGGACTGCAAGTTTCAGAATGGCTGGACGAACCTCGGCGGCGGATTCAACGACGCCGGGTACCGCATGCACCCCAACGGCGAGGTCGAGCTGCGCGGCGTCGTGACCGCTGGCTCGACGGCTAACGCCGTCATGTTCACCCTCCCCGCCGGTTACCGACCGCAGCGCGCAGAGGTCCGGCCTGGGATCGGCAACAACGTTCTCGCGCGGATCGACATCGGCGTGGACGGGACCGTCAGGGCGCAGGCGGGCGGTTCGACCGCGTACACGATCTTGGACGGCATCCGCTTCCCGAGCATCGCCGCCTGATCCGTCCTGGGGCTTCGGTCCCGGATCGTGCGTACGATCCTGGAACATGGATACGCCTACCATCGCAGAGGTCCGGGGCCGGAGCGAGCTGCTCAAGGCGCGCTACCCCGAGGGGGACGCGGAGAAGGAGGAGGAGCTGCAGCGGCTCCTCACGGACCTCGCGCCGATCATCAGCCAGCTGACGGGCCGGAAGATCGGTCCGGCTGATACACCGGGGGTCGAGGTGCCGGACTGGCTCAAGCCGGTCGCGGTGCGGGTCTTCACGCTCCGGGCGGAGCGGGACGCGACGGGCCTCTCATCGGCGGCGCGGACGCAGGCGCACGGCTCGCTTCGCCTGCGGTCGTTCTCGGCTGGCCCGTACTCGGAGACGTACTTCGGGCCGGGGGAGGCGGAGAGCGCGGGCGTCCTTGACCCGGATCCGCTGATCCACGAGGCGCTGTGGGCGCTTGCGACGGAGGACATGCGGAACTACTGGCTGCGGCTCTGGGGGAAGCTCGAGCCGGAGCCGTTCGCGGGCGTGCGCCCGGTCAACTGGGCCGGGGGGCATCACTCGCGCCTGCCGGACCGGCCTGACCCGCGTCCGCTCGGGGGCTACCGCTAGTGCCGTACGGGGACGTTCTCGTTCATCGCGCGATCCCGTTCGTCCGGGCGGAGACGGGCGGCGAGGTCGTCGAGGGGGAGGACTCCGGGGCGGGGCACGACGTGCGCGGGACGGCGTTCGCGTGCTGCCTGTTCCTGCCGGACGGGACGGAGCAGGCGGCGGGTGGCCGGTCGCGGCGCGTCAAGCGCCCGACGCTGCTCATCTCGCCGGTCGACGAGCTGGGAGCGCCGGTCGCCGTCTCGCATGAGGATGAGTTGCTGATCGTCGCGCCGGAGCTGAACGCGGCGGAGGGACTGCCTGCGGATGCGGAGGTCCGCTACCAGGTGCAGGGGTCCGGGCAGCCGTTCGGCCGGCCGGGGTTCGCGATCATCGGCAAGCAGCTGACGCTCTCGCGGGTCGAGGAGACGGACCCGCAGACGGCCGTGCTCGAGGAGGCGGAGTAGTTGCCGCTGATCCAGGAGACGAAGCTCGGCGACCTGTTCCCGCAGGCCCCGATGCTCAATGCGGCGCGGCGGACGGTCGCGCGGACGGGTGAGGCGATCACGGAGGGCGCGGCGGATCGCAGCCCGGTCGCGGATCCGCCAGCGGGCGTGGCGAAGACGGCGTTCGAGGGGCGGCGGGGTCGGAAGGCGGGGACGCTCCGGGACAGCTGGCTGACGGGGGAGGTCGAGTTCGATCCGACGGGGCCGCGCGGCGCGCCCGTGTTCGGGATCGACTCGTACACGGAGGACCCGGTGGCCCCGCACGTTGAGTGGCCGACGCGTCCGCACCTGATCAAGCCGTCTCCGGACCGCGCGGCGGCGTCCGTCCGGACGACGGGGAAGCCGCGACGTGCTGGGACGGACCCGCAGGCAGCCCTTATGTGGATCGGGCCGGGAGGGCAGCCGCGCTTCGCGCGTGAGGTCCAGCATCCGGGTACGCAGGGCGTCCACATGATGCGGGACTCGCTCGCGGAGGCGGAGGTTACGTGGCAGACGGTCGGGGAGGCCGAGATGGAGGTCTGGGCGCGCGAGACGACGGAGCTGTGGCGCTGACATGGCGTGGCAGCCTGATGACGTTCAGCGGTCGGTCCGGCGGTACCTCTCGCAGGCGCTCCCGACCGTAGACCCGACGAAGCGGTGGCGGCTCGCGTTCCAGAGCGAGAACGTCCGGGACGATCAGCGTCCGGTCGGCCTGCTCGAGATGGGCCGGGTCGCGCGGGAGGGCCGGAGTCGCATCGCGGTCGGCCAGGGGAACGTCGTCGAGGGCGCGCCGATTACGGTGAGCCTCTGGCCGGAGATGCACGGCGAGGACGGCGCGCTGCTTCACCCGAGGGTCGCGGAGCGGAACGCGCGCCAGCTCGCGGGCCTCGTCTATGACGTGTTCCGGTTCGGCCTGGACCTGCCGCCGCTCCCGTCCGGCCGGCCGCGCTGCGGGCCGGAGCGGATCCCGCTGTATGACTACAGCGGCGCGGCGACGGTCGGTCCGGCGGCGGCGCGGCAGGGTCCGGCGGATCCGCATGACTGGCTGTGGGCGGAGGGCTACAGCACGCGGGCGATTCAGGATCCGGAGGATGCGCGCAGGTGGGCTGTGATCTGCGAGCTGACCGTGACGTGGGAGCGTCCGGGTCGCGCCGGGCCGGTCGCGCCGGTCGTGACGGACATGCCGGGGGAGTTCATCCCGATCGGCTACGGAGAAGTCGGCTGAGCTGAGGTTTCACTCTCGGGGCGGACTTACGATCCGTCCCAATGTCCGAGGAGACGCGTCCGAAGACTCCGCGCAAGGCTGACGCCGAACAGCAGAAGCCGACCGCCGAGAACCCCGTGGAGGAGGCCCGGTACGACCGCGACCAGCTGGTCGAGGGTGCCCGGTCCCTTCTGAAGGTCAACCCGCTGATCGTCCAGGGAGCGCTCGGCCGCGCGCCGGCGTCCCGCAAGACGTTCATCCTCGCGGAAGCCTCTGAGCTGGTCCGCGAGCACACGTCCGTGAAGATCGAGCCGCTGGATGGTGCCGCATGACGGTCCTCGTCCCGAAGCCGGAGCTTCCGGCGTCCGTCCTCCACTGGCTCGGTGAGGAGTCGCGCACGATCCCGCCGACGTTCGGTGAGGTCGTCGTCATCCCGATCGTCCACGACTGGGGTCCGATGGGATCCGAGGTCCCGCTTCGCGAGTCGGTCGTCCTGAACTACCCGCAGTTCGTCGGGAAGTTCGGCAACGGCGATACGCCGGGGCATGACGCGATCGCCGGGGCGCTTCTCGGCATGGGCGTCACGGGCGGCGGCGGCGCGGGCGGCGTGATCCCGTACCGCATGGCGACGGGCGCGGCGGCGGAGGCCACCGCCACGCTCGACAACACGGCGGCGGCGGACTCGCTGGTCCTGACCGCGATCTACAAGGGGACGCGCGGCAACGACATCTCGGTCGTCCACGAGGACGATCCGGCGTCGGCGGGCAACGACCGGCTCCGGGTGCTCTTCCAGGGCGCAACGATCGAGCGGTACACGTACCCAGAGGGGGACGTGGCGGCGCTCGCGGCGGCGATCAACGCTCGTCCGTCCGCGTGGGTCACGGCGGCGTCTCCGGCGACGGGGGTCGCGCTCGCGCACGGCACCTTCCCGCTGGGCGGGGGGAATAACGGCGACGTGCTGACGGCGGCGGAGTGGCTGTCCGCGCAGACGGCGCTCGAGTTCGCGGAGGCGGGGATCTTCTCCCCGTTCAACCTCGTCGACGTCGGGATCAAGGCGCAGCTGCGGGCGTGGCTGCAGACGATGGCGCAGAACATGCTCCCGATGCGCGGCGTCTTCGGCGGCGCGGCGGACGAGACGGTCGACGCGGCGATCGCGGACGCGGCGCTCGCGCGGGATGAGCACCTGATCCGGCTCGGCGTCGGCGTCTACCACGACGACATGCTCGGGAAGGATCTGAGCACGGCGCAGCTCGCGCCGCGTGCGGCCGGCGTCCTCGCGGCGCGCGGCCTGAAGTCGTCGCTGACGAACGCGGACTTCGGGGGCCTCTCGCCGGTCGGCGACACGCTCCCGGACTACCAGGAACTCGTCGCGCTCCGCAACGGCGGCGTCACCTCGTTCAAGCGGGTCAACCGCGCGGAGAGCGAGCTGGCGATCGCGGAGGGCGTGACGACGTTCAACGCGCGGAACGTCGCGGGGAAGCCGTACGAGCTGTTCTCGGAGCCGCGCATCATCGGGCTGCTGGACACGATCCAGCGGCGCATCACCAAGTGGGGCGACGAGCGCATCGTCGGCGACGTGACGAACACCCAGGACACGCGCGATGCGGTCCAGGTGGAGGTCACGAACGTCATCAACGAGTACGTCGCCGACAACCTCATCGAGCCTGCCGGGATCCAGGTCTACGTCCATCCGTCCGGTCCGGGCGGGGACGACAGCACGATCCCGTATGAGTTCGGCTTCAAGCCGACTCGAACCGTCAAGTACCTCGTCGGCCAGGGGAGGGTCCGCTGATGCCGTTTCCGGGACCGACCGCGAATCTGAAGGCCCACCAGCGGCGCTCCGGTCGCGCCGGCCAGGTCTGGATCGGGCCGAACATGCACGGCGAGATTGCCTCGCTCACGTGGGGGGAGACGGCGGAGAACATCACCGTCCCGATCCCCGGCACGTGGCGCGACGGCAGCAAGCCGGGTGGCGAGGCGGGCCGTGGCTCGTTCCGCTACCACGACGTGGACGACCGCTGGCGGCTGTTCGTCTACCGCTGGTTCAAGGC
This sequence comes from Longimicrobiales bacterium, assembly GCA_036381195.1. GTDB lineage: Bacteria > Gemmatimonadota > Gemmatimonadetes > Longimicrobiales > RSA9 > RSA9. The sequence goes on along the minus strand of DASVDH010000009.1, from coordinate 49,932 downwards.
CCGCCGCGAGGGCGACCGCACGAGCGCGGTCTTCCCGACGTTCAACATCGTCGAGAAGATCGATGACATCGGCGCGGCCGACTACTCGCAGTGGGTCCTCGTCAACTGCACGATCTTCGGCTACGACGGGGGCCACGACCAGGGGAACAACATCCTCGAGAGGGATGTCGAGTTCCAGTTCGAGGAGGCTCGGCCGCTCCACGCGTTCGAGTACACCGCGAACGGGGTCGCGGTCTACGCCGAGTCGGCGTAGCGGAGGCGGGGCCGCATGGCCACGGTCGACTACGAGTCGGCTTGGCATGACCTCGCCGAGAAGATCGCGGCGCGTCCCTCCGGGTGGGGGACGCGCCAGCTTCTCGCCGAGATGACGGCGGTGCAGGCGAAGCACCGCGTCGGAGAGAGCTTGCTGGACCGAGTGGTCCGGCTCTACGGGATCGAGCGCTTGCTCGCCCGCATCATCAAGAACGGGGACCAGACCTCCGGCCTCGGCGGAACTACGCCGACCGAGGCTCGCGTCACGGCCCCGGCCACCGAAGATCCAGAGGAGGATCGCGATGGAAGCCGCAGCGCAGAACCAGTCCACGCCTGAGCCGGAGGGCCACGGCGTTCCGGGCCTCCCGCAGGACGCTCCGCCGTCCGTCATCGAGGCGTCGCAGGGGAACACGAAGGCGATCGTCGAGGAGAAGTCCGCGCTCGACTGGCTGCTCGGGGCGACGACCCGGCTCGAGCACGACGTGCCGTTCAAGTTCGAGACGCCGGACGGCCTGAAGGACATGAGCGCGCACATCCACCAGGTCGACGGCGCGCGGCTCGAGGCGCTGGAGGAGGAGCACCGGATCGGCGACGGGCCGTTCAGCAAGCTCAACGTCCTCCAGTACAACGCGGCGGTCTTCAACGAGGCAGTCGAGTACGTCACCGACGAGACGGGCCGGAAGGTCACGGTGCCGGAGCTGGTCGGCAACCATCCCGCCGGCGCGGTCGCGGGCATCGCGACCCGGTTCAAGTACCAGCCGGGCATCCTCCAGGGCATCGAGCGCGAGGTCCGGCAGCTCGCGGCGTACTCCTCGGATCGCGTCGGGAGCGCGCAGCGGTCGCTGGTGGCGGCAGTGGGAAACTCCTCGAGCTAGGCGGTGAGACGTTCCTCCTCTACGCGCAGTGGCGCTTCCGGGGCGTCGACCCGTTCGAGGCGTACTTCGGGCGTCCTGCGCGCGAGGGGGAGCCGATGTGGCCGTCTAGGCATCACGCCGTGCTGACCGCGTTCGCGTACGCGGCAGCTGAGCGCGAGCAGGCGGCGTATCAGCTCGTCGAGGCGCTTAGCAAGGGGAAGGACGAGGACTAGTGCCTGTCGGACGTGATGGTGCGTGGTTTGCGGGCTTCGTCGACGGCGAGGGCTGCTTCGCTCTCGGCCTGACGCGGAGCCGGACGGGGCGCGCGCAGATCGTCCCCAACCTGCCGATCAAGCGGGAGGGTCGCTGACATGCCCGTGGGAACCGTTCGCGGTCGGTATGAGCTGGACGCTCCGGCGCTCCGGGTCCTCCGGGACCTTGAGCGCCAGGGCATCCGGACGCAGGAGCAGATGGACCGGCTCGGCCGGGAGATGGACCGGCTGGGCGACCAGCAGGATCGGCAGCGCCTGCGCGACTACGCCCGCGAGATGGGCGACTTCCGCCGTGGCGTGATCGATGACATGGAGCGCGTCCAGCGGGAGTGGGTCGCGACGACGCAGGTCGTCCGGCGGGAGGCGGACCGGCAGGGCCGCGCGATCGACGTGCTTGCGGCGAAGATGGACATGCTCGGCGCGAAGCGCGTCAGCCCGCAGATCGACGTGGACGGGATCACGGCGGCGATCGCGCAGGTCGAGGTGCTCCACTCCCGGATCAACTCGCTCGGGCGGGCGTCCGCGACTCCGCGCGTCGGCGGCGGGGGGATCGGCGGCGGCGGGGGTGGCGGCGGCTTCCGGGGCGGCGGTGGCCAGGGGGGCCTGGTCCGCTCGATTGACTTCGGCCCGCTTAGCGTCTCGCCGCGTGCGCTGATGCTCGGCGCGGGCCTGCTCCTCCCGACGGTCGTGCGCGGCGGCGGCGCGGCCGGCGCGATCATCGGCTCGGCGGGTTCGGGCCTCCTCGGCGCGGGCGCGCTCGGCATGGTCGGCGCGGCGGGCCTCGCGGGCGGCGTCGGCCTCGGCATCCTCGGCGGACGGGCGGCGCAGGGGCAGATCACCGAGGCGCATGAGGCGATGGCGAAGTTCCGCGACGTGGTGGCGGACTACGGGCGGACGAGCAAGGAGGCGGCGCGGGCGAAGCGCGAGCTTGACCAGGCGATGGCGGCGGCTCCGGAGGGCACGCGCGAGCTGATGCGGATGACGGACGCGATCCGTGCCCGGTGGACGCGGGAGAGCCGTCCGGCGGCACGCAACTACGTCTCGATGCTCGCTGGGGGGATCCGGACCGGGAACGAACTGCTCGGGACGGCGGCGCGCGGCAGCGAGCGCGTGACGGGGGCGCTCGCGCGAGAGGGCAACGCGTTCGGGAGCTGGCTCGGCGGCGGCATGGGTCAGCGCGGGATCCGGATGGGCGCGGGGATCTTCGACGAGAACCTGGGCAGCGTCCGCGTCGGGACTCAGTACGGCATGGAGGCGTTCCTGAACGTCGTCCAGGCGGGCCGGCCGTTCTTCCGGGAGTCGATGGAGTGGCTCGAGCGGTGGACGCGCGGCTGGGCGACGGGGACGCGGGATATCTCCGAGACGCGGCGGAGCATCGAGCGGATGTTTGATCAGCTGCGGAGCTGGGGGCGGCTCGCGGGCCGGACCGGCGGTCTGCTCGGCGCGCTCCTCGGGACGGGCGCTCCGGAGGGACAGCGGGCGGTCGATGACCTCAGCGCGCAGTTCCGCCGCTGGGAGCTGTGGATCGAGCGGCATCCGGAGGAGGTCCGGGAGTTCTTCGCGCGGTCGGTCGACTCGGCGAAGCAGCTCGCCTCGGCGGTCTGGGAGATTGTCGAGGCGTTGGGCCGTCTCGGTGATGATCTCGGCCCGCTGCTTGACCGCTTCTCGGCGCTCGTTGACCTCGTCGGCAGCCTCGGCCTGATGACGCCGGGGGTCGGCACCCTCGCGTACGGGGCTTACCGGGGGGCGCGGGGTGGCGCTAGCGGGCGCGGTGGTGGCGGCGCGGGTGGCGTTGGCGCGGCGGCGGGGGCCGGGGCCATTGCCGGGCGCGGGTTCGGTCGTGGCGCGGTGCCGGGCATGTACGGGCGCGGGATCCGTGGCGGCATGGCGGGGATCGCCGGGACGTACGGGACGGCGCGAAGCTTCGGCTACGGGCGGCTGTCATCGGCGGCGGCGGGTCTTGGCGCGACGAATCTCGCCGGACTCGGCGCGGGCGCGCTCGGCGGCGCGGCGCGGGCGTACCTGCCGGTCGCGGGGATCATGGGCGCGCTGGACTTCCTCGCCTACGAGGGCGGGATCGGGGGGCGGCTACAGAACGCGGCGAGCGGCGCGACTCTCGGCCTGATCAACCGTCCACTGACCGCCGGGCAGCTTGATGATCGGGCCTCGGCGTACGCGCAGGACGAGATTGGGAAGCTGTCGCGCGGCTCGAGCCTCGCTGGCTTGCGGGGGGACATCCGTCGCCTGGAGGAGGCGGGCTGGGGTGTCCGGGGGGTCCGGGGCGATGATAGTGCCGACTTCGGCTCGGGCGCGGAGCGCTCCCGCCGAATCCGCGACGTACAAACGGCGTTCCGCGAGGAGATTGCGGTCCGCAAGCAGATGGCGCGGGACCTGCGCTCGCAGCGGGCGGAGGAGGCGCGGTCCCGTGGCGCGCGGATCGGCGGGGAGCTGCAGGAGGGCTACGAGCGGCGGGTCCGCCGGCCGGGTGGCCCGAACGCGGAGGCGGAGTTCGGGCGGACGATCCGGGAGACGCGGCAGCAGCTCGCGAAGATGGGTCCGCACGGGGCGCGCGGCCTCGCGACGGCGCAGCTGGAGTGGGCGCGGGAGATGGCGCGCGGCAACGATCGCCTCAAGGACGAGGTCGGCGACCTCGAGCGGAGCATCATCAACCGCTTCGACGGCATGGCTCGGCGGATCGCGACGATCAACGGGCGGATCTACGTCGGGACGGAGAAGGAGTGGGGGCGGATCCGGTCGGCGATCGCGTCGGCGGCGCGGCGCGGCGTTGACGAGGCGTCGGAGGAGTGGCAGCGCCTGCGGAGCGTCGCGATCGGCGCGCTGCGGGATATGGGCTATAGCGAGCGGGAGGCTCGCGCCCTGTTCCGCGCGCAGTCCGGCGGGCGGCGCGGTCAGCAGCGCGCGGAGAACATCACGAGCATTGGGCCTGAGCGGGCGCGGCAGTCCGGCCGGCTCGGCGGGCGCATCGGTCCGAACTCGATCGATCGGGCATCGGGCGCGCGGGGGCCGATGGGCGACGGGATCGGTGACGGCCTCGGGGACCGGACGGGCGGGCGCTACGCGCACCGGGTCCGGGCGGCTGGCGCGATGTCCGGCGGGAGCCTGATGGGCGCGAACCCCGGCCTCGGGAAGTACGCGAACGAGGCGGCGTCCTACGGCCTGCGCGTCTCCTCCGGCCTGCGTCCGGGGTCGGTGACGAGCTACGGGAACCGCTCGTACCACGCGTCCGGAAACGCGCTCGATCTTGCCGGTCCTCCGGACGCGATGAAGCGCTTCGCGCTGGACATGGCGCGGAAGTACGGCAGCCAGCTCGAGGAGCTGATCCACAGTCCGCTCGGGTGGTCGATCAAGAACGGCCAGCGGACGGCGGCGTACGCGGTCGCCGACCACTACGACCACGTGCACATCGCGGATACGGCTCCGGGCGCTGGTGGCGGCGGGATCCGCGTGCCGGGCGGCGTCAACGCTGGCGCGAGCGTCAACCTCCGGGCGCGGCGCTCTCGGCTCGGCGGCGTGCCGGGCGCGCTCTCGACGGCGGCTGGCGATGCGTACGCACGCGGCCTGGAGGCGACGATCAACCGGAACCTCGGCCGGGGTGGCGGCGCGGCGTTCAGCGCGACGGGGAGCATTGCGGAGGCGGTCCGGGCGGCGGGCCTCCCGCCGATCTTCGAGGCGATCATCATGGCGGAGTCCGGCGGGGATCCGGGGGCGATGAACGCGAGCGGCGCGACCGGCTGGACGCAGATCATGTGGCCGCTGCACCGGGGGATCGTGCCGGGCGCGACCTCCCGGAACGCGCTGAAGAACCCGGACATCAACCTCGCGGCGGCGAAGGTGCTGTACGAGCAGTCCGGCCTCGCGCCGTGGGCGGCGTCCCGGCATGCGTGGGGGAGCAAGCTCCAGGGCGACGGGATCGGCGTCCGCGCGACGGGCGGGGCGGCGCGCCGGCGGCTGAGCGTCGGCGTCCGGAACATCGGCGGCGTGGCGGTCAGCTTCGCGGGCGCGAACTTCAACGTCCGCTCGGAGAAGGACATTGACCGGATCGCGGAGACGGTCGGGAAGAAGATCCTCGCGGCGTTGAACGGTGACCAGGTGAGCGAGGAGGCGATCAACGGATGAGGCGCTGCGCGAAGTGTCTCAAGGAGAAGCCGCTCGCCGAGTTCCCGGCCTGCCCGCACGAGGCCAAGAAGGTGAGGGCGATCAATGGCTAGGGGCCGGGGGCTGCGGGTCCGCTTCTCGCGGATGGAGGGGTATACGGCGAAGGGCGTCCTGAGCATGCCGCTCTACCTGCCGGTCGTCGTCGGGGAGTTCTCCTTCGAGGAGACGTTCGAGCACCGCGAGTTCCAGACGCATCGGGCGGGGCAGTTCAGCGTTCCCGCGCAGGGGCCGGTGACGGCGCGGCAGCTGCGGACGACGGACCTGGAGACGCTGACGATCGACTGGGACTGGCCGTACCTCATCCAGTACGTCGATCCGCAGGAGGCGCGCCGGGTCCTGAGCGCGATCGCGCGGAGTCGGACGCCGTTCGAGCTGACCGCGACCGTGCAGTGGGGCGGGCCGGAGGAGCTGCGGATGTTCGCGACGATCCGGAGCCTCCGGCGGACGCTGAAGCCGGGTGAGGCGGACACGCGCTACTGGCAGATCGGCATCAGCGAGTTCCGGCGGCTGACGGCCTCTCGGCGGACGGCGGGCGCGGGCCTGCGCGGGCGGCGGCTCCCGACGAAGCACAAGATCACGAACACGGACACGCTGGAGAGCCTGAGCTTCGACTATTACGGCTCATACTCCGGCTGGGCGCATATCGGCCGCGCGAACGGGATGCACAAGTGGGGCGCGTCGACGCGTCTCTGGAAGCACCCGCGTTGGAAGGTCGGCTCGTACATCAAGATCCCGGAGGCTCCCGACAACATCGGCCTGTCGATCAGCGCCGCTCGGGAGGACGCGAGGGCACGTGGCCAGGCGGCGTGACAGGTCCGGGCGGGAGGAGCGGAGGGCTAAGAGCAAGGCCCGCCGGCCGCAGCTCAGCCGGTTCTATCGCAACCGCCTGAAGGACGTTCGTCCGGGCGACTTTGAGTTCAAGCTCACGCTGATCCGGGGCGGGCGGACGCGGCGGATCAATCTCGACTCCTTCGTGACGGACTTCTCGTGGTCGGACGAGGAGAGCGTTCTGACCGGCGCGGTGACGCTCCGCCGGCCGGACGCGGATGACCCGCGCAGCCTCGTCATCGGGACGGGCTACCGGATCCGCTGCCACGTCCGGCACGCGGGCCGCTGGTACGAGCTGTGGACGATGCGTTGCTCTCGCCCGAGGGTCGACCCGATCGAGGGGACGATCGAGGTGGACCTCAAGGATGACCTTGTCGGCCTCCGGCGGAGCAAGCGCAAGTGGTCGTTCCGGAAGACGAAGCGGCGCAAGAAGGGCTGGAACGCGGCGGAGGTCACGCGGGAGGTCTGCCGCCGGGAGGGCGTCAAGATCCGGTCGTTGCCGGAGGCGCGACACCGGATGGACAAGCTCGAGCTGACCGGCTCGGCGCTCGACGTGATCAAGAAGGCGTGGGCGCACGAGCGGGACAAGTCTGGCCGGCGGTTCTTCATCCGCATGCGCGACGGGAAGCTTGAGGTCGTGCCGTACCGGCGCAACCGGATCCTCTACACGCTCGGCGCGGCGATCGAGGGCGTCGAGCTGGAGGAGACGCAGGCGGAGCGCCCGGTGACGGTGATCATCGCGAAGGGCCGGATCGGGAAGGGCAAGGGCGCGAAGAAGGTCCGACACACGGAGTACCGTCGCGCGATCGTGAGGCGGTTCGGCTACATCCCCGAGGAGAAGGATTACGGGCGCGTCCGCTCGCACCGGGACCTCAAGCTCCGGGCGCGGCGGGACCTCGCGAAGAAGATCCGGGTCAAGCGGCAGGGCCGCGTCTCGACGCCGGGCATCCCGTTCATCCGGCGCGGGGAGGGCATGCGCTACCTGAGCAAGGAGCCGGGGTGGCACGGCGGGACGGACGAGATTCGCGATCGGACGTACGTCTTTACGACGGACGTGCATCACCACGTCTCCGGCGGCGGCGAGTACACGACCGACTTCGGGTTCATCCAGGAGGACCCGTTTGTCAAGGATCGGGAGCGCCGGGAAAAGGAGGCGCGGGAGCGCAAGAAGCGAGAGAGGGGGAAGCGGCGGCGTGGCGATTCCTGAGCTGGAGGTCTTGAACGCGCGGCGGGCGTGGGCAGAGTCCCAGGCGTTGCTCGGGGCGGTCCCGTCACGGACGCTCGGCCGTGTCGACGTGGGTTGGCACGTCGCGACGACTCACCCGGAGGTCGGGGCGTTCGCCGTGGCCCGCTCGGGCGGTCCGTACGACGTGGACGGCCCGGAGGAGCTGGTCGGCGACATCCTCCGGCTCAGTGTCGGGGGGCGGGAGGTGTTCGTCTTCTGCGTCGGCGGGGCGGACGTGCCGACTGACCTGAGCCTCTCCCGGCCCGCGTTCTTCAAGCTCGACCTGCTCACGCGGGAGAGCGTTGACGCGCTCGTCGAGGTGATCTAGGGTGCGGGTCTGGGATCAGGTTGCGGAGCGCCTGCGCGGGGTTACGGCGGAGACGGTCGAGGATGTCAACCCGCCGCAGTTCCGGGCGGAGGTCACGTCCGTCAACCCGCTCATCGTCGTGGCGGGCGGACTGGTCCTCGACGCAGAGGACGAGGACGTAGAGGTCGCGCACGCCGTCGAGAGTGCGGGCCTCTCGGTCGGCGACCTCGTCTGGGTGTCGCGGGCGGAGGGCGGCGACTACCTGATCAGCGCGGCGTCCGGGCCGGATCCGGGCGGCGGCGGCGACTTTGACCTGAGCATCGGGGAGGTGACGACGGGACCAGCTGGCGGGGAGGCGGCGGCGTCTGTTGCCGAGCCGTCTCCGGGGGCGTTCGAGCTGAGCCTGACGCTCCCGCGCGGCCAGCAGGGTCCGCAGGGCGAGCAGGGTCCGCAGGGCCTCCAGGGTCCGCAGGGCGAGCAGGGCATCCAGGGGCCGCAGGGCGTGCCGGGGCCGGAGGGTCCGGAGGGTCCGGAAGGTCCGGAGGGTCCGGAGGGTGCTCCCGGCCTTGACGGCATGAAGGTCGGGACGGCCATCGCGTGGACGCGCTCCGTGATCCCCGATGACTTCGTCCTCGCCGACGGGCAGTGGCGATCGCGTGTCGACTACCCGCAGCTGTACCAGGCGGCGGTCGATGAGGTCGCGGCGGGGAACGCGCTCTGGGAGGTCAACACCGTCTCGGAGATGTTCCGTCCGCCGGACATGCGCGACAAGTTCGTCTACGGCGCGGGCGCGAAGGCGAAGGGCACGACGGGCGGCGCGGAGACGCATGCGCTCACCGTGGGCGAGATGCCGCCGCATCGCCATACGTTCCGGGGCGAGTACGTCGCGATGGGTAACTCGGGGTGGGCGGTGGCGGGCCTCTACGGTCCCGGCTCGATCGACTACACGGGCCACATGGGCAGCGCGGGCAGCGGCTCGGCGCACAACAACATGCCGCCGTACGTCGTCATGGCGTGGGTCATCAAGGCGAAGTCGATTACGATCATCGACCCGCAGACGATCCAGGGGCCTCCCGGTCCGGCGACTCCCGTCCCGAAGGGGCTGTTGATCGACGTCCAACGGGCCTACGGCGCTCGCAACTTGTACAACGCGGTGAGCAATGGTCAGGTTCTCTCCGCCGACGGATTCAACGTCCTCGAGCTGGTCTACACGCCGTCCGTCGACTGCTGGTGGGAGGTCAGCGGCCACGTCCACGTGAGCAAAAATGACGCGGCCTACCACTACGCCTACTTCAGCCTTTTGCTCTCGCCCGCCGACGCGGACGGGGATACGCTCGCCGCACGGGACATCATCACCCAGAACGCGGGCGTGAACCCCTACACCACCCGTCACCCGTATCACGTCTACAAGCTCGTTGCGGGAGTCACGTATACGGCGCGGATCAGCGTAAACACCCAAGGTGGTACGTGGACGTACTACCAAGGTCGCGAACACCTGCAGATCGAAGGTAAGGCGTGGAGCCGCTAACCCGAGGAGCACCATGACGCGCACCATCACGTACATCTGCGACCAGTGCGGGGAGCCGATCGGCCCGGACCAGTACCGGGTCACCATCTCCGTCGAGGCTGTCGCGCCCGACGGTCGGGTCGTGTTCCGCAGCGGCGACCTCCACAGTGAGCATGACCTCGGCGCTGCCGCGAACAACCTGCGCGATCAGATCATGACCGGCTGGGGGATCCAGTGAGCGCGGACAGCTTCGACTTCTCGTTCCTGCCGGTGGACGAGGACGAGTTGTCCCCGGACGCGGACCTCGACGCGGCGGAGGCGAGCGCGCTCGAGGATCCGCTCGACGCTCCGGTCGAGGGGGAGGCGGCGACCCCGCTCGGGCGGACGTGGTACTTCGACTGGACGGGGACGGGGCGGTTCCGGCGGCACGGCCTCGCGCCGGCCGAGACGCGCGGTGAGGGCGCGCTGATCCAGTGGTGCATGATGGCGATGCACTCGGCGTGGCTCGCGCACGCCGTCTTCAGCGCCGAGTTCGGCGTAGAGCGTCCGGATAGCCCGGTCGGACTCGTCGGGCGGGAGGCGCTGATCGAGGCGGGGGACTGGGCGGCGCGCCTGCGCGAGGCGCTGCTCGTCCACGATCGGATCGCGGAGGTCGACGGCCTCTCGGTCCAGCTGATCGAGGACACGATCCTGGTGGGGCCGTTCGCGGTCATCACCGATGAGGACGACCGCGTGGTCGTCGGACCTGTACAGCTGAGGGAGGGCTAGCACGTGGCGCTCGATACGTACGACTTCGAGCCGCTGTTCCCGGAGGAGACTGAGGCGGCGATCCGCGCCCGCTGGAACGAGTGGGCGAACGAGGGGCTCACGCCCGACCAGGTGGACCAGTGGACGGACACCCGCGAGGGGTCGTTCTTCCAGGTCGTCACGGAGCCGGGGGTGCGGGAGAGCGCGCGGAGCTACCAGCGGATGGACGAGGTTGTCGCCGCCGCGCACCCGCTCTGGGCGTGGGAGAGCTACCTTGACGACCACGCGGAGGTCCAGGACGTGCAGCGGCTCCCGGCGGAGTACGCGAGCGGTGTGGTGACGTTCAGCGGGCCTGTCGGCACGGTCATCCCGTCCGGCACGCCGGTTGGTGTTGAGCCGCCGACGCCGGACGCTGACGCGCCCGAGTACGAGGTCACGGTGGGAGGCGTGGTCGGGGCGGGCGGGACCGTCGATTTGCCGATCCGGGCGACGGAGCCGGGGTCCGCCGGGAACGTCGCGCCTCTCGCGATTACGGCGCTTCTCTCGCAGGACGCGGGGCTGGCGGGCGTCTCCGTGGTCAACGCGGATCAGACGATCGGCGGCGAGGATACGGAGACGGATGAGGCGCTTCGGGAGCGCCTGCTCGAGGTCTACGGCGGCGAGCCGGGGGGCTGGAACGTCCGCCTGTACAAGATCGTCTCGCGGGCCTACTCGGCGGCGATCGGGCGGGTGACGGTCGTGCCGCTCTGGGACGGCCCGAACACGGTCAAGGTCATCATCACGGACCGCGCCGGCCAGCCGCTCCCGGCGGAGCTGGTCACGGGCCTCCAGAACTTCCTCGATCCGGTCGCGGGGAAGGGCCACGGGCAGGTGACGATCGGCGCGCAGGTGACGGTCGAGACGGCGGCGGCGCTAAACATCGTCGTCGCGGGCACCGTGGAGTTCGAGGCGGGGTATAGCTGGGACGGCTACGGCGGCACGGTCGCGCTCGGCGACGCGATCACGGACGCCGTGGAGGCGTACGTCGAGAGCGTCGAGTCGGGCGGGGAGGTCGTGATCAAGCAGGTCGAGGGGCGCGTCACGTCGATCCCCGGCGTTCATGACCTCTCCGGCCTCACGCTCAACGGCGCGGCGGTGAACGTCCCCGTCCCGGCGAACCCGGCGCGCGTGCCGGTCCTCGTCAAGCCGCTCGACCTCGTGGAGGGCGAGGTCTGATGGCTCCGCGCCCGGACCTCCTCCACCCGCTCGCGAAGGAGTGGCTTGACCAGCTGCCGCACCCGCTCGGGACCGACCCTGACATCCACGCGGTCATCCACTGCTACATGCGGGAGGAGGAGCGCAAGCGGACGCGCATCGAGGAGGTCCGGGCGCAGTTCAGCCCGCTGACGGCGACGGAGCTGGGGCTGCCGTGGTGGGAGAAGCTGCTCCGGCTGACGGTCGCGCCGGCGGGCTGGACGGTCGAGCAGCGGCGCGATGCGGTCGTCGCCTCGATCCGGCGGCTCCGGGTCCGCATGACGGGCCTCGACCAGGAGGGCGCGATCACGCGCCTGATCGGGCCGGGGTGGACCTATGAGGAGCACGATCCCGCCGTGCCGACGAGTCCTCCGCCGGGGGTTGTCCGCTTCTACCTCCCGACGCTCCCGGCGGGCGACCTGTACGAGCGCTACGAGCGGATGATCCGGGGCGTCATCGAGACGCACCTGGATATCGAGACGCAGTTCGAGGGCGGCTTCGTCCTCGATGAGGATCTACTGGATGAGGGCCTGCTCGGCTGAGGGTTCCGCTCCGGTCCTGACGTAGACTCGCCGACGTGAAGCAGTTCGCTCGTCGCGAAGTTCTCCCGTCCTGGTGGGCCAACGCGCTCGACGGGTTCCTGTTCGGGGGGGTCTGGAACTTCAAGCTCCGGTTCGTCCCCGGCTCAGAAACGGCGGTTGAGGTCCCGGCGGGCGCGGGGGAGCTGCGCGCCGCCATCTCGGTCGACGGCTGGTGGCGCTGGAACACGGCCCCGACGAACCGCGCGCATCCCGGCGGCGCGGCGGGCCTCTACGACGTGTTCGTCGGCACGGGGCCGCAGCTCGTTGACAACCTCCCGGAGCCGAATACGGACCATACGGACTACGCGTTCGTGCTCCGGTACGCCCCAACGGGGCAGGAGCCTGCGGTCGAGGCGGGAGTCGCCGAGTACTTCCGGAAGGTCGGCGAGGCGGTCTGGGACGGCGCGAAGATCACGCAGCTGACGCAGACCGTCGGCGACGGCGATGCGCCCCAGGTCGCCGAGGTGCCGATCGGCGGCGTGGTCGAGTACGCGGGGGTATCGGAGCCTCCGGGGGGGCAGTTCGTCTTCGCGGACGGGCGGCTGATCGACCGGACGGCGCACCCGGACTTCTTCACCCGCGCTGGCCACTCGTATAACGGCGGCGTTGACCCCGGCGGGAACATGGTCCGCGTCCCGGACCGCCAGGGCCGCGTGGCCGTGGGCCGGGGGACGCACGCGGAGGTCACGACGCTCGGAGCGAACGACGGGCTTCCCGTCGCGAGTCGCAAGATCAAGCATCGGCACGGCCTCGGGACGGCGGCGGTTGTCAGTGGCGGCGCGCACCAGCACACCATCGACGTGCCCGGATATGCCGGTGGACAGCATGGTGGTGGCGACGGTTCTATGACCGTCTGGCCGAGTGGGGCACCGAATCTCGGCTTTGACTGGCTCATCACCAAGTTGGCTGGTGCCCACGGCCACGGGCTGACGGGCGCGGTCGGCGATACGAACGGCCCGCTCGACGCGTCCGCGCACATCGTCATGAACTACCTCGTGAGGATCAAGTGAGTCGGGTCATCCTCGAGCACGTGCACGACACGGACCAGGGCGTCTACCGCCTGACCGTCGGCGTCGAGGTCTTCGCGGAGCAGCCGATCGTCGAGAACGATGAGCTGGTGTATGCCGAGTATGAGGACGTGGAGGGCGAGGACGGGCGGACCGTCCGCGTCGGGATCGGCGACCCGCTGACGGAGCTTGCGCGGATCGGCTACGAGGGCGTCGAGAGCTTCGTCTTCGCGGCCCACGACGAGCGCTGGGCGGACAAGGACCCGGAGACGGTCGCCGCCGAGCAGCGCGACATCGTCCGGGCCGCGCTCGACGAGCGGGAGGAGGCGGCGGCGGCGGAGGCTGAGCGGCGCGCCGCTGCGCAGCGGGAGCTGCCCGGATCTGGCGAGAGCCTGTAGCCGGGTTCCTTCCGGGGGCGGGCGTAGCCTCCTCGGGCGTTGACTCAACTCCGGGAGGACCCCATGGGAGAGCAGGAGAAGCCGGTCGAGGCACCGAAGGTGTCGGCGGGGCTCGGGACGTATGTCGGGCTGGTCGTGACGCTCGTCAGCGCGGTAGGCGCGATCGTCGCGGCGGTCGAGCAGAATGACACGGCGACGGCGACGGCGGGCGCGGCGGGCGTCCTCGTCGCGCTGACGACGATCGGCGGGCGGATGGCGCAGGCGATCGCGGTCGTGCGCGCGATGGCGACGAAGGCGGAGCCGTGGATCGACGCGGCGCAGGCGGCGCTCCGGCAGCCGCCGCAGGCGGTCTACGGCCGGCCGGGGCCGGTCGAGGACGCGATGCGCGCGGCGGCGATCGCGCCGCAGGCGGGCGAGGTCATCCCGCCGGATGCGGATGAGCGCGCGCACGAGCCGACGGACGGAATGAGCCACCTGAACGTCGAGCCGGGGCTGGAAGACCTCGCCGCGCCGCAGGGTGGCGAGGATCTGATCGACGAGACGGAGAGCCGCCCGGATCCGGACATCGCGGCGGGGGATCGCTGAGATGGGCCGCACGTACGTTCGGGAGGGGGAGCCGCACCGGAACTTCGTCCGGCTGAAGGAGAACGTCCAGCGTGGCGAGGACGTTCGCCGGGTCGAGGTCGCGACGGTCAACCGGCTGGAGCCGCGCGGCGTCTCGGTCGCGCGGATGGGCCGGGACGGGATCCTGACCTACGACGAGTTCAACGCGATGCTCACGGCGGGCCGGCTGCTCGGCGCACTCGAGAGCACGCTCACCACGCGGGACGCGAAGGGCCGCGCGGTCCTGACGGTCGGCGTGCAGCGGATGATCCGCTACCCCGGCCGGCGGACGGAGGATCAGCTCGTCCGGGCGCGGGAGCGGATCGAGGCGCTGGAGAAGGAGCGCGCGCAGCGGGAGAAGGAGCGCGAGCAGGCGGGTGGCGGCGTCTCCGGCCTGACGGCCTCGCAACGGAGCGAGGCGCGCCGGCGCGCGGTCCGGGCCATGCGGCTCGCGTACGCGCATCGGGGGGCGGTCCACTACACGCAGGGGTCGCGGCGCTGGGACGGCATCCGGCTGAACCTCCGCTCGGCGAACGACGAGTTCCCGCGCTACGCGGACTGCTCGTCGCTGACGACGTGGGCGCTCTGGAACGCGCTGACCGGCGCGTCCGGGAACATGCGGTTCCCGGACATCGTCAACGGCGCGGGCTGGGGGTACGGCTACACGGGGACGCAGACGCGTCACGGGCACGTCGTCAGCCTCGGCAGCCTCCAGCTCGCCGACCTCGTGTTCTACGGCGGTCCGTGGCCCTACGGGCACGTGGCGATGTACGCAGGCAACGGGATGGTCCTCTCCCACGGCTCGGAAAGCGGCCCGCACCTGCTGCGCGTCCGTTACCGGGGCGACGTGAGCCACGCTCGCCGCTACATCTAAGGCGGGTTTGGCCTAGCGCCTTGGGGTAGACTCCCGTTCAGTACGCGCCATATACCGCGCGTACTCCTCGAGACGCCCTCCTTTGGCGTGGCTCGGGTAACGTCAGGCGCGGGGCGACCTTCGGGTCGCCCTTCGCTGTTCTTGGTCGGGTAGAGGAATCTGTCCGGACTGCGCCGTAGCTTCACGGTCAGTGGAGGAGCATGGGACTACGACTTCCTATCGGAAGGGCTGCCGCTGCGATGAGTGTCGTGCAGCGAACACCGCTGCGTGGAGGGAGCGAGCGCGTCGACGAGGCGTCAGGCCGCGCCAGGAGCCGCCGGACGAGGGCTATCTCTGCGGGGACGGCTACATGCGTCTTCGAGGGAAGCCAGTCCACCGGATCCGGATGGAGGAGCATCTAGGTCGTCCCCTTCTGCCGGGCGAGACGGTTCACCATCGGAACGGCGTCCGCCACGATAACCGGATTGAGAACCTAGAGCTACGCGTGCGGAGCCACAAGGCGGGCCTGAGCATTCAGGAAGCCGTCGAGTGGGCGCGCGAGATACTTCGACGTTACACACCCGAGTAGGAGGGCACCTGGAATGGCCTCAGATAGCACCGCCCGCGATGGCGAGACGGCGGAGGAGCGCGAGCAGCGCGACCTATCCGCTGGCGAGCTGGCGCTCGCGCAGCCGCTCATCTACGACCAGATGGACGCGAACCGGCTCGCGGTCATCAAGGACCAGCTCATCCAGGCGGCGGAGAGGAGCCAGAACCTCATCGTCCCGACCGACCAGGACATCGCGGTTGGCCTCGAGTTGGCCGCGCGGTACGAGCTGGACTTCTTCGCGAACGAGATCTGGATCACGAAGACCAGGCGCGGCCAGCTCATGATCATGGTCGGGCGCGACGGCCTCCGGAAGGTCGCGCGCCGGAACGGCCTGCGCATCTTCAGCGACGTGGTGCGGGAGAACGATACGTTCGGCTATCGCTGGGACTTCGAGAAGATGCGCGTCGCGATCAACCACGAGGTGGCCGGCGCGAAGCATGAGCGCGGTGAGCTGATCGGCGCGTGGTGCCTCGTCCTCGCGGCGGACGGCACGCAGCAGGGCTTCTTCTTCGCGCCGCTGGACGAGTACAAGCCGGAGCCGGGGCCGAAGCTGACCTACAGCCCATGGGGGACGCAGGAGTCGGTCATGGCCCTGACGGCGGCGGAGCGGAACGCGCTGCGCCAGGCCACGCCGCTCTCCGGCCTCCTCGGCGAGGGCGAGATGGACCTCAACGAGCAGGTCGCCGCCGGGGAGGCGGGGGGCGCGCTCTCGGCGGCGGGCATCGAGGCGATCAACGCCGTGCTCGACAAGGTCGCCTGCCCGGAGGACGTGCGCGACGAACTGCGCGAGGCGATCATGGCGCTCAACGCGCTCGAGCCGAACGCGTACGGTGCGGCGCGGGCGCAGATGACGCTCCTCCACCAGGACGAGGAGGGCATCATGCGCGAGCTGAGGTACATCCGGGAGGAGCGCGAGCGGATCCAGGCCGAGCAGGCGGAGGCCGCGCGGATCGCCGAGGAGGAGGTCACGGAGGCCGAGGTCGTCGGCTCATGATCCTCGAGGTCACGGCGCAGATGTACGACGAGGACCGGGGCGTCATGTGGGCGTACCACCACAAGGAGGTCGTCGTCCCGGCGGCTCCGGACGGCCCGACGCCGGAGGACATGGAGGCGTGCATCGTCCGGGCGCAGCACCAGGCCGCGAGCAAGATGCTCGAGCACATCGACAACGCGAAGGACGCGATCGCCGAGCAGGTGGCGAACACGGCCTCGATCACGAGGCAGTTCGGTGGCGACTGAGAAGGGCCTCCGGGGGACCGTCCCAGACCGGCCGATCAGCGAGGCGGAGGCGCGGGAGCGGTTCCCACGGCTCCGCCAGTCGCTCCTCGCCACGTTCGACGACTGCGAGCTGAGCGCGCTGTTCAGCCTCCGGTACGAGAACGGCTGGAGCACGCACCCGCAGGCGCGGGGGACGATCTTCCATCGGGTCGCGGCGGAGTGCCTGCGGCAGATGAAGATCAACGACTCGGAGCAGATCCCGGTCGGCGCGGCGCTCGAGATTCTCGAGGACAAGATCCGGCAGCGGGACGTGCCGCCGGAGGACCGCGTGCGCGTCCCGCTCCGGGAGCTGCGCCAGCTCGAGAAGGACGTGCGGATCTTCGCCGCGAACAACACGTTCTCGGTCCGGAACATCCTCCACATGGAGCGCCGGCTCGAGACGACGCTGACGTACAACATTCCGGAGACGGGGGAGCGCATCGAGCGGGTCCTCTCCGGCCAGCTGGACCTGCTCATCGCGCGCCCGCCGGACGAGGCGGTCGTCGTTGACTGGAAGACGGGCTGGACGCTGCCGCCGAAGCGCGATGAGGACGCGGAGGAGCCGGGCATCTCGTATCACGGCTACTTCCAGCAGCAGGCGTACGCGATCCTCGTCATGGACAACTTCCCGGCGGTCAACGCGGTCACGCTGCGCGAGTTCTACGTACGCCGGACGAAGGCGCGGCCAGCGCGCCTCACGCGGGCGGAGCTGCCGAAGGTCAAGCACCGCATGGCGCTGCTCATGGAGGCGTTCGACATGGCGGTCGCGTCGGGGAACCCGAAGAACCTCCGGCTCGAGACGCTCGAGGAGCATGGGCACTGGAAGCCGTCGCCGGGCCACCACTGCGGGTACTGCACGGCGTCCGCGCGCTGCCCGCTCGACGACCTGTACAAGGGGAGCGCGAGCAACGAGGAGGAGGCGTCCCGGCTCGCGGCGACCCGCCAGGTCGCCATGTCCGTCGCGAAGATGGCGAAGAAGCGCCTGGACCCGTGGGTCGAGGAGCGCGGGCCGGTTGAGGTCGCCTACTCGAAGGGGCGGCGGGTCTACGGGCCTCGGACGCTCTCGACGGGCGGCGTCCGGATCGAGGAGTACACGCCGCACGGGACGGACCGGCCGAGCACGAAGGAGGTCGTTCCGCAGAACCTCGCGAGCGCGATGAAGGCGTCGGTGGAGGACGCGCGCCGGGAGCGGGATGAGGCGAAGGCGCGCCGGCGCGCCGCGTGAGCCATGGACAAGTTCGTCGAGTGCTACGGCTGCGGTGCGCAGGGGCCTCGGACCCCTCCGCCGGAGGGGTGGGCGCTCGTCAAGCGGACGGCGGGCCTCGTGATGATCTGCGACGGCTGCCAGGAACGGATCGAGAAGGGCGAGAAGGTCGCGGACCTGAACGATGAAGCGGAAGAAGCGTCTTAGGGCGGACCCGGCGAAGGTCCGGGCGTGGGAGGAGCGGAGCCGTGAGAAGGCGCGCGAGAAGCAGCGCCAGGCGAGCGGATCCGGGCCTCTGAGCGATTCGACGCCCAGGGCCAAGGGTCCGGGCCCGGATGGGCGACGGAAGGGCACTACGAAGCTCTGCGCGCGCGAGGGCTGCGGCGTGGAGTTCTACGTCCCGCCGAGTCGTTTGTCGCGGAAGTTCTGCTCGCCAGCGTGCGCGGACATCGCGGGACGCGTCAGCCCGCCGGAGAGTCGCGAGCGGCAGGGGCGCTCCCAGCATCAAAACGGGAGCAAGAAAGGTCCGAGGAACCCGATGTACAAGTACGGCAAGCGGACCGGCGTCAAGGGCGGGGCACGGTTCAAGAGCGGCATGACGAGCTGTGCCCGCTGTGGATCCGGCGCGCTCCTCCAGGAGCACCATGTCGTCTACGTCCAGCACCTTCGTCAGGAGGGCGGTGACGTGACGGACTCGGCCAACGCGCTGACGCTCTGCGCCGACTGCCACCGGAAGCACCATGACCGCGCCCATCCGGTCCCGCTGGCGTTGCTCCGCGATGAGAACTACCGCTTTGCCGCCGCGCTCTACGGGCCGAAGTCGTACGACTATCTGAGGCGACGGTACTCCGGCGAGGATCCCCGACTTGACGCGCTTCTGGAGACGGCGTGACCGCTCGTTTCCCGGAGAGAGCGCGGTTGTCTGGATCGAGCGCACCTACCCGACCAGGCAGGCGGCTTAGGGTGGCCGGCCGGTCAGAGACTTCCCCGGCGGCGGGGGTTCCAGCCGCAGCTACGAGTAGGGAGGAACGTCCCGTGATGGACGAAGTCGAGCATCCCGATCCGACGGGTCCGGAGCCGCCGGAGGATCCGGAGTCGGTCAAGGCGACCGACGGGGAGCCGAAGGAGAAGGAGACGCCGAGCAACGTCACGCCCCTGCCCGGTCGGACGGGCAAGTCGGCGGCGGAGACGACGCCGGAGGAGACGGAGGAGGAGGAGGACGACGGCCAGTTCACCTTCATCGTCGAGGAGAAGGGCAAGGCGCTCAAGTTCTCCGACCTGATCAAGCGTGGGACTCCGGTCGAGTACGCGTACAAGCTCTCCGGGAAGGCGATTCCGAACGTCTCCGGCGGGCTGATCGATCCGTACAAGACCAGTCACGTGCTCGTCGCGGACTGCGTGGTCGACTCCGTGAAGCCGGCCTACATCCGGAAGGGCGACGGGACGGTCGAGAAGGTCACGATCTACGTCGAGCTGAAGCCGAGGATCGTCCAGCAGGCGTTCTCGGAGGCCGGTCAGCACCTCCTGCAGGAGGCGGCGAAGAACGCGGCCTAGAACGGACGTAGCCCGCCCGGTCAGCTGGCGAGAGTCAGACCGGACGGGCTACGGAGCAGGACGCCGAAGTAGCAGCAGCAGCAACGACGCGGAGGGCAAGCTAGCTCCGCGTCCGGACGGATTCGCAAGGCAAGGGTCGGAGGTAGCAGGTGTCGGTAGTCGTCTCAGCGTGGGTATGGAAGTTCGCGCCCGTCAAGTCAGGGGAGCTGGTCGTGCTTCTCGCGTTGGCAGATCAGGCTCATGACGACGGCGGCGGGGCCTACCCGTCGCAGGAGTATCTGGCGGAGAAGTCGCGGATGACGGAGCGCCAGGTGAGGAACTGCCTGAGCGCGCTCGAACAGAAGGGCCTGATTCGGAAGCAAGGGCGGACGGCGAAGGGGATCGTCGTCTGGCAGATCGTTATGGACCCGGAGAGGACGCCCGGAAATATGTTCCGGGCGGAAACGGATAGCCAGGGGGGCGGAAACCCACTTCCTACAGAACCATCCGTAGAACCGTCCGAATCTCACTCTGCGGGCGCGGGCGCGCTCGTTCCAGTTCCCGCGTCTCGCCGCCCGATGACGGTGGACCGGCAGCGGGTCCCGGACGAGATTCGTGACCGGGCGGCGGCGGTCCTCGACTACTACAACGAGAAGACGGGCCGGAAGCTCGGCGCGTTGACGGCGCGCGGCCGGCCGTCGGAGGCGCTCAAGCGGATCGTGATGCGGCTCCTTGACCGCCCGGACCTCCAGGTGGACGACGTGACGCGGGTCGTCGACAACGTTCTCGCGAACCCGCCGAGCTGGTGCGAGGGCGCGGTGCCGGAGGTCGGCGACATCTTCGGGCCGAAGGCGTTCGAGCGGGCGCTGAACAACACCGGGCAGAAGACGCCGAAGAAGGCGGAGGACCAGGCTCGCGAGAACCTGAAGGCTCGTGCCGACGCGGCGTGGCAGCGGCTCATGGGTGGCGGCGCGTGAGCCACGAGGACGACGAGTGGGCGATCGTCGAGGAGACGCTGATGCTCGCGTTCCCGGACACGGAGCGGAACCGCTGGGACGCAGAGTCCTCAATGCGGAGCTACCGCATCATCATCGGGGACGTTCCCCCGGCGGCGGTCCTCGTCGCGCTGCGCCGGCTCGCGCTTGAGAGCGAGGGGAAGTGGCGTCCGTCCGCCGGGGACATCCTCCGGGTTTTGAACGAGGACCCGGAGCGCCCGACGTTTGAAGACATGATCGCTGCTCTCAAGGCGGCTTGCAAGTACCCGGCGGGGGGGCGTCGGGAGGCCCGTGCCCAGCGTGAGCACGCGCTGATCGCGGGCTTCATCGTCCCCCGGCTTGAGCGGCTGGTCATGCTCCGGCTTGATGACCCGGAGTACGGGGAGCTGCGCCGCAAGGAGCTGCGCATGGAGTGGGACGCGTTCGTCGAGGCGCAGGAGGGCCGGGAGCGGCACCTGCTCGCTGGCGGGCGGAGGAATGAGCTGGGTCGCCTGGAACCCCTGCGGGCGCTCGGCCTGACACCACCGGCGGGGGAGCTGGAGGCTGGCGATGGCTGAGGGGCGTCCGCTGGACGTGGACGAGGCGACGGAGGTCGCCCGGATCGAGGGTGATGACGTGGTGCCGAGCGGGGCGGCTCAGCGGGCGCTTGCGCGGGGTCAGAAGTTCGGCCGGCCGCAGCCGAAGGAGGTCGCGGCGGTCGCGTGGAAGCCGTGTCCGCCGGAGGAGCGCGTGCCGCTGTCCGAGGTCCGGATCCGGAAGACGCGGCAGTGCCACTTCAAGGCGAAGGAGGGCGGCAAGCGCGGCTGCGCCCGGTGCGGGGAGAACAAGGGCTGGCTCGGCCATCTCGGCGCGCCGAAGTCGGTCAACGCGTTCGGCTCCTCCGCGAACCCGCACGCCTACCAGGGCGACAAGGAGCGCTGGCAGAACTGGATCATCGAGGCGCTGGAGGAGGCGGGCCTGCCGAAGGGCCTCGGGTCCGTCTACGCTCAGATCACCATCTGCTTCGGGGACCGGACGAAGCGCGACCAGGGCAACTTCCGCGCGATGGTCGAGAAGGCGCTCGGGGACGCTCTCCAGCTCGGCGGCTGGCTGAAGGAGGACGACTGGGATCGCTTCGTCGTTGACGGCCCGTACCGGGCGGATCCGCTGAGCGCAGAGCCGCAGCGCTTCAAGGGCGAGAACTGGACGGAGATTGTCCTATTCCCGGAGTGGCCGAGGGATCCCGCTGAGAGCGCCGGCCAGGCGTCCTTGCTATGACGGTCCTGTCCTCTGTCCGGTAAGTGGTGTACCTTGCCCGCTGTACGTTTACCCGAGACTGGAGGTCCCTTGGAACCCTCGACTCAGAGATGGGTCGGCTTCTGCGTTGCCGCCGTTGGCGTCCTGGTCGCGTTCGTCGCGGTCGTGTCCGCCGACGTTGACTCACCGTGGCAGCTGGCCGTCCCGATCGGCGTCTTCGCCAGCCTCGCCGGGGCTGGCGTGGCAGCCCACGCGGACTCGCGTGATCCGGGGCTGGATCCGTGACCGCGCGATACGTCGATGAGGCGGAGGCGATCAAGCGGGTCCGGCGGATCGCCGGGCCGGAGGCGTCCGCGTCCTTTGAGCGGTGGCTCAAGGAGCAGCGGACGGCCCCGCAGCTGATCAGCGCGACCCGGAGCGCTCAGCTGCTCGGTGTCAAGCCGCCGCATATCTCCCGGCTGAAGGACCAGGGCCGGATGCCGGAGCCGATCCCGGTCGAGGGCGGCAACGACGCCTACGTCCTCGAGGAGGTCGAGGCGCTCGCCAAGGTTCTCCATGCCGAGCGCGAGGAGCGCGCCCGGAGGAAGGAGGCTCGCAATGGAAGCTCATGAGCGAGTGCGTCACCCGAGCGTGGCGCTGTACGACCCGTACGACTCGGAGCAGACCCGGCTGACGCATCTCGCGCAGCGGGCGCTCGAGGACGCGCTGGAGGGCGAGGCGCTGCAAGGGTTCCCCGTCCAGTTCGTCCGGCTCGACGGCGGCGAGGTCGTCGTCGTGGAGGTCCACGGCCAGTCCTCGGTGACGGGCCACGGCAAGCAGGGCCTCCGGCCTGACCGGCTCGCGTTCCTCCGGGGCCTCGGCTACCCGGTGCTCCTCGCGTTCTTCGAGGGGATCGACTCGCGGCGGGAGGCGTGGCTGCACGACCTCCCGGAGGCGCAGCCGATCAGCCTCGAGACTGGCAACAAGCGCTACGGCTGGCCTGTCAGCGAGATGGAGAAGAAGTCCGGCCTGTTCCGACTGCCCGCGTCGGTCCCGGCTCCCGTCGAGCGGGCGCAAGGGGAGCTAATCTAGTGGGATTCTCGATCAACTCGTTCGCCCTCTCGGGGAACCTGACGCGGGATCCGGAGCTGCGGAGCCTGCCGTCCGGCGTGTCGGTCTGCTCGCTGAGGATCGCGCACAACGAGCGGTTCAAGGACGGGCAGTCCGGCGAGTGGACCGACCGGCCCAACTACTTCGACATCGACGTCTGGGGCGGGCAGGGCGAGTGGATCGCCCAGAACCTCGCGAAGGGCGACGGGATCGTCGCGCAGGGCCGGATCCGCTGGCGCGAGTGGCAGGACCAGCAGGGCAACAACCGTCAGTCCGTCTCGTTCACGGCGGATAACATGTCGGTGCTCCGCTCCGGCGGCGGCGGGAACGGGCGGACGCAGCGGCAGAGCGAGGAGGCCGACTACTACGGCGGCGGCGGGGGCGGCTTCACGCCGCGCTCGGACGTTCCGGTCGACACGCCGGACACGACGCCTCCGCCGGCCCAGACGCAGCCCGCCGACGACGACATCCCGTTCTGATGGGCCAGGTCAGCATCTACGGGGAGAGCGACGACCTGATCGAGGTCGCCGGGAACGTTCGCGGCTGCGACGAGTACAACGCGGAGGAGGCGACGTTCGTCCTCATCGGCAAGCGGGACGGCCAAGACGCCCGGATGCGGGTCCGCGTGAAGTTCGAGGATGCGGGCCTCTGGAGCGTCTGCGTGATCCCGGACGACGAGGACGTGCCGCTGCTCGCCGCTGGCCTGAAGCTCTCGGAGCGCGGCTACAGCACGGAGCTGGTCGTCGAGAACGTCGAGCGTGTCTACCGGGAGGGCGCGTGAGCTGCTCGCGGGAGGCTCCCTGTGAGCGTCCCGAGTGCGCGGACTGCGCCGAGGGCCTGTCGCCGCGCGGGGCGCTGCCGGAGGACGGCGCGACGGACGGCTTGATGGGGTACGACGAGGACCACGCGCGGCGGCACCGGGAGGCTGCCGCGCGGCTCGACGTTCAGAAGGACGCGCAGGGGGCCAACGCGGAGGAGCCGCTGGCGAAGTTCCAGCGGCTCTGGCCGAAGTCATGAAGCCCGGCGAGCGCAAGCGCTGCGAGGCGTGCGGGCGCGAGATGGTCGGCGCGGTCCATCCGCAGACGCGGAAGGTCGCGCCGATCCTCGTCGAGACGGAGCCGGAAGACCTCCCGGCCGAGCAGGGGCGCGGGAACGTCCTCCTGTTCGTCCGGGAGGGCGAGGTTCGCTACGCCGTGATCGGGAACGCGAACACGCGGATCGCGCTTCGGGAGATGGGCGTCCCGCTGCGGCTCAACCACTTCGCCGACTGCCCGGAGGCGGCACGTTTTCACCGGACGTAGCGGGGTCAAGGAGGATTCCGTCCGGGGTAAGCCGTATACCTCCTGCGGTACGTCACCCGAGAGCAGGAGCAGGCATGGCGAAGCAGGCAGAGAGGGCAGCGAAGCGGACGGAGCTGAGGTTCGGCCTCGCGACGGCTCCGATCGCGCTCCTCAAGACCACCGGCGAGACGGACGAGCCGTCCTTTGAGAAGGCCGGCCCGAACGGCGGGAAGCTGAAGACCGAGATGCGCCCGGACCCGGAGTACAAGCCGGTCGACGAGGAGTCGAGCATCGTGCCCCCGACGCCGGAGGAGATTCGCGCCGCGCAGAAGGCGGTCGACGAGGTCGCCGAGCGGGCGCGGAAGGCGCGCGAGAGCGAGGTCCCGGAGGTCCCGGTCGTCGTCGAGGAGGGCACGGGGGTCGAGGTCGCGGAGCCGCGCCGGGGGATCCGGCTCGCGGACGGCTCGTTCGTCGACCTGACCGACGAGCTGGCGCGGATCGACGAGCGGACCCGGCTCGACGCGATGGACACCGTCGCGTTCATCCGCCGCGAGCAGGTGCCGCGTGAGCGGATCCTCGGCAGCTACTTCCTCGCCGGTGACGGGGCTGGGGCGATGCGTCTCCTGCGCACGCTGTTCATGGCCTCCCGTACGGCTGGCCGCGTGCCGGTCGTCCGCTGGACGAAGACGAAGCGCCAGGCGGTCGGCGTCATCGTCCCGGCGCTCGAGGACGGCAAGCAGCACCTCAAGGTGCTCGAGCTGGCGTTCGCGGAGGACGTGCGCGAGGTGCCGGAGCGCGCGGACCTCAACGCGGTCACGGCCAGCGACGAGGACGTGGAGGCGGCGACCGCGCTGATCGAGGCGATGGCCGACTCCTCCGCCGCGCTCGACGAGGTCACGGACGAGCGGGCACGTCTCCTGCGCGAGCTGGTCGCCCGCGCGGAGGCCGGGGAGTTCCACGGCTTCGAGGTGCCGGAGCGCCCGGAGCTGCCGGACAACGTGGTCGACCTGACCGCGCTGCTCCGCGCGAGCATCAAGCGCGCCAAGGACTTCACCGCCGCAGCCTGACGTGTCCCGACTGCCTCTCCTTCTCGGCGAGGCGCCGTCGGAGAGGGGGGACCGCTACCACGCGTTCCCCCTCTCTGGCGCACCCGCCGAGTTCATCTGCAAGCTCATGGAGTGGGAGACGGAGGGTCCGGCGTACTGGACGCTCATCGAGCACTTCGAGACGCTCAACGCGATCGAGCGGTACCGCGATGCGTACCCGTGGTCGAAGCCGCGCGCCCAGGAACGCTGGACGCGCTGGCTGCTCACCCGTCCCGAGGAGGAGCAGCGGCTACCCCTGATCGTCGTCTGCCTCGGCCAGCGCGCGGCGGGCGCGGTTGGCCTGCGGGACGACAAGCCGTACGGGGAATGGCTCGAAGCGGGCCTCCTCCAGGCGGTCTGCGTCCCGCACCCGTCCGGTCGCAACCGCTTCTGGAACACGTCCGGGGCGCGTGAGAGCATGCGCTCATGGCTCGAAGAAGCGATCGCGCGAGCAGAGGCGGCGCGCTGGAAGGGAACGGTGGCGTGAGCTACGAGCGCCTGACCATGGCGAACGTGTACGAGGCGGAGGGGACGAACGGGCGGACGGCGGTCGGCTCGTTCTCCGGGTGTGGCGGCTCCTCGACGGGCCTCAAGCTCGCGGGCTGGGACGTGCCGTACGTCATCGAGTTCGTCGACGCGGCGGCGGACACGTACGCCGCGAACTACCCGGAGACGGTCGTCGACCGGCGCGATATCCGGAAGGTCGATCCGCAGGAGATTCTGGACCGGCTCGGCCTGAAGGTCGGCGAGCTGGACCTGTACGAGGGGTCGCCGCCGTGCGCTTCCTTCTCCTCCGCCGGGATGCGCGAGCGCGGCTGGGGGACGGAGAAGAAGTACAGCGACACGCACCAGGCGACGGACGACCTGTTCGAGCACTACTGCCGGATGGTCGAGGGCCTGCGCCCGAAGGCGTTTATCGCGGAGAACGTCCCCGGCATGGAGATGGGTGACGCGAAGGCGTACCTGCACGCGGCGGGGAACCGGCTCCGGGAGCTGGGCTACCGCGTCCACGCGAAGGTCGTCGACGCGACCGGGTTCGGCGTGCCGCAGCGGCGCAAGCGGCTGATCTTCATCGGCTTCCGGGAAGACCTCGGCATCGAGCCGGAGGTGCCGACGTACGACGCGGAGCTGGAGGGCAAGCCGGGTGGCCGGCCGACGCTCCGGCACGCGCTCGCGACGGTCCCGGCGGATGATCCGGACCACGCCCCGTTCATCGAGGAGTCCTCGATGGAGGGTAAGGCGGTCGGGCGGACGTGGCACGCGCTCAAGAAGGGCGGGGACGCGAAGGAGGTCTGCGCCCGCTGCAATGAGTTCCTGGGCCAGCACGAGCGCCGGGAGGAGTTCGTCGGCGCGGTCAAGAAGCAGAAGGCGGAGGAGGCCCCGCTGGGCCTGTTCGACATGGAGCCGGAGGGCGGGCGCAAGCGTCCGTACTTCGTCTGCGCGGACGGGGAGCGCGCGATTGAGGTCAAGGACTACTTCCTCCTCGTCATCCCGGATCCGGACGAGCCGTGCCCGACGCTTACGGCGACGGGGGCACAGGTCGGCGCGGCGTCCGTCACGCACCCGTTCGAGTGCCGGAAGTTCACGCCTGCGGAATGCAAGGCCATCGGCGGGTTCCCGGTCGACTTCAAGCTCACGGGGACGCGGGAGCAAAGATACGAAAGGATGGGTCGTACCGTCGTCCCTCCTCTGTACGCGACCATGGGGCGCTATATCGCTCGTTGCCTTGACGAGGCGGAGCGCGCGGAGGCCGCGTGAAGAAGGACCCGGAAGCCGTCGTCGAGATTCGAGCAAGACGGGGAGAGCCGCTACGGGTTCTCGCGGAGGACTACGGAGTAAGCCGCTCGACGGTCTGCGATATCCAGAGGGGAAGAAGATGGCGATGACCGCGAAGAAGACACCGGACCTCGGTGAGGAGAGCTGGCTCGAGGAGCACCGGCGGGAGGGGCTGCGCCCGGTGCCGTATGACCCGGCGCGGACGGCGGGGTTCAACCGGGCAGTCCGGATCCGTCAGCTGGGCCTCGTTGACGGCGCGAGCGAGGAGCGGTACCAGGCGGAGAGGAGTCGTCGTGGCCTCTAATCGGGCGCTTCACGTCCTTGAGGGTGTCGCGCTCGCGGAGAGTGCGGCTGCCGCCTACCCGAAGGCGGCGGAGCTGGCGGTCCGGCGTGGGATGACCTGCGAGCAGTTCATCCGGGCGCTGCACCGGACGAACATGTCTCTCTACGGAGGGAAGCGCGAGCGTCGGAGGGCGGCATCGCGGGAGTTCTACCGCCAGGTGCAGTTGGCGCGACTGGTGAAGCGCTGATGTGCGGTATCGCGGGCTGCTGGCAGTCCGATTGGGACGTGGATGCGGCGCTGGACCTGATCGCGCATCGCGGTCCTGACGGGCGCGGGATCGTCCGCGCCGCCGGGGGTGCCGTCCACGGCCACGTCCGGCTGAGCATCCTCGACCCGCTGCCCCGGAGCGATCAGCCGTTCGTCCGGGGCCATATCACCCTGAGCTACGTCGGGGAGTGCTGGAACTACCGCGAGCTGCGGGAGGAGCTGGCGGGCCTCGGCTACCACTTCGAGACGGAGGGCGACACGGAGGTCGTCGCCGTCGCGCTCACGGAGTGGGGAGCGGACGCGCTCAAGCGTCTCGAGGGCCAGTTCGCGTTCGCGTGGACGCATGAAGGACTCGGGGAGACGTGGCTAGCGCGGGATCGCTTCGGGGAGGTGCCGCTGTACGTCCTCCGGACCCACGGCGACCTGTTCAACCCCGGCGGCTTCATGTGGGCGTCGGAGCGCAAGGCGTTTGGGGAGGACTTCGCGGCGGAGGCGGATCCGGTTCCGGCCGGCGCGGTCTGGCGGCTGGACGAGCCGCAGCCGCGCTTCTACTACGAGTCCAGCTGGGCGCTGCAGGGTCCGGGGGAGCCGGACCCGGCCGGCGTCCTCGCGATCCTCGAGCGGTCCGTCGACCGGCGGCTCCAGGCGGACGTGCCGGTCTGCTGCCTCATCTCCGGCGGGATCGACTCCTCCCTGATCCTCTCCCTCGTCAAGCAGCGCAAGCCGGACGTGGTGGCCTACACGATCGTCTTCGACGAGGACAGCCCGGACCTCGCGGAGGCGCGGTACGTCGCCGGGGAGCTGGACGTAGAGCTGCGTGAGGTCCCGGTGCCGCGCCCGGATGAGGCCGCGTGGCGCGAGGCGATCCGGGCCATCGAGATAACGATGAAGGCTCAGATCGAGATTGCGGCGCACTGCCTTCCGCTCGCGGAGCGGATCTACGCGGACGGCTTCCGGGTCGTGCTCTCCGGTGAGGGCGCGGACGAGCTGTTCGGCGGCTACGGCATGCTCGCGCGGCAGATGGGCCGGACACCCAAGAGCGAGTGGGGCCGCGTCCGGCTGGAGGGCGTCGAGAAGATGGCGCGGGGGAACTTCGTCCGGATCAACAAGGCGTTCATGGCGCACGGCGTCGAGGCCCGGACGCCCTACATGGACCGCGAGATGGTCGAGGCGGTCATCCCGCTCTCGTGGACGGAGTGCCCGACGCAGAAGCTCCTCCTGCGGGAGGCGGCGACGGGCCTGATCCCGGAGAGGATCCGGACGCGGAAGAAG
This sequence comes from Longimicrobiales bacterium, assembly GCA_036381195.1. Taxonomy (GTDB): domain Bacteria; phylum Gemmatimonadota; class Gemmatimonadetes; order Longimicrobiales; family RSA9; genus RSA9. The sequence continues at coordinate 21,202 of DASVDH010000009.1, read as the reverse complement.
CTCTCGTTCCAGTCCGGGTCGGGCATGCGCGACTACGCGGAGGTCGCGCTCAACGGCCAGCAGCAGCTCCGCTATAACCAGATCGCGCGGGAGGTCTTCGGGGGCCTCCCGCGCGGATGACGTTACCGAGGAGGACCAGATGGCAGCAGATGACCTGACGACCGCGAGCGCGCCTGAGGAGGGCCGGTGGACGTTCGACGAGAACGTCACGGAGGCGTTCGACGACATGCTCGAGCGGAGCATCCCGAACTACGGGGACATGCGCCGGATCACGACGGACGCGGCGCTCTGGCTGCTCGACAGCGCGAAGCTGGGCGGGAAGAAGCAGCCGATGGTCGTTGACCTCGGGGCGAGCCGGGGCGCGGCTCTCGCCCCGATCGTCGACCGACTCGGCGCGCAGGCGCAGTATTGCGCCATCGAGGTGAGCGAGCCGATGCGGGAGGCGCTGGAGGCGCGCTTTGAGGGCTTCATCGAGGCGGGCCTGATGGACGTGGGCGACCATGACCTCCGCCGGGGCTTCCCGGCTGGCCTGCCGCCGGTCAGCGTCATCCTCTCGGTCCTGACGCTCCAGTTCGTCCCGATCGAGTACCGCCAGACGCTCCTCCGGGAGGCGTACCGCGCGCTCGCTCCCGGCGGGGGCCTGGTCCTCGTCGAGAAGGTGCTCGGGGAGGCGGACGAGAGCCACCGGCTCATGGTCGACCTCTACTGGGGCAAGAAGCGCGAGAACGGCTACGCAGAGGAGGCGATCCAGCGGAAGGCGATGAGCCTTGAGGGCGTCCTCGTCCCGCTCCCGGCGTCCGTCAACGAGCAGTTCCTCCGGGGCGCGGGGTTCGAGCTGGTCGAGTGCGTCTGGCGCTGGTGCAACTTCGCGGGCTGGCTCGCGGTCAAGCGATGAGCGCGGGCTACCTCGTCAAGCTCGTCCGGGACGGGATCCCCGCGCTGCTGAAGGGCGAGGGGACGCTGACCTACGAGCCGATGCCGAAGGAGGAGCACGTCAAGCACCTCCGGCGGAAGCTCGTCGAGGAGGCCATGGAGTACGTCACGGACCCGAGCGTCGGGGAGCTAGGGGACGTCCTCGCGGTGGTCCGGGACCTCGCCGTCGTGGACCTCGGTGTCGAGTGGGAGGACGTGTTCGCGGCGGAGCGCCGGAAGCGTCGCGTACGGGGCGGCTTCGCGGACGGGATCGGCATGTACGGCCGTCACCCGAGCGACACGGACCGATGGCCGGCGTAGATGGAGCTGACGTACTGGTCGGCGTTCGCCGGGATCGGCGGCTTGGACCTCGGCCTGGACCGGGCGGGGTTCTCGCCGCTACTCCAGTGCGAGCTGGACGAGTTCCGGGCGAGCGTCCTGAAAGAGCACTGGCCGGACGTCCCGCTCGTCGGCGACGTCCGGCTGCTCGGCGCGGGGGCGGAGCGCCGGCCGACGGTCCTCTGCGGCGGCTTCCCGTGCTCGGACGTGTCGAACGCGTCCTCGACGAAGACGGGGGTCGACGGTGAGCGGTCCGGACTCTGGGTCGAGCTTCTACGACTCGTTCGCGACGTACGACCCCGCTACCTCCTCGTGGAGAACGTCGCAGCTCTCCTTACTCGGGGACTCCCCCGTGTCCTCGGAGACTTGGCCGAGGTCGGGTATGACGCGGAGTGGGACTGCCTACCGGCGCGAGCCTTCTGCGCCCCTCATCGGCGTGATCGCATCTTCGTTGTGGCCTACGCCCACTGCGAGCGATGCCCACGGGGGGCCAGGATCTACGGGACGGGCCGGGGGCCTGAACCTCCGCTCCGCCGTCTGGTGGGCGGAGCCGGACCCGGCGAAGCGTGGCCCGCTGAACCCCGAGTGGCTCGAGTGGATGATGGGCTTTCCGAGCCGTTGGACGAAGGCCGAGTAGATGCTCAAGAACACGGCGCGGCGGCGCGCGCAGCGGGCGCGTCCGGAGCTGACGGAGTGCGAGAACTGCGGGGCAACGGAGGGCCTGGAGCGACACCATCCGGACTACGCGGAGCCGGATCGGATCGAGGTGCTCTGCCGGACGTGTCACGTCGCGGCGGATCGGCGGGACGGGACGCGGAGGAGCAAGCCGCCGAAGGTTTGCGAGGTCTGCGAGGGGACGTTCACGGACTACTCGCACACGAGGGTAAAGACCTGCTCGCGGGACTGTCTGCGAGAGCTAGGGAGGCGCAACGCGCGGAAGCGATGGGATGCTGGCCTCCGGAGCCGGACATCCCGCGCATGATGAAGGGCGTGCCTCGGCGGGCGGACCGAGTTGAGGCGCTTGGCCGAGCGGTCGTCCCGCGAGTAGCCGAGCATCTGGGCCAGTTGATCCGGGCGGACGCGGAGCGCCGCGCGGGCTGCGACTGCTGGTGAGAGGGGAGCCGTACACGCGGGCCGTCCTGACGGCGCACTTCTGGGACGGCGACCCGCCGGACGAGTGTCTTGGCGCGTTCCTTCAGACGGCGCGGGGGACGACCTACCGGCTTGAGTCGGCGAGGGAGCTACCGTCCGGCTCGTGGCGGCTAGAGGTCACGCGCTGGCCGGCGGAGGACGTTCCGGAGGACGCGATGGTGGTCGGCTGGGCGTGGACGAGACGGCGGCGGAGCGCTGGCCGGAACGGTCGCTAGCCGGTAATCCGCTTCCCACTCGTGGTAGACTTCTCGGGGACGTTACCCGTACTACCCGAGAGGACACGGCATGACCAACCTCACTCAGCTGGCGATGCAGATCGAGAGCCAGCAGCAGAACGAGCAGTGGGCGGCTCACAAGGCGGAGTTCGCCAAGCAGGAGGCGGCGCAGGAGGAGGCCGCGTACCTCGCCGAGATGGAGGAGGAGAAGGCGCTCGGGATTGGCCCGTCCGCTCCGACGCCTACGGTCACGGACATGACGGAGGTGCCGGAGAGCGTCCTCGTCGGGCCGGAGCGGCTGCAGGCGGTCCTGATCGACGGCGGCTACGCCACCGTCTCGATGAAGAACACCGCGACCGGCAAGCACGTCACGCTCCAGGTCGTCGGCCGGAAGCGGAAGCCGGACGGCAAGGGCTGGATCAGCCGTCAGACCGCGCTCGGGCGCGTCGGCCTCGCCGCTGGGGACGTGCTCGAGGTCCGCGACCCGGACCGCGAGTACCCGGACAACTACGTCGGGCGCTGGTACAAGGGCGCGCAGGGCGGCTGGAAGGCCGGCCAGGGCGCGGACGTTCCCCGCGCGAAGGCGGCGCACAAGCTCCTCGACTGGGCGCTGGCCGGCGGGGACATGTGGACCGGCGTCGAGGTCCGGCTCGCGACCCGCTGCAGCGAGTGCGGGCGCAAGCTCACGCACCCGGAGAGCATCGACATCATGACCGGGCCGGAGTGCGCGGGCAAGAAGACGGCGGGCCAGGCCGCGCCGCACGTCGCCCCGAAGGCGGTGGCGTAGCCATGGCCGGGAAGAACCGCAAGGAGCTGCGCGCCACCGTGCGCGCGGCTCTCGCTAGCGCCGAGGATCTGACGACCGGGGGGATCGCGCGGGCGATCTTCCCGAAGGCCCCGTGGGACTCTCCGAGCGCGATGGACCGCGCGGTCACGGAGCGGCTGGAGGGCGATGTCGGCGAGGCGCTGTGGGCGCTGAAGACGGAGGGCCGGATCGTCCAGGGCGAGGACGGCCAGTGGAGGCCCGCGCCGGCCGAGCCGGCGGAGCCGAAGCGGCGGGTCCGGCTGCACTGGGAGGACGCGCTCGAGGAGCAGGTCCGGCTGATGAACTTCTGGCGCACGGACCTCGGCCGGAACTTCGCGATCGGCTTCGCGAAGGACGTGAAGGACAAGGGCCGGGACTGGTCGGCGGAGTTCTTCGCCGCCACGCCGCACATCGAGTCCCCGAAGCTTGAGCGGGCGGAGCCGGTCCACGTCGACTCGAACGTCGTCCGGCTCATCCAGACGGCGCTCGACTCGCCGGGCTTCAAGCCGGAGCCGCTGGACTATGGCGACCTGTTTACGCCGGAGGGTTTCGCGCTCCTCGACGAGCCGATCCATCTCCGGGACGTGAACGGCGTCCGTACGTCGGTCCGGGCGTTCAGCTGGGGGCCGGTCATCTTCGCGCGCGAGGACACGCGGGAGACGGAGATGCAGCTCCACGTCGCTCTCTACTCCCACCTTGAGGATGAGGACGACTACTCGGCGCAGCTCCGCGCGGACTTCGCGGAGGGCCGGACGCTGGCCGAGCTGGCGCGGGTCTGGCGGGCGAACTTCGGCTCGCTCCTGAGCATGTACCACGCTGGGGCGATCCGCTGGGGGGAGGTCCCGGACCCGGACGACCGGGAGGCATGGGCGGTCGGCGAGGGGCCGTACAACCCATCATCGATGCACATGTTCATCCAGGCGTTCTTCCGGCTCGCCGAGCAGCGGATCCTCGCCGTCTCGCGCTTCCAGGGCAACCGGGCCTCGCGGAAGCGGCTTGCGCGGCTCCGGCATGACAAGGACGGCGTGCTCGTCGTCCGGCTCCGTCGCGAGAAGGAGGCGCGCCGGGAGGAGGGCGAGGGCGCGGTCGAGTGGAGCTGCCAGTGGCCCGTCTCCGGGCACTGGCGGTCGCAGTGGTACCCCTCGAAGGGGGAGCACCGGCAGATCTGGATCGACGGCTACGTCAAGGGTCCGGCCGATAAGCCGCTCCGCGTTCACGCGGGCCGAGCTTTCGAGTTCACCCGGTGACGGGGGTCGCGAGCCGTGAGCAAGCCCACGCGTGGGACCTCCGAGGGGCGTGGGCCGGACGACGAGCGGTCGTCGTCCGGCTTGACCCCGACCGGGCCGCGATCGGCCGGCTCGCGGGCTACGTCGAGCACGTCGCTCCTTCCGGCGCGTTCGCGGTCATCGCGGACCTCGACGCCGGTGAGGTCCACTTCCCCTGCGCGCTCGTCCTCAGCGTCCGCCGGCCGCACTTCCACGAGCCTGCTGACCGGCGGCTCCGCGAGACGCCGCCCCCGGAAGGCCCGAGGCGGGACGCTCCCGTATCCGGGCAGCTTTGCTTCGAGTTCGAGCCGGAGCAGGGCGTCCTACCACTCTGAGCGGCTCGACCGCTTCGTCCGGAACGCGTGGCGTGCGTTCTGGGGCCTGCTCGTTCTCGCGGCGGTCACGGAGGCCGCGCGGGCGTGTGGCCTCGGATAGTCTCTGGACACCGTGAAGGTAAGCGAGCTACCCTTCATCTCGACAGTTACCCGATGCCTAAGGAGGCACGTCATGGCCACTCCCACCACCAACCCTCAGACCGACGCCGAGAAGAAGGCCGCTCGCGCGCAGGCCGAGAAGGAGCGCCGCCAGATCGTCAAGGCGATCGACGAGGCGAAGCTCGAGACGACCCCCGGCAAGCTCACGCCGGAGCAGCGCGCCCGCGCGCTCAACCACCCCGACGGGATCACCGGCAAGGCGCTGGCGAACTACATCCTCGAGGGGAAGACGCTCGCCGACCAGATCAAGGAGGGCCAGGCGGAGCAGCAGGCGAAGAAGGCCGAGCAGCGGACGCGGCAGAACATCACGCGCTCGCAGGACCCCGAGGCGGCGGAGCTGGCGAAGGCGGCGGCGGCGCTCGCCCCGGACGTGAAGTCGGCGTTCCTGCCCAAGGACGCGCGCTGCTTCCTCGACGACATCCTCGACGGCAAGAAGGTCGCGGCGCTCCTCGAGCGCAAGGTCGAGGTCCAGGTCGGCGAGGGCGACGACGCGAAGACCGAGACGCAGACGGTCAAGATCACGCTCAAGCAGCTCGAGGCGTTCGGCGTCGGCGGCGAGAAGGACAAGGAGGTCCGCGCCCACCTCGCCGCGCTCGGTCACGGCACCCGCCTGTGGGGCCGCAAGCTCGCCCTGATGATGCTCGCGCAGAAGAAGCGCGAGAAGTAGGGACTTCGCGGCGCGGGGGACGCCCCGTCTCGCGCAGCGCGGCAGACTGGCCCCGCGTAACCGGCTAGCGTGCGAAGGCCCCGCCAACGGCGGGGCCTTTGTCGTTCTGCCGCCGCGTCTCGTATCTTCCGCGCGCATGGCGAGCAAGGCGAAGACGCCGGCCCAGCGCGCGGCAGCGACCCGGAAGGCGAACGCCGCGAAGGCGAAGGCGACGAAGCAGGGCGGGAAGGGCGCGCGGATCGGCGCGGCTCGCCAGGCGGTCCGGGACGACCTGATGATCGCGCGGCTCGCGCAGGGCTGGACGTGGCCGATGGTCGCGGAGGAGGCTGGCCTGTCAGTCCCCGGCGCGAAGAAGGCGGTCGCCGCCCGCCGGGAGGCCGCGCCGATGAAGCTCGCCATGGACCCGGTGAAGATCGTCGAGCAGACGATGGAAGGCTACGTCGCCTCGATCGCCTCCTTCGAGGCGCTAGCGGTCGCGGCGGTCCACGACACGAACTGGGCGGCGGCGGTCGGCGCGAAGAAGGGCGCGAACGACGCGCGCCAGAAGATCCTCGCGCTCCTCCAGGCGACTGGCCGACTCCCGCAGGACATGGGCCAGCTGCGGCACCTCATGGACCTCCGCATGCTCGCCCAGCAGATGGTCGCGGCGGTCGACGGGTTCGAGGCGGCGGTCGAGGCCGGCGGGGATCCGGCGGTAGAGGCCGCGCGGGTCCGGGCGACGTTCCACCGGCTGATCGGCTTTGACGAGGAGCAGGCCGTCCAGGAGACGGTCGAGGGGGACGCGGAGGAGGAGCCGGAGGCCCTGCCCGCGTGAGGCGGCTGTTCCGGCCCCATCCGGCGACGGATCTACGTCTGGCCTACCGGAACCCTGACCCGGAGGTCGAACGCCTTCAGAGGCTGCGGGAGGGGCGTCCCTCCCTGCTTCAGATCGCGCGCGCCGGTCGCCAGGGTCCGGAGGGCCTGATCGAACTGCTTGAGCGCTACCAGCCGGCGAGGTAGCTTCCCCGCTTCGCGCGCCGGGTGCCGATAGGGCGCTCCTCCCGGTCCGACCACGGCCCCGGCGCGCGAGGAACCCTCTGAGAGGGTGGACGTTCGACTGGTAAGGCGCTAACCTCCCTCGGGACGGATACCCGAGGCCATAGGAGGCCACCATGAAGGCAGGACTCACCCTCACGCAGCTCGCCCAGGAGCTGGATCGCCAGAACAACGCGAAGCGCGACTTCCTCCTGGACACGCGCGACCTGACCGTCCTCCCGACCGACGAGGGCATGATCGAGGCGCACCTCCCGAACGGGACCGGCGAGTTCAACGTCATGGGCGTCGCGCACCGCCAGCTCGGCGACTACTGCGGCATCCCGGCGAAGTTCTACGACATGCTCCGCTACGGGAAGCCGGACGGCAAGCCGGCGCTCCCCATGCAGCCGAAGCTGCTCGGGACGAACCTGAACACGCTGCTCCGCGAGCGCCCGACGAAGCGCATGGTCCGCTGCTTCGACTTCGGTGAGGGCGAGGGCATCGTCGAGGACGGGCGGGCCTCCGGGCGCGTCATGCGCGCGCTCCTCTCGGACCGCTACCTCCGCCGCGACAACTTCGAGGTCGCCGAGGCGGCGCTCAAGGTGCTCGGGGAGATTCCGGACGTGAAGATCCCGACGGCGCAGATCACGGAGAAGCACATGTACATCTCGGCTCTCGCCCCGCGCGTCGAGGCGGAGGTCAAGGAGGGCGACGTGGTGCAGGCGGGCGTCCGGATCACCAACTCGGAGGTCGGCTGGGGCGCGCTGAAGATCGAGCCCATCGTCCTCCGGCTGGTCTGCATGAACGGCATGACCGTCGCGAAGGCCACGCGGGTCTTCCACCTCGGCTCGCAGATCGACTCGGACGAGACGATCAAGGTGCTTTCGGACGAGTCGCTGAGGAAGGACGACGAGGCGTTCTTCGCCAAGCTCGCGGACGTGATGCGGGCGGCGGTCGACGAGACGCAGTTCAACCTCATCGTCGCCCAGATGCGCGAGGCGGCGCAGGCCCCGAAGATGCAGAAGCCGAAGGAGGCCATGGAGGAGCTGGGCAAGAAGTTCAACGCCTCCGAGGCGGAGGGCGAGAGCCTGCTCGCCCACCTGATCGAGGGCGGCGACCTGACCGCGTACGGCGCGCTGAACGCGTTCACGCGGGCGGCGCAGGACGTGGAGTCCTACGACCGCTCGATGGAGCTGGAAGCGGCCGGCGGGAAGATCCTCGAGATGGCCGGGACGAAGGAGTGGGAGCGGATCGCGCTCGCGGGCGCGTAGACCTCCCCGACAGACCCGGAGTGCCCCCACGGAGGCCCGCCAACCCGGCGGGCCTTCGTCGTTCCGCCGGGAAGCGGCGGTACCGTCCGCGCATGACGTTGACCCGTGCCGTGACGAACGCGCAGCTGAGTAGGGTCCTCTCGCCAATGGAGCGGGCCGTCCTCGTCCTCGCTCCGGTGTGCAAGCGCGACCCGGAGAGGATCCGTCAGCGGCTCTGCGCGGCGCGGATCAAGTCGTCTATCGGCGAGAACGGCGAGCTTCACATCGTCATGAGGGGGGTCCAGGCGGGCCTTCCGACGACCGAGGAGATTACGGAGATGCTGGAGGTCATCCCGCGCAAGGTCGCGTCGGTCCTCCGGCAGGCGGAGCCGCCGCGCCGGCCCCGTAGGGACCTGCCGAAGCCTTCCGTTCCACCGGGTAAGTATGTTACCGTCCCGCAGGACGTTGACCCCGGCCCGAAGGAGGAGCCACCCATGGCAGCAGAAGATGCTCGCGGCGAGATGCGCGAGCGCCAGGAGGCGGAGCGCGAGGAACTGCTCGCCCGCCAGCTCGAGGAGGAGCGCGCGGCGCTCGCCTCCGACTATCAGCCCGTCCCCGGAGAGGGCTTCGCCGCTGAGATTGAGCGGCGCACCAGGATCGAGGCGGAGAGGGTCCTCGCGGACCTCGCCCGCCTGCGGTTCAACGCGCACCAGGTCGTCCGGGTCCTCCGCGCGCTGAGCCTTGAGGTTCCGCCGGAGCTGGCGGCGCTTCTCGGCGGCTCCCCGCAGGCCGAGTGGCAGGCGAGGGACCCTGAGCCGCCCGCGCCCGCGTCGGGCGCGGTGGAGGCCCCGGAGCGGGAGCCGGAGACGACCCCGGCTAAGCCGCCGCAGGCCCCGAGCGCTCCCCCGCCGGAGCGTGAGCGTCCGCAGCCCCCGCCTGAGAGCGAGGCGGGGCCGGAGCCGACTCAGAAGCGGGTGCCGCCCGTGGGCGGGAAGGAAGCCGCGCGGGCGGCGGGGGAGGCCAACCGGGCGGCGGTGCTGGGCTACCTGCAGGATCACCCGGAGGGGGTCGGGCTACGCCCGATCTATGAGGCGCTGGGTATCTCGCAGACGGTCGTCTCGCGGCACCTGAAGACGCTGATCGCGGAGGGCCTGATCGAGAAGCGCGGCCAGATGCGCGCGGCGCGCTACTACGCCCGGACGACGGACTCGCTGCCGACGCCGGTCAAGGCTCCGACGCGGGAGGTCGCGGACGATGAGGAGCCGCTGCTCGGGGTCGTCCGGGACGCCGTGGTCGGGCGACAGGGTGACTTCTCCCCGCAGCAGGTCGCGGACGACCTTCCCGGCGATCCTCCCGTCGACGTGATCACGGCGCGCCTACGCCAGCTGGCCGAGCAGGGCATCATCAACGACGTGTCGCCCGCGCCGGACCTCATGCTGTTCAACTACGAGCGCCCGAAGGACGCGGGCGCGGCCGCGAAGATCGATCAGCAGCGGCGCGCCGGGACGGGTCCGAGGGTCGTCGGCGCGGACGCGGTGGCCGGGACCGGCAACGGCAAGCTCTCAAGCAACGCCGAGGTCAACGAGGTCGTCCGGAAGGTGCGGGCGCAGGGCGCGACCGCGACGAAGGGCGGCAGCCACATCCAGATCCGCTACGGCGGGAGGACGGTCACGATCGGGACGACTCCCGGCAAGGTCGGCTTCATGAAGGATAAGGAGAAGATCCGCAAGGTGCTCGGACTCGCGGTCTAGTGCTGGCCGGGGGGACGATCACCTACGCGGAGGCCCGGAGATGGGCGCGCTGGCTCGACGAGTTCTGCGCGTCCGACCTCGCCGGGGTGCTCGGTTGCGATTCGGAGCTGGGGGCGCGCTTCGTGCGCGCCCTCCTCTGGCACGGCATCTGCTTCGACACGGGCAGCGTGATCGAGAACGGTCACGGGCCGGAGCCGGTCATCGCGTACGTCCCCCTGCCGCCGGGGCCGAAGGAGCACGCGACGGGGACGCCGCCAGAGCTGGCGACTCCGGGCGTCTACTCGGAGGCCCCGAAGCGCGGCCTGCCGGTCGGGACGCCGCGCCGGCGGTCGTCGACGCCGGGGACGTGGCGTCCGGGTCGCCGCCAGGGGCCGGGGAAGAAGCCGAGCGGAGGCAAGGGCCGCGAGCAGTTCGAGGGGCCGTAGCTCAGAGGTAGAGCGGGCGGGTGCATACCGTCGCGTCGGGGGTTCGATTCCCTCCGGTCCCATCGCCGTACCCGAGGTCGTAACTCAAGTGGTCAGAGTCCCGGAGTGTGTGTCCGGGAGATGCGGGTTCGAGTCCCGTCGGCCTCATGCCGGATGGTGTAGCGGTCAGCACGGCAGGCTCTTCACCTCGCGAGCGCGGGTTCGAATCCCGCTCCGGCAATCGGGTAGAAACCCCGGAGACGCGACGAGAGGGGGTGAGCAATGAGCGACGAGAAGGAGCAGCTGTCCAGCGAGGAGGAGGCCCGCGAGGCGTCCAAGCAGCAGGAGGGCAGCCAGCACATCCGCGAGTCCGACGTGACGCGCGAGGATCGCCTCGACGAGGGCGCGGTCCAGGAGCGGGAGGAGAGCGAGCTGGCCGACTAGCGCGGCTGGCGGGAGGGGTTCCGTCGCCTTGAGGGATCATGCCCGGGGCGGCGGTAGCCTCCGACTATGCACCTCCTCTGCCGCAACGACGAGTGCGTCGGGCATGCGCTTCCGGCGGGCACGGTAGAGGATGAGCATTGCCGCTTCTGCGGCGCGCTCCTCGCGGATGAGAACGACTACGTGCTCGTCCAGGGCGCTCCGCCGGAGATGCCGGACGACTTTAGCGCGGTCATGGATGCGCTCCGGGACGCGGGCCACGAGGTCCAGGTCATCGAGCTGGCTGCCGTCCGGGTCGGCGACAAGCTCCTCGTCTCCGCGATGACGGAGCGCGGCGAGCTGGCGTCCGCCGAAGTGTGCGAGGGCGACCGTGCTCGGGAGGTCGAGGACGTAATGGGCCTGCTGGAACGTGACGGATAACGACCGTGAGCTGGAACGTCGACTCGAAGAGCTGGAGCGTGAGGCGCGGAGCCTCCGCGAGAAGGCCGAGCGGATCCCGGTCCTCCTAGAGCGCGTCGACGACCTTGAGAACGAGCGGGCGGCTCTCTCGCGGCTCCCCCAGACGGTCTGGGAGCTGAAGGGTATGGTGGCGACCCTGACGGGTATCGTCAACGCGCGCGTGGACACGACCGTCACGAACCCCGCTGATCCTCCGCCGGAGCAGGCCCGGACCGTGGACACCCTGATCAAGTTCGCGAGCCTCGTCCTCGTCCCGATCCTCGTCGCGCTGATCGGCGGGTACTTCGCGCTGAAGGCCGGACTGGCGGGCAAGTGAGCGACCGCCGGCGGAGCACCCTGGGGGATCTGAAGGGCCACGTCGACCGGGTCGCGGAGAAGGCCGGCCGCGACCAGGACTCCTCGCAGGTCTACGTCACGAAGCGGCAGCTGATCATCGCGGGCGCGCTCGTTGGCTTCGGTATGGCACTCGCGCTCGTCGGCGTTCTCCTGATCGCCCTACAGATCAACGACCTACAGAGCGCGCAGCTGACGGAGCAGCGGGAACGGCTCGCTCAGAACGAGAGGGCGCTCGACCGGATCGAGAACCTGGAGGACCCGTCGCCGGAGCGGATCCGCGAGGGTGTGCGCCGCGCGCTCCGCGAGCTGGCGAAGGATGAGCGGCTAAGCGAGGCGACGCAGCGGGCGCTCCGGGAGCTGACGGCGGCTGGGCGGCAGGAGCGCCAGCGGGGGGGTGGTCGCTCATCCGGGTCTTCCGGCCCCTCGAAACGCTCGCCCCGCCGTGGAGCGGGGCGGGAGCGTGAGCGCGGCGGCGCGCCGGGGCAGTCAGGGCCTCCCTCATCGCCGCCGGCGGCTGTCACGCAGCCGTCCGAGCCTCCACCCTCCCCGGCACCTGCCCCGGCCCCTCCGGAGCCGGAGAGGCCGCGTCCGGCGGTCGACCTGACCACGCCGGAGAGCGTCCCGCTTCCCGAGATAGAGGTCTGTACGCCGGTCATCGGCGTGAACTGTCCGTAGCTCGGGCGGGTAGAGTCCCGCTCGACGTGGCTACCCGAGCGCCTTCCTTCAATCCTTCCGCCCAGGCGACGGGCCTCGGCGTCTTCGAGATGACGAGGGAGGAGGCGCGGCGGGCCGTCCGGCAGAAGGTCGCGGAGAAGCAGCAGAAGAACCCGACGACGATGCGCGCGTGGGCGGTTCTCGTCCCGGAGCGCGGGCTTCCGCTCGACCTCGGCGAGTTCCCCTTCCAGGAGGCGTGGTACAGCGAGGAGGTCGCTCTCGCGCGGGAGGTCGTCTGGCAGAAGGCTTCCCAGGTCGGGATGAGCGCGTACGCGTGGCGCTGGGGCGGTAACCGTGCGGAGGGCTACGGCGACCGTGTCATCTACTTCTTCCCGACCGATGACGACGTGACGGACTTCGGGCGGCAGCGAATCGACACGAGCATCGCGGAGAGCGAGTGGCTGCGGTCGCGGATCCTTCCCGGCGCGATCAACAACGTCCACCTCAAGCAGTTCGGTTCCGGGGACGTGAGCCTCCGGGGGACGCAATCGAAAGCGACGGTGCAGTCAGTGGACGCGGACGCGATCGTCTTCGACGAGTACGACCTGCTCAACCCGACGAACCTCGCTCAGGCGGAGCGGCGCGTAGCGGGCGCGCAGGCGGCTGGCCGGTCGCCCCGGATCCGCCGCTTCGGGAACCCGTCCGTCTCCGGCTACGGGATCAACGAGCTGTACGAGCGGAGCGATCGGCGGGTCTGGCACGTGACGTGCCCGGAGTGCGGCCTCGAGCAGTCGCTTGAGTGGGACGAGAACATGCGCTGGCGGAGCGAGCCGGACGGGCCGGTCTGCCGCGCGAGCCGGGACGACTACGAGGACCGGGGCGACGTGGTGGAGGCGTGGCGCGCGTGCCGCGACTGCGAGACGAGTCTCGAGCCAGCGCGGGCGACCTGGAAGATCGCCGAAGACGGGCAGCCGTACCTCGACGCGGAGTGGGGGCCGGGGCCGATCCACGAGGGCCGGTACGTCAAGCTCAACCCCGAGAGCAAGCTGATCGGCTTCCACGTCTCCCGGCTGATCGTCCCGCGCACGGACCTCATCCAGCTCGTCAAGAACTCCCGCCTGACCGCGCCGCACGAGCTGGAGGCGTTCTACAACAACGACCTCGGCCTCCCGTACTCGCCGACGGAGGCGGCGCTGACGGACGACGACATCAACGCCGCGATGAGCGACCCGGACGCGATCGAGATGGTCTACAGCTACCGGGCGCGTAATCCGGTGCTCATGGGCGTCGACGTGGCCTCTGCCCGGAACCTCTCCGCGTGGATCGACGAGCTGCTGCCGGACGGGCGGACGCGTACGCTCCGGGTGACGGAGCCGGAGGACTTCGACGAGGTGCGGCGGCTCCTCCGCGACTTCCGCGTCTCCATGTGCGTGATCGACTCGCAGCCGGAGCGTCGGTCCGCGCGAGCGGTCCAGGACGAGTTCCCCGGTCGCGTGTTCCTCTGCGAGTACGACGACAACGACCAGTCGGACGCGTTCCGCTTCGACCCGAAGAAGGCCAAGGTCCGGGTCAACCGGACGGAGGTCTTCGACGCGATGATGGACTCGATCCGGCACCTCCGGCGGATCCTGCCGAAGTCTGAGCCGCGCCGGCTTCGCGCGCAGCTGAAGGCCCCGAAGCGCCGGACGGTCGAGGAGCCGAAGAAGCGTCCGAAGCGGGTCTACATCTCGACGGGGACGGAGGGCGATGACTACGCGCACGCCGCGAACTACGCCGTCGTCGCGAAGGAGATGTGGGCGCTGCGGCAGCAGGTCGAGGCGGCGATGGCGGAGGCGAACGGCGGCCGGCCGGTCAAGCCGACGCCGCCGAAGCCGCGCCGGTTTGACGACTACGATCCCGGCTTCGGCGGGGTCTGACGGGAGGAGAGAAGGTGGCGAAGGCCAACGGGAAGCGCTCCAGCTCGGAGCCGAAGGACTGGCAGGACGGGACCGCGAAGGCGCGGGCCGTGAGGGCGAACGTCGCCGAGCAGGTCGCGGAGCTGATCGTTGAGCGTGACATGACGGGCGCTGAGGGCCTCGTCGCGACGCGCATCCGGCAGGTCGCGGACGCTCAGCGGCGCGGTGATCGGGTCGCGCTGAGGGCCGCGATCATGGAGCTGTCCGTCTCCTCGGCGCACTGGGTGGCGGCGATCGACCTCCAGCAGCAAGTCCGTAGCGCCGCTTAGGGTCCGTAGACCGGCGTATGGTCCCCTATGTGAGCCAGCCGCTCGCAGCTCTCGCGATCATCATGACGGTGGTCGCCTCCGCGTTCCTCCCGCAGGCGCTCTGGACGGGCCGCTGCGCCGGTCGGGTCATAATCCTCATCCTGGTTCTCGAGACGCAGTTCCTCGGCCAGCTCGTCCTGATCGCGGAGCCGGGGCGCAACCCGATGGAGTGGTACCGGGTACCGAGGACGTTCGTCTGTAGCGGGCTGGCGATCGCCTACGTGCTGATCGTCGCGCGGGACCGCCGGCGGCTCCGGCGGGGCTGGCGGGCGCTCGACGCGCTAGAGGCTTACCGTCCGCGCTGACTCCTAGCCTGCGCGCATGACCGGGAGAAAGATCAAGCTGGGCAGGCTCGTGCTCTCGACCTGCCGACAGCCCGCCGGTGCGCCGCTGCTGGACAGTTGCACGGTGATCGAGCGGGAGGAGGACCGGACGTTTGTCGACGGGCGCTGGTTCGTCCGGGAGGCGCGCGAGAAGTGGCGGGCGCACGGCTATGCCATCCGGCTGTTCACGCCGCCGTACGAGGTGAGGCCGCTCGCGCTGACCGTCTCCGTGATCGGCGCGCCGCTGCCGCCGTCTGGGCCGATGATGCGCGCGAGGCTCCGGGGCCTCCGCCGGCGCGCCCAGCTCTGGCCGATGCCGACGAAGGGCCTCGGCCGGCTCGACGACCTCAACCACCTCGACGCGATCCGGGACTTCTGTGGGCGTTCCTGACCTGTCCGCTGCGGCGGACCTAACACCGCTCTCTGACGGCGAGAAGTTCAAGGCGGAGTTCCAGGCGGGCCTGCGCTGCGGCGGCTGCCGCGAGCGCATCGAGGGGACCGGCTTCGAGTTCCTCAAGGCGAAGCGGATCCGGGACCGGCAGGGGACGCACCTGACGATCCAGCGGACGTTCGCGTGCGCGCGGGCCAGCTGCGGCTACGCGGAGGTCGCCGCGAAGAACAGCATGGCGATGAAGCCGATCCAGGTCGCGTGGATGGACGCGCCGGAAGCGCTGGCGATCCTCGGTGGGGACGACGGTCAGGCACCTGACGCGTCGGAGCCTCCGGCTGGCCAGGACGGCTAGTCTCCGCTGCGGCGTTACCCCTGAAGGAGGACCATGGCTGTCGAGGAGTACATCACCGACCAGATCCTCGTCGCGATCACGCGCGCGGATCCGGAGCCGCTGAGCAAGGAGCGGCTGAAGGAGGAGACGGGCCTCGGGACGAGCGACCTGCGCGCGGGCCTCGCCCAGCTCGAGGAGCAGGGCAAGATCGAGGGTACGGCGAACGGCTACGAGCTGATGCCGGAGGACACGCAGCACCTCATCCCGAAGGCAGCGCAGCCGCGACCGCCGCGCGATACGTCAGACGACGATCCCGTCGAGGAGGAGGAGCCTGAGGCGGGGCCGGTCATCGCCTCCCCGGAGGACTTCGAGACGGACCTCGGGCCGGTCTGTGAGGCGCAGATCAGCATGACCGTGCGCTACCGGCCCGATGAGGGGGAGGACGCGGTAGACGAGGCGGTTCGGATCGCCCAGGCGGCGCGGACCGGCATCGCCCAGGCGTGGCCAGACCTTGAGGTGACGGGGAAGGTCGAGCGGGTCGTCGAGTACGCCGAGCCGCGACAGCTCTACCCGGCGTGACAGACCTCCAGCAGGTCCCGCCGACGCCACCGAAGGAGGGGTACGCGTGGCAGTGCAACGCGTGCCCGTACGTCACCGCGTCGACCCCGCAGGCGTGCGAGCACGCGATCGAGGAGATGGAGAAGGACCCGGAGCGGTCGCACCCGTTCCCGCACCTCCTCTACGAGGTTCCGCGCGGTACCCATGGTGAGTGGCGGGCCAACGCCCGCCGGCGGATCCACGCAGGCCGGTGGGAGAACGGCAACCCGTTCGCGAAGGTCATGGAGCGTCCGGGCGGCGCGGACTCGGCGCGGACGCCAGCCGAGAAGCAGCCGGAGCCGAAGGCGAAGGCGAAGAAGAAGGCCCCGGCGAAGAAGAAGGCCCCGGCCAAGCGGCGGGTCAAGGCTCCGCCGCAGGAGACGGGCCTGCTATGAGCGCCCGAGGGAAGGGGCCGAGGCGGAGGCCCAAGGGCGGGCTGGTCGGACAGGCGCTCAAGGCGGCGCGGGCGATGGACGCGGCGCGGGAGCGGGACCGCGACGAGGAGGCGGCGCGGATCGCGGAGCGCGTGTACGCGACGGCGATCCAGGTCCGGGGGGACACGACGTATCCGCTGCGCGTCTTCGCCCCGCTCGTCGCCGCCGCCGAGGAGGCGGCGATCGGCATCCTCATCGCGAACGAGATGCGGATGACGCAGGAGTCCGTCGCCGAGGTCGCCGGGTACCTCGCGTCGGGCTTCATCAACATGACGGTCGGGTTCAACCCGGCACACTTCGAGGAGTGGCGGAGCGGCAGACTCCGCGAGAAACAGGAGGAAGTAGATGGAGCAGCACATGCTGGCCCTTGGGAAGGCGAAGGCGGTCCGGTCGCGGAAGGCGCGAGTCTTGAGGGAACTGAGAGCGGGGCGGATCAGCCTCGCGGAGGCGCTGGCGGATCCGGCGCTCGCGAACGCGGACGTGACGGAGGCGATGCTAGCCCTGCCGAGGGTCGGCCGGCGGACGGCGGCGAGGGTGATCGATCGGGCGGGGATCCGGACCCGGAAGCCGGTCCGTGAGCTGACCGAGCGCCAGCTGCTTCTGATCGTGGAGGCGCTGGACGGCTAGCTGGTAAGCCGCGTACCGGCTGTGATAGGCTCCTCCTCGACGCTACCCGACCACCTCGATAGAGGAGGAGCCTTATGCCCTACGAGACGACCCGCGAGCAGGACGCCCGCATCGAAGCGATGGCCGACCAGTACGGCTGCGCCCGCGTCGAGCCGATCCCCCCGATCGATCCGGAGTCGCGGCACTGCGACATCCTCGTCGTCGGCCTCTCCGGGGACGTGGAGATGGAGTTCAAGCGGATCGACCCGGACGGCAACGAGGTCGCGGCTGAGCACATGCGCGCGGGGACGCAGGAGAAGCCGCGCGTCGTCCAGGCGCACCCGGAGGGCTTCCGGATGATCCTCGACGGGGCGACGAACACGGCGGGCTACCAGACGCTCGCCGACGCCGCGTGGGCGCTCGCGTCCGTTGTCGCGCGGACCGGCTTGCCGGAGGAGGTCCGGCTCAAGGCGGTCGTCTCCGGCGCGAAGGAGCGGGAGCTGACCGGGCGGGAGCGCCAGCAGTTCCTCGATGCGTTCCACGGCGGGGTCGTGCGGCGCGCTAAGGACGTGATCGCGTGACGCACGCGGAGCGCCACGAGGAGTACGTCAAGGGCTGCCGGGAGTGCTTCCTCGAGGTCCGGGACATGATCCTGATGCAGATCGGCCAGGACTGGCCGGGGACGGATATCGAGGCGGGCGCGCCGGAGGGCGATGACCTTCTCTCGGCCGGCGCGGTCGTCTACCTCGCCGGGCGGTTCGTCATCGCGCTCCGCATGACGGAGCAGGCGGACGGGCGTGACTTCGACGTGGCCTGGACGGAGGATCCGGCGCTCGTCCGGGACGCGATGCTCGAGGAGGCGGAGGCGGCGCTGAACGCCGTGTTCGATCACCTCGGCGCGGACCACCGGCGGACCGGGGAGGCGCGGGCCGTCTTCCACCGGATCGACGACTGGCGGCGCATCGAGGGCAAGGACTACCGCCCGTGATCCGGGTCCGCGAGGAGTTCGCGGCGATGATCTGGGCCGAGCGGCTGGCGTGGCTCTGCGAGGGCCTCGACCAGCTCGGCGCGGCGGTCGACGAGGTCTGGCGATGACGCGGGACCTCCGCTGGTACGCGGAAGTCGCGGAGCGCTTCGGCCTCCGCGTCGCGGACGACTTCGAGGGCAGCGGCGGTCACTACCGCCATGACGGCAACGACTTGCAGGTCAACGCGGCGAGAGGCCGCAGAGAGGAGGCTGTCATGGAGGCAGCTACGCAGCAGCAGGGCATCTCGGCGAGCGCGCTGGCGCGGGGGATCCTCGAGCGCCAGCTCCAGGCGGGTGAGGCGCAGGTCGGCTGGGAGGAGCGCGGGGCGTCGCAGACGCGCCGGCTCGAGACGGCGCGCCGGATCCTCGAGGCGGTCGCGGAGCGGGGGGTCACGTCGCCGTTGGAGGCGGCGGCGACGGCGGTCGCCCGTGAGGGCATCGCGCGCCCGGAGCGGATCGCGGAGCACGCGATCGCGGTCCTGACCTCGGACGGCCTGCGCGAGTTCGCGCCGGGGTCCGGCCTGGTGACGTGGCCCGCGTCCATGTCGTCGCGCGAGGAGGCGCGGCCGATGGCGGACGCGATCGCGGACGGCGCTCGCGCCGGTGACGCGGCGCGAGGCGAGGAGGCGGGGGAGGAGCCGGAGTCGGAGGCCGTCGGCATCTTCGAGGTGCCGGAGAGCATGGTCCGCGAGCTGTTCAACGGGCTGATCCGCCGGCTGACGGGACGGTCGGTCGTCGCGCCGGACGAGCCGATCCCGGCGAGCGAGGTCAAGCGCGCGATCGAGGACGCGGAGGAGTACGGGGCGGGCTACCTCGTCGAGGGGCGCTACGTCCCGGCGACGGCGGTTCGCGTCATCGTCGCCGACGCTCCGGAGGGCGAGCTGGCCGGGTAGCGTCCGCTACAGCTCGCAGGGGGACGGAGGGCGGGCCTGAAATATGGCCCGCCCTTCCACTTCCTCGAGGAATGCGCTACGCTGCGGAAACGTTATCCCGACCGCCCTCTAGGAGGCCGCTCGCATGTCTGACCCGATCACCCTCAAGCCCGAGCACCGGGCGCGCATCCGGAACAGCAGCACGAAGAAGGGCTACGTCGTTGAGCTGCGGTTCGCCCGCCGGCCGCGCGGCGGGAAGGTCCGTCCGGCGTTCATCTTCTGCGGGGTCGTCCGGCAGCCTGCCGCCGACGAGGCGGCGAGCGCCCAGGCCCGCTACCGCGACTTTGTCACGAGCCGCCGGATCCATACCGTCGATCACATGGGTACCGTCCTCGCGACGGAGGAGGTCTAGGTCATGGACCTCGCGAACATCATCGAGCTTGAGGTCGCGCTCCTCGTCCGTAACGAGGACGCGCCGCGCTCCTTCCAGGACGCCGTGGAGATGGTCGCGGACCGGCTCGGCGTCATCCCCGGATACGTCGGCTTCTGGATCGACGACGACCTCCGGGACGCACTGACGGACGACGACGCTACCCCGAAGGACTGAGGACCCATGGCACGCACGAACGAGCAGCCAACCTTTGACGAGCACGGCTACGAGACGCACCCCGCCTGGGGCCTGATCGGCGCGTACCGCGTCCAGAACGGACTCCCCGGAGCGGTGCTCTTCGACTCAGATATCCGTCACGGCAACACGGTTCGGATCCGACTCTCGCAGGCGGTTCGTCAGCGGGACCTGCACCGGGACTGGCACGGAACGACGGGCCGCGCCGGGATCGTCGAGGTCGAGATGAGCGAGGCGCAGTGGGCCTCCTTCGTCTCCTCGATGAACGTCGGGGACGGCGTGCCCTGCACGCTCCGCCGGCGGGAGGGCGAGGAGATGCCGGGCGTTCCGTACGAGCCGCGACTCCAGGAGTCCATGGCGGAGGTCCGCTCCGTGGCCGAGGAGGCGACGGAGGAGGTCGCCAAGGCGTTCGCGGCGTACAGGGAGAAGAAGACGGCGGCGAACCTCCGGACGCTCCAGTACGCGATCGAGAACATGCCCTCGAACGTGACTTTCGCGGCGAAGTCCCTCAACGAGCACGCGGAGAACGTCGTCCAGAAGGCTCGCGCCGACATCGAGGCGATGGTCGTGGCCAAGGCGCACCAGCTCGGCCTTGAGCCGGGGGACCTCGGCATTTCCGCCGGGGAGCTACCCGCCCCGGACGAGCGGTAAGCCGCGTACCCGTCTGGTAGACTCTCTCTCGACGTTACCCCCCTACCGCCCTCGCAAAGGAGGCCGCTAGCATGAACCCCATCAAGCCCGAGGTCCGGAAGGTGCCGCAGGCCGGCCCGAACCGGAGCATCCTCTACATCGACGGCATGCCCGCCGTCTGCAACATCCTCCTCCGCCGCTCGCGGACCGCCCACGGGCGTGTCAAGGCGATGCTCGCGGCGGATATCACGCCGCCGGACGCGCCGGAGGGCGAGTTCGCCGCCGCGCCGGTCGCCGAGTTCCGGCTGGAGATGAACTAGCATGTGGCTCGTTACGACTCAAGGGTTTTACTCGGCGGTCGCGCACTGGAAGAAGCCGGACATCATCCTCGTCCGGGCGCGGGTCCGCGCTGACCTGAACCGGCTTGAGCGCCAGCTGCCGGACGCGAACATCAAGCGGCGGGTCTACCGCGACAAGCGCGCGGACTACCCGTACCGGATCGAGCTGACCCGCGAGGAGTGGGCGACAGCCCTGATGGACCTCGCGGTGAAGATCGACTACGGCAACTTCAAGTCGGCGGTCGGCCGGCGGCAGGGCTGGAACCGGGAGAAGGTCTACCACCGCGTCTGGGACGTGCTCGTGGACCTCGAGCCGGACCACTGGGGCCGTCGCTTCGGGGGCCGCTGGAAGCGCGGGAAGAAGTCGAAGAAGAAGACGACCACGACGACGACGACCTCCTTCTTCATGCCGGATCCGCCGAACCCGCTCGACTTCGTCGAGTGCCCGGCGGGCTGCGTCGAGGGCGCGGATGAGGCGACGGGCCTGCCGTGCGGGACGTGCTTCGGCTTTGGGGACGTGCTCCGGGGGGAGCTGGACGCGTTCCGCCGCGCGGAGGCGGAGGACAGGGACGACACGATCAACGCTGGCCAGCTCGCTCTCGAGCAGG
>DASVDH010000008.1:0-37752 GCA_036381195.1 Longimicrobiales bacterium | reverse complement strand
GCGGGCCCGACACGCCAGGCGTGCTGCGGCTGGTCATGGGCATGGTCGAGGCCGGGACCGCACTGTGCGTGCCCGGCAACCACGACGTGAAGCTGGTCAGGGCGCTCGCCGGCCGGAACGTGCAGGTCAAGCACGGGCTCGCGCAGTCGCTCGAGCAGCTCGAGCGCGAGCCCGCGGAATTCCGCGACCGGGCTGCCGCGTTCCTCGACGGCCTGGTCAGCCATTACGTGCTGGACGGCGGCAAGCTCGTCGTCGCGCACGCGGGCATGAAGGAGCGCTACCAGGGCCGCGCCTCCCGGCGCGTGCGCGAGTTCGCTCTGTACGGCGAGACCACGGGCGAGTCGGATGAGTTCGGGCTGTCCGTACGCTACAACTGGGCAGCCGAGTACCGCGGCCGAACGACCGTCGTCTACGGCCACACGCCCGTGCCCGAGCCGGAGTGGCTCAACAACACGATCAACAGCGACACGGGCTGCGTGTTCGGCGGCCGGCTGACCGCGCTGCGCTATCCCGAGCGCGAGCTGGTGAGCGTCGCGGCCGCCGCGGTGTACTCGGAGCCGGTGCGGCCGTTCCTGCCCGACGAGCTGGTCGCGCCGCGGCTCTCCGAGCAGCAGCGGCTCGATGACGTGCTGGACATCGAGGACGTGATCGGCAAGCGCATCATCGCGACCCGGCTTCACGGCAACGTGACCGTGCGCGAGGAGAACGCGGCCGCGGCGCTCGAGGTGATGAGCCGATTCGCCGCGAACCCGAAGTGGCTGGTGTACCTGCCGCCCACGATGTCGCCGCCGGAGACGTCGCGCGAGCCCGCGCTGCTCGAGCACCCGGCCGAGGCGTGCGCTTACTACCGGCACGAGGGCGTGCCGCGCGTCGTGTGCGAGGAGAAGCACATGGGCTCGCGCGCCGTCGTCATCGTCTGCCGTGACGAGGCCGCCGCGCGGCGCACGTTCGGCGTCGAGGACGAGGGCATCGGCATCGTCTACACGCGCACGGGCCGGCGCTTCTTCGCCGACACCGCGCTCGAGGCGGAGTTCCTCGCGCGCGTGCAGGCGGCCATCGGCGAGGCGGGCATCTGGGACGAGCTCGCCAGCGACTGGGTCTGCCTGGACGCGGAGCTGATGCCCTGGTCCGCCAAGGCGCAGGAGTTGCTGCGCCGGCAGTACGCGGCGGTCGGCGCGGCCGGCCGCGCGGCGCTCGCCGAGGCCGTGTCGGCCCTCGAGCAGACGAGGGCACGCGGGCAGGCGGAAGACCTGCTCGCCCGCTTCCGCGGCCGCGCAGAGATGCTGGACCGCTACGTCGACGCGTACCGCCGCTACTGCTGGGACGTCGCATCCGTCGCGGACCTGAAGCTCGCGCCGTTCCACCTTCTCGCGAGCGAAGGCGCGGTCCACGCGAGCCGGGACCATCGCTGGCACATGGAGACGCTCGCCGGCATCTGCGCGGCCGACCCGGAGCTGCTGCTCGCGACGCCCTACCGAGTGGTCGACGTGACCGACCCGGAGAGCGTACGCGACGCAGTCCGCTGGTGGGAGGAGCTGACCGAGCGCGGCGGCGAGGGGATGGTGGTCAAGCCGTTCGACTTCGTCGCGCGTGGCCGGCGCGGCCTCGTCCAGCCCGCGCTCAAGGTGCGCGGGCGCGAGTACCTGCGCATCATCTACGGCCCGGAGTACACGCTGCCGGAGAACCTCGAGCGGCTCCGCGCGCGCGGCCTGGGCCACAAGCGCTCGCTCGCGCTGCGCGAGTTCGCGCTCGGCATCGAGGCGCTCGAGCGGTTTGTCCGCGGCGAGCCGCTGCGCCGCGTCCACGAGTGCGTGTTCGCCGTGCTCGCGCTCGAGAGCGAGCCGGTGGATCCGCGGCTGTGAGCGTCCGTGAGGCGTGAGCACCGGCGTCACGGCGCACAGCCGGTCCGCATGTCCGAGGTGTAGCGGTGGCGCGGGTCTCCGCACCGGGTACGACGTGCAGAGCTCCACATCCTCTGCGCGCTCCGTTCTCCGCCACGCCGGTGGGTGGCACATCCCTTGCCCGCGCCTGTATATCACGTACGGCGGATTCGCCGGTTCGGGAGCCGGCGTGAGCCCTCGCGGAGGAATGTTCGTGAGAACGACGCTGCTCGTGATCTCGGCCCTGGCCGGCCTCCCGTTTCCCGCTCGAATCCTGAACGGTCAGAAGCCGGCGGACAATGGGGAGCTGGACCGGCTGATCGCCCGGCAGTTCCCACAGGTCGCGGCGAGCGTCGTCTGCATTCGGACGCTGATCCAGCGGGAGTTCTCCGGCCTCGACCCGCACACCGGCCGCATGGCCACGTTCAAGGCCCCGGTCGCGCTGCACGGGACCGGAATCGTGATCGACTCCATCCGCGAGAACGGCCGCACCGAATACATCATCCTCACCAACCATCACGTCGCGGACCCCAGCAACTATTTCGAGATCGAGGGGCGGTTCCTGCGGGAGCGCAAGGACAACCACCGCAGCGCCCCGCGCTTGCGCGAGGCATCCTACCTCGTCGACAGCTCCGAAGACGACTACGAAGCGGATGACATCCTGCTGGTCGAGATCGGCCGGGACGCCGCCGGCGACGCGGCGCTCCTGAAGACGGTCGGCGCGCGGAGGCCGCTCACGGTCTTCGCGGGCGTGATCGGCTTCGAGGACGGGGCCATCGCGGCCGGGACGCCGGTCATGACCGCGGGATTCCCCATCGGCGAGCACCGGGTCACCGGTCGCGGCGAGCTCACGGCGGTCGATTACTACCACGAGCTCGGGATCCCGCACCACGATTACGCCGTGGACCTGCCCCTGCAACCGGGGCAGAGCGGCAGCCCGGTCTTCGCCGTCGGATTGCGCCCGGGCAACGGCGAGCCCGAGGTCGTGTTCACCCTGATCGGGCTGCTGCACGCGCGCAATGGCGGCACGCCGCTGGTCGTGCCCTATCCGCTGTGGAAGGAACTGCTGGACGCGGCGCACCGTTGAGCGCGGGACGGAGCCGGCCATCGGTGTGACCGTGGAAACGTGCGGGGCGTAACCGTGGATGCATCGTGGGGACGCCGCCCTGGCGGCGCGGCGGTGGCGCCCTCGAGTCCGAAGAGGCCATCCACTGACGCGAGCGAGCCGCCGCTCGTCGTCGCGCGCTGGACCTTCGTTGCCGTTCGCGGCGTATGAGAGTCGGTCCAGCCGCGAGATGCCATCGTCCGGATCGAGCGGGCTGGCCGCACGCCTCTCATTGTCCCGACCGCCACTCCGACCGACGAACGCGCATGAGCACACACGCGATCGAAGCCGCGCCGCCCCGGACCACGGGGGATGCCTCGTCCCGTCACGCTCCTCGGTTCCCTGGCCGCTGGCTGGCCTTCCTCAGGATCACGGTCGGCCTCTGGTTCCTCAAGGGAATCGTGACGAAAATGAGCTGGTTCGC
This sequence comes from Longimicrobiales bacterium, assembly GCA_036381195.1. GTDB lineage: Bacteria > Gemmatimonadota > Gemmatimonadetes > Longimicrobiales > RSA9 > RSA9. Next base: position 34,343 of record DASVDH010000008.1, on the reverse strand, counting down.
CTTCGCCGGATTCATTCCCTTGCCCCGGGCGTCGGACCGGTGGGTGAACTTCCTGCCGCGGCGGCTGCTGGAGTACGCGAGCCAGAACCCCATCGAGCCATACCGGCAGTTCCTGCTCGATGTGGCCGTGCCCAACGCAGGGGTGTTCGCTTACCTGACGGCGTTCGGGGAGACGGCGGTGGGAATCGGCCTCGCGTTCGGGCTGCTCACCGGCTACGCGTCCATCATCGGCTTCTTCCTGATGGCCAACTACTTCATGGCGAGCTACTGGACCGGCATGTGCCAGCAGGGCTTCCACGCGCTCCTGATGGCGTGCATGCTCGCGTTCCTGGGCGCCAGGGCGGGAAGGGTGTGGGGGGTCGATGGCTGGCTCGTCCGGCGCTACCCGCGCATCCCTCTGATCTGACGCCGGCCCGCGGGGCCGTGGTCAGCGCGTCCGGCAGGTCAGCCGCCGGACGACGGATCCGCGATCGCGATGCCCCACGGGCCCTCGCCCTCGACCTTCACGGTGGCGATGACCTCGTTCGTCGCCGTGTCGATCACCGACACGTCGTTGGAGACGCCGTTCGCCGTGTACAGCTTCTTGCCGTCGGGCGTGATGGCGAGACCCCAGGGGCGCCTCCCGACCGGGATCGTGGCGATGACCCGGTTCGTGTCCGCATCGATGACCGACACGCTGTTCGCGTGGCCGTTCGCGACGTAAACCCGTTTGCCGTCCGGTGAGACCACCACGCCCACCGGCTTCGCCTCGCCGTCGCCCAGCACAATGGTCTCGATGACCTGATGCGTCTCCGTATCCACCACCGAGACCGTCCCGCTGATCTCCGAGGTCACGTACGCGCGCTTGCCATCCGGCGAGAACGTGGCCGCCCGCGGCCGCACGTCGACCAGGAAGCTGGCCGCCACCCGATTGTTGTGCGTGTCGATCACCGAGACGGTGTTGCTCGTCTCCGCCGTGACATAGACCCAGCGGCCATCGGGACTGATCGCGACCCCCTCGGGCTCGATCCCCACCGTGAGCGTGGCGATCACCTGCTCGGTGTCCAGCGCGATGATGGAGGCCGTCCCGGCATCCTCGTTCGACGCGAACAGCTTCAGCCCGTCCGGGCTCACCGCGAACTGCTCGGGATCCGTCCCCGCAGGGAGCCGCCGGGTGATCTTCCCGCTCGCGACGTCGATCTCGGCGATCGCGTCGGCATCGGTCTCGACGTTGCGGGCGAGGTCGCTCAGCGCGACGTAGACCCGCTTGCCGTCCGGGCTGACCTGGATGCCGCGCGGGCCCGGGCCGACCTCGATCGTTCCGACGACCTCGTCCGTCGCCGTGTTGATGATCGTGATGGTCCCGCTCCTCTCGTTGGACACGTAGGCGAGCGGTGCATCCTGCGCTCGCGCGCCCGCCGGTAGCTGCAGCGCTCCGGCGAGCGCGACGCCGATCCAGAGACGCCAGTTGCGTGAACCCTTCATCGAACGACCTGCCTCTTTCCGAGTGGATTCAGCCGGATCGCCCATGATCAGGAGAGCGGTGCGAGCCGGCAGCGGCTCTCCGCCTCGCCGTCTCCCAGCCGATCGAGCAGCTCCTGAGAGGTGGCCTCCTGGCCGCGCACGGCGCGCGGTAGCTCGGCCACGACCTCCCACTCTCCGCCGCCCGGGCCTGCGGCCGGCTTCACCAGGTAGACCGGCTGACGGAGCTGGTGATCCCACGGCCGGAACGACAGCGGCCGACCCTTGTGGCCGTCGAACGCGGCGCGCTCGCTCTCCAGGAACCGCACGAGCTCCGATCCGCTGGTCGTCGAGGCCCGGTTCACCGCCTCCCAGGCGACCTTCACCGCGAACCAGCCTGCCCAGCCGAGCGCGTCCATCGGCAGCCCGAACCGGGTCCGGAACCGCTCGTTCAACTGGGTCGCGCCGTACCGGCTGAGCGTGTGATGCCACAGCGTGGGCCAGGTGCCGACCCGCGGCCGAGACGCGCCGTCTCCGGGCTCCCCCGGCACCCCGGCGGGGCCGGTCACCTCGAAACCCGGCGCGGCGGCACTGTAGTGCTCGAGGAACCGCCGACGCTCCTCGCCGGCCAGGTCCACGAAGGCCAGATCCGCGCCCTTCCGCTCGATGTCGCGCAGCAGAGAGCCGAAGTCGTCCGTCCCGGCACCCACCTCGATGCGGCCCACCGCCTCGCCCCCCTGTGCTTCGAGCGCGCGCCGCGCCCGCCGGTATACCGCGTTACCGGAAGGCGTGTCCGGGCTGACGAAGCACCACCGCCGGAGCCCCGCCTCGCCCGCCAGCCATTGCGCCACGGCATCCACGTACATTGCCGTGCTCGCCGCGATGTGCAGCGTGTGCCGGCGGCAGTGCTCGTCGCGCGCCACCGGGTCGGCGCACCCGGCGTTGAGGAAGAGGACCCCGTCGCGCTCCGCTGCATCGCTCAGCGCGGCGAACGACCCCTCGTCGGCTCCGCCGATGATCGCGTACACGCCCCGCTCGGCGACCAGGCGCCGGACCGCGTCCTCGACCCCTTCCCGATCAGCCGCCCGGACGGCCACCAGCTCGAACGTCCGCCCGAGCAGCCCCGCCGTCCGGGCCGCCTCCTCGGCGCCGAGCGTCGCGCCCCGCTCCATGGCCTCGCTCGCCGCGCCCCCGGGCACGACGAGGCCGACACGCAGGTCCTGTTCGCCGGCCGCAAGGAGCTCCGCCGGCCTGCCCAGAGCCGCCAGGCTGCCCGCCGCGACGACGGCTCCCAGGACCTCACGCCGTGTCCACGCGCGTGACGCCGGCGCCTGCCGCCCGCCGGTGCCGCCTACCACACCACTTTGGAGGGGTCGCCCTTGTAGAGGGAACGGATGTAGGCAATGATCCGCCACGTCTCCTCGTCCGTCAGCGTCGCGAACGCGGGCATGCCGTTGGGCCGGCCGCCCCGGATCGTCTCGAAGACCTTGGCATCCTCCCCACCGTAACGCCATTCGGCGTCGATCAAGCTCGGGCCCATCCCGCCGCCGCCCATCGTGCCGTGGCAGCCGTAACAGTTGTACTTGAGAAAGAGCTTCCGCCCCTCTTGGATGGCTTCGGGTTGGCCGGTGAACGGGTTCTTCTTCGCCTCCGCCGGCTGGCTCGCCGCCTCCTTCTCTTCGCCGCTCTGCTGCGCCGCGGCGGGGCGCGCCGCGATGCCGAGCGCCACGACGGCGACCACCGCCGCCGCCCAGGCCGTAATCCTCATGACCTTCGTTCTCCTTCGTTTATCACAGAGGACGTCTGCGCTCGCGCGACTCCCACGAGCGGGACGCCGTACGATTCCAGGATCTGGCGGATCTCCGCCCGTTTGCGCACCAGGATCGCGTCCAGCTCCTCCTTGAACGCCTCGTCTTCCCGCCGCACGCCGAGCGAGATGTCGTAGACGAACGGGAGGAACGGCAGGTCGATGCTGGGCGAGACCGGCACGAGCTCGAGCGGGACCGGTTGCTTCTGCGCGAAGTAGCCCGCGATCGGCCCCCACGCGATCGCCAGGTCCACCTCGCCCTGCGCCACCGCCTCGATCAGGCGGGCCGGCGGGTTCGGCTCCGCGTAATTGCCGTAGACGCTGTAGCCGACGACGTTGCTGACGATGTGCCGACTCCCGAGCGCGTGCGCCGGCGGGCTGTTGTTGTAGTCGTCCCCGATGACGTGGACGCCGATCTTCAGCTCGCGGAGGATCGGATCGTCGAACGAGCGGATCTGGTAGCCGCGGTCCTTCCGGTAGACGAACACGTAGGTGGAGCGATAGTAGGGCCGGGTCGCGAGCACGAGCTCGAAGCTCGTCGGCACGCCCATCACTAGGTCGCACTTGTGCTCGCGCAGCGTATTGCGGATGAATCCCCGGCGCTGCGGCCACCACGTGTAGCTGAGCGTCGCACCGAGCTCCCGTGCGATCAGCTCCGCGATCTTGTTCTCGAACCCCTCCTGACGCTCGTTCGAGTAGGGGAGGTTGTTCGGATCCGCGCACACCCGGAGCTCTCGGGTCCCCTGGCCGCGCGCATCCCCTGCCACGAGCAGCGCCGCGATCGCCGGCAGCAGCGCGGCGGACCGCAGCGTGCGCAGTCGTCGATGTCTCGGTTGAACTGCCATCGAACTCCATCCCGTGGTCCCGCGCGGGTGCCGCTCCCTGTCCGCGGATCGTGGCGGTGGACTTCGCTGCGGCATGCCCGCGCGATGGACGTGCTGCGGAACTCCAGTGGGCGCAGCCGCCCCCGGCGCGAGGCGGCTGCCCCGCGCCGGAGGCGGCGCCGTGCTACAGGGAGAAGACGAAGAGCATCCCGCCCCTCGGGATCTCCGCCTTGAGCGGCCCGAACGCGTTGACCGCGCCGAGCGCCGCCGTCGGATCGTCCAGGGACAGGTCCTGCGAGACCGTGGCCCCTGCCCAGCCGCCGACGCCGGAGAGGATGGCGATGTACTGCTTGCCGTCCGGGCCGACGTACGTCATGGGCGCGCCGATGATGCCCGAGCCCGTGCGGAACTTCCACAGCTCCCGGCCCGTCTTGGCGTCGAGCGCCTTGAACCAGCCGTCCATCGTCCCGTAGAACACCACGTCGCCGGCCGTGACCAGGGCGCCGCCCCAGGCCGACCACTTCTCCCGGTTCTCCCAGACCTTCTTGCCCGTCGTCGCGTCCCAGGCGATGAACGCCCCGCGATGCCCGCCCGGGCCCGGGTACGTCTTCACGATCGCCCCCACGTAGGGCACGCCCGCGGTGTAATTGACCTCGACGCCCTCGTAGTCCATGCAGAGGTTGTTGGTCGGGACGTAGAAGAGCTTGGTCCGCGGCGAGTAGGCGGCGGGCTGCTGGTCCTTGAAGCCCATCGCGGACGGGCAGATGTTGGTCGTGTTGACCCCTTGCTTCGTCCGCTTCTCCGGGTTCTCGATCGGCCGGCCGGTCTTCTTGTCAATCCCCTTCGCCCAGTTGACCGGCCCGTACGGCTCGGCCACCAGGACCTCGCCCGTCTCCCGGTCCAGCGTGTAGGCGAAGCCGTTGCGGTCGAAGTGGACCAGGGTCTTGCGCATCCGGCCGTTGATCTCCTGGTCGACCAGGATGTTCTCGTTGACGCCGTCGTAGTCCCACGCATCGTGCGGCGTCATCTGGTAGGCCCAGCGCGCCTCACCCGTATCGGGATCGCGCGCCCAGATCGTCATCGACCACTTGTTGTCGCCCGGCCGCTGATCCGGGTTCCAGGTGCCGGGGTTGCCCGTGCCGTAGTAGAAGAGGTCCAGCTCGGGGTCGTACGTGTACCAGCCCCACGTCGTGCCGCCGCCCCGCTTCCACTGGTCGCCGTTCCACGTGGTCACGCCGAGGTCCTTGCCCTTGTGGTCGTCGTAGAACGGCTTGAAGTTCGGGCCGATGCCGACCTCGCTGTCCGGGCCCGTGCTGTACACGCGCCAGATCTGCCGGCCGGTGTTGATGTCGTTCGCGGTCACGAACCCGCGCACGCCGAACTCGCCGCCGCTGATCCCCGTGATCACCTTGTCGCGGATCACGAGCGGCGCCGCCGTGATGGTCTCGCCCTTCTTCGGGTCTCCCTGCTTGACCTGCCAGATGACCCGGCCCGTCTCGGCGTCGAGCGCGACCGTCGTGGCGTCGAGCTGGTTGAAGAAGATCTTGCCGTCGGCGTAGGCGACGCCGCGGTTGACGACGTCACAGCACGCCACGCCCTGGACCGTCGGGTCCTGGTTGGGCTTGTACATCCACTTGATCGGCGCGCCTGGCTGCGTCAGGTCCAGCGCGTACACGATGTTCGGGAACGAGGTCACGAAGTACATCGTGTTGTTGATCACGAGCGGCGAGCCCTCGAGGCCGTTCAGCGTGCCGGTCGAGAACGTCCACGCCACCTTCAGGTTGCGCACGTTCTGCGTCGTGATCTGGTTCAGCTCGCTGTAGCGGGTGCCCTGGTAGTTCTTCCCTGGCAGCACCCATTGGTTGGGGTCCTTCTGGAGTGTGACGAGGTCCTGGGCGGTGGCCGGACCGGCCACGAGCAACAGCCCGGTCACCATCAGCCCCCCCGAGATCATCCGGCGCATGGGTCGCTCCCTTTCTGCATCGGAAGATGGTGAAGGCCACGTGAAGCCATCGGGTGTGCCTGACCGCGCGAGCAAAGGGCCATCGCGCGGCCAGCCAACGCATGTGAACATGCCAGCTCCTCCTGCTCAGGTGTGGCCGCACGCCGGCGCCCGCCGAAGGGCGGCGCCGGCGTGCGGCCGGGAGGCCCGGCCGATGGGACGGCCACGCCTCGCGGCCGCGCGTAGGCGCAGAGACGCGACGGGCCCCGGCGAGGACGCAGTCCGAACGGCGTGTGGCGGATCGAGCACGGCACTCAGTGCCCAACCGCATCCCCGCGAGCGGGGATCTGCGCGGTCGTCCACGCGGCCGCGTATCGGGATGCCGGTCCACCGACCGGCAGTGAACTCGTGTGGGGCGAGTCGGCGGTCCTCGACGACAGCCGACTCGGAGGGGCGGCCCGCGAGAGCCGCCCCGGTGCGCATGCGAGGTTTTGGCCTAACTTGGGCCGGGAGCCGCCGCGCTGTCAAGGTCTGCATCTTGACAAGCTCGGCGTGCCCGCACTAGGGTACCGCCAAAGGCATCGGTCAAGAGTCGTGGTCGCCGGACGCGGGCCTGCCCCGTGTCCGGCGTTCGCGCCGGCTTCTCTCCTGCCGACCGTCCGGCAGAATTTCTCCCAGAACCTCCACCGAGGAGGCGATCATGGCCATCCGTCCGTTTGCAGTCGGTGAGGCCCTCGTGGGAGAGGGCAACGAGGTCGCTCACATCGACCTGATCATCGGACCGAAGGACGGCCCCGCTGGCCAGGCGTTCGCCAACGCACTGGCTGGCCAGAGGGCCGGCCACACCACCTGCCTCGCGGTGCTCGAGCCGAACCTGCCCGCGAAGCCGGACACCGTGATGTTCAACAAGGTCACCATCAAGGGGGCCAAGCAGGCCGTGCAGATGTTCGGGCCCGCGCAGGCGGCGGTGGCGCGTGCGGTGGTCGACTCGGTGGCCGAGGGCGTCATTCCGCGGGACCAGGTGAACGACCTCTGCGTGCTCGTGGCCGTCTTCATCCACTGGGAGGCGGAGGACGACCGCAAGATCTTCGAGTACAACTACAAGGCCACGAAGGAGGCGATCGCGCGGGCGCTGCGCGGCGCGCCGGCCGCGGACGAGGTGGTGAACCGCAGGGCCTCGGCACGGCATCCCTTCGCGGCGGGCGCGGAGGAGCTCGTCCCGGCGTGAGGCCGGGCGGAGGCCCCACGGCCCGACCACGTACGGTGGACGGGGGCGGCCTCCGGGTCGCTCCCGTCCCCGTCCGGCAGTGAGGAGGCGGGGTGAAGAAGCTGCTGCTCCAGCTGGACGCGGACCGCCACGCCAGCGCGTTCGACCGCATCGTGGGTTACGACGCGGGCGCGGACGCGGTGCTGAGCTACGGCGGCGTGCTGGAAGACGACGTGCGGGCGCTGGTCCACGGCGCCATCTTCACGCGCGGCCCGGCCGACCTCCACAACACGGCGATCTTCATCGGCGGCGCCGAGGTCGCGCGCGCGGAGCGGCTGCTGGAGGAGGTCCAGCGCACCTTCTTCGGCCCGTTCCGCGTCTCCGTCGTGTTCGACCCGAACGGCTCGAACACGACGGCGGCCGCCGCCGTGCTCAAGGTCGTCCGCGCCATCGGCGGCACGGTGGAAGGCAGGCGGGCCGTCGTGCTCGCCGGCACGGGACCGGTCGGCACGCGGGTCGCGGGGCTCCTGGCTCGCCTGGGCGCGAAGGTCGCGATCACGTCGCGCCTGCCGGGCCGCGCCCAATCGGCCGCGGCACAGATCCGGGAGCGGTTCCGTGAGTCCGTGGATGCGCTGGCCATCGCCGGGCCCGAGGAGGTGGCGGCCGCGCTCGAGGGTGCGGAGGTCGTGCTCGCCTGCGGGCCGGTCGGCGTGCAGCTCCTGCCAAGGCAGGCCTGGGCGGGGCGGCCGGGGCTCCGCGTCGCCGCCGATGTGAACGCCGTGCCGCCGCTCGGCATCGAGGGCGTTGACTCGGCCGACGATGGCGTCGAGCGTGACGGCGTCCTCGCCTTCGGCGCGCTCGGGATCGGCCGCCTCAAGATGAAGCTCCACAAGGCCTGCATCGCGCGGGCGTTCGAGCGCAACGACCTGATCCTCGACTCCGAAGCGATCTACGATCTGGCGGCGGGGCTCTGAGCGTGCGGCGCGGCCGGGTCGGTCCGACGCGGTCGTGATCGTCGGCGTCTCGACCCGCGCGCTCGCGGAATCCGCGGTCCGGGCCGGCTACCGGTGCCGCACCGTGGATGCCTTCGGCGACCTGGACCAGAAGGCGATGGTCGAGAACCTCGCGCTGGGGCGCGACCTGGGCCGCGAGTACGGCGCGGCCGCCGCTGTCGCGCTCGCCCGCGGCCTGCCCGGCGCGGCGGCGTACGTCGCGAACCTGGAGAACCACCCCGCCGCGGTCCGGCGTCTGGCCGCCGGGCGGCGCCTGCTGGGCAACGAGCCGGTGGTGCTCGCGCGCGTCCGCGACCCCTTCGCGCTCGCCGCGGCGCTGCGCGCGTGCGGCGGTCGCTTGCCGCTCACACTCACCGCCGCGGAGGCCGGGCGCGCGGACCCGGGGCGCGCGTGGCTGCGCAAGCCGATCCGCGGCGGCGGCGGGAGCGGGGTCGGCCCCTGGCGGCCGGGGCTGCCGTTGGGGCCCCGCATGATCGTGCAGGAACGGCTGGAGGGGACGCCCGGCTCGATCGCGTTCGCCGCGGACGGCCGCCGCGCCGTCGTCCTCGGCATCTCCCGCCAACTGATCGGCGACGCCGTCTTCGGCGCGAACGGCTGCCGCTACGCGGGGAGCATCTTCCCGTTCGACGCGCGCGATGCCGACCCGGGCTCCGTCGCCGAGCAGGCCGCCGCGATCGCCGAGACCGTCACCGCCGCCTTCGGCCTGCGGGGCGTGAACGGCGTGGACTTCATCGTCCGCGACGGCGCGCTGTACGTCCTCGAGGTGAATCCCCGGTACACCGCGTCCATGGAGCTCATTGAGCGCGCATCGGGCCTGTCCATCTTCGAGGCGCACGTCGCTGCCCTCGCCGGCGAGCTGCCGGCGCCGCCCGCACGGGCGCCGGGCGCGTACGGCAAGGCCATCGTCTTCGCGCGGCGGGACGTGGTCGTGGCGGACACGCGCCCCTGGCTGACGCGCGACGATGTGCGCGACGTGCCGTTCCCGGGCGAGCGGATCCGGCGCGGCAGGCCCGTGTGCACGGTCTTCGCGCGGGCGGCGGATGCGCAGGTCTGCTACGCCGGCCTCGTGGCGGCCGCGCGCGCCGTGGAGGAAACCCTGATGAGCGAGGCGTCGTGATGGCCCGGACGATGGCCGCGCCGCTCGCGCAGGTGGGCGGCAGGCGAGTGGCGCTGGCGGAGGCCGTCAGCGCGGCCGCGGACGTGCTCGTCGGCGCCCGCCTCCCGCTCGTCTACGGGCTGGTCGAGGCGACGGTCGAGGCGCAGCGGCTCGCGGTCGAGATCGCCGACCTCGCGGGCGGCGCGGTGGACACCGCCGCGTCGGCCGGGCACGAGGCGTCGCTGCTGGCGTTCCAGCGGATCGGCACGCTCACGGCGACGCTGGGCGAGGTCCGCGCGCGCGCGGACCTGGTCGTGTTCTGGGGCATCGACCCGGACGCGCGCCAGGCCGGCTTCCGGGACCGCTACGTCGCGCGCGCGCCCGACTCGCCCGCGCGCGCGCGCGTCGCCATCGACGTCGGCGACGCCCGCGGCCCGGACGAGGCAGACGAGCGGATCGCGATCCCGGCCGCCGCGGAGTTCGAGGCGCTCTGGGCGCTGCGCACGATGGTCCGGGGGCGGCGCGTTGACGCGGAGCGCCTCGAATCCCTGGGCCTTTCGCCCGACCGCCTCCGGCCGCTCGCCCGGCGCCTCGTCTCCTGCCGCTACGGCGTCATCGTCCACGATGCCGACCCGCCGCCGGGGCGGCGCGACCCGCTGCGCGGGCTCGCGCTCGGCGCGCTGGTGGAGGACGCGAACGAGCGGGCGCGCGTCCGGCTGATCGGCATCCGCATGCCCGGCAACCCGGTGGGGGCGGAGGCCGTGCTGACGTGGCAGACGGGCTTCCCCTGCGCCGTCCACTTCGGCCGCGGGTACCCGCGATACGGCCCGGGCGAGTACACGGGGGCTGCGCTGCTCGCGCGTGGCGGGGCCGATGCCGTCCTGCTCGTCGGCGCCGATCCCGGCCGGCACCTGAGCGCCGCGGAGCGCCAGCGCCTCGGCGAGATCCCCAGCATCGTCATCGGCCCGGCGGCCGAGCGGGCCGAGGGCGCGCGCGTGGCGGTCGTGACCGCGCCGCTCGAGGAGACGTCCGGCGGGGTCTACCGGCTGGACGGCGTGCCGCTCCACCGGCGGGGGCAGAGCACGCAGCTCACCGATGCGGCGGTGCTCGCGGATCTCGCGGCGGCCGTCCGCGCGCGGGTGCAGGGAGGCGCGGCGTGAAGGGGCGGCTGCGCATCGCGGGCGGGCGGGTGTACGACCCGCGGAACGGCGTGGATGGCGCAGTGGCGGACGTCTGCATCGAGGACGGCCGCATCGTGGCGAGTCTCCCCGACGACGCGCCCGTTCTCGACGCGCGCGGCCTGGTCGTCATGCCCGGCGGCGTTGACATCCACTGCCACATCGCGGGGCCGAAGGTCAACCTCGCGCGCCGACTCGAGCCGGAGCGGCATCGGGCCGACCCGGTGCCGCGGCGCGTCGTCGGGTCGGATGCCGGCCGACGCGTGCTGCGGTCCGGGACGGGCGGCGTGGTCCCTTCCACGTTCGCCACCGGCTACCGGTACGCCGGGCTGGGCTACACCGCGGCGTTCGAGGCCGCCGTCCCCGCGCTCGGCGCGCGGCAGGCCCACCAGGAGCTGAACGACACGCCGGTCATCGACAAGGCGTTCTTCCTGCTGCTCGGCAACGACGACTTCCTGCTGCGCCTCCTCGCGCGCCGGGAGCAGGAGCTGGTGAGGCACTACATGGCATGCATGCTCGGCGCGGCGCGGGCCTACGCGGTCAAGGTCGTCAACCCGGGCGGGGTGGCGGCGTGGAAAGCGGGCGCCGCCGTGTCCGGGCTGGACGAGGCGGTGCCGGGCCACGGCGGCGTCACGCCGCGGCGCATCGTCGAGGCGATCGCGGACGCCGTGGACGAGCTGGGGTTGCCGCACCCCATGCACATCCACTGCAACAACCTGGGCGTGCCCGGCAACGCCGCGACGACGCTCGAGACGATGCGGGCGGTGGACGGCCGCCGCGCGCACTTCACGCACATCCAGTTCCACGCCTACGGCAGCACCCAGGACGGGCGGCCGACGTCGCGGGCGCGGGAGCTCGTCGAGTACGTGGACGCGCATCCGAACCTGAGCGTGGACGTGGGGCAGGTCATGTTCGGCCCCGCCACCGCGATGACCGCGGACGCGCGCGTGGGGCACCTGCTCCACCGGCTCACCGGCCGCAAGTGGGTGGACCTGGACGTGGAGCTCGAGAGCGGGTGCGGCATCGTGCCGTACGAGTACACGGAGAAGAGCTACGTGCACGCGCTGCAGTGGGCCGTGGGGCTGGAGTTCTTCCTGCTCGCGCGGGATCCGTGGCGCGTCGTGCTCTCGACGGACCATCCGAACGGCGGGTCGTTCCTCTCCTATCCCCGCCTGATCCGGCTCTTGATGGACCGCGCGTTCCGCGACGAGCAGATCCGCAGGGTCAACCCGCGCGCGCTCGAAGGGACCGCGCTGGCGGACGGGCTCGAGCGAGAGTACACGCTCAACGAGATCGCGATCATCACGCGCGCGGGGCCGGCGCGCCTGCTGGGGCTCGAGCACAAGGGGCATCTGGGCCCGGGCGCGGATGCAGACATCACGATCTACGCGCCGGCCGGAGACGCGGAGGCGATGTTCAGCACGCCGCGCTACGTCTTCAAGGGCGGCGAGCTGGTGGTGGAGGACGGCGAGCTGCGGCGCGAGGTCTACGGCGCGACGCTCCAGGTCGAGCCGGAGTACGACGCGGACATCGAGCGTGTCCTGCGGCGGCACCTCGAGGAGCGCGGCACCCTCGCCCTCGAGGACTATCGCGTGGACGAGGCCGAGGTGACTGACCTCGCCCGCATCACGACCCCGAGGCGCTGAGGCGGGGGAAGCGTGGAGATCAACGGCGTCGAGATCCGCGACACGTTCGCCGAGGCGTTCCGCATGTGGGCGAGCCGGGCCGTGATCACGGCGCGCTCGCGCCGGTGGGCGCTCGAGGCCGGCCGCGCCATGACCGGCTTCGCGACCTCGGTGATCGGGTGCAAGGTGGAGGCCGGGATCGAGCGGGAGCTCGATGCGGACGCCACGCCGGACGGCCGCGAGGGGGTCAGCGTCCTGCTCTTCGCGTTCGATGCGGAAGGCGTGGCCAAGCGGCTGGTCGAGCGCGTCGGGCAGACGGTGCTCACCTGCCCGTCCACCGCGTGCTTCGACGGGCTGCCCGAGGCGGAGGAGCGGATCCAGGTCGGCGGCGTGCTGCGCCACTTCGGCGACCGGCACCAGTCCAGCAAGGTGCTGGAAGGGCGGCGCTACTGGCGGATCCCCGTGATGGAGGGCGAGTTCCTCGTCGAGGAGACGTTCGGCGTGCAGAAGGCGATCGGCGGCGGCAACTTCCTGATCCTCGCGCGGGACGCGGACGCGGCGCTCGACGCGGCGGAGCACGCCGTCGCGGCGATGCGCGGCGTCCCCGGCGTCGTCCTCCCGTTCCCCGGCGGCGTGGTGCGGAGCGGGAGCAAGGTCGGCGCGAAGCACTACAAGGGGATGATCGCCTCGACGAACGACGCGTACTGCCCCACGCTGCGCGGGCGGATCGGCGTCGCGAGCGAGCTGCCGCCGGACGTGAATTCGGTGCTCGAGATCGTGGTGAACGGCCTGGACCGCGAGGCGATCGAGGCCGCGATGCGCGCCGGCATTCGCGCCGCTTGCAGGCCGGGCGTTGTCCAGATCTCCGCGGGCAACTACGGCGGGCGGCTGGGCAAGCACCAGTTCCACCTCCACGCGATCCTGGGCGGATGAGCGTCGTCGTGCTGGAGCCGCGCGCGGAGCCGGCGGTCCCGCTGGAGGCGGCGGGGATCCGCCCGGACGCGTTCGCCGCGCTCGACGAAGCGGAGATCGCCCGGCTGCCGGTCTGGCACGGGAACGAGGCGGCGCGCCTCGGGGACTTCTTCCGCGTGAGCGGCGGGCGTTCGGCCGACGTCCGCATCGCGGGCGACGCGGGCCGGGTCAAGCACCTGGGGAACGGGATGACGGGCGGCCGGCTGGTGATCGAGGGGAACACCGGCGCGCACGTGGGCGCGGAGATGACGGGCGGGCGCATCATCATCGAAGGCGATGCGGGCCCGTGGGCCGGCGCCGAGATGCGCGGCGGCGTGCTGGAGATCCGCGGCAACGCGGGCTCGCACCTGGCCGCGGCGTACGCGGGCAGCCCGCGCGGAATGAACGGCGGGCTCGTGCTCGTGCACGGGTCGGCGGGCGACCTCGCCGCGGAGCGGATGCGCCGCGGCATCGTGGCGGTCGCCGGCGATGTTGGAGATTACGCTGGCGCCGCGATGCTGGCCGGCACGCTCCTGGTCTTCGGCCGGCTCGGCCGGCGGCCGGGTGCGGGGCTCCGGCGGGGCACCATCGTGGCGGGCGGCGAGGTCGAGCCGTTGCCGACGTTCCGCTACGCGTGCACCTACCGCCCCACGTTCCTGCGCGTCTACCTGCGCCGTTTGCGCGAGGAGCACGGCTTCAGCATCGACCCGCGCTTCCTCGACGGGGCGTACCGGCGCTACAACGGAGACTTCGCCGATCTCGGCAGAGGGGAGCTGCTGATATGGACCACGCCGTAGCCGCGACGTTGGGCCTCAACGAGCGCGCGGCGCGGATCGCCGACGCGATGGCTGCGGACGCCGACGCACTCCGCGTCGCCGTCTCGACGCTCCCGTGCGCCGCGCGCATCATCGACTGCGGCATCGCCGTGTGGGGCGGATTGGAGGCCGGCCGCTTGATGGCCGAGGCCTGCATGGGCGGGCTCGGCCGCGTGCAGCTCACGGCCGTCGAGATCGACGGGTTGCGGCTGCCTGGCGTCCACGTGCACACCGACCAGCCGGCGGTGAGCTGCCTGGCCTCGCAGTACGCCGGCTGGGCGATCCGGCCGGAGGGCTACTTCGCCATGGGCTCCGGCCCGCTGCGCGCGGTCGCGCGCGTGGAGCGCGAGCTGTACGAGCGGCTGGGCTACGGCGAGCCGGCCGACGGCCGCGGCGTCCTCGTGCTTGAAGGCCGCACGCCGCCGGACGACGCCGTGGCCGCCTACGTGGCCGGGAAGGCCGGGATCCCGGCGGAGCGCCTGACCTTCCTCATCGCGCCGACCGCTTCCCTCGCCGCGTGCGTGCAGGTCTCGGCGCGCGTGGTGGAGACGGCGCTCCACAAGCTACTCGAGCTCGGCTTCGACGTCCGCCGCGTCGTGAGCGGGTCCGGCACCGCGCCCGTCGCGCCGGTCGCGAAGAACGACATCCGGGCGATCGGCCGGACCAACGACTGCGTGCTCTACGGCGGCGTCGTCCACCTCACGGTCGATGCCGAGGACGACGCGCTCGCCGAGCTGGTGCCGCGGATCCCGGCCTCCGCATCGCCGGATTACGGCACGCCGTTCTACGAGACCTTCCAGCGCTACGGCGGCGACTTCTACAAGGTGGACCCGCACCTCTTCAGCCCGGGGGAGGTCTACGTCACCAGCATCGCGAGCGGCAGGACCTTCCACGCGGGACACCTGAACGCGGACGTCCTGCGTCGCTCGTTCCTGGCCTGAGCCGGCGCATGGACGTCGCGATCCTGAGCGCGGGCCAGGGGTGGCACACGGCCCAGCTCGAGCGCGCCCTCGGCGCGCGTGGCCACCGCGCACGGGTGCTTCCGTTCGATGGGCTCCGGGCGGAGATCGGGGCCTCGCCGCGGCTCGCGGCCGGCGGCGTGCCGCTGGACGGCGTGGACGCGGTGATCGTCCGCATCATCCCGCGCGGCTCGCTCGAGCAGATCATCTTCCGGATGGACGCGCTGCACCGCCTGGTCCGCGCGGGCGCGGTCGTGCTCAACCCGCCGGCCGCGATCGAGCGCACCGTGGACAAGTACTACACGTCGTCGCTGCTCGAGGAGGCCGGGATCCCGACTCCGCGCACCGTGGTCGCGGAGCGGATGGAGGAGGCGCTCGCGGCGTTCCGCGAGCTGGGCGACGTCGTGGTCAAGCCGCTCTTCGGCTCGAACGGGAGGGGGATGGTCCGCGTCAGCGACGAGCAGATCGCCTACCGCGTCTTCCGCGCGCTGGAAATGGAGCGGGCCATCTATTACATTCAGCACGCACTTCCCCACGACGGTCGAGACATCCGCGCGTTCGTGGTCGGCGATCGCGTCGTGGCCGCGATGTGGCGGCGCGCCGACCACTGGTGCACCAACCTGGCGCGGGGCGGCCGGGCCGAGCCGGCGACACTCCCGCCCGCCTGGGAGGAGCTGAGTCTCCGCGCCGCGCGCGCCGTGGGCGCGGAGATCGCCGGCGTGGACCTGCTCCCCACCGCCAGCGGCGAGGTCTACGTCTTGGAGGTCAACGGCATCCCCGGTTGGCGCGGGCTCCAGCAGACCACGCCGATCGACATCGGCCAGGCGATCGTCGCTCATCTCGAGCGGCGGCTCGGCGGCGATTGATCGGCACGGCCCATGGGCTTCCGGAGCGACATCGCCGTGGCGGCGCAGGCGGCGTGCCTCCTCGAGGCCAGCGCGCCGAAGCCGGGGAACGTGAACCGTTGGCACGACTTCGAAGACGCGACGTTCGAGGACTTCCTCCTGAGCGCCGCGGCGATCGGCCCCGTGCTGGGCCGCGCCGGCAGCGTGGGCGTCGGCCGGACGATCCTGAGGGCGGTACGGGCGACGCGCCGGCTCGTACGGACGAACACGAACCTCGGGATCATCCTCCTGCTGGCCCCGCTCGCCCGGGCCGCGGCGCGCGCGGGGGGGCCGCTGCGCAGCCGCGTGGGCCAGGTCCTCGCCGAGCTCGACGTCGCGGACGCGCGGGCGGCGTATGCCGCGATCCGGCTGGCGGAGCCGGGCGGCCTGGGGCGAGTCGCCGACCAGGACGTCCGGACCGAGCCGACCGTGTCGCTGCGCGAGGCGATGGCCCTGGCCGCGCAACGGGACACGATCGCGCGGGAGTACGTGACCGACTACGCGGTCACCTTCGAGACCGGCGTCCCGGCGCTCAGCCGGGCCCGGGACCGGGGCGTCGCCTGGTCGGCCGCGGTCACCGAGACCTACCTCTCGCTGCTCGCGGCCGTGCCGGATACGCTGATCGCGCGCAAGTGCGGCGAGGATGCGGCGCGTGAGATCAGCCGCGAGGCGGCCCGCGTGCTCGCTGCCGGCGAGCCGGGCAGCGACGAACGGCGGGAGGCGCTGGCCCGGTTCGACGCGTCGCTGCGCCGTGAGGGCAACCGGTTCAATCCGGGAACGACGGCGGACCTGACCGCCGCCGCGCTCTTCGTCCACTTCCTCGAGCAGTCCACGGGTGCCGCGCGCCAGCCCCACGGAGGTGCGAGATGGCCGCGTACAAAGTCGTCGTAGAGAAGGACTACCTCGTCTTCGCCTCCGGGCACTTCATCACCTACGGCGACCTGTGTGAGGGGCTGCACGGCCACAACTACCGCGCGCGGGTCGAGCTGGAGGGCGAGCTGGACGAGAACAGCTACGTCTTCGATTTCGTCACGCTGAAGCGGATCATGCGGCGGCTGGTGGACGAGATCGATCACAAGATGCTGCTCCCGCTCGAGAACCGGTTCCTGGAGCTCCGGGAAGAAGGCGGGGAGATCGTGGTGCGATACAGGGACCGGCGGTACGTCTTCCCGCGCCAGGACGTCGTGCTCCTGCCGATCCCGAACACGACCGCCGAGATGCTCGCCCGCTACCTGGCCGACCGGCTGAAGGCCGAGCTCGCCTCGCACGGCACGGCCAACCTGACGGCGCTGGCCGTCGAGGTCGAGGAGTCGTTCGGCCAGTCGGCATGGTACCGGGAGCGGCTGAAGGCGTGAGCGCGGCCGATCACCGCCGCACGGCGAGGCGGGCGACGTCCGCCCGCGTGATGCGGCCGCGGTGGATGGCGGTCCCGACGATGGCCGCGGCGCAGCCGACGGCCGAGAGCGCGTCCAGGTCAGCCGGTCCGGCGACGCCGCCGCCGGCGATCAGCGCGATATCGGGGAGCCGGGCGCGCAGCCGGCGGAGCAGGTCGAGCGGCGGCCCGAGCCCCTGGCCCACGCGCGCGAGGTCGAGCAGGATCAGTTGCCGCGCGCCCCGTTCCGCGGCGGCCGCGGCGAGGGCGACGGGCGTCGAGCCGGCGAGCGCGGGGGAGGCGGAGATGGGCCGGCCTGCCCTGAGGTCGAGACTGAAGGTGACGCGCTCGGGGCCGACCGCGCGGACGATGGCGCCCAGCTCGTCCATGGACCGCAGCGTTTCGAGCGCGACGACGACGCGCGCGGCGCCGGCGTCGAGCAGCGCGGCCGCCGCGTCCGGCGTTCGGATGCCGGCGTCCACCACGAGGGCGAGGCCGGTCGCGGCGAGGCGGGCGACGATGTCACGCGAGTGGCCGAGCCCGGCGATGGCGTCCAGGTCGGCGACGTACACCGTGGCGCAGCCGAGCCGGTCCCGGAACCGAGTCGCGAGCGCGACCGGGTCCGTGCCGGATCCGAGCACGCCTTCGACCACCGGGTAGCGGCTCCGGTCTCCGCCATCGGCGTGTACGGCGCACCCGCCCCTCAGGTCGAGCGCAGGGATCACCTCCATTGCGCATCCTCGTCCACGAGTTCGTGAGCGGCGGCGGCCTCTCCGGCCAGCCGCTCCCACCGACGCTGGCCCGCGAGGGCGCCGCGATGCTCGGCGCGCTGCTCGCGGACCTCGCCGCGGTGCCGGGGCTGGAGATCGTCGCCACGACCGACCCCCGCTCCCGGCCGTGCCTGCCGCCGGGCGTCGAGGCGGTGCCCCTCCCGCTCACCCGCGCCGCCGCCACACTGCGGCGGCTCATCCGCGCGGCCGACGCGGTGTGGCTCATCGCGCCGGAGACGGACGGCATCCTCGCGCGGCTGGCGGCGCAGGTCGAGGCGGAGGGCCGCCGGCTGCTCGGCCCCGGCGCCGCCGCCATCCGGGCCGCGGCCGACAAGGCTACGCTCCGGCGGCGGCTCGCGGCCGCGGGCGTCGCGGCGCTGCCGGCGCGCAGGCTGCCTCGCGCCGCGGACCCGCGCTCCATGGCCGCGCGCATCGAGTACCCCGTCGTCGTCAAACCCCGGCGCGGCGCGGGATGCGCCGGCGTCGGCCTCGCGAGGGATGCGGCCGAATTCGCGAAGGCGGTCGCGCTCGCGCGGGCGGCGGGCGCCGGCGCGCTGCTCGTCCAGCCGTTCCTGCCCGGCGTCGCGGCGAGCGTGTCGCTGATCGGCGACGGCAGCCGCGCGTTCGCGCTCGCGGTGAACGCGCAGCACATCCGGGTCGGCCTCCCGTTCGCCTACGATGGCGGCGCGACGCCGCTCGAGCATCCCCAGGCCGCGCGGGCCGTGGAGTGCGCGCTCGCCGCCTACCGCGCGCTCCCCGGCCTCGTCGGGTACGTCGGCATGGACCTCGTGCTGACCGAGGCCGGCCCGGTGATCACGGACGTGAACCCGCGGCTGACCACGGCGTATCTCGGCGTGCGTGCGGCGCTGGGAGTCAACATCGCCGCGCTCGCGCTCGAGGCCTGCCTGGGCCGGCTGCCTTCCCCGCCCGGCCCGCCGCGCCGGCGCGTGCGCTTCACCGCCGACGGCGCGGTCACGTGCGAGGAGGTGCGGTGAGCGGTGACGTGCTGGGCTGGGACATCGGCGGCGCGAACCTCAAGGTCGCGCGCGTGGTCGACGGCGCGGTCGTCGCCGCGGTCGAGGAGCCGTTCGCCCTGTGGCGCGAGCCCGGCCGGCTGCCCGAGGCGCTCGGCCGCCTGGCGGCGCGCGTGGGCGGCGGCGGATCCGCGATGGCGGTGACGATGACCGCCGAGCTGGCCGACTGCTTCGCGACCAAGCGGGAGGGCGTGGCGTTCGTGCTCGACGCGCTCCGCACCGCGTTTCCCGATTGCGAGCCCCGGATCTACGGCGTGGACGGACGGTTCCACAGCCCTGACGCTGCCCGCTGCGCGCCGCTGCGCGTCGCGGCGGCGAACTGGGCCGCGGCCGCGGCGTTCGTCGCGCGGCAGCACCGCGATGCGCTCCTGATCGACGTCGGCAGCACGACGACGGACATCATCCCGCTCGTCTCCGGCCGCATCGCCGCGCGCGGCCGGACCGACCCCGCGCGGCTCATGAGCGGCGAGCTGGTCTACACCGGCGTCCTGCGCTCGCCGGTCATGTCCATCGTGCGGCGGGTGCCGCTCCGCGGCCGCTGGTGTCGCGTGGCCGCGGAGCACTTCGCCATCGCGGCGGACGTGCATTGCTGGCTCCGCCGCATCCCGCCCGGAGCGTATCGCTGCGAAACGCCGGACGGCCGCGGCGTCAGTCGGCGCGAGGCCGCCGCGCGCATCGCACGCGTGGTCTGCGCGGATCTGGAGATGCTCTCGCCGCGCGACATCACGCGGATTGCCAGGCACGTGGCCCGCGCGCAGCGCGCGCGGATCGTGGCCGCGATCCGGCAGGTGCTCTCGCGGCTGGGCGCCGAGGCGCCGCGCGTCGCGCTCGCCGCGGGCGCCGGCGCGTTCCTCGCCCGCGACGCCGCGCGTGCGGCCGGGCTGCGCGCGCTCGACCTCGGCGCCACGCTGGAGCCGGCGGCGGCCAGGGCGCTGCCGGCGGCCGCCGTCGCCTGGCTGCTGGCCGAGGAGGAGCGCCGCTGACGCCCGAGGCCGTCATCAAGGTCGGCGGCAGCCTGGCCGGCGATCCCGGGCTCCCCCGCCTGCTCGAGGAGCTGGGCGAGCTCGCCGCCGCCGGCCGCCGCCTCGTCGTCGTCCCGGGCGGCGGGCCGTTCGCCGACGCGGTGCGCGCCGCCTGCGCGGCGCACGACCCGGGCCCCAGCGCCGCGCACTGGATGGCGATCCTCGCCATGGACCAGTACGCGCACCTGCTGGCCGCGCGCACCCCCGGGGCGGCGCTGGTCGTGGGGCCCGCGGAGGTCGCCGGCGCGCTGGCCGCCGGCCGGCCGGCGGTGCTCGCGCCCTACACGTGGCTGCGCGCGGCCGACCCGCTGCCGCACGGCTGGGACGTGACGAGCGACAGCATCGCCGCGTGGATCGCCGCGCGACTGGGCGCGCCGCGCCTCGTCCTCCTCAAGTCGGTGGACGGGCTGCGGGACGAGGCCGGGTCCGTTCTCGCGCGCGTGCCGCGGCGCGCGCTCGGCGGGAAGGACGAGGTGGACGGCTACTTCGCGCGGGCGCTCGAGCCGGGGACGGCGTGCTGGGTCATCAATGGCCGCCGGCCGGAGCGGCTGCGAGAGTTGCTCCGGGAGGGGCGGACGCTGGGGACGGAGGTGTGCTGAGCCCCAGGGCGGCGCGGAGCGCGCGTACCCGTTCGGCGCGCACGCTGCCGAAGCGGCCGCCCTCGCACGCGCTGCCGCGCACGCCCACGACGTCGGGGCCGAGCCGTCGGACGCGCGGGAGGTCCTCGGGTCGCAGGGCGCCGGCGAGCCCGGCCAGCAGGCCGGCATCCCGAGCCGCGGCGAGAAAGGCCGCCACGCCCGCGTCCCCTAGCGCGTCCAGAGCGGACGTCCCATCCTTAATGGCGGTATCCAGCATGACGCCGTAGAGCCCGGCGTCGCGAGCGATGGCGGGCAGCAACGCGGGCGGAAGCGCGCCGACCCGTTCGGCGTCGGCGTATCCCACGGCGACGACGCGGGCGCGGGGATCGGCATCGTGCGCCGCGCGCCGGACGGCCTCGAGGAGCGCCAGCGCTTCGCGGACCCGCCCCGAACCGAGAACGCCCACCTTGACGTAGTCGGCGCCGCAGGCGACGGCGCCGAACGCTGCGAAGGCCAGGGTCCCCGGAAGATGCGGCGCATCGCCGAGCGCCGCGCTGAGTTCGGCGGGGGGTGAGACCCGCGTCCGGATCCGGCCGAGCACCGCAGGCGACGCCGCCCCCAATGAGCCCTCGGCCGGATTCTTCACATCCACGATATCCGCGCCACCGGCCAGCGCCTCCGGCGCCTCGGCCGGCGAGATCACGCTGACCAGGAGTCGCATGACAGGAGAAGCTAGGAGCGCGCGGAATACGGGGTCAAGTGCCGGACTCTCGCTGGCGGGACGCACGGCCGTCGTGACCGGCGGCTCGAGCGGCATCGGCCGTGCGATCGCGCAAGCCTTCGCGGCCGCTGGCGCCGACGTCGTGGTGGGCTACAACCGCAACGCGCGCGGCGCGGAAGAGGTCGTTGCCGCGATCCAGGCGCTCGGGCGCCGCGCCGCGGCGGTGCAGGCCGACATCGGCCGCGACGAGGACGTGCGCCGGCTGGTCCGCGAGGCGTTCGGAACCTTCGGCTGCGTGGACGTGTGGGTGAACAATGCCGGCGCCGACATCCTCACCGGCGAAGGGGCGAAGCTCCCGATGCGCGCGAAGCTCGACCTGCTCCTGGCCGTGGACCTGCGCGGCACCGTTCTCTGCTGCTGGGAGGTCGCCGAACGCATGCGGGAGCAGGGCGCGGGCGTGATCCTGAACGTATCGTGGGACCACGCCCTCACGGGGATGGCGGGGCCGGAGGCGCAACTGTTCGCGGCCGCCAAGGGCGGGATCGTGAGCTTCAGCAAGAGTCTGGCGCGCAGCGTCGCGCCCGAGGTGCGGGTCAACGTGCTCGCGCCCGGCTGGATCGCGACGGCGTTCGCTGCGCAGATGGACGGCGCCGAGCGACGGCGCATCGCCGAGGCGGCGCCGCTGCGCCGGTGGGGCGAGCCGGACGACGTCGCGCAGGCCGCGCTCTTCCTCGCATCCCCGAATGCGGCGTTCCTGACCGGCATCGTGCTGCCCGTGAGTGGCGGCGTCGTCATGTAGCCGAACCCGAACTGGAGGGACCCATGGCACGGCCGAAACTCCCGACGTACACCGAGGACGAGGTTCGCGCCCGGCTGGAGGCGGAGCTCCCCGGCTGGTACTACGAGGACGGCTGGATCCGCCGGCAGTACAAGACCGACGGGTGGCCGACCACGCTCATGCTGGTCAACTGCATCGGTTACCTCGCCGAGGCGGCGTACCACCACCCGGATCTCACGGTCACGTGGGCCAAGGTCTGGGTCAAGCTCAAGACCCACAACGCTGGCGGGATCACCGAAAAGGACTTCGAGCTCGCGCGCCGGATCGAGGAGACGGTGCTCTGGCGGCCGGCGGCGGAGGCCGCGCTCGAGGGGACGCCGAACAAGTTCGTGTTCGCCGGCAAGGTGGACGGCTGAGGCCGGGAAGTGCGGGGGATGCCGAAGAAGGTGCTGTTCGTCACCGGCAAGCTCGCGGCGCCGTTGCTGCGGGAGACGCTCGCGCGGGCGAAGCCGGAGTTCGCCTACGAGGTCGCGGTCATGAAGATCACGGTCGCGGCGCTCATGACGCCCGAGTGGATCGCCCGTTTCCTCGAGCCGCCGCCGGACGTCGACCTGATCCTGCTCCCGGGACGCGTGCAGGGTGACGAGAAGCTCCTGGAGTCCCGCTTCGGCATCCCCACGGAGAAGGGCCCCAGGGATCTCCGCGAGATCCCGCAGTACTTCGGGCTCGCCGCGGCGCGCGGCGACTACGGGGCGTACGACATCCAGATCCTCGCGGAGATCCACAACGCCGCGCGGCTGAGCGTCGAGCAGATCCTCGAGCGCGCCGCGTACTACCGCGCGAGCGGCGCGGACGTGATCGACGTGGGCTGCACGCCGGGCGAGGCGTTCCCCCATCTCGCGGATGCGGTGCGCGCCCTGAGGGCCGAGGGCCACCGCGTCAGCATCGACACGTTCGACGAGGCCGAGATCCGCACCGCGGTCGCCGCCGGCGCGGAGCTGGTGCTGAGCGTCAACGGCACGAACCTGGACGTCGCGCGCGGACTGGGCGCGACCGTCGTCGTCATCCCCGATTTCGACGGCGGGCTCGACACTCTGGAGCGCAACATCGAGGCGCTCGAGCGCTGGGCCGTTCGCTACATCGTGGACCCGATCCTCGAGCCGATCGGCTTTGGCTTCGCCGCGTCGCTGCACCGCTACCACGAGGTGCGGCGCCGCTTCCCGCAAGCCGAGATGCTCATGGGCACGGCCAACATCACCGAGCTGACCGACGCGGACACGACCGGCACGACCGCGCTGCTGCTCGGGTTCTGCCAGGAGCTGGGGATCCGCCACATCCTGACGACCGAAGACGCGCCCTGGGCCCGGGGCGCGGTCCGCGAGGCGGACATCGCGCGGCGTCTGATGCACTACGCCGTCGAGCGCCGGAGTCTGCCCCAGCGCGTCGATCCGCGGCTGGTGACGGTCAAGGATCCCGAGGTCCTCGCGTACACGGAGGCCGAGCTCCGCGCGCTGCAGGCGCAACTGAAGGACCTCAACTACCGGATCTTCACGGATCGGGAGCGGATCTACGTCTTCAACGCGGAGCGCTTCGTCGCCGGGACCGACATCGGCGAGATCTTCGCGCAACTGGACGTCCACGAGGCGACCCACGCCTTCTATCTGGGCAAGGAGCTCATGAAGGCCCGGCTCGCGATCACGCTCGGCAAGACGTACCGGCAGGAGGGCGAGCTGGCATGGGGCTACCTCACGCCGCCGGAGGACCCGGCGGCCGAGCACGTCCGGGCGGATCGGGAGAGGCGGCTCGCGGCCGCCCGGGAGCGCGCGGATCGGCGTCGCGCCGCCGCGCGGCGCAAGAGGATCGCGGGGGCCGGGGATGATGGCTGAACACCTGGGCGGGGCACTGGTCGAGGAGATCGCGCCGGCGCCCGAGCCGATTGAGGCGTGCGCGCGATTCCTGGATCTGCCCGGCTGCCTGCTGCTCGAGAGCATGGCGCCATCCAAGCGGCTGGGGCGCTACTCGTTTCTCGCGGCCGATCCGTTCCTCGTGCTGCGGAGCGACGGCGCGCTCGTCGAGCAGGCCGGCGCCTCGGGCGTCGAGCGCATCGAGGCCGATCCGTTCACCGCGCTGCAACGCGCACTGGCGCCGTACCGCATGGACACGCTGCCGGGGTTGCCGCCGTTCCAGGGCGGCGCCGCCGGGTACTTCGGCTACGAACTGGGCCGGCATCTGGAGACGCTGCCGGAGCCACGCTACGACGACCTCGCGCTCCCGGACCTCTGCATCGGCTTCTACGACTGGGTCCTGGCCTGGGACCACGCGGCCGGCCGCGCGTGGCTCGTCTCGACCGGGCTGCCCGCGGCCGGCCCCGAGCGCGGGTCCAGGGCCGAGGCGCGTGCGGGCATCGTGCGCGCGCGGCTGGAGGCGACATCGTCGCCACGCGACGGGATCGACGAGCCGGCCGCAGCGGCGCCCGCGCGCGAACGGCCGGCGACGTGGCCGGTGCCGGGCATCGAGGGCGTCACGTCCACGTTCTCCCGCGACGCGTACCTGGCCGCGGTCGCTCGCGCGCGGGAGTACATCCTCGCGGGCGACATCTTCCAGGTGAACCTGTCGCAACGGCTCCAGGCGCCGTTCCCGGCGTCTCCGTTCGCGCTCTACCGGGCCGTGCGGCAGCGCAACCCCGCGCCGTTCGCCGCCTACTACCGGACCCGGGATGCGACGATCGTCAGCGCGTCGCCCGAGCGGTTCCTGCGCGTCTCCGGCGGACGCGTCGAGACGCGGCCGATCAAGGGCACCGCTCCGCGCGGCATCAACCCGATGCACGACACCGCGCTCGCGCTCGCGCTGCGGGAGAGCGAAAAGGACCGGGCGGAGAACGTCATGATCGTCGACCTCCTCCGGAACGACCTCTCGCGGGTCTGCGAGGATCACACGGTCGATGTCCCCGAGCTCTGCACGGTCGAGAGCTTCAGCAGCGTCCACCACCTCGTCTCGACGGTCGTCGGTCGCCTGCGACCCGGTTGCGATGCGGTGGACGTGCTCCGCGCCGCGTTCCCGGGCGGATCCATCACCGGCGCGCCCAAGGTGAGGGCGATGGAGATCATCGCCGAGATCGAGCCGACTCGCCGCGGCCCGTACACCGGCGCGATCGGCTACATCGGCTTCGACGGCGCGATGGACACGAACATCGCGATCCGCACGTTCATCGTGAAGGAAGGGACGGCGTACTTCCAGGTCGGCGGCGGGATCGTCGCGGACTCCGACCCCGTCAAGGAGTACCTCGAGACGCTCGCGAAGGCGAAAGGCCTGCTCGAGGCGCTGGAGGCGCACCGTGGTGCTGCTGATCGATAACTACGACTCCTTCGTCCACAACCTCGCGCGCTACGTGCGCGAGCTGGGCGAGGAGACTGTCGTGCGGCGCAACGACCGCGTGACGCTGGCCGAGATCGAGGCCATCGCGCCGACGCACGTCATCCTTTCGCCGGGGCCGTGCACGCCCAGGGAGGCGGGGATCTCGAACGACGTGGTGCTCGCACTCGGCCCGCGACTGCCGATCCTGGGCGTCTGCCTCGGGCACCAGTGCATCGCGACCGCCTTCGGCGGGCTGCTGGAGCGCGCGCCGCGGCCGATGCACGGCAAGACCTCGCCGATCCATCACACCGGTCAGGGGATCTTCGCCGGCATCCCGAGCCCGTTCCGGGCGGCGCGCTATCATTCGCTCATCGTCCCGCCCGCAGGCGTGCCGCCCGCACTCGAGGTGGTGGCGACCACCGGGGACGGCGAGGTCATGGGGCTACGGCACAGGATCTTCCCGGTCTGGGGCGTCCAGTTCCATCCCGAGTCGATCCTGAGCGAGCACGGCTACACGCTGCTGCGAAACTTCCTCGCGCTGGAGCCCGGCGCGGCGCGGGAGGCGGCGTGAGGACATTGCCCGAGCACGGCCGGTCTTCCATGCCTCCAGGGGCAGGCGCATCGATGGCCCCGGCGAATCCGCCGCGGCCGACACGGGCCGGTGCGCCGGAGGGTGCGGTGTGGGTGAACGGCGCGCTGGTGCCGCCGGGCGAGGCGCTCCTCGCGGCGGACGATCGCGGCTTCACGCTCGGCGATGGGCTGTTCGAGACCATGCGGGCCTACGGCGGCCGCGTGTTCCGGCTGCGGGCCCACCTCGAGCGGCTGCGCTCCTCGGCCGCGCGGCTCGGCATCCCCGTCCCTCCGGACCTGGAGGACGGCGTCCGCGCGACGCTCGCGGCGAGCGGCCTGGACAGCGCGGCGGTGCGGCTCACGGTCAGCCGTGGCCCGGGCGGTGACGGGCTCGCGCCGCCGGAGCCGGCGCGGCCGACGGCCGTCATCACCGTGCGGCCGTACTCGCCGGCGGAGCGCTGGTACGCGGACGGCGTGCGGACCGTCTACGCGCGCGGGCGGCTGAACGAGCACGCGCTCACCGCCGGCATCAAGCGGCTGGGGTACCTGGACCAGGTCACGGCGCAGGCGGAGGCCCGCGCCGCCGGCGCCGATGAAGCGCTCTTCCTCGATACGGCCGGGCACCTCGCGGAGGGCGCGGCGAGCAATCTCTTCCTGGTGGCCGGCGGCGCGCTCTGGACCCCTCCGCTCTCCTGCGGCGTGCTGCCCGGGATCACCCGTGGCCTCGTGCTGGAGCTCGCCGCGGCGGCCGGGGTCCCCGTACGCGAGGAGCCGCTGTCGCCCGGGGCGCTCCGCGACGCGCGCGAGGCGTTCCTGACGAGCAGCCTGCGCGAGCTCGTGCCCGTCGTCGCGGTCGGCGGCGACCCGGTCGGCGATGGCCGGCCTGGGCCGCTGACGCTGCGGCTGCTCGAGCTCTATCGGCGGCAGGTGTGCGCGGACCACGAAACCGGTGAGGCGTCATGATCATCGAGTGCATCCTGACGACGGTGAACCGTGAGGGCGAGGCGAACTTCGCGCCCATGGGCGTGGTCTGGGGCGAGGACCGGCTCACGATCAGGCCGTACCGCGAGACGACGACCTTCCGGAACCTGCGGGAAACCGGGCACGCGGTCGTCAACCTGACCGACGACGTGTACTGCTTCGCCCAGGCCGCCATCGCGTCGGTCTGCTTCCCGGCGGTCCCTGCCGAGAAGGTCCCCGGCGTCGTGCTCGCGGATGCCTGCTCGTGGCGCGAAGTCGAGGTCGTCGAGGCGGACACCGCGGGGCCGCGTGGCCGCTTCGATTGCCGGATCGTTCACCAGGGATTCCGGCGCGAGTTCCTCGGGTTCAACCGCGCGCGCCACGCGGTCCTGGAGGCCGCCATCCTGGCGACGCGGACGCGCATGCTGCCGATCGAGGAGATCCTGCGGGAGTACGAGCGGCTCCAGGTGATCGTGGACAAGACGGCCGGGCAGCGCGAGCACGAGGCCATGGCCCTTCTCACCGGCTACGTGCGCCAGGAGGCCGCCATCCTGCAGGAGGCCGGGGGATGACGGCTGGCGGGGCGGTGTGGGTCGAAGCGCCGGCGCGGCTGCATCTGGGGCTGCTCGACCTGCGGGGCGATCTGGGCCGGCGCTTCGGCGGGATCGGGATCGCCGTCCAGGCGCCGTCGCTCCTGCTCGAGGCGCGGCCGGCGGCGGAGCTCGTCGTGACCGGCGAGGAGGCGGAGCGCGTGCGGCTGTACGCGCGCCGCTTCCTGGATCACCACGGCCTGCGCGGCGGGGCCCGGCTCAAGCTGCACCGCGCGATCCCTGCCCATTCCGGGCTGGGCTCGGGGACCCAGATCGCCCTGGCCGTCGCGCGCGCGCTCGCCATCCTCCACGACCGGCCGACGGCCGCGGCCGAGCTGGCCACGGCGGTCGGGCGCGCGCGGCGCTCCGCGATCGGCACCTGGGCCTTCGAGCGCGGCGGGTTCATCCTCGAGGGCGGCCGCCGCGATGGCGACGACGGTCCGGCCCCGCTCCTCCTGCGCCACGCGATGCCGGCGCACTGGCGCTGCGTGATCGCCATACCGGAGGTCGGCCCGGGACTGAGCGGCGAGGCCGAGGAGGCCGCGTTCCGGACGCTGCCTCCCCCTTCCGAGGCGCTGGTCGGGCGCATCTCGCGCCTCGTCCTCATGCTGCTCCTGCCCTCGCTCGTGGAGGCCGACCTCGAGGGCTTCGGCCGCGCCGTCACCGAGATCCAGCGGTGCGTCGGCGCGTCGTTCCAGGCCGTCCAGGGCGCGACCTTCATGAACCCGCTCGTCGAGGACCTGATCGCCGAGCTGCTGGCGGGCGGCGCGGCGGGCGCGGGCCAATCCTCGTGGGGCCCGGCGGTCTACGGCTTCGTCGAGGGGGACGCGGCCGCGCGCGCTCTCGCCGGCCGCGTCGAACGGCGGCTCGCCGGCCGCGGGCTCGTCCTGCCCGTCGCCTTCGACAACGCCGGCGCCCGCGCCTGGCGGGCGGAGGCCGGCCCTCCAACGGCACGGGTGTCTCAACCCGCACCCGCGGACCGTCTCCTCAATAGGAGGTGACCCCCCACCACCGGATCGCCCGTGGGCATTCGACGGCTGTTCGAACGCCACTACCCGGCCGTGGTGCGGTTCCTGTACCGCCGGCTGGGCGACCGTGACCAGGCCGAGGAGCTGGCGCAGGAAGCGTTCACCCGCATGCTCGACCGGCGGCTCCGCCGGCCGACCGCCTGGCTCTACGCCGTGGCGGCCAACCTGGCGCGCGATGCGGCCCGCGGCGAGGCGATGCGGGCGCGGCGGCTCCGACTGCTCGCGGGCGAGCTCGCTGACGCCGCGGCGCCGAGCCCGGAGCAGGCGCTCCTGCGCGAAGAGACGTCGCGGCGGGTGCGCGCGGCGCTCGTCTCTCTCTCGGAACGGGACCGGCTGCTGCTGCTGCTGCGCGAGGAGGGGCTGACCTACCGCGAGATCGCAGACGTGATCGGCATCTCGCCCACATCGGTGGGCCCGCTGCTCACGCGGGCCCAGCGCCGCTTCGTGCGGCTCTATCGCGACGCGACGACGGAGGCGCGCGATGCGTCGGCATCCTCCTGACGGCAAGCTGCAGGCGCTGCTCGATCGCGAGCTGGGCCCGGCCCAGCGCCTCCGGCTCCGCCTGCACCTCCGGCGTTGTGCGCGCTGCGCCGGTCGGTACGAGGCGGTTGCCCGCGCGAACGCGGACGTGGCCGGCCTCCTCTCGCAGGTCGGCCTCACCGTCGACCCGGCCGAAGCGTGGGCCCGGTTCGTGGTCCGCAGCGGCTGGCGCGCCGCACGCCCCACGATCCCGCTCGTCGGCCGGCTCCTCGTGCCCGCGGTCGCGGGCGCGGCCGCCGTCGCATCCTACATGGCCTGGCCGCGGCCACACCCGACCACCGACCTGCGCCCCGCGGACCTGCTCGAGCGGATCGGGGAGGCCGTGAACGACATCGTCCTGGACCTCTGCTGCGCCGACTACGATGGCGGCGGGTTGCCGGACGACGGGCTGCTCACGTTGAACGGCCCCGGCGAGGTCGTGAAGCTCGTCGTCGTCTACGAGGACGTCGACCGGAACCGCGCGTTCTCCGCCGGCGACCGCCTGCGGTTCGTCTCGTCCAGACCGAGCCGTTGACCGAACAGAACGGGAGTGTGCCATGACGTGCACGCGTGTCCTTGTCATTGCCCTTGCCTGCAGCGTGATCGTTGCGAGTCCCGCCCTCGCGCAGGTGCCCGACACTGCTGCCGATTCGACCGCCTTCCGCCTGCCCGGAGTGCGCGTCGAGGTCGCGCGCCTCGGCGTCGGCGGGATCCCGCTCGCGCGCACGCCCTTCGGCGCGGACGTGATCGCGGCCGAGGAGCTGCGTGCCGGCCCCTCGCTCACCGTCGCCGACGCGCTCGGCCGCCTGCCCGGCGTCGCGCTGGCCGACGAGCTCGGCAGCGCCTACCAGCCGGACCTCACGGTGCGGGGCTTCAACGTCTCGCCGGTCGTCGGGCTGCCCCAGGGCGTCAGCGTCTTCGTGGACGGCGTGCGCGTCAACGAGCCGGATGCCAGCCAGGTGAACTTCACGCTGCTGCCGCTCGGCGACCTCGAGCGGGTCGAGGTGCTGCGCGGCCCCTCCGGGCCGTTCGGCAAGAACACCCTCGGCGGTGCCATGCATCTCGTCACGCGCCGGGGCGGACCGGAGCCGGCCGGGAATCTCGAGGCGATGGTCGGGAGCTTCGGCCAGCTCGAGGGACAGGCGCGGCTGAGCGGGCAGCGCGGCGCGTTCGACTACTACGTCTCCGGCCGCTACCGCCGGGATGAGGGCTGGCGAGACGCCGCGTTCACCCGCACGGCGCAGGTCTTCGCCAAGGGCGGATGGAAGAACGGGAACACGGACCTGTGGGTGTCCTACATGTTCGCCACGGACAGTCTGCTCCAGGCCGGGTCCGTGCCGATCTCATGGCTGCAGTACACGGACTCGATCCCACCCCGCTGGCGGGATACCGATGACCCGCGCAAGATCAACTTCACGGGCGGCGACTTCTTCGGCCCAACGCTCCATTTCCTGACCGCGCAGCTCAGTCAGCGGCTGAGCCCGCAGACGGAGCTCGAGGCCAACGCGTTCTTCCGGACCAACGACATCGAGCAGTTCAACGCGAACTTCACGGAGCCGGACACGCGGCTCATCACGGAGATCCGATCCGTCGGCGGCACGGTCCAGCTCGCGCACGTCCGGGGCGATCTCCAGCTCGACGGCGGCGTCGAGTACGCGTTCAACGACGTCGGCATCACCATCTTCGAGCACCCGAACGAGAACTTCCCCGAGATCGACGAGGAGGGCGAGCTGTCGGAAGATGTGGGCACGGACGAACACAACGTCGGCGCGTACCTCCAGGCGCGCTACGTGCCGGTCCCCCGGCTCGCGTTCACCGGGATGCTGCGCTTCGACTACGTCCGGCTCCCGTTCCGCGACTTCCAGGAGCCGGAGAACGATGGCAACAACACCTTCCGTCAGTTGACGGGCGCGTTGGGCGTGGACTACGTGCTGCGCCCCGGCATGGTAGGGTTCGCCAGCTACGGCCGCGGCTTCCGGGCGCCCATGATCATGGAGCTCGCGTGCGCCGACCCGGACGACCCCTGCCCGCTCCCCTACGAGCTGGGCGCGGACCCGCCCCTCGATCCGGTGACCGCGGACACGTGGCAGGCGGGGCTGCGCCTCTTCCAGGGCCCGTTCTCCGCCGACGTCGTCGGGTTCTGGTCCGAGGTCCACGACGACATCTTCCACGTGCAGCCGCCCGGCGCGCGGACCGGCTACTTCCAGAACATCGAGCGCACGCGCCGGCAGGGGCTCGAGGTCACGCTCGGCTTCGAGCCGAACGAGTCGATCGAGGTCTACGGCGCGCTGGGGTTGACCCGCGCGACGTTCCAGAGCACCGCCACGCTCTCCGCGCCCTACCGCGACGCTGCTGACGACGACGAGGGCGAGCCCCCGGTTGAGCCGATCGAGGAGGACGACGCCGACGACCTCGAGCCGCCGACGGTGCGGCCGGGGCACCTGTTCCCGATGGTCCCGGCCGTCCGCGCCCACGTCGGGGTCGCTTACCGCAGGGGGCCGTTGCGCCTGGGGCTCCAGGTCGACCACGTCGGCAGCCAGTGGATCCGCGGCGATGAAGACAACACCGAAGAGGAGCTGAAGCTCGATCCCTACACGCTGCTCGACCTCCACGCGGAATGGCGGCTGCTCGACGGCCTGACGCTGTTCGCGAACGTCCAGAACGTGCTCGACACCGAGTACAACACGTTCGGCGTGCTCGCGCTCAACCGGCTCAACGACTTCAACGCACCGCGCGTGGAGCCGTTCGTGACGCCCGGCTTCCCCCGCCGGGCGGATCTCGGGCTGCGGTACCGGCTGTAGCGGCGGGGCGGGCCGCTTCGGCGATCAGGCCAGGTGAAGCGGCCCGCCGCGGACGCCTCGGGCCGCGGCAGCCGGCGCGGCTGACCGCCGCGCCGGCCAGACCCGGGGACTGCGGGCGCCGTTCGGCTTGACTCGGACGGCGCCCGCGGTATCTTGAGCACCCCGTTCCGACGCACGGGCGGGGTTCTTCCCTCTCTGCCTTCAGGAATCCCGGGAGGCACGTATGAAGATCGTTGGGACTGGTGCGTTGACGCTCCTCGTCCTCCTGACACCCTGGGCGCCGGCCCGCCTTTCCGCCCAGGAACAGGCAGCAGACAGTCTGGAAGCGATCCCCCTGGTGCCCCTGACGGTGACCGTGCTGCGTACGCCGGTGCGCACGGACCAGGCGCCGTTCGCCGTGACCGCGCTGCGGCGCGACGCGGCGGAGCGCGCGCGCCCGGGGCTCGGGCTGGACGAGGCGTTGCGCGGCGTCGCGGGCATCCAGGTGGACAACCGCTACAACGACGCGCTGGGCGAACGGCTCTCGATCCGCGGCTTCGGCGCGCGCGCGCAGTTCGGCATCCGCGGCGTCAAAGTGGTCGTGGACGGGATCCCGGCCACGCTGCCGGACGGCCAGACCACGCTGAACCACCTGGACCTCAGCTCGCTCGGCAGGGTCGAGGTGATCCGCGGGCCGGCCTCTGCGCTCTGGGGCAACGGGGCGGGCGGCGTGCTCCAGCTCGAGACGGAGTTGCCGCCGGTGGCCGGCTTCCGGCAGGAGCTCGAATCAGTCGCGGGCTCGAACGGTTTCCTGCGGCTCAGCAGCGTCACGGCCGGGCGGGCCGGAGGCGCATCGTACCGGGTCGCCCTCTCGCGCACGGCGACGGACGGCTATCGGGACTGGAACGCCGCTGAGGTCTACCGCGGGAACGCGGTCGTGCGCTACACGGCCGGGGTGAACGACATCCGTTTGGTCAGCCACTTCGTGCACTACGACGCGCAGAACCCGGGCGCGCTCTCGGCGGCGCAGCTCGCGGAGGACCGCAGGCAGGCCTATGCCAACAACCGGACGCAGCGCACGGGAGAGGACGGGGTGCACGGCCAGGTCGGAGCCGTCTGGCGCCGGCCGGTCGGGGAGAACGACCTCGAGGTCTCGGCCTACGGGATCGTGCGGTCGCTGACGAACCCGATCCCGCCCACGATCATCGGGCTGGATCGGCTGGCAGGGGGCGCGCGCGTCGCGCTCCACGGCTCGGTCGACATCGCGGACCGCGAGCTGCGCTGGTCGGTGGGCGCGGAGGCGGAGCACCAGCGGGACGACCGCCGGAACTGGGCGAACGAAGAGGGCGCGCGCGGCGAGCTCACGCTCGACCAGTTCGAGGCCGTCACCGGCCTGGGCGCCTTCGCGCAGATGGCCGCGCCGCTCGGCGCGCGCGTCCACGCGCTCGGCGGCATCCGCTACGACCGGTACCGGTTCGAGGCCGAGGACCGGCTCATCGCTGCGGACAATCCGGACGACTCGGGCAGCCGGTCCATGGACGCGCTGAGCCCGTCGGTCGGGTTGCTCGTCGAGCTGGACCCGCGCGCGCAGGTGTACGCGAATGTGGCGACGTCCTACGAGACGCCGACGACCACGGAGCTGGTCAACCGCCCGACGGGCGCCGGCGGGTTCAACCCCGACCTCGACCCCCAGCGGACCCGGTCCGTGGAGGTGGGCCTCAAGGGGCGGATCGGCCAGTCCCTCGCCTACGACGTGGCCGCGTACCACGCGGAGGTCGAGGACGCGCTCATTCCGTTCGAAGTCCAGGCCGCACCCGGCCGCCAGTTCTTCCGCAACGCGGGCACGGCCCGGCATCGCGGCGCGGAGGCGACCCTCTCGCTCGCGCTGTTCGACGGCCTCACCGGCCGGATCGGCTACACCTACACGGACGCGCGCTTCGAGTCGTACGTCACCGAGGCGGGCACCTTCGACGGCAACCGGGTCCCGGGCGTGGCGCCATTCCGCTTCGACGCGGCGCTGACGTACCGCAGCAGCCAGGGCTGGTTCGTCGGCTCGGACTACCGGCGCGTGTCGCGCATCCCGGTGAACGATGCCAACAGCGCATTCTCGCCAGGGTACCAGGTCACGGACCTCCGCGTCGGCCTGGAGCGCCTCCGGCTCGGCAGCATGTCGCTCGCTCCGTTCGCGGCCGTCACCAACGTCTTCGATGCCGAGTACAACGCATCGGTGACGGTCAATGCGTTCGGGAACCGGTACTTCGAGCCGGCGCCGGGCCGCAGCTTCCACGTGGGCGCGCGCGTGGCGTTCGGGACCCTCTGAGGCGCCATCTCTCCCTCACGAGCCGGGCCCATCGCGGCGGCCACCGGCCGGCCCCGCGCGCCGGCCGGGGCCCGGCTCGACCCGCTGCCTCCATCAGCCACTCCCTCCGTCGCCCCGTGTCGATCCGGCGCGGCGCCGTTCGTCGCTGTAACGGAGGCGCGTCGGCTTCGCAGCGCATTCCCGCCGGGAGCCGGTCGCGCGAGGAG
>DASVDH010000007.1:0-22923 GCA_036381195.1 Longimicrobiales bacterium | reverse complement strand
GTGCAGCCGCTCGAGCAGCGCGACGACGACGGTCTTCGGCACGTTCGCGATCGGCGAGAACGCGCCCTCGAGGTCGCCGCCGATCGTCGTGTAGCCGACCGCCTTCTCGCTCATGTCACCCGTCTGGAGGAACAGCGTGCCGGCGCTATTCGCCCAGTTCCACATGCGCGTGCCGCGCAGCCGCGCCTGGATGTTCTGCCGCGTGATCGGCGTGGGCTCGCGGCCCCCCAGCATCGCCCGCGCCGCGTCCAGCTCGCGGTCCAGCGCCTCGTCGATCGGGACCTCGATCAGTTCCACGTCCAGCTCGCGCGCGATCGTGCGCGCGGCATCGCGCGTCCCCGGCTGCGAGTAGCGGGACGGCATGTAGAACGCCGTGAGCTTCGGTGGCGGGGCGCTGCCGTCGCTGCGCTGGATCCGTGCGAGCGCGTGCCACGCGACCAGCAGCGCGAGCAGCGAGTCGCGCCCGCCCGAGAGCGCGACGCCGATGCCCGTGAACGCGCGGGTCTTGCGGAAGTAGTCCGCGATGCCGAGCGCGAGCACCTCGAACACGTCGTCGAGTAGCTCGTCGCGCGGCGACCGCTGCACCTCCGGCGTTGCGGGCGGCAGGAAGAAGCTGCCGCCCGCCGGCGCGGGGTAGCGCAGCCGCGAGCGGTCCGCGGTCCGCGCGTCGCTGCGGATCACCGGGACCGGGGATGCCTCGCTCATGAAGCGCTCCCAGTCGGAGCGCCACGTGGTGACCTCGCGCCGCAGCCGCGCCGTGCGGTCCAGGTCCACGACGCAGCTCCACCACCCCTCCTGGAACCGCGGCGCGTCCAGCACGAGCCGGCCGTTCTGGAAGACGTAGCCGCCGCCGTCGAAGACCAGGCCGTCCTGCGAGCCGACGCGGTTCGCGTACACCAGCGTCGCCTGGTTGTCCGCGGAGCGCGTCGCCAGCATCTCGCGGCGCGTCGAGACGATGCCGATGCGGTAGGGCGAGGACGAGATGTTGACGACCAGCTCGGCGCCGGAGAAGCAGCGCCGGCGCATCGGCCCGTCCGGGCTCCAGATGTCCTCGCACACCTCGACCGCGAGGATGCCGAAGTCGAACGCGAAGATGCGGTCGCCGAGCGGGACGCCGCCGGCGTCGAGGTCCAGCCCCGCCGCGCCGCGCGCCAGGGTCCTCGTCTCGTAGAAGACCTCGTACGTCGGCAGCTTCTCCTTCGGCACCAGGCCGAGGATCCGGCCGGCGTGCAGCACCGCGGCCACGTTGAACAGGTGGCCGCCCACGCCCGCGACGAGGCCGACGACGAGGACCGTGGGCAGCTCGCGCGTCTCCGCGGCCACGCGCTCCAGCTCCGCGCGCTGCGCCGCGACGAACGCCGGCCACTGCACCAGGTCCTCCGGCGGGTAGCCGCCCAGCACCTGCTCCGGGAAGCAGCCGACCGCCACGTCCTGCGCGGCCATCTCGCGCGCCATGCGGATGACCTGGTCGGCGTTGCTGCGCACCGCGCCCACCGTCGGGTTCGCGGCGCCGATGGCAAGCTTGATCAATCGCACTGGGGGCTTCCTTCCGTCCGTTCCTGGCGCGTCGCTGCTGGAATCTCTCGGAATATAAGGGAACGTTCGCGGCGGGGCATGCGCGGGGAAGGGCCGGGGCGAGGGCGGGGGAGCCGCGCTTCGGATTGCGCATTCCCTTGCCCCCGCCCGGGAGGCCGGGGCGGCGCGGCGTGGGCGAGGCCGCCCCCTGAACCCCGCCCTTCTGCCCGGGAGGCCGCCCCGCATCCCCCGCCGCCCGGGTGGGGGGACGTCGGGGGAACCGCGGGTGAGCGCGTTCGGGGCCTGATCTTCCGTACGCGTACGCGTACGCCTACGCGTGCCCGTGCCCGGCCGTTGACCTCCCGAACCGCTGAAGCGACGGGAATTCAGGATATCGAATTGCCCCGAATGACCAGCGGCTCCGAATCCGAATTCGACTTGCGAATTCCACCCTCCCTCGCCCTCGCCCGGGTGGCGGGGCTGTGGCGGGGTGGCGCCCCCGCCCCGGGCCGGCGCGGGGGCATGGGGGCGGGGCTACCGCACGTGCCGGTACATCAGATCGATCAGCTCGTCGTACATCGCCTCCGCCGCCTCGTCGCCCGCGCGGATCGCGGTCGCGGCGCAGTGCTTCAGGTGGTTGCGCATCAGCTCGCGGCCGACGCTGCGCAGCGCCTCGTGCACCGACGCGATCTGCGTCATGATGTCCGCGCAGTAGCGGTCTTCCTCGACCATGCGCTGGAGCCCGCGGACCTGCCCCTCGATGCGGCGAAGCCGCTTCAGGTTGCGCTCCTTGATGTCCGGGTCCACGGCGACCGCCCGCCGGCCGCCCTCGTCTCCGGCCGCGACGGCAGCCGCGCCGCAGCCGCAGCCGCACACGGCGACCGTCGCGCTCGCGTCATCGTGCGTGTGCACGTGCTCTTCCATCATGCCCTCCTCGGCTGCAGCCGCGCGCGCCGCAGCCGCAAGCTGTTGCCGACCACGCTGACCGAGCTGAACGCCATCGCGGCGCTGGCCAGCACCGGGCTGAGCAGCACGCCGAACGCGGGGTACAGCACGCCCGCCGCGACCGGGATGCCGATGACGTTGTAGATGAACGCCCAGAACAGGTTCTGCTTCATCGTGCGCATGGTCCGCCGCGAGAGCGCGATCGCGTCCGCGACGCCGCTCAGGTCGGCGCGCATGAGCGTGATGTCGCTGGCCTCGACCGCGATGTCCGTCCCCGTGCCGATCGCGATGCCCACGTCCGCACGCGCCAGCGCGGGTGCGTCGTTGATGCCGTCGCCGACCATCGCGACGACGCGGCCCTCCGCCTTCAGCCGCTCGATCTCCGCGACCTTGCCGTCCGGCAGCACGCCCGCCACCACACGCGCGATGCCCGCCTCGCGCGCGACCGCGCGGGCGGTTCGCTCGTTGTCGCCCGTCAGCATCACGACGTCGAGCCCCATGCGCCGGAGCCGCGCGATGGCGCCGCGCGACGCGGGCCGGATCGGGTCCGCCACCGCGATCAGCCCCGCGAGCGCGCCGTCCACCGCCACGTACACCGGCGTGCGGCCCTGCTCCGCGAGCCGCTCCGCGTCCGCGGCCAGCGGCGCGATGTCGACGCCGTGGTCCCGCATCAGCGCGGCGTTGCCTGCCAGCACCGCGCGCCCGTCCACGACGCCCAGCGCGCCGCGGCCCGTCACCGACTCGAACGACGCGGCGCGCCCGAGCGGCCGCCCGCCGGCCGACGCGCGCTGCACGATCGCCTCCGCCAGCGGATGCTCGGACGACGCCTCGAGCGAGCCGGCCAGCCACAGCAGCTCGGCCTCGTCCACGCCGGGTAGCGCGACCACGTCCGTCACCGCGGGCCTGCCCTCCGTCACCGTGCCGGTCTTGTCCAGGACGACTGTCGTCACGTCCCCCGCGCGCTGCAATGCCTCCCCGCCCTTAATGAGGATGCCCAGCGCCGCGCCCCTCCCTGTCGCGACCATGACCGCGGTCGGGACCGCCAGACCCATGGCGCAGGGACACGCGATGATCAGCACCGCGACCGCCGCGGCCATGCCCTGCACCGCCGGCGCGCCGTCGGCGAGGACGTACCACGCCGCGAACGTCGCGATCGCGATCTGGATCACGACCGGCACGAAGACCGCGCTGATGCGGTCGGCCAGCCGCTGGATCGGCGCGCGCGAGCCCTGCGCATCGCGCATGAGCCGGACGATCCGCGCCAGCACGCTCGCCTCGCCCAGCGTCGTCGCGCGGTAGCGGAACGCGCCCGTACGGTTGATCGTGCCGCCGATCACGGCATCGCCCACGGTCTTCTCCACCGGCAACGACTCGCCCGTGAGCATGCTCTCGTCCACCGCGCTCGCGCCCGAGACGACCTCACCGTCGACCGGGATGCGCTCGCCGGGACGGACCAGCACGATGTCGCCCTCGCGGACCTGCTCGACCGGGATGTCCACCTCGCGCCCGTCACGCTCGACCCGCGCCGTGGGAGGTTGCAGGTCCGCGAGCGCGCGCAGCGCCGCGGAGGTCTGGCGCTTGGCCCGCGCCTCCAGCGCGTTGCCCGTGAGGATCAGCGCGGTGATGATGATCACCGCCTCGTAGTAGACGTCCGGCGGGATGCCGCGGCTCAGGAAGAAGCCGGGCGCGACCGTCGCGGCGACGCTGTAGAGGAACGCGGCGCCCGTGCCCACCGCGATCAGCGTGTTCATGTCCGCGGAGTGATGGCGGAATGCGGACCACGCACGCGTGTAGAAGTGCCGGCCCGCCCACGCCATGATGAGCAGCGTGATGGCGAGCAGGCCGTAGGTCAGCACCGGCGCGGGGATCGTGTAGAGCCACGGCACGGCCCGCTCGAGCAGCGGCGAGAGCCAGCCCATCACCCAGCGCATGAACGGGTCCGCCGTCGGCGCATGCGCGCCGTGCGCACCGCCCGCCATCAGCGGCATGGACGCCAGCATCGCGAGCGCGCCGGCCGCCAGACTCACACCCGCCTTGCGCGCCAGGTCTCGGAACTCCTCCGCCTGCGCGCGGTCCCGCGACTCCTGCTCCTCGAACGCCGTGCGCTCCGGCGCCGGGAGCTCCGCGCCGTAGCCCGTCGCGCGGATCGCCTCGACCAGCGCCTCCGGGCTCGTCTGCGACGGGTCGTACACGACCGTCGCGTTCGCGAGCATCAGGTTGACTGCCGCTTCCGCGACGCCCGGCTGCTTCGACAGCGTCCGCTGCACGCGGCCCGAGCACGCCGCGCACGTCATGCCGGAGACCGGGATCGTGATCCGGGGCAGCGCCGTGGCCGGCGTTCCGCCCGTGTCCGCGGGCGAGGCAACGATCTGGTGTGCGGCCGCGGCGGCGGCGCCGCGTGCTTCGACAGCGCGGCCCGCGGGCAGCGGGCTCGGCGCGCCGTGTGCGTGCCCGGTCTTCGTCGCGTCCTGCATCTCGTTCTCCTCGACTTCGAGGCTCGCTTCCATCCGGCTCGTCAAGTGGCCGGGCTGCCCGGCGACTCCCGCGCGTCGATCGCCGGCAGCTCCGCGCCGTAGCCTGTTGCGCGGATCGCCTCGACCAGCGCCTCCACGCTCGTCTGCGACGGGTCATACACGACCGTCGCGCTCGCCAGCTTCAGGTCCACCACCGCCTCGCCGACGCCCGGCCGATCCTCGAGCGCCCGCTGCACCCGGCCCGCGCACCCGGCGCACGACATGCCCGTCACCGGGATCGTGATCTTCTGCATCGTCGCCTCCTCGACTCTCTCCTCCGCTGCCCTCGAGGCGCTCACGCGCCTCGCTCCTCGACCGTGGTCCGTCCGCGCAACTCGTCGCCGCCCTGCGCGCCGACGGTCACCTCCTGCACGCCTCCGGCGGCGGCGTTCGCGGCGGTCGCGGCCGGCGCGCGCCGCGGCGCAACGAAGAAGTACCAGTTGACCCACGCGATCGCGCCGAACGCGCCGATCACGACCAGCCATTCGGATCCGCTCATGTGCTCCCTCCCGGGCTCGCGGCGCGGACCGGTCGACCGGCCCCGCGGCGGCGTTCTCGATACCCCCACCGGGTACGAGTCTAAGATAGGGGGTAGGGGTATGTCAAGCGCCGCGGCGGCCGGCGTGAGGCCGGAGCACGGCCCGGCCACCCGTGCCATGCCCCCTCCGATGGCCGATGGTTCAAGCTTGAACCATCTCGAAACTTTCATGAGGGGCCCCCGACGCTAGAGGGCTGACCGCGGCCAAGCTCCATTCATGCGCTTTACCCGCCTCTTGTCCGGGGACTTGGCCGTGCTGGCCGCGGCCAAGTTCCATCAGCCGGTTCATCGACCTCCTGGGCGGGGACTTCGCCGTGCCCGGCGCGGCCAATCTCCACGGCGCCGAGCAGTGCGGGGCGATGCGTGGGACTTCGCCGCGCCCCCGCCAGCAAAAGCGCGCCGCGCCGCGCGGCCACACCGACGACTCCCGCCCCAACCCGGGGTGGCGGGTCGATCACCGGACACGGCGTGACAAAGCCGCGCCGGAACCGCGCCTCCCTTGCGCGGATTACTCCTACATTGTAGATGATACCGCCATGGAGAGCGGGCCTTTCCTCGGCGAGTTCGAGCACCTCGTGCTGCTGGCCGTCGCGCGGCTGGAGGGCGCGGGGTACGGCGTGACGATCCGGCGGGAGATCGAGCGGCGGGCGGGCCGTGCCGCGGCGATCGGCGCCGTGTACGCGACGCTGGAGCGGCTGGAGGCGAAGGGCTACGTGTCCTCGCGGCTGGGCGAGCCGACGGCGGAGCGGGGTGGTCGTGCGCGCCGCCACTTCCGGCTGGAGCCGGCCGGCGCGGCGGCGCTGGCCCGCTCGCGGCGCGTGCTGGACCGGATGTGGGAGGGCGTGGAGCTCGAGCCGCGGCCGGGCGCATCGTGAGTCGCGCGGATCGTCAGGGGGCAGCCGGCGCCGCCTTTCAGCGGCCGGGGTCGTGATGCGCGCGCGCCCGCCGCGGCTGGCCGAGCGGCTGCTCGCGTGGAGCGCGCCGGCGGAGCACCGGGACGCGATGCTGGGCGATCTCGCGGAGGAGTTCGCCCGCGACGTGCTGCCCGCGCTCGGCGCGGTGCGGGCGCGCCGCTGGTACTGGCGGCAGGCGCTCGGGTCCGTGCGTCACAACCTCGCCTCCCGGGTGCGGCGGCTGCCGGCGCGCGGCGTGGGACGCGCGTCGCCGCAGCCCGGCACGCATCCCCGCAGGCATCCCCACGAACGGAAGGGTGATGGCCTCATGCAATCGCTCGCGCAGGACGTTCGGCACACGCTGCGGCTGATCCGGCGGGCGCCCGGCTTCGCGCTCGTCGTCGTGCTGACGCTGGCGCTGGGGATCGCCGCGAACACGGTGAGCTTCAGCGCGGTGGACGGGCTGGTGCTGCGGCCGTACCCGTTCCCGGAGCTGGACCGGCTGGTGGGCGTGGGGACGATGTACCCGCGGCTGGGCGGCGAGCTGAGCTACTGGGAGAACCTGAGCGCGCCGGAGTACCTGGACATCCGCGAGCAGAGCCGCACGCTGACGGGCGTCGTCGCGTGGGACATGGGCAACCGGCAGCTCTCGGGCGGCGACGCGCCGTTGAACGTGTTCAGCGCGTTCTGGTGGGGCGACGCGTTCCCGACCCTCGGCATCCGGCCGCACCTCGGCCGCGGCTTCTCCCAGGCGGAGATCGAGCGAGGCGAGGCGGTGGCGATCATCAGCTACCGGTTGTGGGTGACGCGGTTCGGGGCAGACTCCTCGGTGGTCGGCCGCGCGATCCTGGTCAACGGCAAGCCGCACACGGTGGTGGGCGTGATGCCGCCGCGCGCGGCGATCTACGGCACGGACCTGTGGCTGCCGATGGGGTGGGACCCGCGGGCCCTGCCGCGGCAGCGGCGGCAGTTCCAGGTGATCGCGCGGCTGGCCCCGGGCGCGACGCTGGACCAGGCGAACGCGGAGCTCGAGACGATCGCGCGGCGGGTCGAGCACCTGCACGGCGCCGAGCGGCCGGAGTACGCGGGCTGGAAGATGATCGCTGCGACGTGGACCGAGGCGAGCGCACGCTTTGCGAAGCCCGCGGCGTTCGTGCTGCTGGGCGCCGTCGGCTTCGTGCTCCTGCTGGTCTGCGTGAACGTCGCGGGCCTGCTGCTGGCGCGCGGTGCGGGGCGGCGGCGCGAGATGGCGGTGCGGGTGGCGCTGGGCGCGACGCGCGGCCGCGTGCTGCGGCAGCTCCTCACGGAGAGCGTGCTCCTGTCGGCGCTGGGCGGCGTGGCGGGGCTGGGGCTCGCGGTCTTCGGCGTTCGCGCGCTTTCGCGCCTCATCGCGGGCCTGCCGATCCGGGTCGCCGGCGACGTGACGCTGAACGGGCGCGTGCTGGCGGTGGCCGCGCTGGTCACGCTGGTCGCGGGCGTGCTGTTCGGGCTCGTGCCCGCCCTGCACGCGGCGCGCGCCGACATCCAGGGCATGCTGAAGAGCGATGGGCCGGGCACGACGGCCTCGAGGAGCCGCCAGCGGCTCCAGCGCGTCTTCCTCGCGGCGGAGGTCGCGCTCTCGCTGGTGCTGCTGGCGGGCGGCGGCCTGCTCGTGAACAGCCTCGTGCGCATGAGCCGCGTGGATCCCGGGTTCGACACGTCCAACGTGCTGACGATGCGGCTCACGCTGCCGTGGGAGCGCTACGACGGCGAAGCGGTCATCCGCTTCTTCGACCGGTTGACGCAGAGCGTGGCGGCGCTGCCCGGCGTGCGTTCGGCCGCCGCGGGGACGCAGTTCCCGCCGATCTCGTTCAGCAGCGGCGAGCTGCGGATCGAGGGGCGTGAGTTCGCGGAAGGGGACGCGCTGCCGACCGCGCTGCTCACGGTGGCGGGTCCCGGCTACTTCGAGACGCTCGGCTTGCCGCTGCTGCGCGGACGAACGTTCACGGAGCGCGACGTCGCGGGCGCGCCGCTCGTGGCGGTGATCAACGAGCCGGCGGCGCGGCGGTACTTCCCGGGGGAGGACCCGATCGGCAAGCGGCTGGGCGTGGCGCGCGGCGATGCGTGGTTCGAGATCGTGGGCGTGGTGGGCGCCGCGGCGAACCGCGGGGTGGACGTGCCGCCCGAGCCAGAGGTGTTCGCGAGCGCGCGGCAGCTCCCCGGCACGTCCAACCAGTTCTTCCTGCTGATCCGCACGGAGGTCGAGCCGCGCGGCATCCTGCCCGCGGTGCGCGAGGCGGTCCGCTCGCTGGACCCGCAGCAGCCCGTCTACATGATCCAGACGGTCAAGGAGGCGTTCGCCGCCCGCGCGGCGCCTCGCCGCATCGCGGCGGTCGCGCTGACGCTGTTCGCCATCTTCGCGCTCGCGCTCGCGACGATGGGCGTCTACGGCGTCGCGGCGTACGCGGTGAGCGACCGCACGGCCGAGATCGGCGTGCGCATGGCGCTCGGCGCCGGCCGCCGCGAGGTCCACCGGCTGATCGCGCGCCAGGCGTTGCTGCCCGTGACGATCGGCGCCGTGGTCGGGCTCGCCGGCGCGGTCGCGCTCGGCCGGCTGCTGTCCGGCCTGCTCTTCCAGGTCCGGAGCGGCGATCCGCTCACGCTCGCGGTGGTGACGCTCACGCTCGCGGGCGCCGCGCTCGCCGCGAGCTGGCTGCCCGCCCGCCGTGCGGCGCGCCTCGATGTGGTGAGGGCGATTCGGGGGTGAAGCGGCTCGCGCGCGCGAGCGGCGCCGGGGCTCGGCCCCCGCGTGGCCGCGATCGTGCATGCGTTCCGCCTCGGGGGAGCGTGCCTCACCGGGAGGGGCGACGTCGTGCCGCCGCATGCCGGGCGGCCGGCCATCCGGGGCCCGCCGGCTCCGGGCAGGAGGAGGAGCGCGATGCGTGGGGCTGGGATGAGACGGGTCGGGGTCGGGTTGCTGCTGGCGGTGCTGGCGGTGGGTGCGCCGCACGGCGGGCGGGCCGCGGCGGCTGCGCCGGCGAGCCACGGCGTTCGGGCCCGGGCGGCGCAGCCCGGGCAGCCGCAGCCGGCCGCAGGCCGCGCGCCGCGTAGCGAGGAGGTGACGGGCGTGCTCGTGCGCATCGGCACGCCGGTGCGCGTGCGCGCCGGCGAGACGGAGCGGACCGTCGTGGTGGTAGGCGCCGACGCGACGGTGGATGGCGCGGTGCGGGAGAACCTCGTGATCATCGATGGCGATGCGCAGGTCGCCGGCACGGTCGGGGGTAACGTGGTCGTGGTGGGTGGCCGGCTCGCGCTGGCGCCCGGCGCACGCGTGGCGGGCGACGTGGTGCTGCACGGCAACAGCACGCTCACGCGGGCGCCCGGCGCGGTGGTGGAGGGCGCGGTGCGGCGGCGGGCGGGGATCTCGCTCGGGCCGGTCGCGGGCTGGCTGGCCTGGCTGGGCGTGACGCTCGCGCTGGTCGCGGCCGGGGCGCTGTTCGCGGCGGCCGGCGGCCGGCAG
This sequence comes from Longimicrobiales bacterium, assembly GCA_036381195.1. GTDB lineage: Bacteria > Gemmatimonadota > Gemmatimonadetes > Longimicrobiales > RSA9 > RSA9. The sequence goes on along the minus strand of DASVDH010000007.1, from coordinate 13,020 downwards.
CTCGACGAGGCCGCCACCCTGCTGCTGCGGCGGCCGGGGCCGGTCGTCGTCGCCACGCTGGTCATGATCGCCGCGGTGCCGATCCTGGCGATCCTGAGCTTCATCACGCTGGTCGGGATCCCGCTCGGCATCGCGCTGCTCGTGGTGCTGATCCCGGCGCTCGGGTTCGCGGGCTACATCGTGGCGGCCGGCGCGCTGGGCGGCGCGCTGCTGCGCCGCGTGGGCCGTGGTGGGGAGCGGAGGCCGACGGCGCCGGCGGAGGGTGCCGTGTCGGCAGAGCGTGCTGCGCCGGCGGAGCGTGCTGCGCCGGCGGGAGAGGAGCCGGGCGGGGCGGGGGCCGGCACGCCGGCGCTGCCGCATGGCGCGGAAGCGGAACGCCCGCTGGCGGGCCCGCCGGCGGGCCGTGAAGCGCGCGGTGTGCACCCGTACCGCGAGGTGTTGCTCGGCGTGGTGCTGTTCCAGCTCGTCTTGCTGATTCCCTTCCTCGGCGGCCTCCTGTTGCTGCTCGCCGCGCACCTGGGCGCGGGCGCGCTGGTGTACCGGTCGTGGCTGGCGTACCGGCGCCCGCGCCCGGAGGCCGGGCCCGGGCTCGAGGCGCGGCAGGCGGCGTAAGGGCTGCGGATGGTGGCGCGGGAACCGGCCGGCGGGCCGCCCCGGGGCAAGCGCCCCGCGGATGTGCTCGAGCGCATCAAGCGCCTGGTCGCCACCTACCCGGACGCGCCGCCCGGCATCGAGGACTACGCATGGTTCGAGGTGCCGCGCTACTGGGAGAGTCTCGTCGTGCCGCTGGGCGAGCGGCGGCGCGTGCGCATCGTGCCGCGCCACGAGGACCGCCATGCGGGCGTGGCCTTCCGCGTGGGGTGGGACGAGGCGGAGCGGGTCGCGGCGGTGTGGATCCTCTGAGGCACGCGGCGCGCGTGCCGTATGTCCGCCCGCGGGCCTGAGTGCCCGTCCGCGCCCCGCATGTCCGTCCGCGCCGCTTGTTCTGGCTCCACCCACGGGCCATATTCGCCTCGCTGAGGAGTCCGGCCGGGCGTGAACGTCGTTCGCGTGTTGGTTGCCGGAGTGGTTTGGAGGGTTTCCGAGAGGGGAGAGCGAGGAATGCGACGGACGTCGTTCGCCCGTGTCGTCCCGATCCTGTGGCTCGGCGCAGCGGTTCCCGCCGCTGCCGCGCCGCAGGACGATGCAGCAGACGCATCCACGGCGGCCCCCGCCGCGGCGGCGGCCCAGCAGCCGCCGGACCGCTGGGCGCTCGCGGTGGACTTCGGCTTCCATGGCCAGGTCGGCAACACACAGCTCGTCGCGTTGAGCACGGGCTTCCAGCTCAGGCACCTCGAGACGCAGACCTTCGAGTTCGAGCTCGCGGCCAACTACCGCTACGGCCGGAGCCGCGGCGAGATCGTGGCCCGCAGCACCCAGATGCGCGTGACGGTGAACGCGCTGCCGCAGGCGCGCTGGTCGCCGTTCATCTTCAGTTCCGCGGAGCGGGACCGGTTCAAGCGGCTGGATCTTCGCTCCAGCGGCGGCGGCGGTCTACGGTACAGCTTCTGGCGCTCCGACCGCGGCCGCGCCTCGTTCAGCACCGCGGCGCTCTACGACTACGAGAACTTCACCAGCTCCGGGGACGCCGCGCCGAACGGCACGCGCCAGAACGCCCGCTGGCGGATCCTCCTGGAAGCCGAGAGCCGGATCGGCGACCAGGCGCGCGTCAAGCACTCCTCGTCCTGGCAGCCGGTCTGGGATCGCGCGTCGGACTACGATGTCGAGGTCACGACCTCGTTTGCGACGCGCGTGACCGAGCGCGTGTCCATGACCCTGAATCACGTCTACCAGCACGACTCGCTCCCGCCCGAGGGGGTCAAGCGGGACGACCAGCGCCTCGTCGCCGGCCTGCGGTTGGACCTCTGACGGCGCCGCGCGCCGGCCGTGTGGGCATGCAACCTGCGTCGCCGCGGGGCCCGAGCCGCCGCGCCGGCTTCCCCGCATCCGAAGGCGCGACGCACGGTGAACTCCTCCACACGGATCCCGCCAATGAGGTGCGGCATGTCAGACGAGCCGCTCGACTCCCCTCGCGCCGTCGGCCTCGCGCTCACGCAGCGGGCCGCTCGCGTCCCCCGCAACGTCGGCTTGCCGCGGGACGCGGGCGGCGGCCCTGATGCGAGTCCGGCGGCGCTTCTCGATCTCGCGCTGAAGGCCGGCGACCTGGCCCAGTGGACGTGGGACACTGGCTCGGATCGCGTGACGTGGACGCCCCGGCTCCGAATGCTGCACGGGTTGCCGGAGGACGCCGTTGGCGCGCCGTTCTCCGACTTCGAGCGGAGCATCGTGCCGGAGGACCGGCCGCGGGTCCGTGCCACGCTCCAGGATGCCGTGCGGACCGGGCGCGAAACGTTCGAGCTCGAGTACGGCGTCGCGCTCCCGGGCGGGGAGACCCGGTGCATCGTGGCGCGCGCGCGGGTCTTCTCCGGCATGCTGGATGGCGCGGCGCGCATCGTCGCGCTTTGCGCGGATGCGACGGCGCGCAAGGAGGCGGCGGCACGCGAGCGGCTGCTGCTCGACGAGAACGCGCGCCTGCGCGAGCAGGCCCTCCGCGCGGCGCGGGTGAAGACGGGCTTTCTGGCCATGATGAGCCACGAGCTGCGCACCCCGCTGAACGCCATCATCGGCTACACGGAGCTGTGGTTGCTGGGTGTGCCCGCGCCCGTGCCGGCAGGCATGGCCGAGCACATCGAGCGCGTGCGGCGCTGCGCGCAACACCTGCTGCGCCTGATCGAGGGGATCCTGACCTTTGCGCGCATCGAGGCCGGCGACGAGGAGCTGAGGCCGGAGCGGACGGACGTGATCGCCCTCGCGCACGAGGCCGCGAACTCGATCCGGCCGCTGGCCGGCGAGCGCGGGCTGACGCTCGTGCTCGACCTCCCCACCTCCCCCATCCCGATCGAGACCGATGGGCCGAAGGTCCGGCAGATCCTGTTCAACCTGCTGTGCAACGCGGTCAAGTTCGCTGACCGGGGCGAGGTCCGGCTCGGCCTCGAGAAGCGCGACGGCGAGATCCGCTTCGAGGTGCAGGACCGGGGGATCGGCATCCCGCCCGAGCATCTCGAGCAGATCTTCGAGCCCTTCTGGCAGGCGGAGTCGGCCCGCACGCGCAGGCGAGACGGGACGGGATTGGGGTTGAGCGTCGCGCGGCGGCTCGCCCGCATGCTGGGAGGGGATGTGACCGTGACCAGCGTGCCGGGTGAGGGGAGCACGTTCCGGCTGCACCTCCCGGAGGCCCTTCCCGCGGGCGGACGCGCGGTGGCCGGCGCATCCGCTTGACAGCGGGCCGCGCGGGCGGCGATCGTCCGGTGGAACTGACCAGCCGGAGCGCGAGCCGTGGATCAGCTCGAGATCGGGAAGACCACGTTACGCCTGCAGCGCGGGGACATCACCGAGCAGGCCGTGGACGCCGTCGTGAACGCGGCGAACTCCACGCTGATGGGTGGCGGCGGCGTGGACGGCGCGATCCATCGGCGGGGCGGCCCGGCCATCCTCGAGGAATGCAGGCGCATCCGCCGCGAGCGCTACCCGGATGGCCTGCCCACCGGCGCGGCCGTCGCCACCACGGCCGGCGCGCTGCCCGCGCGGCGCGTGATCCATACCGTCGGGCCCGTCTGGCGGGGCGGGCGCGCGGGCGAGCCCGACCTGCTCGCCTCCGCGTACCGCAGCTCGCTGGACGTGGCGCGCGACGAAGGGCTGCGCACGGTCGCGTTCCCCTCCATCAGCACGGGCGCGTACGGCTACCCCGTCGCCGAGGCCGCGCGCGTCGCGCTCCGCACGTGCGCGGACTGGATCCGGGTTCACCCGGGCGCGCTCGACGAGGTGCGCTTCGTCCTCTTCTCCCAAGCCGACCTGGACACCTACCGCCGGGCGCTCGAGGAGCTCGGGACGTGAGCGGCGGGCCCGCGCGCGGCCTGAACGAGCGCGGGCCGATCGCGCGGACCCCGACCGTGTGCGGCCCGATCGTGCGCGCCCCTCATGACCCCGCGCCCTCCGGAGCCGCCGGCGTCCGGATCGCCGCCAGCACCCGCTGGATGAAGCCGTCCACCGCGGCCTCGTCAATCCAGCGCACGACGGCGACGAGGTCGTGCTCCGGGCAAATCCAGATGATGTTGGAGCCGGCGCCGCGCGCGAAGAAGGCGGATTCCGGCGCGCTCGGGTAGAGGGCGCGGCCGGTGTTCAGCCACCACATGTAGCCGTAGGTCGGCTTGATGCGCGTGGGCGTCGTCGCCATGCGCACCCACTCGCGCGAGAGCACCTGCCGGTCGCGCCAGCGGCCCTGCCGCAGGTACAGGTAGCCGAAGCGCGCCATGTCGCGCGCGCTGATCCATAGCCCGCCGCCCCAGTGCCCGCCGCCGCTCACGGACTGCATCGGCTCGCCGTTCACCATCACGAACGAGTTCTGGTAGCCGTGCCACTCCCAGCGGTCGGACGCGCCGATCGGATCCATCACCTCCGCCTTCAGCACGCGCGGCAGCGGCTTCTTCCAGACCCGGAGCAGCGCGAGCGCCGTCCGGTTCACGCGCACGTCGTTGTACTCCCAGAACGTGCCCGGCTTGCGCAGCATGCGGTCGCGGCCCTCGCGCCGGTCCGCGGAATCCGGCTTGCCCCAGAGCGTGCCCTCCCACTCGCTCGTCTGGTTCAGCAGCATGTGCCACGTGATCTCGTGGTTGTGCGGCGGGCTGAATCCGCCGTCGTCCACGTACTCGCGCACCGGGTCGTGCACGCTGCGGATGAGGCCGAGGTCGAGCGCGAGGCCGGCCGTCGTCGCGAGGAAGCTCTTGGTCACACTGAACGCCATGTCCACGCGGTCGGTCTCGCCCCACTCCGCGATGATGTAGCCGCCGCGCACGATCAGGCCGTTCGGCTCGCCGCGGTCCTTCACCGGCCCGAGGATCTCACCGTGCGGGCCGGTGGCCAGCGAGCGCTGGAGCGCCTCGCGCAGGTTCGTCGGCCACTGCGTCTCGTTCTCGCGCGCGTACGCGATCGCCTCCTCCAGCGCGGCGGCATCCATCGCCGCCTCCGCCGGCGTCAAGCGCTTCCAGTCATCGCCAGGGCCGGGGTAGTAGCGCGGCGGGCCCGCCGCCTCGCCGGGCGCGGCCCGGCCGGCCGGCCGGGGCGTGCAGGCCGCACCCAGCGCCGACGCGAGGCCGAGGACCAGGATCGTGGCGGGCGCACGGCGCGGCCGAGATGGCCAACCTGCGGGCACCATGGACTCCTCCTACCGTCGTGAATCGCGCCGGAAGCGTAGGGCGCGGCCAGGGGTGGTGCAATCCCCGGCCGGGCAACCCTCCGGCCGGGCCCGCGCATCCCAGCGGCGGACGATCACCGGCGCCTCCGGGCGCCTCGACGCGGGAGACACTGCATGCGCCGGATGCGATGCGTTGCGTTGATCACCCTCGCCATGCTGCCGCCCGCCGCGGCGGGCGCGCAGCAGACCGTCCAGGGGCCCGAACGGGACCGCTCCCTCCAGGGCCGGCCGGAGACGCTGTTCTCGATCGGGACGATGGAAGGCGAGAGCTGGGAAACGTTCGGCGACGTCGCACAGGTCGCGTTCGACGCGCGCGACAACCTCTACGTCCTGGACCGCGCCAACCATCGCGTGCTGGTCTACGACACGGCCGGCCGGTTCGTTCGCCAGCTCGGCAGGCAGGGCGGCGGGCCGGGCGAGTTCCAGGCGCCGATCGGGATGGCTGTCGGGCGGGACGGAACGGTCATCGTCGCGGATGTCGCGCACCGCAACTTCACGGTCTTCCGGCCTGATGGCGAGCTCGACCGCACGGCGCCGTACGACCCGGCGGCCGGAATGTTCTTCCGCTCGGTGCAGCCCCACCCGCGCGGCGGCGTGCTCGTCGAGCCCGCCGGCGTCCGGCAGGGCAGGGACGGGCCCGAACCCTACGATTCGCTGCCCGTCCTCTGGATTCGGCTCGACACGGCTGGTGCGAAGCCCACCCCCCTCGTGGCCGTGCCGGTGCCCGAGACGCGCGTGATGCGGACCGGCTCTCCCGGCGCCGGGATGCGCGTGGCGGTCACCGGCCCGCCGGTGTTCAGCCCGCAGCTCCGCTGGGGACCGCTGCCGGACGGCGGCCTCGCGCTGACGTACGAGACCGGGTACCGGGTCCACGTGGCGGGGCCGGACGGGAAGACGCAGCGCATCATCGAGCGCCCGTTCCGGCCGCGCAGGGTGACGGAGAAGGACAGGGAACGCGCGCGCGAGGAGCGACGCGCGCGGCTCGAGCGCGGGACGGGCGTCGTCCGCGTCTCCGTGACGAATGCGGGGAGGTCCACGACCATCGGCGGGCGCCTGCCACAGGCGGAAATCGAGCGGAACATCGCCGGGATGGAGTTCGCCGAGATGATCCCCGTGATCTTCGGGCTGCGCACGGACCCGCTGGGCCGCATCTGGGTGCAGCGGACGGCCGCCAGGGAGTACGGCCCCGGCCCGATTGACCTGTTCGCCGCCGACGGCCGCTACATCGGCACTCTGGAGGATGGATCCCTGCCGGACGCGGTCAGCCCGAGCGGCCGCGCCGCCTACATCGAGCGGGACGAGCTGGACGTGCAGAGGGTCGTGGTGAAACGCCTGCCGGCCGCGTGGAGGTGACGGGGCAGCGCTCGCCCGGCATGGGAGCGGCGGCGCTGCCTACGCCGCCTTCCTCCCCTCTTCCACACCCCCCCGATCCACCAGCTTGAAGAAGCGGCTGAGCTCGCCGTCCGTGCGCTCCTGGTAGAGGAACGCCAGGTTCTTCTCCTCGAACTTCGCGAACCAGTCCTCCCAGGAGATCTCCTCGAGCGATTCCTCGGCGTAGCCCGGGAAGTCGATGCGCAGCATGCCGGGGTCGCCGCCGTCGCCCGTGCCCTTGACCCGCGCGGGGCGCCCGCCCCGCTCCTCCGCCCATCGCCGGATGAACTCGTGATCCGTCGTGGCCTTCGCTGCTCCCGCCATCCCCCACCTCGGTGTGAGTGCCCCCGGGACCTGCCGGCGTGCCGGCGCCGGCCATGGATCTGCGACACGGCGGTCGCACGGAGCGTGCCGCCGCGGGGGCGCCGATCGGCGCCGCTCGTCGGTCCGCCGCGCCCGGGGTCGCGGCGGCGTGGGGGGCGCGCCGCTGTCGCCCGTCAGCGGGTCACCACGCCGGCGGCGCTGCCTGCGCCCCCGGCCTGGCCGGCCGCGGCGATCGCCTGCTCGGTCAGCCAGGCGACGGTGCGGTGCTCGAGCGCCTCGCGCAGCGCGGCGCTCAGCTCATCATCCACGGCGGTGAGCGCTGCCGTGATGCCGGCGCCGATGGGGCATTTCTCGTTGGGTGGCTGCGGGTGGAGGGGCAGGAGCGGGCCTTCCCCGCGCGTGGCCTCGAACACCTCCGCGAGCGTGATCTCGTCCGCCGGCCGCGCGAGCGTGTACCCGCCGCCCGCGCCCTCGCGGCCGCACACGATCCCGGCGCGGACCAGCAGGCCGAGCACGCGCCGGACACGGGCGGGGTGGGTGCTCGCGCTCGCCGCGATCAGGGAGCTCGTCGCCCCCTCCTCGCCGGCGAAGGCGAGGAGCGCGGCGGCGTGCGCGGCGAGGGCGAAGGAACTGGTGACGCTCATACGAGCGGGATCAGAACGCCGCGGGTCGCCCGTGTCAAGCCCGCGGCCATGGGGGCCGTCGCCGCGGCTCGCGGGGGGTGGCGTGGGCCCGCCGTCGCCGGCGCACTTAACGAACGCGGCCCGGCAAGCGTCGGGTAAGACGGAGACCGGATGCACGGGAGGCCGCCATGCTGGTCCACGGACGTTCAGGATCGCGCGCCGCGCTCGCGGCGCTGCTCGCGGGCTCGCTGCTCCTCGCGCCCGCCGGCCGGCCGGCTGCCGCGCCAGCGGGCGGGCGCGTGGCGGGCGCCGGGGCGGAGACGCCGCCGCGGGCCCGGGGCGGGGCGCCGGGCAGCCATGCCTCGGCTCCGCCGCGGAGCGTGCCCGCGCCGGGCCCGCAGCACGAGGCGGGCGAAGCGATCCCGCGCGCGCAGCCGCGCGGCGCCCTCCCGGAGGACAGTGCGCGGGTCATCCACCTGCTCCAGCGCGCCACGTACGGCATCCGCCCGGGCGATGTCGAGGCGGTGCTCCGCGTGGGGATCGAGCGCTGGCTCGACGAGCAGCTCCATCCGGAGCGCATCGATGACCGGGCGCTCGAGCGGCGGATCGAGGCGTTCCCGGCCGCCCGCATGAGCCCCGCGGAGGCGTACGCCGCCTACCCGCCCCCGGCGCTCGTGCGCCGGCAGATGCAGGCGGCGGGCATGGACTCGGCGGCGCTCGCGACGCGGGAGGTGCGCCGGCGGCTCGCGCAGCGCAGCCCCGCCCGGATCCTGGCCGACCTCGTGGGCGCGAAGCTCACGCGCGCCGTCTACAGCGAGCGTCAGCTCGAAGAGGTGATGACGGACTTCTGGTTCGACCACTTCAACGTCTTCTTCAACAAGAACCAGGACCGCTACCTCGTGGGCGCGTTCGAGCGCGAGGCGATCCGGCCGCACGTCTTCGGCCGCTTCGAGGACATGCTGATCGCGACGGCGCAGCACCCGGCCATGCTCATCTACCTGGACAACTGGACGAGCGCGGTGCCGGACTCGCTCGACCCGCGCGCGCAGCGGAGACGGCAGCGCTTCCAGCAACTGGCGGAGCTCTCGCCGGCGGAGCGCGAACGCCTGCTGCAGCGGCGCGGGGCCTCGCCCGAGCAGATCCGCCGCATAGAGGAGCTGCTGCGCCGCGTGGAGGCGGGCGAGCTCCCGGCCGGCGGCCGGCGCCGCAAGCGCGGGATCAACGAGAACTACGCACGCGAGCTGCTCGAGCTGCACACGCTCGGCGTGGACGGCGGCTACACACAGCAGGACGTGATCGAGGTGGCCCGCGCGTTCACGGGCTGGACGATCACCACCCCGCGGCGGCAGCGCGCGTTGCAGGGTGAAGTCGACGACGAGGCGTTCCGCTTCGTCTTCCGGCCCGAGATGCACGACCGCGGCGAGAAGACCGTCCTCGGGCACCGGCTGCCCGCGGGCCGCGGCATCGAGGATGGGCGGGACGTGCTGCGCATGCTGGCCCGCCATCCATCCACGGCCCGGCATATCGCGACCAAGCTCGCCGAGCGCTTCGTCTCGGATACGCCGCCGCCCGCGCTCGTCGCCGAGCTGGCCCGCGTGTTCCTGGAGACGGATGGCGACCTGCGCGAGGTCACGCGCACGCTGTTCCTGTCGGAGACGTTCTACGACCCCGCGTACCGCGGCACGAAGGTGAAGCGGCCGTTCGAGCTGGTGGCCAGCGCGTATCGCGTCACGGGCGCGGAGGTCGGCTTCTCGCGCCGCACGCTCGCGTGGCTGCGCACGTTCGGCCACATGCCCTACCTCCAGTCCGCGCCCACCGGCTACCCGGCCAGCTCGGAGGAGTGGGTGAACAGCGGCGCGATGCTGAACCGCCTGAACTTCGCCCTCGCCTTCGCCGCCGGCCAGGTGGACGGCGTACGCTACGACCGGCAAGCACTCTTCGCCGACGCGTCCGGCGCCGAGCTCGTCGCCCGGCTCGCGGACCGGCTGCTCCCGGGCAGCGCGACGGAAGAGCTCGAGCGCGTCGTGCTCGAGGACATCGCCGCACTCGCCGCGGCGCCCGCCGGGCCGGCCGCCGAGCACGTGGAGCGCGCCCGGCCGCCACAGGAGCCCGCTGCGCCGGGCCGGGCTCGCCGCGCCAGGGCCGCCGCCGCGCCGGACGTGAGGGACCCGCACGCCCGCGCGCTCGGGCTCGTCCTCGGGTCGCCGGAGTTCCAGAAGCATTGATGGATCGGGGCGACGAGGCGCAGCCGCGTTCGTCGTCCGCACGTGCCCCGATCCCGGAGCCAGACCACGGCCCGCATGCGGGCCGCCACACGGGAGGTTCGATGAAGCCGGTAGGACGCCGCGTGTTCGTCAAGCACGGCGCGCTCGCGCTGCTCGCGCTCGGGCTGCCGCCCGAGTTCCTGACCCGCTCGCTGCTCGCCCGCACGCGCGCGCGCAAGAAGACCGTGATCTGCATCTTCCAGCGCGGCGCCGTGGACGGGCTCAGCATGGTCGTCCCGTTCGGCGAGAAGGCGTACTACCGCAGTCGCCGCTCGATCGCGATCGCCGCGCCCGGCCGGGGCGAGGATGCCGCGATCGACCTCGACGGCTTCTTCGGCCTGCACCCCGCGCTCCGGCCGCTGCACGAGCTGTACGGCCGCGGCGAGCTGGCCATCATCCACGCGGTCGGCTCGCCCCACCCCACGCGCTCGCACTTCGATGCGCAGGACTTCATGGAGACGGCCACCCCCGGCGACAAGTCCACGCGCGACGGCTGGCTCAACCGCGTGCTGGCCGAGACCGCGTGCGCGGACTGCGCGGGTCGCACGCTGGCTGACCCGCGCGCGCACGCCGCGGACCACGCCGCGGGCCAGATCGGCATGGCCTCCCGCAGCGGGCTCGTGCTCCCCTCCAGCGCTGCGCTGCGCGGCATCGCCATCGGCACGGCGCTGCCCAAGTCGCTCCAGGGGCTGCACCCCGCCCTCGCCATCACCGACCTCGCCCGCTTCGGCATCGCCGGCGGCCGCGACCCCGAGCTCGAGGCGACCATGGCGCGGCTCTACCGCACCGACAGCGGCGACGCGGTCAGCGCCGCGGCGGATGACGCGTTCGAGGCCATCGAGATCCTGAGGAAGGCCAACCCCGCGCAGTACCGCCCGCGCGACGGCGTGCAGTACCCGCCCGGCGAGTTCGGCCGCGCCCTCATGCAGATCGCCCAGCTCGTCAAGGCGGATGTCGGCGTCGAGATCGCGTTCGCGGACATCGGCGGCTGGGACACGCATTTCGCGCAGGGCGGCGCGCGCGGCCAGCTCGCCCGCCGGCTCGACGAGCTCGCCCGCGGCATCCGCGCGCTCCACGACGACCTCGGCGACCGCATGGAGGACGTCGTCGTCCTCACCATGTCCGAGTTCGGCCGCACCGTCGCGGAGAACGGCTCCGGCGGCACCGACCACGGCCACGCCAACTGCATGATGGTCCTCGGCGGCGCGGTGCGCGGCGGCCGCATCTACGGCGAGTGGCCGGGGCTCGAGCCCGAGCAGCTCTACGAGGGGCGGGATCTCTCCCTCACCACGGACTTCCGGGACGTCTTCGCCGAGGTCGTCTCGCGCCACCTGGGCGCGGAGCGGCTGGACCGCATCTTCCCCGGCCATGCGATCCGCCCCGAGCGCATGCCGGGGGTGCTGGCGTGAGGGCCGGAGCGCGTCCCCTCCGCCGCGTGCCGCGTGGCGAGGCGCGCGCCCGGGCCGCCTCGCCGGCGGCGGCCCGGCGGGGCCGCCATGGCCGCAGGGGCCGCGCTCCGACCCCGCCCCGGCCTGGGCGCATGACCGGTTCGGTCGGCGCTACGTGCGGCACCCCGCTCCGGCCGGGCGAACAAGACTCTTGCCCTTTGCGATAGGTAGAGACTAAGTTCGGCACGGCGATCGGCGGCAACGCTGCGCCGTTGCGTCGCCCCGGTCCCGGACGGCCCCCTGCCGTCCGGCCTTCGTTTCCCCGCGTCGCCGGCTGGCCCCGCAGCGCGCCCCACCGACGCGTCTCCCGGCAGACCGGCGTCCAAGAAACCCCAGAGTGCCGGAACAACATGCATGCCAGGGGTGGGAGCGAGCACATTGCCAAAGGCGAGGTGCCGAGAGGCGAGCGCGTCAACCGGGCGTACCAGAAGCTGCGGGACCTGATCGTGCGCGGCCGGCTCGCGCCCGGGACGCGGATCGTCGAGACGGAGATCGCCGCGCGCCTGGGCGTCAGCCGCACCCCCGTGCGCAGCGCGCTGCAGCGGCTCCAGCAAGAGGGGTACATCGTCGCGCCGGACGCCGGGCGCCAATCCCGGCCCACCGTGGCGCCGCTCACCAAGGAGGACGCGCGCGAGCTGTTCCTCATCGTCGGTGCGATCGAGGCGCTCGCGGGCCGGCTCGCGGCCGGCCTGCCGATCGCCCGCCGCGCGGTCCTCGCCGCGCAGCTCAAGCGCTACAACTCGGGCCTGTCCACGGCGGCCAGCGCCGAGAGGCCGGACGAGAACCGCATCTTCGACCTGGACATGGGGTTCCATCGCAGCTACGTCGAGGCGGGCGGCGGCCCGCGGCTGATCGCGCTGCACGATGCGATCAAGCCCCAGGCGGAGCGTTACGAGCGGCTGTACATCAGCGCGCTCATGGATGAGATCCACACGTCGGTCGCGGAGCACGAGGCGATCATCCAGGGCATCGAAGCGGGGGACGGCCCGGCGGCGCAGCTCGCGATCGAGACCAACTGGCGCAACGCCGCGGAGCGGCTGAGCAAGGTCATCGAGAGCATGGGGGAGCGCGGGAGCTGGTAGCTTCTCCGCGCGCGCGGCCGCGGGGGCCAGCTCGTTCATGGTGACGGGGCCCGCGGTGTGGCTCTCCGCGCACGGCCGTGCGGCCCCGGTACCCTGGCGAGAATGCGCTGCTTGTGCGTGTGGCTCGTCCGTGCGGTGCGCTGGGCGCGCAGGACTCGTTGGGCGGTCGGCCTTGCCGTGCCGTATCCCGAAGTGTACACGACGCCCGCTCGGCTCTCCCGGCCGCACCGCGGATCGCCGCGCCAACCGCCGCCTCGCACCCTCGCCACCACGAACCCGGAAAAACGAAAATGAAGCGACCCGCGCGCCCACACGCGACCCACTCGCCACCCTCGCCCTTGCCCTCGCCCTCGCCCTGGCCCTGGACTCTCTGGCTTTGCGCCGTGTGCGCCCTCGCGGCTCTGTTGCCGGCGACCCCGGCCGGCGCCCAGGAACGCATCGGCCCGCGGGAGGACTACGCCGGCGCCGCGGCCGTGCTCGAGCGGTTCATCGCGCACGAGATGCGGGACAAGGGCCTGCCGGCGGTTTCCGTCGCGCTGGTGGACGGCCAGGAGATCGTGTGGGCGCGCGGCTTCGGCCTGGCGCGGCCCGCGGACAGTGTGCCGGCGACGGCGCAGA
>DASVDH010000006.1:0-21238 GCA_036381195.1 Longimicrobiales bacterium | reverse complement strand
CCGCCCGACGCGATGCGGCCAGCGAATTTCTCGAACGCCTCGTGGATTTGTTCGAGGCCGTCGTAGTGGTTGAGATGGTCAGCCTCGATGTTCGTCACGATCGCCGCGTGGGGCGACAGCAGAAGGAAACTCTCGTCGCTCTCGTCGGCCTCCGCGACGAACAACTCGCCAGCGCCGTCGTGCGCGTTCGATCCCGGTTCGTTGAGGTCGGCACCGATCGCGAAGGACGGATCGGCGCCGCAATGCTGGAACGCCCGCGCGAGCATCGACGTCGTCGTCGTCTTGCCGTGCGTGCCCGCGACCGCGACGACGAGCCCGCGGTTCACGACCGCACCCAGCGCTTCGGCGCGCTTGAGCACCGGGATCCCCTTCGCGCGCGCCGCAACCAGCTCGGGGTGGTCCGGCGGCACCGCGGCCGTGACGACGACGGCCGCCGCGCCCTCCACGTGCGACGGGTCGTGCCCCTCGGCGACCTCTAGCCCCAGGGTCGCGAGCGCGGCGGCCGCGACGCCCGGCCGCGTATCGCAGCCGGTCGCCTTCCCGCCCGACCGCAGCACCAGCTCCGCCAGCGCCGACATCCCCGCGCCGCTCACGCCCATGAAATGGACCGGGCGGCGCTGCGACAGCTCGCGGAGATCCAGGGCCGGCCGCGCGCCGGTCACGCCCCCGCCTCCACCAGCGTCAGCAGCCGCCGCGCGATCTCGCGCGCCGCCTCCGGCTTCGCGCGCGTACGCGCATGCGCGGCCATCTGGCTCCGCCGCGCCTCGTCCATCGCCAGCGCTGCCAGCTCCGACCACAGCCGCTCCGGCGTCAGCTCCCGCTGCGGCAGGTGCACCGCCGCACCCGCATCCGCGAGCGCCCGCGCGTTTCCCGTCTGATGGTCCGCCGCCGCCGTCGGCAGCGGCACCAGGATCGCCGGGATGCCCCACGCGAGCAGCTCCGCGGTCGCCATCGCCCCGGCCCGCGAGACCGCCACGTCCGCAGCCGCGAGCGCCGCCGGCATGTCGTCGATGTAGCCGAGCGCGCGGACCCAGTCCGCGGCCGCGAGGCGCCGAAGGCGTTCCTCCACGCCGGCGATGTGCGCCGGCCCCGTCGCCCACAGCACCTGGAGCCCCGCCGGCCGCGGCGGCAACGTGCCCGCGCAGACCTGCTCGAGCGCCGCGAGCAGCGCCTCGTTCACCGCGCGCGCGCCCTGGCTGCCGCCCACCACCAGCACCACCACGCCCGCGGGGTCCAGGCCGAACCGGCGGCGGCACTCCCGCCTGTCCAGCCCGGGGTCCGGCGGCCGGATCGGGTTGCCCAGCGCCAGCACCTCCGTGCGCGGCCCCGGCCTCAGGCGCGCTGCGGCCTCGGGGAACCCCAGGTGGACCTGCCGCGCCCAGCGGCTCAGCCAGCGTGTCGTCAGCCCCGGCCATGCGTTCTGCTCCTGGAGCGCCATCGGCACGCCCGAGAGCACCGCCCACGCGCACGCCGGCCCGCTCGCGTAGCCGCCCGTCCCCACGACCAGGGCAGGCCGCAGCCGGCGGAACAGCCCGGCGAGGCCTGCCGCCGAGCGCAGCGCGGACGGCAACAGCCGCCAGTTTCGCCACACGCGCTCCCGCCGGAGCGGCTCGAACGGCAGCAGCGTGTGCGGAACGCCACGCTTCGGCAGCACCTGCGCTTCGACGCCCCGCCGCGCACCCACGAAATGCACCCGCATGTCGGGCCGCTCCCGCATCATCGCCTCCGCCAGCGCCAGCGCCGGGTACAGGTGCCCGCCGGTCCCGCCCCCCGCGAACAGCACCGTGCTCACTCCGCCTTCCGTTCCCCGGCCCGGGCGACGCTCAGCAGCGCGCCCACCGCCACCAGGCACACCAGCAGGCTCGACCGGCCGTACGAGATGAACGGCAACGTCACGCCGGTCGTCGGCACCAGGGCCGTCGCCACCGCCACGTGCAGCAGCGCCTGCACGACGATCAGGTTGGTCATCCCGATCGCCAGCAGGAAGCCGAAGAGGTCCGGCGCCTGCCGCGCCACGCGGTATCCCACGAGCGCGAACGCGGCGAACGCCAACAACACGAAGGAGGTCCCGAGGAACCCCCACTCCTCGCCGATCATCGAGAAGATGAAATCGTTGTGCGGCTCCGGGAGAAAGCCGAACTTCTGCTCTCCGCGGCCCAGGCCCCGGCCGAGCAGCCCGCCGCTCCCCAGCGCGATCAACGACTGCGTGATCTGATAGCTCGCCCCTGCCGGATCGTGCGACGGATCCACGAACGCCAGCACGCGCCGCAGCCGGTACTGCATGGCTTCGATCTGCCCCCACAGCAAGGGGAGCCCGATCAGGCCGAGCAACAGGAAGTGGCCGATCCGCGCGCCTGCGGCGAACACCACCAGTGCGGCCAGCAGCAGGATCAGCAGCGCGCTCGACAGGTTCGGCTCCAGCAGCACCAGCAGCGCCACGATCCCCCAGATCACCAGGAACGGCATCAGCCCCCGGCTCAGGCTCGGCAGGAGATCTTGCTTCTTCACCGCCAGCTTGGCCGTCCAGGCGATCAGCACCACCTTCGCGAACTCGGACGGCTGCACGGTCACCGGCCCCAGCGTCAGCCACCGACGCGCGCCGTTCACGGCCGGCGCGATCGCCGGCGTGCCCGGCACCAAGAGCAGCGCCAGCGCCAGCACCGTCGCGCCCAGCAGCGGCCACGCGAGCCGACCCCACCAGTGGTAGTCCACCTCGGCGAGCACCACCAGCAGCACCATCCCCGCAGCGCCGCCCAGCGCTTGCCGCACCACGAAATAGTAATCCGCCAGACCCAACGCCTGCGCGTTCACCGCGCTCGCGCTGTAGACCATCACCAGGCCGAACGAGAGCAGCAGGATCGTGAGCAGCAGCAGCACGGGGCCCTCCCAACCCTGCCCCAGCCGCGAGGCGCGCTGCGCCTCGGGACGCGCGCCCCACACCGCCGCCGCGCTCTCACGCCCCACGGCCCACCCCCGCGAGCGCAAGCTCCTTGAAGCGCCGGCCGCGCTCCTCGTAATCGCGGAACATGTCGAAGCTCGCACAGGCCGGGGACAGCAGCACCGCGTCTCCGCTGGTGGCCAGTTCCGCTGCACGGGCGACCACTTCCTCGAACTCGCCCGTCACGTGCTCGACCCTCACCCGATCCGCGAGGTCCGCCACCACGATCGGCCCCGCCTCGCCGTACGCGATCACCACCTTCACGTGTTCGACCAGCTCCGGCTCCAGCATCGTGTACGGCTCGCCCTTGTGGCGCCCGCCCAGCAACAGCACCGTCGGCCGCTCCATGCTCCGCAGGGCCACGCGCGTCGAGGCAATGTTCGTTGCCTTCGAGTCGTTGATCCAGAGCACGCCGTCCCGCTCCACCACCGGCTCGAGCCGATGCTCCAGGGCCCGGAAGCTGCGTAGCCCTTCGCGCAGCGCATCCGCGTCCGCGCCGGCCAGCGCGGCCGCCAGCGCCGCCGCCAGCGCGTTCGCGCGGTTGTGCTCGCCCAGGATCTGCAGCTCCCTGGCACGGACCAGCGCAACCGCCCCGTCCTCGATTCGCATCATCAGCTCGCCGGCCTCGTCGATCCAGCCGCCCCGTTCTCCCGGCGCCGGCGCGCTGCGAACGCGGAACAGGTAGCGCCGCCCCGGCGCATCGCCGGTCAGCCTCAGGACCGCCTCGTCCTCGCCGTTCAGGACCCAGCGGCTCTCCGCCGTCGCGTTGCGGAAGAGCCGCGCCTTGTCCGCGTAGTACTCCTCGACCGAAGCGTACCGGTCCAGGTGGTCCGGCGAGAGGTTCGTCACCACGCCGATGCGGGGCGCGAACGCCTCGATGCCCGCGAGCTGGAACGAGCTCGCCTCCACGACCACCCAGTCCGGCTGCGCATCGCCGCGCGCGACCTCCGAGAGGGCGAGGCCGATGTTGCCCGCCGCAGGCGCGTCGAGCCCGGCCACGCGAAGCAGGTGCGCCGTCAGCGCCGTCACCGTGCTCTTGCCGTTCGTGCCCGTCACCGCGACCACCGGCGCGCGCAGGTGCGCGAACGCGAACTCGAGCTCCGAGATGCACCGCACCCCCCGCGCGGCCAGTTCTCTGAGCACCGGCGCGCTCGGCGCGATCCCCGGGCTCACGACGACGAGGTCGCACGCCGCCAGCCGGTCCACGCTGTGCCCACCCGTCTCCGCCTCGCCGCCTGCCGCGCGCACCGCCTCCGCCGCCGCACACACCTCCGGGCCCGCGCCCGCATCCGAGGCGAAGACGCGGTTCCCGGCGGCCAGCGCCAGCAGCGCCGCCGCACGCCCGCTCCGGGCCAGGCCCAGGATGCCGATCGCGCGCGGTCCGCTCACCGGATCTTCAACGTGCTGAAGGCCAGCAGCGCGAACAGGATCCCCAGGATCCAGAACCGGATGATCACCTTGCTCTCCGGCCAGCCCGCCTTCTCGAAGTGGTGATGCAGCGGCGCCATCAAGAACAGCCGCCGCCCCTGCCCCGTGCGCCGCAACGTGTACTTGAAGTAGCCCACCTGCAGGATCACGCTCAGCGCCTCCAGCACGAAGACCCCACCCACGATCGCCAGCAGGAACTCCGTCTTCAGCAGAATCGCCACCACCCCGATCGCTCCCCCCAGCGCCAGCGAGCCCGTGTCGCCCATGAACACCTCTGCCGGGTGCGCGTTGAACCACAGGAAGCCCAACGCCGCGCCGCCCAGCGCCACGCAGAAGATCGCCACCTCGCCGGCCCCGGGCACGTAGAACAGGCCGAGGTATCCGGACGTGTCCACGCGCCCGATCACGTAGGCGAACACGCCGAACGTCGCCGCCGCGATCGCCGTGAGCCCCGCCGCCAACCCGTCCAGGCCGTCCGTCAGGTTCACCGCGTTCGAGCTGCCCGCAAGGATGAACATCACCCACGGGATGAACAGCGGCTTCCAGATCTCCAGGTGATGGTCCGCGAAGAACGGGATCCCCGTCCAGTTCGGGGGAATGACCCCGGCCGGCCACAACAGCAGGAACGCGCCGAGCAGCAGGCCCAGCACCCCCTGCCCGATCAGCTTGTAGCGGCCCACCAACCCCTCGGTTCGCCGCCGCACCACCTTGAGGTAGTCGTCCAGGAAGCCCAGTGCGCCCATCCACAGGAGCACGGTCAGCGCGATCAGCACGTACCGGTTCGTCAGCTCCGCCCACAGCAGCGTGGAGACCGCCGTCGCGACCAGGATCAGCACGCCCCCCATCGTCGGCGTGCCCGCCTTCCCCAGGTGCCGCTCCGGCCCATCCGTCCGGATCACCTGACCAAACCGGAGCGCGCGCAGCCATCGGATGATCGCGGGGCCGAGCAGGAACGACAGGATCAGCGCCGTCACCATCGCGCCCGCCGCGCGGAAGGTGATGTAGCGGAACAGGTTGAACGCGATGTGCTGATCCGCGAGCGGCGCGAGCAGATGGTAGAGCACCCCTCACTCCCTGCCGGCAGCCGCCCGGCCGGCCCCGCCGTTTCCGTTCGCTGCATCGCGCCCGGCACCCGCACCCTCCGCCGCCACTCGCCCGAAGCGCGCCTCCAGCCGCGGCAGCAGCCGCTCCAGCGCCACGCCGCGCGATGCCTTCAGCAGGACGACCTCGTCGCCTGCGAGCCGATGCTCCAGCGCCTCGTACGCCACGAGCGGATCCTCCTCGCGGATGAGCCGCGCGCCCAACTGCGCGGCCAGGTGCTCGAAGGCCGGCACGAACTCGCCCGTCGCGACCACCAGATCGAGATCCGCGACCGCCGCGCGCTCCGCCGTCCGCCGGTGGAGCTGCGCGCTCGCCTCGCCCAGCTCCCGCATCGTCCCCAACACCGCCACCCGCCCGCCGCGCCGCGGCATCGACTCGAGCAGCTCGAGCGCGGCCATCGTGCTCGCCGGATTCGCATTGTAGCAGTCTGCGATCACCACCAGGTCGCCGTACCGGCGCAACTCTGCGCGCAGTGCCGGCGGCTCGAGCGCCTCGAGCGCCCGAACCGCCGCCTCCGGCTCGACGCCCCACTCCTGCGCCAGCCCCAGCGCCAGCAGCGCGTTGCGCGTGTTCGGCCGCCCGCGGAAGCGGAGCCGCACCTCGCGGCCTCGCCACCGGAACCGCGCGCGCCCCTCTTCGTCGAGGAACACGCCCTCCGCCCGCAGGTCGGCATCCGCGCGCTCCGTCCAGCCCGCGACGCGCACCCGCGGCGCCAGCGCGCGCGCGCGCGCTGCCAGCTCCGGCGGCTCGTCCGCCACCAGTGCCAGGCCGCCAGGACGCAGCGCCTCGAGCAGCGACGTCTTCTCGACCAGTACGCCGTCCAGGCCGCGCAGGCCTTCGAGGTGTCCTTCGGCGACGCTCGTGATGATCGCCACGTCCGGCTCCACGATCGCGCCGAGCCGCGCGATCTCGCCCGGCGCGTTCGTCCCCAGCTCGGCGACGATCACTTCCGCATCGTCTGGCGCCGCGAGCAGCGTCAACGGCCCTCCCACCAGGTTGTTCAGGTTCGCCATCGTCGCGTGCACCCGGTATCGCAGCCCGAGCACCGCGCGCGCCATGTCCTTCGTCGTCGTCTTCCCGTTCGTCCCCGTCACCGCGCACACCCGCGCCGCCAGCGACCGGCGCCGCGCCCGCGCGAGCTGCCCCAGCGCCGCCAGCGTGTCCGGCACCTCGTAGTAGATCAGCGCCGGCGGCGCGTCCGGGGGCACCCGCTCCACCACCGCGCCCCGCGCGCCGCGCGCCGCCGCGTCGCCCAGGAACGCGTGTGCATCGAAGCGTTCGCCGCGCAACGCCACGAACAGCGCGCCCGCTCCCAGCGTCCGCGTGTCCGTGCCCACCCCGCTGTATGCGACATCCCGCGGCTCGCCGCCGGCGAGCCCCAGCGCCGCGCGCACGGCAGCATCCGTCCACCCGCCCTTCACGCCGTCACCTCGCCCCCGCTCGCCACGAGCGCGCGCACGATCTCGCGCTCGTCGAACGGCCGCTTCTCGGTGCCCACGACCTGGTACGTCTCGTGCCCCTTGCCCGCCAGCAACACGACATCGTCCGCCCGCGCCATGGACAACGCCAGCGCGATCGCACGCCGCCGATCGACCTCTCGCACGTAGTCTCCGGACATCCCTGTCACGATGTCGTCGATGATCGCCTCGGGGGCCTCCGTGCGCGGATTGTCCGACGTCACGATCGGGACATCCGCGTAGCGCTGCACCGCCGCGCCCATGAGCGGCCGCTTGCCCCGGTCCCGGTCGCCGCCCGCGCCGAACACCACGATCAGCCGGCCCTTCACCAGCGGCCGCAGCGCCGCCAGCACTCGCTCCAGCGCATCGGGCGTGTGCGCGTAGTCGCGCAGTACCGGACACGGGGAGTCCGCGATCCGTTCCAACCGCCCGGGGACCTGTGGCACCGTGCGCAGGCGCGCTGCCACCTCCTCCAGCGGGATCCCCAACCCCAGCGCCGCGCCCGCGGCGCCCAGCGCGTTCTGCACGTTGAAGGCGCCGAGCAGGGGAAGCACGACCGGAGCGGCCTGGCCCGCCGCGACCAGGTCGAAACGCGCGCCCTGCGGGCCGATCTCCAGGTTGACGGCGTGCACGTCGGCAGTGCCGCCCACCGAGAAGCTCAACGCGCGGGAAACGCGCGCCGGTAGTGCTGCCCATGCCGGCTCGTCGGCATTGTAGACCACCACGCCGCCCGCACGGAGCAGCCCGGCCAGCGAGAGCTTCGCATCGCGGTACGCCTCCACCGTGCCGTGGTAGTCCAGGTGATCCCGCGAGAGATTCGTGAACACCGCCGCGTCGAAGCGCAGGCCGCTGACGCGGCCCTGATCGAGCGCGTGCGAGGAGACCTCCATCGCCACCGCCCGCACGCCGGCGTCCACGAGCTCCCTCAACGTGCGCGCGAGCTGAACCGGCCCCGGCGTCGTCAGGGATTCGGTCCCCGGAACCGGCGCGCCGTCCGCCCCGATCACCCCCAGCGTGCCCAGCGATGCGGACGGCCGGCCGCCAGCCAGCACGTGCCGCAGCAGCCAGACCGTCGTGGTCTTGCCGTTGGTCCCCGTCACGCCCGCCAGCAGCAGGGAGGCGGCCGGGTCGCCGAACGCGACCATGGCCGCCTCCGCCGCGGCACGCCGCCCGTCACGCACCACCACGAGCGGCAGGCGCGCATCGGGGACCTCGCGCTCGACCAGCGCCGCCGCGGCGCCCGCCGCCTCTGCGGCCGGCAGGAAGCGGTGCGCGTCCGCGTTCGTCCCGACCCATGCGCAGAACAGATCGCCCGCCCGGACCTGCCGGCTGTCGTCCACGATGCCCGTCACTTCCGGATCGACGCCGGGCGCCGCGACCAGCAGCCCCTTCGCGTCCAGGCGGGAGACCACGTCCGAGAGCCGGAAGGCCCGCGCAACGGCCGACGTGCCTCCCGCCCCGCCCGTCACCGGCCGACTCCGAGCACGCGCACGAACTCGCCCGGCCGCGCGGGGGTGCCCGCGGCGGGCTCCGTCCCCCGGACCGGTCCGCTGCCCTCCACCCGGACGTGGAACCCCAGCGCATGCAGCCGTCGTACGGCATCCCTGAGCGGCAGTCCGGCCACCTCCGGCACGGGCCGCGCGGCCGCGACCGCAGGTGGCGCCTCGGCTGCGGGCGCGCCGTCCAGCACGAAGACGTACGGGTCTCCCGCCAGCGCCCCCCGCGCCTCATCATCCTGCACCAGCGAGGCGAAACGCACCCCCGCTGGACCGGGAGCGGCCGGGGCCGCCCGTTGCGCCACCGCCCGCCGGTCCAGCGGCGTGCTCCGCGCAGCGAGCGCGGCCGCCAGCGTCGCGCGGGTCACCGGCGCCGCGGTCAGGCCGCCGTAGTAGTCGCCCCGCGGCCGATCGAGCTTCACCAGCACGACCAGTTGCGGGTCGTCGGCTGGGAAGAAGCCCGCGAACGAGGCCGTGTACGCGCCCGGCTCGTACCGCCCCGCCGAGACTCGCCGCGCCGTCCCCGTCTTGCCCGCCACCTGGAACGTCCCCAGCGATGCCTCGTGCCCCGTCCCTTCCTCCACCACCTCCGCCAGCGCTTCCGCCACCGCACGCGCCACTTCCCTGCTCACGACGCGGCGCACCGCCCGTGGCGCGTATTCCGCGCGCACGCGCCCGTCCCGCGAGCGCACCTCCCGCACCAGTCGCGGCTCCATCAGCACGCCTCCGTTGGCCAGCGCGCCGTACGCCATCACCATCTGCAGCGGCGTCACGGAGATCTCGTACCCCATGGCGAGACTCGCCTGCGAGTACCCCGACCAGTCGGCGGGCCGCCTCAACACGCCCGATGATTCGGAGGGGTAGCGCACGCCCGTCGGCGAGCCGAAGCCGAAGTCCCGCAGGTACGCGTACTGGCTCTCCGGCTCCAGCCGCCGGGCCATCTTCACCATCGCGATGTTCGACGAGTACCTCAGCGCCTCCCGGAGCGTCAGCCAGCCGTACGGGTGCACGTCGGAGATCGTCCGGCGGCCGTCCACGTAGCGGCCCTCTTCCGCGTACACGCTGTCCTCGAACGTCGCGCGCCCTGCCTCCAGCAGCGCCGCCACGATGAACGGCTTCAGCGTCGAGCCCGGCTCGTACGGCTCCGTCACCCCCGTCCACGGCCGCGCACGCCCCGCACGCCGGCTGACCGCCGCCAGGATCTCCCCGCTGCGCGGGTCCGTGATCACGATGTCGCCGCCCGTCGCGCCCGTCTCCGCCATCGCGTGCCGGAGCGCCTCATCCGCGATCTCCTGCAGATCGTAATCGATCGTCAGGTAGACGTCGTGGCCCGGTACCGGCTCTTCGACCGAAATCAGCGCACCGGGGATCGGCTCGCCCCGCGCATCCCGCCGCACGACCGCCGTGCCCGGCCGGCCGCGCAGCAGCGAGTCGAGCTCCAGCTCCAGACCACCCAGCGCGCGCTGATCCGCCGAGACCCGCCCCAGCAACTCGAGGGCCAGGCCGCCGTGCGGGTAGAAGCGTTCGAGCACCCGCTCGAAGTAGACTCCCCGCACACTCTCCAACCGCTCCTTGACGCCCGCGTCGTAGCGGCCCGGCAGCACGACCCAGCGGCGCCGCGAGCCGACCGCACGCCTCGCCGCCTGCGGCGAGAGGCCGAGCACCTCCCTCAGCAGCTTCGCCGCGCCGCGCCGGTCCTTCAGCTCGTGCGGCGCGATCGCGATCCGGTACGCTTCGTGGCTCGCCGCCAGGGGCACCCCGTCGCGATCGTAGATCGTGCCTCGCGGCGCCGGCAGCGCCACCCGCTGGCGGTGCTGCTCGGCTGCGCGCGCCGCCCAGCGCTCACCCTCCACCACCTGCAGTTGGAACACGCGGCCGAGCAGCACCAGCCCCCACAGAACGAGGCCAGCGAGCAACAGGCGCCGCCGCCGGCCGTGGTTGTGGATCCGTCGTCTCAACGCGCGCCCCCGGCATCACCGATGCCGCCGTCCAGCGGCAGGATCACGATCTCCGGACCGCGCGGCACGTGCATGCCCAGGCGCTCGCCCGCTGCCTTCACCACACGGCTCCGGCTCTCCAGCATCTGTCTGCGCCGGTTCAGCTCGACCCGCTCCGCCTCCGCCACCGCGCGCTCGCTCCGCACCGCTTCGAGCCGGCGCAGAACCTCCAGGGTCCGGCTCTGCCGCCACACCACCAGGCTCAACGACGCCAGAAACGCGGCGAACGCCAGCGCCGCGCCAAGGGCTCCGGACAGGCCCCGCATCAGGCCGCCTTCCGCCACGCCCGCAACCGGGCGCTTCGCGCGCGCGGGTTCGCCGCGACCTCCTCTGGCGACGCGAATACCGGCTTCCGCGTCAGCGCCTCCCCCAGCGGCCGGCCCCTGCACCGGCAAACCGGGAGCTCCGGAGGGCAGACGCAGCCGCGACTCCACTCCCGGAACGCATCCTTCACCCGCCGGTCCTCCAGCGAGTGGTACGACAGCACGACCAGCACGCCCGCTGCATCGAGCTTCTCCCGCAACACCGGCAGCGCACGATCCAACTCTTCCAGTTCCTCGTTCACCGCGATCCGCAGCGCCTGGAAGATCCGCGCCTTGTCCTGCACAGTCGGCCGCGGCCCCAACGCCCGCTCCATCACCTCCACCAGATCGTCGCTCGTCCGGAACGGCCGCGCCCGACGCCGCCTCACGACCTCTGCTGCCAGCCGCCTCGCACGCCGCTCCTCACCGTAGTGCCGGAACAGCGCCGCGAGCTCCGACTCCGGCAACTCATTCAACAGCTCCGCTGCCGTCCGCGCACCCTCCACGGCCGCGCCCGCCATCCTCATGTCCAGGGGGACCCCGGGTCGGAAGGAGAACCCGCGTCCGGCCTCGTCGATCTGCCTCGAGGAGACACCCAGGTCCAGCAGCGCACCCGCCAGCGGCTCCTCGATCTGCGCCGCCGCATCCGCGTAGCGCGCACGCTTCAGTTTCACCCGCTCCCCGTACCGCGCCAGCCGCCTCGCCGCTGCTTCCAGAGCTTCCGGATCCCGATCCACGCCGATCACCCGGGCCGCGTTGCCCGCATCGAGTATCGCCTCGCTGTGCCCGCCCCCGCCGACCGTCCCGTCGAAGTACAGACCACCGCGCTCCGGTCGGAGGTACGACACCACCTCCCTCACCATCACCGGAACGTGATATGCCTCCGCCACACCGCCTCCTACCGGAACACCTGTGGCGCGAACCGCTCGAATGCCCCCGCGCTCTCCGCCACCGCCTCCTCGAAGCGCTGCGGGTTCCACAGCTCCACCCGATCTACCAGCCCGACCAGCAGCACCTGCCCATCCAGCTCCGCCGCTTCCTTCAGCCGCGCCGGCACCAGGATCCGCCCCTGCGCATCCGGCTCCACCTCGATCGCGTTCGCCAGCACGCGCAACACCCACATCCTCGCCTCCGGCTGATGCCGCAGCAGCTCCATCAGTCGCTCCTCCACTTCCGCCCAGGAGGACTCCGGATACAACTGCAGCGCCGGCGCGTATGCCTGGATCAGCACGAAACGCTGATCTGCCGCCTCCCGGCGAAACGCCGCCGGCAGGCTCAGCCGCCCCTTGTCGTCCAACTGGTAGAGGTAACTGCCCAGGAATTTCAGCCCCCGCTCTCTCGGGGTTCGAGTTCCCGCCATCGGGACCCTCGGGCTGAAGGGCGAGGGTAGGCCGCCTCCCACTCTTCCCCACTTTCCCCCACCGGCGGCCCCAATTCTACACACCCACCCGCTCACGCGTCAAGCCTCCCCACGCAACCACGCCCACTCCCGACGCGCCGCTCGCCAGCGCGCCCGCCGCCGCGCACCGCCCACTGTAAGGGCGACGACGGAGGCGATGGCGATCGGGCGCGGACGGGCCTCGCGGGGACGCGCGAAGTCGAGGAGGTTGACGGAGGCCCGCGTCGATCGCTGCACGTGCTGCGGCGGTGTCGCCGAAGCGAGAACACGGTAGCACGGGGCCGCGCCGCTCAACCGCGCACGCCGCGGGACACCGCGAGCTCGTCTGCGCCCTCTCGCCCAGCCTCGAGCCCAGCGCCAGGGCTCATGCGCCCGCTCCAGGCGCGACCCGCAGGGCGCCTCCCGCACCGGCCGCAACGAAAAAGAGGGACCGGGAATGATCCCGGTCCCTCTCGACGGTGCGCTCGAGAGCCGCGTGCTGCGCGGCCCGATCCCGTTAGCGGCCGCGCTTGATCAAGGCCTCCTGGATCTCGATGTAGTCCCTGACGTTGCTGATGGGCTCGGCCAGGTCCACGTTGTTGCTTTCCGCGTACGGCCTCGCGTCCTCGAAGTACTGGAGCGCCTTCTGGAAGAGCGGCAGCGCGGCACGCGCGGACTCCGCCGTCTGTGGCTCCTGGACCTCGATCCCGATGTCGCGCAGCGCGAAACCTGCCAGGTAGCTGGCCAGGCCGCGCGTCACCGGAGTGGTGTTCAACTCGCGCACGAGCTCCAGGTACGGGAGCGCGCCTCGCCGGTCGCCCTTCTGGAACTTCTCGTTGTATCCGTAACTGAGCACGTTGCGCGCGAGCGCATCGGGCTCGAGCTCGCGACCCTCCCCCCTGGCCACGGCCTGGCGGAAGGCCTCCTCGACGCGCTCGATCTCACCCGCCCTCGTGAACCACATCACCTGACGCGAATAGACCATCTCATAATCCGGGTCGCGCGCCAGCACGGAATCGAGCGCGGCGAGGGCTTCGGTCAGCCGTCCGCTCTTCTCCAGTGCATCGGCATACGTGGACCACAGCGATGCGTTGTCCGGCCTCGCCTGGAGGATCTGGCTCCCCATCTCGACCGCCTCTTCGTGCCGGTCCAGCACCACGAGCGTCGAGATCAGGTTCCGCAGCATCAGGGTGTCCGCCTCGCTCCCCTCCGCTTCGAACACCTGCCGGTAGTAGCCGAGGGCTTTCTCGTACAGCTGCAGCGCCTCAGGCGAGCGGGCGCCAGCCGATCCGGAGCCGCTGTCCTGCTCGATCTTCTGCGCCGCGCCCAGCGCGAAGTGGCCGGCGTACATGCGCAGGCTGGTATCCGTCGAGTCGACGCTCAGCCCCTCTTCCGCGAGCTGGAGCGCGCCCTTCGGATCCCCGGCGTTGTACATCTCGCGGGCGATCGTGAGGCGGACCTGCACGTTGCCGGGATTCAGCTCGAGGTAGGTGCGGTAGTACTCGAGCGCCTGCTGCGGCCGATTCAGCTTGGTGGCGACGTAGCCGGCCGTTTGCAGCGCGTCCCCGTGGCCGGGGTTGATCTCCAGCAGCCGCTCGAGAACCGGCATCGCCTGCTCGAGCGAGTCCAGGCCGACCAGCGCGCGGGCGCGGCCGTAGAGCGTGGTGGGCGAGTTGGGATTGATCGCGAGCGCCTGGTTGCAGTTCTCGAGCGCGTTGGCCCACTGCTCGCTCGCCAGGTAGTCGATGCAGAACCTGCTGAGGCGCTGTTGGTTCACCAGTTTTTCGAAGCCGCTGAACAGCATCAGCGCGGCCGAATCGGCCGATCGCGCGACGAACGGCTCGATGTCGAACTCCTCGCCCGTCCTCGCCGTCACGAATTTCGCGGCGACCTGCATCCCCTCGCCGGCAGGTTGGTAGGTGCCGCACACGACGACCTCCACACCCATCCGCACCGCGAGCTGCCGGCTCGTGATGCAGTCGACGAGGTCGTCTTCCTTGATCTTGTACTGGCGGAGCGCGGATCGTAGCTCGCGTCTCTCGACGGGCGCGTGCGTCAGCATGTCCTCGATGCTCTCCCGCAGCTTTTCCGCCACATCCCTACCGAAGTTCTCCTTCGCGCCGCCCTGCGCTTGCAATGCTGGAACGAGGACGCGATAGCGGCTCTGCGCGTGCGCTGCCGGCGAGGCAGCTACGAGGGCGGTCGCGGTGGCGATCCCGACCACCAGTTGGACGACCCGCCGCCGATTCGCGCGCGTTGGCTCCATTCCTCAGTCTCCGGGCTGGTAGGGACTGGTTGTGGCCGCGCGTTGCGGCCGTGCTACACGAGACTTGCTAACCCGCAGCAGGCCCCCGTGTTCGTGGCACCACGGATGAGCCCGCGGCAGCAGAGCCCTCTGCGACCGGGGCGAAGCGCGGGTTGAGCTCGAATCACGCCAAATTACGGCGGCGAGCACCAGGCATGCAAGGGTCGCCGGCACAGGGAACCGCCCGGGCGCTCCGGCCACGGGGCAGGCCGCCGGCGTGGCGAGTGCAAGAACGACACCGCCGTTGCGGCCCGCGCCCGCCGGCGCCGGCTTCGCCACGTGCAGGCCGCATGCCGCGCCCGCTCCCAACCCCGAGGGTGCGGCCTCCCTGCGCGCGACGCCCGCAACGCGCGCCTCTCCCCCGCCGGCCCGCGCCGTTCGGACTCCTCGCGACGCCGAACGCCGACCCGTCAGGAGGACACGTCCGCGGCGCCCGCCGGTGACGCTGCGCCCGGCACGTGGGAAACGCAAGTTTACAGCAGCGCCAGCATCAGGAGCGCGATGTAGCCCAGCACCACCGCGAGAAGCAGCACGATCAGCAGCCGCTGCGTGCTGTCCCAGCGGGGCTCGTCGCGCGCCGTGCGGAACACGAACGTGCCCGTCTCCGCGGGCGCCTCGGGGCCGCCCCACGGCGTCCCCCACGGGTCTGGCGACGTCGTCGCGTCAGCGGGCTCCGCGGGCGCGGGTTTCCCGTCGCCCCCTCGCCGGTGCAGCGCCTGCGTCCCCGCCCCAGCGGCCGCCGGGTCGCTCCGGTCCGCCTCCACGTGGCGCCCCGGCGCTGGAACACCGAAGTGGACCGCGGCGACGGTGATGTTGTCATCGCTCCCTTCCTCGTACGCCAGTCTGCCGAGCGCGCGAACGCCGGACTCGAGGTCCGGGGCATCCAGGACCACGGTCCGGATCCTCGAGTCCGGCAGCGCACGGTACAGCCCATCCGTGCAGAGCAGCACGATGTGCCGCTCGTCCGCGGGGAAGGGGCCGAAGACGTCCACCTGCACGTCCACGTCCGCGCCGATCGAGCGGGTCAGTGCATTCTTCCACGGAGAGCGGATCGCCTCCTCGGCGGAGAGCTCGCCGCTCCGCACCGCCTCCGCCACGAACGAGTGATCGCGCGTGATCTGCTCGATCCTCGCAGGATCGATGCGGTAGGCGCGGCTGTCCCCGACGTTCGCAACCTGGTACTGCCCGTCCTGCAGCAGGAGCGCGACGAGGGTGGTGCCCATCCCCTCGAGGTGGGGAACGCTCCGCCCCTCGGCCAGCACCGCCGCGTTCGCGGTGCGGATCGCTTCGCGCAAGCTGACGCCCGACTCGATCCCGGCGGCGAGGACCTCGAGCGCCCGATGCGCGGCGACCTCCCCGGCCGAGTGCCCGCCCATGCCATCCGCAACGGCGAGCAGTGCCCGGCCGTCCGGCCACGACCGCACCAGCACCGCATCCTGGTTGGACGGACGGCGTCCCCGGTCCGTGTACTCCGCAACTGCGGGCAAGGGCCGCGGCATCGCCCTCACCGCTCCCGGAACACGAACACGATCTCGCCCATCTCGATGCGGTCGCCGTCGTACAGCTTGCGGCTCTCCGCCTCCGACTCGAGCACCTCGCCGTTCACGACCAGGGGGTTCGTGCGTGAGAGGTTCACGATGCGCCAGCCCTCCTCCGTGTAGCGCATTCGGGCGTGGCGCCGGCTCACCGTGGGGAGCAGGAGCTGTACATGCAGGGGCGGGGCACCCCGGGCGCGGCCGAAGGTCACCTCCGGCGGCACCCCCGGAAGACGCACGAACCGGATCACGTGGCCCGGCTCGGCGCCCGACACGATCTCGAGGCGGCCGGGGAGCAGTTGCATCGTCCCGCCCACGGGCCGGTAGAACCGGACGGTGCGCGCGTCCACGAGCTCCGTGTCCGACCCGTCGTCCCCCGTGCCCACCGCCAGGGCCGGCTGGGCTGCGCCCCCGCTTCGCCGGCTCCAGACCTGCGCCGGCTCCAGGCTGCGCGGCGATGCCACGTCCGCAGGCTGACCAACGGCACGCAGCCCGCTCGCGCGGCCGCCGTCGTCCACCACGCCGGCGGCCCCCGCTCCGCCGGGCGCGCTCAGCGGTTCCGGGGACGCCGTCGTCGCTGCCTGGGCATCCGGCGGCCGTCGCGGCCCGGCCGGCCGCACGGGCTGCGCGGCGTCCTCCTCGGCGCCGCCCGGCAGTCGCACCTCGTCGCGCCGCTGGCTGTTGCCGGGAAACACCAGCGGCGGGATCGTCGTGTCGTCCTCGCCGGCATCCTGCCTGCGCCGCAATGCGCGCGCGGCCAGCAGGCCGATCAGGGCAGCCGCACCGAGCGCGAGGCCGCCCCGCCCGAGCATCCGGCCGCCCGCAGGCGCGGCGCAGCCCTCGGCATTCACCGTCACGCCGGACGGTGTGGCCGGGCAGCGGTCAACGAAATCGGGTGCCCCGTCCAGGTCGGCGTCGGCGTCGAGGATCCCGGCGACCTCGGGCGCCTCCCGGGACCCGGCGAGTGCCGCGCGTGGGTCGGTGGACTGTTCGCTCCTCGAATCGGGCGCGGGCACCGTCGGCACGCGGTCCTGCATCGCCGGCGCCGGCCCGGCGCCCGCCACTGCGCCGGGCGCGAGCACGAGCTGGGCAGCAGCCACTGCAACGCGGAGCACATTGCAGCGCGACGATCGGCCCGGTCGGATCTCGCCCACCGGTGCAACTCCCTCGCTGGAGCTGGGGCACGGGCCGGCGCGGAGGGTGCCGGCCCTGCCGCCAAGCTAGGGCCGGCCCTCACGGCCTGCAAGCCGGGCGACCGCGCTGCCGGCCGCGTCCGCGGCCGGATGAGCGAAGCCCCCGATGCTCTCGGGGGCTTCGACTCCTCGGGCTGGAAGCGTCCGCCGGCTCACCGGCGCGCGATTCCGTCCTTCAGCCCCTTGCCCGCGCGGAACGCGGCCGCTCGCGTCGCCGGCACCTCGATGATCCCACCCGTCCGCGGATTGCGGCCCGTGCGCGCCTTGCGCTCCCGAACCTCAAACGTGCCGAAACCCGTCAGCGCCACCTTCTCCCCTCGCTGCAGCGCCTGGGCGATCAGTCCGTTTTCCGGATCGAACAACGCCTCCACCGCCGCCCGCGAATCCTTGCGCGAGATGTTCGCGCGGTCCGCCAGCGCGTCGGCCAACTCTGCCTTGTTCATGCCACCCTCCCTGTCTGAGTGGATCGATCCGCGAATCCGCCCCCGGGGCTCCGCGGCGCAACACGACTCGCGGTAAACGTACTCGGGCCGTCGCTTCCGGCAAAGCCCTGCGCCCCCGGGCCGCCCTCCGGCCCGCCGCGCCGCGGCTCGCCCCTGCGCACGAATCCCCCGGCGAAACGGGCCGGCCTCCGCGCGCGAGACTCGCCGCCCCGGCGCCCTCCGCCTCTCGCCACGCGCCCGCACCCCGCAGACGCGGCATGGCCCGCAGGGGTTCGCATGAAATCGCCTGCGGGCCATGCCAAACCGGCGCGCACTCTACGCGCGGCTGCGCGGTGCGGTCAAGGCTTTCGCCATTCGTTCGGGCGCTGCGCGGGCCGGCTAGATCGCCTCCAGCCGCCCCCGGGGCCGACCCACCCGGATCCGATCGCGCCCCTCCTGCTTCGCGCGGTACAACGCCTCGTCCGCGACCGCCAGCAGCTCGTCCGGCCCCGCCATGGACGGATCGTACGCCGCCATGCCGACGCTGACCCGCACCGGCCCGGTCGGCAGCTCGACCCGGGCCAGCTCCTCCCGGATCCGCTCCGCGAACACGCGCGCGCCAGCCAGCTCCGCCGAGGACAGGATGGACACGAACTCCTCCCCGCCGATGCGCGCCGACAGATCCATGCGTCGCGTGTTGCGGCGGAGGATGGCCGCCAGCACGCACAGCGCGCGGTCACCCGCGGCGTGCCCGAAGCGGTCGTTGTACTCCTTGAACCGGTCCAGGTCGAACAGGACGACGACGAGCGGCCGGCCACGCTGCGCAGCCGCGAACTCCGTCTCGAGCACCAGCCGGGCCCACCGCCGGTTCGGGAGGCCGGTCAGCTCGTCCGTCAGCGCCCTGGCCTCCGCGCGTTCCAGCGCCCGGTGCAGCAGCTCGGACACCGTGCCGACGCCGAGCGCGATTGCGATGTAGGCGCTCACCGCGATGAGCAACAGCGCGGGGTCCTCCACGGTGCGGCCCCTCAGGGACAGCACCAGGTGCGTCACGGTGAGGGCGACCATCCCGGCCGCGAGCGCGAAGGCGACGCCGCGCCAGCCTCGGTAGTACGCCAGGAGGAACGCCGGCACGAGCGCCAGGAGCCACAGCAGGTCGTCGGTGCCCCCGGCAGGGCCCGGGGTGAGCACCGTCGACGCCACCGGCACGGCGAGTGCAACCATGGACAGCCACAACGCGCGCAGCGGCACGCTGGGCCGCGGAATCGGCAAGATGTCCCTCATCAGCTCCCGGTCCGAAGTCGCAGAATGCGAGGCGCGTGGGCTGCCGTCCCCCCGGCTCCACGCGCCCGAATGCCGGGTTGTCCCGTCGCAGGGAGTCGCGCGACGGGCCGGGATTCGAGTTCCGTGCCGCGGCCCAACCGGCCGTTCCTGCTTGAGGTTGCCGGATCCTGCCGCGCGCGTACAACGCGAAATCCATTCGCCGCCCGCGGAAGTATTTTGCCGCCGGCCGGCGCGGATGCCATACTTCGACCCGTGCCGGCACGTCGCCGTCACACGACCGGATCCCGGGACATGCTGCGACAGGATGAACGCGGGCGCGCCGACCCGGGCGCGAGGACCACGGGGCCGGCGCCGGTCCGCCACGATGTCACGCTCCTGACCGAGGATGACGTCTACCTCTTCAATGAGGGGAGTCACCTGCACCTCTATCGCCGCCTCGGCGCCCACCCGCTCACCGTCGAAGGGGTCGCCGGGACGTACTTCGCCGTGTGGGCACCCAACGCGGAAGAAGTGGCGGTCATGGGCGAGTTCAACCGCTGGAACCGCTCCTCCCACATGCTGCGGCCGCGCGGCAGCTCTGGCATCTGGGAGGGATTCATCCCCGGCGTCGGCCAGGGCGACCTCTACAAGTACCACATCAAGTCGTGGTATTACGGCTATCGGGCCGAAAAGGCGGATCCCGTCGGCTTCCGCCATGAAGAACCGCCCCGCACCGCTTCCATCGTCTGGGACCTCGCCTACACCTGGGGCGACGACGCGTGGATGCGGGAGCGCGACCGCCGCAACGCCGGCGATGCGGCGATCTCGATCTACGAGGTCCACCTCGGCTCCTGGATGCGCGTGCCGCAAAACGGGCACCGGCCTCTCACCTACCGCGAGCTGGCGCCCCGTCTCGCCGAATACGTGCTGGAGATGGGCTTCACGCACGTCGAGCTGCTCCCCGTGATGGAGCACCCGTTCTACGGCTCCTGGGGCTATCAGGTGACCGGCTATTTCGCTCCGACCGGCCGCTACGGCTCGCCGCAGGACTTCATGTACTTCATCGATTACCTGCACCAGCGCGGCATCGGCGTCATCCTCGACTGGGTTCCTTCCCACTTCCCCACCGACGCGCACGGGCTCGCGTTCTTCGACGGCACGCACCTCTACGAGCACGCCGACCCGCGCAAGGGCTTCCACCCGGATTGGAACAGCCTGATCTTCAATTACGGCCGCAACGAGGTGCGCAGCTTCCTCTTCAGCAGCGCGATGTTCTGGCTCGACGTCTATCACGCGGACGGCCTGCGCGTGGACGCCGTCGCCTCCATGCTATACCTCGACTACTCGCGGGAGCCCGGGGAGTGGGTCCCCAACGTCTACGGCGGACGCGAGAACCTCGAGGCCATCGCCTTCTTGCGCCGCATGAACGAGGAGATCTACCGCGCACACCCGGACGTCCAGACCATCGCGGAGGAGTCGACGGCCTGGCCGATGGTCTCGCGCCCCACGTACGTCGGTGGCCTGGGCTTCGGGATGAAGTGGGACATGGGCTGGATGCACGACACGCTCCGCTACACATCTCGCGACCCGATCCACCGGAAGTACCACCACAACGACCTCACCTTCCGCCTCCTGTACGCGTTCCACGAGAACTTCGTGCTGCCGCTCTCGCACGACGAGGTCGTCCACGGGAAGGGGGCCCTCCTGCGGAAGATCCCCGGCGACGAGTGGCAGCAGTTCGCGACGCTGCGCGCGCTCTACGGCCACATGTGGGCCCACCCCGGCAAGCAGCTCCTGTTCATGGGCGGCGAGCTCGGGCAGGGGACGGAGTGGTCGGAGGCCGGGTCGCTCGACTGGTACGTCCTCGACTACCCGCTGCACGAGGGGATCCGCCGCTGTGTCGCCGACCTCAACCGCGCCTACCGCGCCGAGCCCGCGCTGTGGGAGGTCGACTTCAGGCCCGAGGGATTCTCGTGGCTCGTCGGGGACGCGCGCGAGGACAACGTGCTCGCGTACGCGCGCTTCTCCGGGGACGGCGCACGGGCGCTCGCCTGCCTCGTGAACTTCTCGCCGGTCGTGCGCCACCATTGGCGTGTCCCGCTGCCGCTCGGCGGCGCGTGGCGCGAGGTGATGAACACCGACGCCGAGTTCTACGGCGGCTCGGGCATCGGGAACCTCGGCGGCGTCGAGGCGGTCGAGGAGCCGCTCCACGGCCGTGCCTACTCCGCCACGATGACGCTGCCGCCGCTCGCCACCGTCTGGCTCGTGCCCGCCGGCTAGGGGCTGGCGGCCGCCGACGGCGCGGCTAGGGTGCGCCGGTGAGTCGCGCCGTCTGGCCCGGGAGGCCGTTTCCCCTCGGCCCGACCTGGGACGGGGGCGGGACGAACTTCTCCCTCTTCAGCGAGAACGCCGAGCGGGTCGAGCTC
>DASVDH010000005.1:0-18624 GCA_036381195.1 Longimicrobiales bacterium | reverse complement strand
GTCGTGCTGATCGACCCGGTCCAGAACCCGGATGGCCACGAGCGGCACGTGCAGGACGTGATGCGCGCGCGGAGCGCCCTCGGCGTGCCCGTCACCCCGGGCGCGATGATCCATCGGGGCGCGTGGCCCGGGCCGCGCACGAGCCATTACTACTTCGACCTGAACCGCGACTGGTTCATCCTCTCGCACCCGGAGACGCGCGGCCGTGTGGCCGCGTTCAACGAGTGGGCGCCGCACGTGGCCGTGGACCTGCACGAGATGGGCTCCAACTCCACGTACTTCTTCGCGCCGCCCATGGACCCGGTGAACAAGAACGTGCACGCGAGCATCC
Source organism: Longimicrobiales bacterium (assembly GCA_036381195.1). Taxonomy (GTDB): domain Bacteria; phylum Gemmatimonadota; class Gemmatimonadetes; order Longimicrobiales; family RSA9; genus RSA9. The sequence continues at coordinate 18,293 of DASVDH010000005.1, read as the reverse complement.
TGAAGTGGTGGGACATCTACGCCGCATCGAACGCGGCCGCGTTCGACCGCCACGGCTGGTCCTTCTTCCGGCGCGAGGGCTACGACGAGTTCTATCCCGGCTACGGCGTGTCCTGGCCGATCCTCACGGGCGCGGTCGGCATGACGTACGAGCAGGCGTCCAGCTCCGGGGGCGCGATCCGCCGCAGGGACGGCACGGTGCTGACGCTCCACGATGCGGCGTGGCACCATTACACGGCGGCGTGGGCGACGGCGCTCACGACCGCGCGCCGGCGAGCCGAGCGCGTGCGGGACTACCTGGAGTTCCGGCGCAGCGCGATCACGGACCACGAGCGGGGACCGATCCGCGCGGTCATCATCGAGCGCGACCCGGACGGCCGCGCGGACACGCTGGCGGCGCGCCTCGTCGCGAACGGCATCGAGGTGCACCGGCTGCGGTCCGCGACCAACGTGCGCGACGCGACGGAGTACGGCGCGACGGCGCCGCGCAACACGATGCTGCCGGCCGGCGCCTACGTGGTGGACCTGGCGCAGCCGCAGGGCCGGCTCGCGAAGGCGCTGCTCGAGCCGGACGCGCAGCTCGACTCGACGTTCATCCACGAGGAGCTCGAGCGCCGGCGCACGGGCCAGCCCAACCGGTTCTACGACGTGACCGCCTGGTCGCTGCCGTACCTGTTCCGCGTGCGCGCGTGGTGGACCCGCTCGCCCGTCGGCCCGCTCGAGCCGGTCGTCGCCGCGCCCACCCTGGCCAGTCCGGCGATCCCCGAGGCCGGCTACGCCTACGCGTTCGAGCCCGGCAGCGAGGCCTCGATCCGCATGCTCGCCGGCCTGCTGGCGGACAGCGTGCGGGTCTGGTTCGCGCAGCGCTGGTTCCGCGCCGGCGAGCACCGCTTCCCGCGCGGCGCGTTCCTGGTCCGCGTCGCCGCGAACGACGCGTCCGTGCACGAGACCGTGCGACGGCACGCGGCGGCGTCCGGCGCCCGCGTCGTCCCCCTTGCCTCCGCGATGGTGGACGAGGGCACGGACCTGGGCAGCAACAGCGTCATCCCGATCCGGATCCCGCGCGTCGCGCTGGCCGGCGGCCCGGGCATCAGCGGCTACTCGTTCGGGTTCGCGTGGTACGCGTTCGACCAGCGTCTCCGCTTCCCGGTCACGACGGTGGACATCGAGTCGCTCGCGGGCCCGCTGCTGGACGAGTTCGACGTCGTCGTGCTGCCGTCCGCCTCTGCCGGCGCGCTCGACCGCGCGCTGGGCGAGGGTGGCCGCGAACGACTGCAGCGCTGGGTGCGGGACGGCGGCGTGCTCGTCACACTGGACGGCGCGACGGCGTGGCTGGCGCGTGAGCGAACGGGCCTCGCGCGGCTGCGCCTCCGCCAGGACACCGCGCGCGCGGACAGCGCGGGCGGCGCGCCGCTGGACGCGTCCGTCCCGGGCGCGATCGTGCGCGTGGTGCCGGATACGCTCTCGCCGCTGCTCGCGGGCATCCGCGACGCGGAATTCGCCGTGCTGATCAATTCCGACCGGATCTACGAGGCGCCGCGCGACCTCCGCGCCGGCGAGGTCGTGGTGCGCTACGCGCCCGAGCCGCGTCTGCGGCTCGCCGGCTATCTGTGGCCCGAGGTGCCCGCCCGCCTCGCCGGGACGCCGTACCTCTGGACCGAGCGCGTGGGGCGCGGCCGCGTCATCGGCTTCGCGGGCGAGCCGAACTTTCGGGACCAGTGGCGGGGACTGCTGCCGCTGTTCGCGAACGCGGTATTGCTGGGCGGGAGTTTCTGAGTCGGCGCCCCGCGGCGCAGACCCGCGGAGGAGATCCGGGGCGCGGCGCCGCGATCGGCGAGCAGCCCGGCTCCGCCCGGAAGCAGGACGACGCCGCGAGGCGGGCCCCGCGGCGTCGTCCTCATCCTCGCTGCGGCCGAGCGGGCGTCACGAGCCGCTGGCCATCACGCCCGCCTGCCTGAGCATCTCCTCCCGCTTCGCGCGGAACTCGGTGCCCGGCTTCCACTCGGGCCACGCCTCGTCGGTCGCGACGCGGTAGCCGACCGCGAACAGGAGCTGGAGATCCTCCACCGCTCCGCTCAGGTCCCAGTCCGGCTTCACCACGTCACTCGGCTTGTGGTAGTCGTTCGCGGTGTACTCGTCGCGCTTCTGCTCGCCGTAGCCCTCCGGCTTGCCGATGTATTCGGTGCCGGCGTCCGTGTACAGCGCGGGCACGCCCTGCTTCGCGAACTCGAAGTGGTCGGACCGGTAGTAGAAGCCCTTTTCCGGCTCGGCGTCGGGCGCGAGCACGCGGTCCTGCACCTCGGCTTCCTGGGCGAGGATGTCATCCAGCGTGCTGTTGCCGTAGCCGATCACGACCAGGTCCCGCGTGCGGCCCCACTGGTTCAGCCCGTCCATGTTGATGTTGGCGAGCGTGCGCGCCAGCGGGTAGAGCGGGTTCTCCGCGTAGTGCTTGGCGCCGAGCAGGCCCTGCTCCTCCGCGGTGACCGCCAGGAACAGCACCGAACGGGCGGGCGGCTCGGGCAGCCGGGTGAACGCCTCCGCGATCTCGAGCAGCCCGGCCGTGCCTGTGGCGTTGTCCAGCGCGCCGTTGAAGATCTGGTCGCCCTCGCGCGATTCGTCCTTGCCCAGATGGTCCCAGTGCGCCGTGTAGATCACGTACTCGTCACGGCGCTCCGGGTCCGAGCCCTCGAGCTTCGCGATCACGTTGCGCGACTGGACCTGGCGCGTCGCCGTGCGGATGTGGAAGTCCGCCGTCGCGTTCAGCGTGACGGGGCGGAAGTCCCGGCGCGTGGCCGCGCGCTTCAGCTCGTCGAAGTCCTGGCCCGCGGCGGCCAGCAGCTCGCGCGCCTTCGCCTCCGTGATCCAGGCCTCGACCTTCACGCGGTCCGGCCCCGTGGCGCCGACGATGTCGAAGTTCTCCGTGCCCCACGAGCCGGCCACCACCTCCCACGGGTAGCCGGCCGGCCCGGTCTCGTGGATCACGATCGCCGCGGCCGCGCCCTTCTCCGACGCGATCTCGTACTTGTACGTCCACCGGCCGTAGTACGTCATCGCCTCGCCGCGGAACACGTCCGGATCGAGGCGGGACGGGTCTGCGGAGTCCGGCACCGCCGGGTCGTTCACCAGCATCAGGAGCGTCTTGCCCCGCACGTCCACGTCCTTGTAGTCGTCCCAGCCGTACTCCGGGGCGACGACGCCGTAGCCGACGAACACGATCTCCGAGCCCGTCACGCGCAGCTCCGGCTGGTCGAAGTGCCGCGTCCACGCGACGTGGTCCGTCGGGAACGCGAGCGGGATCGTGCGGCCGCCGACGGTGAAGGACGACGTGGGCTGCGCGCGGTACCCGACGAGCGACACGGCCTGCGTGTACGTGCCGTCCGGGTTGCCGGGCTGGAGCCCGAGCTCCCGGAACCGGGCGACGAGGTACTCCACCGTCTTCTCCTCGCCCGCCGTGCCGGGCGCGCGGCCCTCGAACTCGTCCGAGGAGAGCGTGCGGATGTGCTCGAGAAGCTGCTCGGCGTCGATCGCGCTGGCCGCCGAGCGGACGCCGTCCCGGCTCAGGGCCGGCCCGCCGGCGGTCTGTGGAGCGCCGCCACAGGCGGCGAGCAGGAACACGACGGCAAGCCAGCCGGACGCTCTGGACATGGTCCGCACCTCACGAGGAATGGAGATGGAAGGGGTTCGTGTGTTCGGGCCTGCTTACACATGCGCGGCCCCGGGATGTTCCGCAAGGGGCGGGGGCGAGGGCGCGCGCCGCCCGGCCGCTGCGGGCACACGGGCAGCGGCCCACGGCGCCAGCGCCGGCCATTCCCACGCCCTTGCCCGCTCAACGCTCCGGCCGCCTCACGTGTCCCCGGTTGGAAGGCGGCCTCTCGCTCACGACGTTGCGCGACGGCTGGCGGCGCGGCAGAATTGGCGGGCCCTGGCGGCGCCGCGGGCGGCGCCTGCCGCGCGCCTTCCACCGCGCGACCCCGTTCCACCCCGACGCCCGGAGGCAACCATGAGACCTCTCGCTGCGTTGCTGTTCGCCACCGTGCTCCTGGGCGGGATGCCCGGGGATCTCCGCGCCCAGGACGATGGGGTCGAGATAAAGGAGTGGGTCGTGCCCTGGGAGCGGTCCCGGCCGCGCGACCCGTACGTGGGCCCGGACGGGCTGGTCTGGTTCGTCGGCCAGGCCGGCAACTACATCGCGAACCTCGACCCGAAGACGGGTGAGTTCAAGCGCTACGAGATCGACGAGGGCGTCCACCCGCACAACCTGATCGTCGCCCCCGACGGCACCGTCTGGTACGCCGGCAACCGCGCCGCGCACATCGGCAAGCTGGACCCCAAGACCGGCAAGGTCACCAAGTTCCCGATGCCGGATCCCGCGGTGCGTGACCCGCACACGCTGGTCTTCGACCAGAAGGGCGACATCTGGTTCACCGCGCAGGGCGGCAACCACGTCGGCAAGCTCACCGTCGCCACGGGCGAGGTGAAGCTGATCCCCTCTCCCATCGAACGCTCGCGGCCCTACGGCATCGCGGTCGACTCGAAGGGCAGGCCCTGGATCAACCTGCTGGGCACGGACAAGCTGGCGACGGTGGACCCCGCGACGATGGCGCTGGAGCTGATCCAGCTCCCGCGGCCGGATGCCCGCAGCCGGCGCATCGGCATCACGTCCGACGACCGGATCTGGTACGTGGACTACGCCAAGGGGTACCTCGGCGTCTACGACCCGGCCAAGAAGGCGTTCGAGGAGTGGCTGCTGCCGAGCGGCGAGCAGTCGCGGCCGTACGGCATGGCGGTGGACGACAAGGACCGGATCTGGGTGGTCGAGACGGGCGTGCAGCCCAACCACTTCGTCGGCTTCGACCCGAAGACGGAGACGTTCTTCAGCAACACGCCCGTGCTGAGCAACGGCGCCGAGCGGAACACCATCCGGCACATGCACTTCCACGAGCCGACGGGCGAGGTCTGGTTCGGCACGGACGCGAACACGATCGGGCGGGCGCTGGTCTCGCCGCCGGTCCAGACCGACGAGTAGGCGGGCGCCCGTGGCGAACCGCGAGTCCCGCCGTGCGCCCCGCCCCGGGGGCTGTGGTGCGGCCGGGGTGGAGCGCACGGCGAGCGCGCGACGCCGGGGCGGGCGCGAGCCGCGGCCGGCCACGCCGCCCCCGCGCGCGGCGCCCCGTGTCGCGGGTCGGCTGGGCGCCGTGCTGGCCGCGGCGCCCGCGGTGTTCGCGGGCGCCGCGGCGCTTGCCCAGGCGCGCTACGTGACGGGCCCGCCGCCGGCCCACACGGGCGGATTCGGCGAGCCGACCTGCTACGCCTGCCACTTCGACGCCGAGCCCAACAGCGGACCGGGCTCGCTCGCGTTGCGCGGCCTCGAGGCCGGCTACGAGCCGGGGACGACGCGGCGCATCACGGTCGAGCTGGCGAGCCCAGGCATGCGCCGCGGCGGGTTCGAGCTCGCCGCACGCTTCGCCACCGGCGCGGCGGCCGGGCAGCAGGCGGGCACGCTGCGGGTGCTGGACGAGCGCGTTGCGGTCACCGACAGCGCCGGCGTGCAGTACGCCCACCACCTGGACGCCGGCACCACGCTCGCCGCGCCGGACACCGCGCGCTGGGTGCTGGAGTGGACGGCGCCGGAAGAAGGCGGCGACGTCGTCGTCTTCCACATCGCGGCGAACGCGGCGAACGATGACGCGTCCCCGTTCGGCGACCTGATCTTCACGGACAGCGTGCGCGTGCCCGCGGCGGCGGCGAAGGGCCGCTGAGCGGGACTGCGGCCCCGGCCGGGTCGCGTGCCAGGGCCGCACCTGCGTGCCAGCGCCGCACCCGGGCGCGCCCGCCCTCACTCCGCCCGCAGCGCGTCCGCGGGGCTGATCGCGGTCGCGCGGCGCGCCGGCAGCCAGCACGCGGCGAGGGAGGCGGTGGCGGCCGCCACGGCCGCCGCCGCGTAGGTCGCCGGATCCGCCGGCGTCACGCGGAAGAGCTGGCCCGCGAGCAGCCGGCTGGCCGCGAGCCCTGCGGCCACGCCCAGGCCGATGCCGCCCAGCGCCAGCGTCATCCCGCGCCGCACGATCAGCCCGACCACGCCCCGCGGCGACGCACCCAGCGCCAGCCGGATGCCCAGCTCGCGCGTCCGCTGCGCCACCGCGTAGCCCAGCACCCCGTACACGCCGATCACCGCGAGCGTCATGGCGAGCGCCGCGAACAGCGAGAGCAGCGTCGTCGCGAAGCGCTCCCGCGCCAGCGAGGCGGACAGGGCATCGTCGAGCACCGTGATGCCGTGCACCGGGAGCTGCGGATCCAGCTCGCGGATCACCGCGCGCAACGCGGACACGAGCCGCGCCGGGTCGGCTGCGCCCTGCGCCAGCAGACTCGCGGAGCCCGTGGGCGTCTGCTGCAACGGCGGGTAGACCGCGGGCGGCGCTTCCGCGGCCAGGCCGTGGAATCGCTCGTTGCCCACGACGCCGACGATCTCGCGCGAGACGCCCCAGAACCGGATGCGCTTGCCGATCGGGTCCACGCCCGGGAAGTAGCGCTTTGCCGCGGCATCGTTGATCAGGAGCACAGCGGGAGCATCCGGGCCGTCACGATCCGTCAGCGGCCGGCCGCGGAGCAGCGGGATGCCCAGCGTGGCGAAGTAGCCCGGCGTCACGGGCCGCACGGGGATCTCCGGCTGGCTCCCGGCCTCAGGCTCGTGGCCCTCGATGACGAAGCTGTTGGTGAAGCCCTGCGCCAGAGGGTGATGAGCCGCGAGCGCCGCGGCGCGCACGCCCGGCACGGCGCGCGCGCGCTCGAGCAGCGCGGCGTAGAATCGCTGGACCTCCGGCCACGACGGGTAGCGCGCGAAGTCCTGCGGGTAGCGCGTCGTAGGGAGGCGGAACTCTAGCTTGACCACGCGCTCGGCGCGGAAGCCGGGGTCCACTCCGCGCAGCGCCCGGAGACTGCGGATCAGCAGGCCCGCGCCGATCACCAGGACGACCGAGAGCGCCACCTCCGCGACGACGAGCGCGTCACGGAACCGCGAGCCCCGTCGGCCCTCCGTGCCGCTGCGGCCGCCGCGCGCGAGCGCCGCCTGGAGGTCCGTGCTCCGGGCCTGGAACATGGGCACGAGGCCGAACGCGACCGCCGCCGCGAGACTTACGGCCAGCGTGAACGCCAGCACGCGCGCGTCCACGCCCACGTCCCCGAGGCGCGGCAGGCCCGGCGGCGCGAGCGCGATGAGCGGGCCGGCGCCCCAGGCCGCGATGGCCGCGCCGATCCCGCCCGCGAGCAGCGTCAGCACCAGGCTCTCGGCCAGGAACAGCCGCAGCAGGCGACGAGGCCCGGCGCCCAGCGCCGCGCGCACGGCCACCTCCCTGGCGCGCACGGCGCTGCGCGCCAGCAGCAGGTTCGCCACGTTCGCGCAGGCGACCAGCAGCACCAGGCCCACCGCGCCCAGCAGGATCAACAGCGTCCGCTCCACGTTGGCGAACGCGGCCTCTCTCAGCGGCTCCACGCGCACGCCGCGGCCGTGGTTCGAGCGCGGGTACTCCGCCTCGAGCTGGCGCGCGACGGTCGCCACGTCGGCCTGCGCCGCCTCCAGCGTGGCGCCCGGCCGCAGCCGGCCCAGCACCAGCACGTCGTGGCGACTGCGTTCGCCCGATGCAGGCGTGATCCGGAACGGGAGCCAAACGTCGGTCCCTTCCGGCGTGAGCGGGGCGTTCGTCACCGGCACGCCGATCGGCACCGCGATCCCGGAGGGCGCCACCCCCACCACGGCGTACGGCTCGCCATCCAGCTCGATCGTGCGGCCCAGGACCGCGGGGTCCGAGCCGAAGCGCGAGCGCCACAGCCCCTCGTCCAGGATCGCGACCCGCGGCGCGCCCGGCTCGTGCTCCGCCGGCGTGAAGAGGCGACCCACCACGGGGCGGACGCCGAGCATCGGGAGCAGCTCCTCGGTCGCCGCGCCCACCTTGACCCGTGCCGGGTCGCCTTCGGGCGCGACCAGCCCGCCGTACGCCCAGGTGAACGCCGCCAGCTCCTCGAACGCCCGGCTCCGCTCCCGCAGGTCGAAGTAGTCCGGGATGGAGGCCGGCTCGCGCTCGGTTCCGCTCACCCGGTCGTACTCCCAGACCATGACCAGCCGCTCCGCTTCCGCGTACGGCAGCGGCTCGAGCAACACGGCGTCCACGACGCTGAAGATCGCGGTGTTCGCGCCGATCCCCAGCGCGAGCGTCAGCACCGCGACCGCAGAGAACGACGGGCTCCGCCGCAGGGCGCGGAGCGCGTAGCGCACATCCTGTCCGGCGCCGGCCAGCCAGCGGCCGCGCCGTTCGTCCCCGGACTCTCCCATGGGCCCTCCGGGTCGTTCGGAACCTGGCACGCGCTGCGTCGTACCCAAGATCCGGCTAGAACACCACCTCCGCAATCCACGACGGATGGAGGCCCCACCCATGTCGCTCCTCGCTCGGCTGTCCCCGCGGGCGGCACTGGCGCTGGCCGCGCTGTTGCCCGCTACGTTCCCCGCGCCCGCGGCCGCACAGGGCGCCAAGGCCGCCGACGCGCCCACGGTCGCGGAAGCCATTGCGTTCGTGGACTCCGCCGAGGCCGTGCTCCAGGACCTGGCCGTGAGGGCGGAGCGGGCCGCCTGGGTGCAAGCCACCTACATCACCGAGGACACCGAGCTCCTTGCCGCGCAGGCCCGCGAAGCGCTCCTCGCCGCCACGGCCAGCCTCGCCAAGCGCGCCGCCCGCTACGACGGCCTCGACCTGCCGGAAGACGTGCGGCGGAAGCTCCTGCTCCTGCGCGTCTCGCAGACCATGCCCGCGCCCGCGGATCCCGCGAAGACGGCGGAGCTGACGCGCATCGCCGCGGGGCTGGAGAGCACCTACGGCCGCGGCCGGTACTGCCGGCCGAGCGGCGAGTGCTTCGACCTCGAGGAACTGAGCGACACGCTCGCGCTGAGCCGCGACCCCGCGCGCCTGCTCGAAGCGTGGACCGGCTGGCACTCGATCTCGGTGCCCATGCGGAAGGACTACCAGCGCTTCGTGGAGCTGCAGAACGAGGGGGCGCGGGAGCTGGGCTTCGCGGACGCCGGCGCGCTGTGGCGTGCCGGCTACGACATGCCGCCCGACGAGTTCACCGCCGAGGTGGACCGGCTGTGGGGCCAGGTGAAGCCGCTCTACGACGCACTTCACTGCCACGTGCGCGCGAAGCTCGGCGAGTATTACGGCTTCGACCTCGTGCCGCAGGACCAGCCGATCCCCGCGCACCTGCTCGGCAACATGTGGGCGCAGCAATGGGGCAACATCTACGACCTCGTCGCGCCGCCCGCATCCGACGCGGGCTACGACCTGACCGCGCGGCTGCAGGCCAAGCAGCTCGACGCGAAGGAGATGGTCCGCTACGGCGAGCGCTTCTTCACCTCGCTCGGCTTCGAGCCGCTCCCCGAGACGTTCTGGACGCGCTCGCTGTTCACCAAGCCCGCGGACCGGGACGTGGTCTGCCACGCGAGCGCGTGGAACGTGGACGCGGTGAGCGACCTGCGCATCAAGATGTGCATCCAGCCCACGGCCGAGGACTTCCAGACCATCCACCACGAGCTGGGCCACAACTTCTACCAGCGCGCCTACAACACGCAGCCGTTCCTTTACCGTTCCGGCGCGAACGACGGCTTCCACGAGGCGGTCGGCGATGCAATCGCACTCTCGATCACGCCGAGCTACCTGGTGCAGGTCGGGCTGATCGACCGCGAGCCCGACCCGTCCGGCGACCTCGGCCTGCTCATGCGCGACGCGCTCGAGAAGGTCGCGTTCCTGCCCTTCGGCCTGGTCGTGGACCAGTGGCGCTGGAAGGTGTTCTCTGGCGAGATCGGGCCCGAGGAGTACAACCGGGCGTGGTGGGAGCTGCGCGAGAAGTATCAGGGCGTGCGCGCGCCCGCGCCCCGCGGCGAGGAGTACTTCGACCCGGGCGCGAAGTACCACGTGCCCGCGAACGTGCCGTACACGCGCTACTTCCTGGCGCACATCCTCCAGTTCCAGTTCCACCGCGCGCTGTGCGAGGCCGCCGGCTACACCGGCCCGCTCAACCGCTGCTCGATCTACGGCAACAAGGAGGCGGGCCGGCGGCTCCAGGCCATGCTCGCGCTCGGACAGAGCCGGCCGTGGCCGGACGCGCTCGAGGCGCTCACCGGGCAGCGCGAGATGGACGCGACCGCGATCCTCGACTACTTCGCGCCGCTGAAGAGCTGGCTGGACGAGCAGAACCGCGGGAGGAAGTGCGGGTGGTAGTCTCGCCCTTCCCGGACGAGCGAGACCCCCTCCTTCAGGCGCGACCTCGCTCACCTTTAGCACACCAGCGCGCCGCCTGGGCGGCGCGCCCCTCTCGCCAACCAGCGCCCATCAGCCCGCCGCGCGTCCGCCGGCGGCCAGCGTCTCCGCGAGCTGCCGTGCCCGCGCGATGCGGCCCGGGATGCCCATGCGGGACTCGTAGTTCGCCGCCAGGTGGATGCCTGGCGGCAGCTCGAGTCCTTCGAGCGCCGTCCACGAGCGATCCCACGCGGGTAGCCGCGCCCGGGACACGTGCAGCACCCGGGCCTCCGCACCCGTCACCAGCTCGAACTCCGCGGCGGCGATGGCGCCGATCCGGAAGTCCGGCCAGTCCGCCAGCGCGGGGTTGCGCGCGCCCCCCAGGAAGGCCGTGTAGACGCCCTCGCGCGAGAACAGGTTCGTGTTGAACGTCACGCCCCGCGTCTCCAGCCGCTCGCCGAACGCGACCTGGTAGCCGGAGCCCTCGAGCCGCGCGCCCGAGAGCAGGTGCACGATCGCGACCCGGTTGTAGCGCAACTGCGCGAGCCGGTCCGCCGCGGCGGGCGCGACCTCCCGGAGCAGCGCCGCGCTCACGTCCGCGGGCGTGGTCAGGACGACGTCGCTCGCCTCGAGACGCTCGCGCCCGTCCTCCACCACCAGCCGCGCGCCCGCGGCGCGGATCGCGCGCACGCGCGTGCCGAGCCGGATCCTCTCGCGGTGCCGCTCGTGCAGCGCATCGGTCAGCGATTGCATCCCCTGGCGGAACGAGAGCACGCGGCCCGCGCCGCCTCCGCGCCCGCGCCGCCGCAACGCGCGCGTCAGACTGCGCCGCACGCCCAGCTCGCGCAGCAGACCCGCCAGCGCATGCCGCACCAGCATGTCCGCCGGATCCGATGCGTACAGGCCGCCGAAGAGCGGGCCCGCGAGGCGTTCGTACGCCTCGCGCCCCAGCTTCCGCGCCAGGTACGCGGCAACCGTCTCGTGCCGGCGCGGGCCCCGCGTCAACGGCTCCGTGACCAGCCGGAGCTTCCCCCGCCAGGAGAAGAGGGTGCTGCGGAGCGCCTGCCGCGGGTCCAGCGGCACGCGATGCAGGGTGCCCTGATGGTAGACCAGCAGCGGCAGGCCGGCCGGCGCCTCGATCCGGTCCGCCTCGAGCCCCAGCTCCGCCACGAGCCGGTCGAGCTCCGGCGTCGCGCGCGTGCGCTGCGGGCCCGCCTCCAGCACCCGCACGCCGTCCCGCACGGTCCGGATCGCGCCGCCCGGCACGGCCTCGGCCTCGAGCACCACGTGCTCGATCCCGTGCTCGGCGAGGTAGTGCGCGAGCGCGAGGCCTGTGATGCCGGCGCCGATGATGACGACCATCAGCCGCGGCTCCCGGCCCGTGCTCCGCGAGCTGGGCGAGCGAGGGCATGGACGGATCGCGGGGGATCGTCGCGGCGCGCGGAGGATCTCGCGGCCTCGCGCGAGGCGGGCCGCCTGCCGTTCGTCGTCCCGGACATCGCGGGGATCACCTCCCGTGCGGCTGCCGAGCCGCGTCGTCGGTCAAGCGTCGTGGTTTCACATAGTCGACGGATTCTGGTTCTCGGCAGATTACGATGCAGATTGGAAGGGTTCGCGCGCGATGCCGTCCAAGTTGCGGGCGTGCCGAGCGATCCGGCGCGGCTTGCGCGGACGAGTCTCTTGACATCGGGCCTGCGTACGATATTGTATTCGTCAAACATTTCCAGCGATGCCCTCCACACCGTGAATCGCGATGCATCATCACACGCTTGCTCCTCACGTGCAGTACTGCCGTGAAGAGGTGCGCGCCGGGCGTGCGACCTGCCGCCAGCTCGCCGAGAAGTTCGGGGTGACGGAGAAGGCCGTCCAGGCCTGCGTCTACGGTCACACCTACGGCCACATTCCCGGCGCGTTGCGCAGTCCGAAGAAGCCGGGGAAGCGGAAGCGCTCGCAGCCCCTGTCCCCTGCGGAGATCGAGCAGATCCGCAAGGAGTACCTCGAGGGCGAGCGCCCGGTTCGCGAGATCGCCGAGCAGTTCGGCATCACGCCGTCGTACGTGGTGCGGCTGGGCCGCGAGCGGAAGGGGCCCGACGGCGCGCCCCTGCCCCGTCGCCCGCAGCGGACGTCGCGGCGGCCGCCGGCTGTGCGGAGGGGCGAGCGGCACCCGCAGGCGCGGCTGGACGCGCTCTCGGTCGTGGGGATCCGTCACCTGGTGGAGCGCGGGATCTCGCCGACGGTCGTTGCGGAGATCTTCGACACGACGCCCGAGAACATCTCGATGATCGCGAGCCGGCGGCGCTGGAAGCACGTGCCCGACATGGCACTGACGCCGACGGCGATGAAGTACCTGCCGCCCGCGGCGGTCGAGCTGCTGGAGAACCTGCTGCCGAAGGCGTCCTGACGGGAAGCCGCGGCTGCGCGGCCCGGACGCCCTACCCACGGGCGCGCAGCGGCGCGATGCACGCGCCGGTGCGCGCGGCTGTCCATCCCGTTCTCCGGAGGAGGCGCGCATGTGGGCCGAGTTTCGCAGCTTCATCGCGCGGGGAAACGTCGTGGACCTGGCGGTCGGCGTCGTGATCGGCGCGGCGTTCACGTCTGTCGTGAACTCGCTGGTCAACGATGTTCTCATGCCGCCGCTGGGCCTGCTCACCGGTGGCCTGGACTTCTCCGGGTTGTTCCTGAACCTGTCGGCCGAGGAGTACGCGACGCTGGCCGCCGCGAAGGAGGCGGGCGCGCCCACGATCAATTACGGGCTGTTCATCAACAGCGTCGTCTCGTTCCTGATCGTCTCGTTCGCCGTGTTCGTGCTGGTCAAGCAGTACAGCCGATTGCTGCGCGAGCCGGCGCCGGCGGCCGACCCGACGGAGAAGCCCTGCCCATACTGCAAGTTCTCCATCCCGCTCGACGCTTCGCGCTGCGGGCACTGCACGTCCGAGCTGATCCCGGCGTAGCCCGCGGTCAGCCGGCCCCGCCGGCCGGCCGGCCGGAATCGCCCTTGTAGCGGTAGGTGATCCGGGCGCGGCTCAGGTCGTAGGGCGAGAGCTCGAGCTGGACTCGGTCCCCCACCAGGACCCGGATCTTGAACTTGGACATCCGGCCGGCCGCGTACGCCAGGACGGTGTGGCCGTTGTCGAGGAGCACGCGGAAGTTCTGGTCGGGGAGCACTTCCGTCACCACCCCCTGCATCTCGATCGCCTGCTGCTTGGCCATGTCGGCTCCTTCGTGGTGCGCGGCGGCACCGAAAAACGCTGCCCGCAGCGCGCGCGAGCTGAAGGCACGCTGCGGGCCTGCGAGGGTCGGGAGCGAGAGGGGCTCCCGCGCATGACCGGAATGTAGCGGAAAACCGCCCGGCGGGCCAGGGAGGCGCCCTCGGCCCGGGACGGCGCGCCGGGAGGCACGCCGGCGCGCGGCGCCATGCGCGGGCCTGGCCGGTACGGATGTTGCCCCGGACCATCGATGTCCGGAAGGAGGTCATGATGGTTCCGGAGTTCCGCGGCCGTATCCCTGCCCTGGCGGCCCGCCCCTCGCTTCTGCTGCTGCTCGCGCTCGCCGTGGGCGGCTGCGATCTGGTCGAGGGGATCTTCCGCGTCGGCCTGTGGGTCGGCGTGATCATCGTCCTCCTGGTGGTGCTCCTGATCTGGCTGATCTCGAGACTGTTCCGCTGAGCGCTGCCGAGCCGCCGTGCTCCGTGCGCGCTCCCGGAACTTCCTTGCGGAACCGCGCAAGAATTGCGTTGCCCGGCGGCCGGCGCCGCCCGCGACGAAAATCGCATATCGTTGTGCATCAATGGTTTGTCCACTCGGGCCTGCGTGGAACGCAGCATGCACAAGGAGCGGGCACAACTCGGTTGCGCGGCGACGGGAACTCCGGGGAGAGCGCCGCGCAAAGGACGGACGGTCGCCGGAAACGGCGGCCGTTCTCCTTTTTTGGGTCATGTCCGGCCATACGTCCGGATCATGAGAGGTCCCCTCGCCGGTGGGTGTATGCGGCCGGGAGACCGGCGGGGCCGGGCCGCCGGGCGGCCGCGGCGCTCGTCCTCCCGAATACCTCGTCGTTCCGATACCTCTACCTCGTCCTTCTGATACGTCGTCCTTCCGATACGTGGTGAACGCGCGGGCCCACGCGCGCGGGACGCCGCCGCGAGCCGTGCGCGGTGCGGGGCGCCGTGATCGCCGTCCCGGCATTGCCGGGGGTGCGACGGATCGCTAACGTGCGCCGCATCGCCGTGCCGGGGCTGGACGCGCGAGGCCCCCGCGATCCACCGGCCGGCGGCCGGAGCGCGCAGGGGGCGGCGGCCTCCTGGAGAGGCGTGGGGGTCGGATCCGGAACGGGCACGGGAGTGCGACGAGCGGGATGAACGATCGGCTACTCAGGGCGCTGCGCAGGGAGCCCGTGGACCACACGCCCGTGTGGTTCATGCGGCAGGCCGGGCGGTCGCTGCCGAAGTACCGCGCGAGCCGTGCGCAGCGCGACATGTTCGGGTTGCTGCGCGAGCCGCAGGCGGCCGCGCAGATCACGGCCATGCCGCTGGAGTACTACCCGGCGGATGCGGTGGTCCTGTTCAACGACCTCGTCACGCCGTTGTTCGGGGCGGGCTTCCAGGTCGAGCTGCGGCCCGGCGTGGGGCCGGTCGTGCTGAACCCGATCGAGGCGCCGCGCGACGTCGACCGCCTGCGGCCGTTCGATCCGCGCGTCGCGCTGGACTACGCGCTCGAGCAGATCCGCATCCTGGTGAAGCGGCTGGACGTGCCGGTGATCGGCTTCGTCGGCGCGCCGTTCACGCTCTCGTCGTACCTCCTGGCGGGCGGCCGGAGCCGCGACCTCGCGGAGCTCAAGGTGTTCATGTGGCGGGAGCGGGAGGCGTGGGAGCGGCTCGCGGGCTTCTGGGCGGAGCACCTGGCGGAGTTCGGCATCGCGCAGCACGAGGCCGGCGCCGCGGCGGTGCAGGTCTTCGACTCGTGGGCGGGCGCGCTCGCGCCGGAGGACTACGAGCGGCACGTGCTGCCGCACGTCTCGCGCATGTTCCAGCGCTTCGCGGCCGCCGGCGTGCCGAGCATCCACTTCTACACCGGCAACCCCGCGCTGCTGCCGCTGGTCGCCGCGGCGGGCGGCGATGCGGTGAGCGTGGACTGGCGCATCCCGATCGACCGTGCCTGGGAGCTGATCGGCGAGGACCGCGCGATCCAGGGCAACCTGGATCCCGCGGTCCTGCTCGCCGGGCGGGACCAAGCGGTCGCGCGCACGCGGGAGATCCTCGAGCGCGTGAACCGCAGGCCGGGCCACATCTTCAATCTCGGGCACGGCGTGCTGCCGGACACGGATCCGGCGGTCCTCCGCGCGGTCGTCGAGGCCGTGCACGCCTTCTGAAATCGAACACGCAGGAACGAGAGAGATGAGCGCTGGCGTGATCCTCCTCAACTTCGGCGAGCCGGAGCAGCCGACCGAGGAGATGGTGGTGCCGTTCCTCGAGCGGATCTTCGCGACCAACGCATCGCTCGAGGGTCGGTTGACGGATGAGGAGGCGCGGGCACGGAGCCGCGCCCTCGCGCTCGAGCGCGCGCCCAGCCTGATCGAGGAGTACCTCGAGATCGGCGGCTCGCCGCTGAACCGGCAGGCGGCGGAGCAGGCGGAGGCGCTCGCGGGCGAGCTGGCGCGCCGCGGCATCGCCGCGCGCACGTACGTCGGCATGCAGTTCACCGAGCCATCCATCCGCACGGCCGTCGAGCGCGCGCGGGCGGATGGCGTGCAGCGCCTGGTCGGCCTGCCGGTCTACCCGCTGTGCGGCCCATCGACGACTGTCGCGGCGCTGGCCGACCTGCGCGCGCAGGTCGCGGCGCTGGACTGGGGGGTCGACGTCGCCGAGATCACGGGCTGGCACCGTCACCCGGCGTACGTCGAGCTGCGCGCCGACGGGATCCGGCGCGTTGTCGAGGAGAACGGGCTGGACCTCGCGGACGGCCGCACGCGGCTCATCTTCTCCGTGCACGGCACGCCGATGCGCTACATCGAGGAAGGCAGCCGGTACGTGCAGTACGCGGAGGAGTCGTGCCGCGCGATCGCGGCGGCGGCCGGCGCGCCGGACCACGACATCGGCTACCAGAACCACACGAACCGGCCGGTCGCGTGGACGCAGCCGGAGATCGAGGCGGTGATCGCCAAGGTCGATGCCGAGCACGTCGTCGTCGTGCCGGTGAGCTTCATGCACGAGCAGTCCGAGACGCTCGCGGAGCTGGACATCGAGCTCCGCGAAGCGGCGGAGGCGCGCGGCCTCGGCTTCCACCGCGTGCCGGTGCCGCACGACGACGCGCGCTTCATCGCGCTGCTCGCGGATCTCGTGGAAGCGGCGCTCGCGGGCGGCCGCGCGGCCGGCCTCGCGCTCGCCTCGTGCACGTGCCGCGAGGCGCCGGGCACGTGGTGCCTCAACCGTGGAGCCATGCCCGGCTCGTGATGGCGCGTGCCGACCGCTGGGACGCGCTGCTGCTCGACCTCGACGGCACGCTCGTGGACAGCATCGAGCTGATCCTGCGCTCCTTCCGGCACACCATGCGGGTGCATCTGGGCGTGGTGCCGTCGGACTCCGCGTGGCTGGCGACCCTCGGCACGCCGCTGCGCGAGCAGCTCCGCGCGTTCGCCCGCAGCGAGGCGGAGCTCGAGGCGATGGCCGCGACCTACGTCGAGTACCAGCGTAGCATCCACGACGAGATGGTGCGCGCCTACCCCGGCGTCACGGACATGCTCGAGGCCGCGGCGAGCGCGGGGCTCCGGCTCGCCGTGGTCACCGGCAAGCGCCGCGAGATGGCGGCGCGCACCCTGCGCGTGTGCGGCCTCGACCGGTTCTTCCCCGTCGTCGTGACGGCGGAAGACGCCGTGCCGGGCAAGCCGGATGCCGCGCCGGTGCGTGCCGCGGCGGCCGCGCTGGGCCTGGCCCTGGGCGACCGCATCCTGTTCGCCGGCGATTCGCCGCACGACATCGCCGCCGGCCGCGCCGCCGGCGTGCGCACGGCGGCGGCGTTGTGGGGCGCACGCGAGCGGGACGCGCTGCTCGCCGCGCGTCCTGATTACCGCGCCGAGACCGTCGCCGCGCTGACCGCGCTGGCGCTCGGCTGAACGCGCGGCGGGCGGCTCGGCCGCGAGCTGGCCGCGCGAGAGGGCCGCGCGCGTCGTGCGGCCGGGTTGCACGTTAGGGCTACGACGAGGTCGAGCGTTTCCCCGCGAGGCGACGGGCGCCTCACGGGCCGCGCTCCGTTCCGGCGCTTTCCGTGTCCCCTGACAGGCCCACCCCGCATCGCGGGGCCCGACACATCTGGGGCGACCGCCGCCCCACCATCATCGGCATGGTCCACCTGCAGCCGCTCCCCGGCGCGCCGCGCTGGGGCGGCTCGCTGGATGCCGTCCGGGAGCGCGCGCTCGCGGATGCACGCGCGCTCGCAGCGGGCGGCGTGGACGGGATCCTAGTCGAGAACTTCGGCGACGCGCCGTTCCATCCCGATGCCGTGCCGCCGGGAACCATCGCCGCGATGGCCACGTTGACCGCCGACGTGATCCGCGCCGTCGGCGTGCCGGTGGGCGTCAACGTCCTCCGGAACGACGCGGCCGCAGCCCTCGCCGTCGCCGCGGCGGCCGGCGCGCGGTTCATCCGCGTGAACATCCACACCGGCGCGATGCTGACCGATCAGGGCTGGATCGAAGGCCGCGCTCACGAGACGCTGCGGCTCCGCGCGCGCATCGCGCCGGGCGTCGCCATCGCGGCGGATGTCCTGGTCAAGCACGCCACGCCTCCGCCGGGAGCCGACCTGCGGCGCGTGGCGGCGGACACCTGGGAGCGCGGCCTGGCCGACGTCCTCATCGTGTCCGGCGAGGCAACGGGCGAGGAGACGGATCCGGCGCGCATCCGCGCGGTGAAGGCGGCGGTCCCGGAGGCGACCGTCTGGGTCGGGAGCGGCGTGCGGCCCGAGAACGCGGCGGAGCTCCTCGCCGTCGCCGATGGCGCCATCATCGGCAGCGCGTTCGAGCG
>DASVDH010000004.1:0-27381 GCA_036381195.1 Longimicrobiales bacterium | reverse complement strand
GGCGGCCGGCGGCTCCTCCGGGTCGCCGGCCGCCGCGAGCAACGCATCGCCGTGCTGCGCCGCCCACTCGGCGTACTCGGGCGGCAGGACGGTGCGGCCGCCGCGCTGCCAGTCGTCCACGCGGGTGGGCTCGGTGCCGGGCAGGAACCATTCCGTCATGGACGGGCACTCCGGCGTGGCGCGCAGCCCGGAGAGGATGCACACCTGCACGGGGACGGCGCCCACCATGTCCGGGGTGGGGAAGCGGCCGGGCGGGTAGCGGCGTGCGGTGAGCAGCGCGGCGCGGTGGAGCAGCGGCCCCGCGCCCGTGATCCCGCTCACGCCCTGCATCGGCCGGCCGCTGAAGTTGCCGACCCACACCGCGACGGTGAAGTTCGCCGTCGTCGCCACTGCCCAGTTGTCCGTGAAGTGACGGCTGGTGCCGGTCTTGGCCGCGGCGGGGAAGGGGAGGTCGAGCGGCGTCTCGACGCCGAAGCCCGGGATGCGCGCGACCGGGTCGCTCAGGATGTCCAGCACGAGCGCGGCGGCGCCGGCGGACATGAAGCGGCGGCCGCCATCGGCATCGCCGGCGCGCGGCGCGTGCCCCACGAGCCGGAGCGACGCGGCGCCATCCAGGTCGGCGCGCAGCGCGCGCGGCCCGACCCCGGCGGGCGCGCCAGCGGTGCGCAACCCCGCGCCGGCGCCGCCGTGCGCGCCGGCCGCCGCGCCCGCCTCGTCCATGAACCACGTCACCGGCCGCCACACGCCGCCGTTCGCGATCCCGCGGTACGCGTTCGCCACCTCCAGCAGCGTGACCTCGCCGTTGCCGAGGGCGAGGCCGAGGCCGTAGTGGTCAGCGCTGCGCGTGAGGGAGGCGAACCCCGCGTCGTGCAGCGTGGCGAGCAGCGCGCCCGCTCCGAGGCGCTCGGCGAGCAGGACGGCGACCACGTTGTACGAGCTGGCGAGCGCCTCGCGCAGGCGGACCGGGCCGCGGAACCTGCGGTCGTAGTTCTGCGGCGTGTAGGGCCCGGTCGAGGTCGCGAACGTGGTCGGCACGTCGGGCAGCACGGTGGCGGGCGAGTACCCCCGGTCGAACGCGAGGCCGTAGAGGAACGGCTTGAGGGCGGAGCCCGGCTGGCGCGGCGAGACGACCATGTCGACCTGGCCGGCGGTGTCCGCCCAGAAGTCGGGCGAGCCGACCCAGGCGAGCACGCCGCCCGTCGCGTTGTCCAGCACGACGGCCGCCGCGTGCTGCACGGCGCGGTCGCGCAGGACGCGGACGGTGTGGCGGACTTCCGCCTCGAGCGCGGCCTGGAGGTCCAGGTCGA
The DNA here is from genome assembly GCA_036381195.1 of Longimicrobiales bacterium. GTDB lineage: Bacteria > Gemmatimonadota > Gemmatimonadetes > Longimicrobiales > RSA9 > RSA9. Next base: position 26,074 of record DASVDH010000004.1, on the reverse strand, counting down.
GCGTGGTGCGGCGCACGCCGTGCGGCGCGCCGCGCTCCTGGAGCAGGACGTACGTGGTGAAGTGGGGCGCGAGGAAGCGTGCCTCCGCGCCGGGGCCGAGCACGGGTTCCGCGGCGGCGCGCGCGGCCTCTTCCGGGCGCACGTAGCCGAGCGCGACCATGCGCTGGAGCACACGTGCACGGCGTTCACGCGCGCGTTCCGGCGCGACGAGCGGGTTGTCGCGCGAGGGCGCGCGCGCCAGCGCGGCGAGCAGCGCGGCCTGGCCGAGGCCCAGCCGGGCGGCGCTCGCGCCGAAGTAGAGCTGCGACGCCGCTTCGACGCCCACCGCGGCCTGGCCGAGCGGCACGCGGTTCAGGTACGCCTCGAGGATGGCGGCCTTGTCCAGGTGCGCCTCGATGCGCAGCGCCCACAGCGCCTGCCGCGCCTTGCCGAGCCACGTCCGCGGAATGGGCCGCAGCATGCGCGCGAGCTGCATGGTGATGGTCGAGCCGCCCGCGACGATGCGGCGCGCGGCCAGGTTGTCCCGCGCGGCGCGCGCGGCGGCGCGCAGGTCCACGCCGTGGTGGTCGAAGAAGCGGTGGTCCTCCGCGGCGATGAACGCCCGGATCAGCTCGGGGTCCATCTCGGCGAGCGGCAGCCAGCCGCCGCGGCTGCCGTCGGGCGCGCGCGTGGTGCGCAGCACCCGGCCGTAGCGGTCCTCGAGCACGAGGCCGGGCACGGGCGCCGGCCGCGCCACGTCCTCCGGCAGCGGCCAGAGGATCCACGCCGAGAGGCCCGCGAGCGGCGCGAGGATGAGCACGCTGAAGGCGAGCGCGAGCGCGCGGCGTCGGCTGGGCCAGCACCCTCGCAGGCCGGCGACGCCTGAGCGGACCGTCGCGAGCGCGCAGGCGAGCGTGCGCCAGGGGGGGCGGGCGCCGCGCCTTGCAGCGCGCTTCACGGCAGCGCCGCCCCGGCGAACGGCCTCGAGCACGGGGCGAACGGGGAACGGCAGCGACGGCCGCGACGCCGAGGCGAGTGCGCGGAGCCGTCTCACTGTGCGCGCTCCACGGTGAACCGCCCGCCGGCCGTGCGGCCGTTCACGGCGGGGTTGTACATCTCCTCCGCGTGGGCGGGCGGGTAGAGGAAGGTCCCCGCCGTCGTCGCGCGGGCGAGGTACGTGGCCGTGTAGGTGCCGGGCCAGAGCACGGCCGCGGAGTAGATGACGCGGTCGTCGCGCATCTCCTTGTGGTCGAACGCGGACCACACACCGGAGTCCCACGAGCCGAAATGCCAGGACCACTGCGCTGCGGCCTGGCGGTCCTGCGCCTCGAGCAGCGTGGGGTCCCAGCCGCCGAACGGGCTCACGGTCCGCAGACTCAGGTCCACGGGCTCGAGGCCGGCGGGGAGCGGGTCGTCGAGCACGACGAAGTGCCGCTCCGCGGGCACGGTCACCCGCAGCCGCACGCGCACCAGCTCGCCTTCCTTCACGCTCACCACCGGCTCGCCCGAGGACGGGTGCTCGTACCAGCGCTCGACGCGGATGCCGCGGTCCACCGGCTCGAGCTGCGGTGAGCGCGGCGCCTCGCGCACGGTCAGGTAGTAGTAGAGCGGGGCGCCGCCGCTCGCCTCGAGCCGGAGCGGCAGCACTGTGCGGCCGTCCGCCCGCTTCGTCACCAGCCCGCGCAGCGTGATGGCGGTGTCGCGCGCGATGGCGGCCGCGCCGGCCCGCGCATCGAGCACGGTGCGCCGGCCGGCCGTGATGCGGACGCGCGCGGGGGCGCCCGCCGCCTGCCGCGCGCGCTCGAACGCGGCGAGCGCGAGCACGGCATGGCCGTGGTCCTGCGTGTTCCACCAGGAGGCGCCGGCCCTGCCGCGGTCGACGAGCGTCTCGGCGAGCGGGCCGATGACCGGGTGCTGCGGCTCGACGAGCAGCAGCGCCTCGAGCAGCCGCGCCACGGGCCGCAGGGTCGAGCGGAAGTAGTGGGCGTGCGCCTCCTGCACTTCGACGAATGCCTTGCGGCCCTCGATGCGCACGGCGGCGAGGGCGGAGCGGAGCAGCTCCCGGGCGGGCGCGAGCTCGTTCCGCCGCGCCAGCGCCTGAGCGAGCAGGAGGCGGTCCTCCCAACGCAGCAGCGCGGCCCCGGCGAGCAGCGAGTTCTCGGCGGGCACGTCGGGGCGGCCGTAGCGGCTCAGGAAGTCCACGGCGGCGACGCGCTCGGCAAGGCGGTTCGCCTGATCGTCCAGCCAGTAGCCGACCGCCACGCGATGCACGTCGGGAGTCCGGAGACTGCGGCGGAGATACCCGGCGAGCCGCGCGAGCACGGAGTCTTCGACCGCGATCCCCGCCGCCCTGGCTTCGAGCAGCACGCGGCCCGCGTACGCGGAGAGCCAGGGCGTGGTCCAGTCGTCGAGGCCCCAGTAGCCGATGCCGCCGTCCGGCCGCTGCCGCCGCGCGAGCGTGCGGGCCGCGGACGCGATCTCGCGCCGCATGCGCTCCAGCTCGGCGTCGTCCGGCGTGCCGGCCGGAGGCGTGCCGGCGGCACGGGGCGTGGCGCGCGCGCCCGCGCCGGCCGCGCCGCCCGCGTCCCCGTCCAGCTTCGCGCGGTACAGCGCGATCAGCGGAAGCACCGCGCTCGCGACCTGCTCGGTGCACTGGTAGGGGTAGACGCGGAGGTCGTTGCGCGCGCCCGCGACCACCGCGAGCGGCGAGCTGCCGAAGCTGACCTCGAGCATCGAGTGTGCGGGGTCCACGTCGTCGTCCAGCACGAACTCCGCGCTCGCCGTGTCCGCGAGCAACCCCGCGATGGTCTGCGAGAGCGGGTGGTAGAACGGCCGCACGGGCACGGCCACGGCGACCGCGTCGGCCTCGCCGCCGGCGCGCGCGGAGAACGTGAACCGCGCGCTGTCGCCCGGCTGCGCGCGGAACTCGAAGCGCGCCTCGGCCGCGCGCGCGCCCTCGAGGCGCACGTCGCGCCGGCCGCGGCCTTCGAGCGCGATGCCGTCGGCCTTCGCCTCGACCCGCGCCCGGACGTTGCCGCCCATGCGCGAGTTGATGACGGCGCCGGTCAGGAAGCGGTCGCCCTGGCGGACGAACCGGGGCAGTGCCGGGCGCACGACGAGCGGGCGCGTGACCAGCAGGTCGGCCTCGCCCGAGCCGTAGCGGTCGCCGGCAGTGACGGCCACGGCCATGACGCGGAACGTGGTGAGGTTGTCCGGCAGCTTCGCCCGCGCCACCGCGTCGCCGTTCTCGTCCGTGACGAGCGAGCCGAGGAAGAATGCCGTGGACTGGAAGCGCGAGCGGAGGATGGCAGCGAGCTCGGCGCCGCCTCCGCCACCGGGCTCGCGCTTGCCCTTCTCACCGTCGGGCACCTGCGCCGCCACGTTGGTCAGGTTGCTGGCGAGGCGCATGCCGACGCCGCGCGGGGGGTAGATCAGGTCGATGGGGTCCGGCGTGCGGTAGTCGGTGAGCGCGAGCACACCCTGGTCCACGGCCCAGAGCGTGACCTCGGCGCGCTGGCCGCGGCCGTCCGCGTCGCGCACCGCGATCCGGATGGCCGCGGTGTCGCCGGGCCGGTACTCGGGCGCGAGCGGCTGGACGTCCACGCGCAGGCGTTTCACCTCCGGCGTGACGCGGAGCTCCGCGTAGCCCACGCGCATCGTGGGGCGGCCGGGATCGTCGAGCCGGGTTTCGCCCGTCCCGCGCGAGCGTGCGGCGCCGGCCGTGCCCCCTTCCTGATCAGGCGAGGCGCCCCCGGGCGGCGCGCTGCGGCCGCGCACGACGATCGCGGAGACGAACACGTTGGGCGCGTACGCCTCCGTGATGGGCAGCTTCAGCATGGTGGCGCCGGAGGTGATCCGCATGCGGCGCGACTCGAGCACGCGCTCCCGCTCGATGGTGATCCATGCCTCCACGTCGGTGAAGGGCGAGGCGATGAGGAGCGTGGCGGTGTCGCCGGGCGCGTAACGCTCGCGGTCCGCGATGATCTCCATCCGCAGTTGCGTCTCGTCGTTCCACGGCACCCAATCGCTGCCCGATGCCCAGCGCGGGAAGGACGTGACCGCCTCGCGGCCGGCCGCGTCCCGCGCGCGCAGCGTGACGATGTACGCGCCGCCCGCGGGCGGGGTGAACGTGCACGCCACGGGCTCGGCCGCGGTGCGCACGCCGCAGGTCGCGACCGTGTCCTGCACCCAGCCGCCCACCTCCTGCAGCGCGCCGCCGCGCAGCCGGCGCACGCGGTGCCACTCCCTGCGGACGATGACGCCGCTCACCTCCACGCCGCCGACGCGCTCGCCATCCGGGCGCACGGCGATCACGTCGAGCGAGACGGGCTCGCCCGCGGTCCAGAACCAGCTCCGCCCCTGCTGGCGCGCCCCGATGTAGAACTCGGCGGGGTGCACCAGGACCGAGGCGGCGCTGGAGACCGACTGCCGGTTCGCGTCCGTCACGGTCGCGACGACCGAGACGCGTGCGGCCCGGCCGCCGGGGGCGGCGTCGAGCGGCAGCCGCAGGTCCAGCCGTCCACCCTCGTCCAGCGTGTCCACCGCGGACGCGAGCACCTGCACGTCCGGCGCGCCGCCGCCGTCGAGCCAGCCGCCGGACAGATCGCCGATCGTGAAGCCGTCGGTGCCGGGGATCCCCAGCTCCCAGCCGTAGACGAGCCGACGGCGCACGTGCCATTGCACGGGCGCCTTCGCCATGGGCGCGCCGAACAGGTAGCGCGCGGAGATGCCGGCCTCGGCGGTGTCGCCGGCGAGCCGCGGATGCTCCCCGGTAGCGACGTCCACCAGGAACTCGGGCGGGCGGTACTCGGCGACCTGGTAGCCCGCGCTCGCGGCGGCTTGCCACGCGCCATCCCGCACGAGCTGGAGCTCGACCGCGTACTGGCCGAGCGGCAGCGTGGCGGGCAGCCGGAACTCGCGGTGCGCGGTGCCGAACTCGCTGAGGCGGACGACCGTGTCCGCGAGCACGCCGCCCTCGCGGTCCCTGAAGACCCAGCGTGCGGAGTCGCCGCGCGCGGGCGCGAGCGAGCCGAGCGGCCCGCGGCGCACGATCGCCTTGGCGTAGAGCGGCTCGCCCGGCCGGTAGATGCCGCGCTCCGTGAAGACCGCCACGGCCTGCGGCGCGCGCTGCTCGTCCCACGCGGCGTAGAGGCCGAAGCGCCAGGGGGCGAGGTCCGGGTCGTAGGCGTTGAGGCCGACGACGGCGCGGTCATCTGCGGTCGTCGCGACGACGTAGCCGTCGGACGCCCGGCAATGCCAGTCGTCGCACGGCTCCGCCTGCGGGGCGAGGGGCTCGAGGCGTGCGAGGCCGCGCGCGTCCGTGCGACCTCGCGCCCGTACCGCGCCGGCCCGGTCGTGCAGCGTCACGGTCACGCCCTCGCGGGGCAGGCCGTCCCGCACGCCGGTCACCCAGACCTCCGCCTGGTCCGCGCCCACGCGTGCGTGGACGGCGAGGTCCGTCACCTGCAGCAGCGCGAGCGGCCGGTGCCGCCGCGAGATCGAGTCGAGCGACGGGCTGCTGACCTCGACGGCGACGAGGGTGCCGCCGCGCGCGGCGGCACTCCGCGCAGGCACGCGCACGCCCGTCACCCTGCGGGCGTCGGGGCCGGCGGAGACGGGCACCGTGAGCGTGGTCGCGGTGGGCCGGAGGCCGGCCAGCAGCTCCTCCCAGCCCCAGCTCCTCGAGAGGAGCGCGCCCTCGAGCGAGTCCGGCACGGGGATCATCGTGACGACGAGCGTGTCCACGTTGACGTGCTGCACGGCGAGGGTGCGGAATCCCTCCCGCTCGACGAGCATGCGGCCGTACGTGTAGGAGACCGTGGGTGCGTAGCCGGTGGTCTGCATGGCGCGCGCGCCGAACGCGCGCATGCGCTGGCCGAACACGTCGGTGAGCAGCGTGTCGACCACCACGGCGTAGGGCGTGCGCGGCTGGAGCGACGCCTCGAGCACCCAGAGGGCGGAGACCCGCGACGTGTCCGCGACGGCGAACGGCACGTGCGGCGCGATGCGCACGTGGCGCAGCAGCTCGGCACCGCTCACGGGCGTGTTGAACTCGACGTGGATCGGGCCGGTGGGGCAGAACGGCGCGTGCAGGCAGCGCACGTCCGCCAGGCCGGGCGGCCCGTAGGTGCGGAACGGCCAGGACATGCGCGCGCCGGAGCCGCCGTCCAGCTCCGCCGGAAGAAACAGGCGGCCGCCGCAATCGAGGGGCAGCGGCTCGGCCGGCACGAGCGTGACCACGCGCCGCAGGTCGCGCTCCGGCGACCAGGGCCAGCCGCCGCGGTAGCCGGTGTAGCGGATCGTGGGCGGGTCGCTCTCCTCGACCTGGCGGATCCCGGCCGCGCGCAGCGCGACGGTTCGGCCGCCGCACTGCGGCTCGAGCACGATGCGGGCGGCCGCTGCGAGCGCGGCCGGGTCCGCGGGCACGCTGAGCAGCACGTCCAGGCGCGGCTCCGGCGTCAGATAGCGGGCCGGCTCACCGGCCGGGATCGCATCGCGTCCAGTCGACCCCACGGGGCTGCCAGCCAGCACCCGCGGGTGCGCGACGCGGAAGGTGTGCACGTACTCGCCCTCCAGCCGGCTGCCATCCATCGCCGCGAACGACGGCGCGACGCGCACCGTGTAGGTCCGCCCCGCCTCGAGCGGCTGCGCCGGAACGAAGCGCAGCGTCACCGGGTCGCGCCACTCGGCGCGCCCCGGCACCGGCGGCTGGATCGAGAAGATCGCCTCCGCCGAAACGGTGGCATCCAGCCCGCCGGCGACGGGCCGGTCGAACATGATGGCGATCTCGGCGTCCGGCTGGGCGGGCGTGGTCGGCGTCACGCGCATGATGCGCAACGGGGGAGCGGCCGGCGCGATGGCTGCTGTGGTGGCCGCGAGGAGGAGCACCTGGGCGAATCGCATCGGTCGGATGGGTTGAGGTCAGGGGGGAGAGCCGGGTTGCTGCATCCTGAATGTAGCGCGGGCCGGCCGGAAAAGTTGCAAGCTCTCGTCGGCGCAGCGTCCAGGGAGCCGTGCGGGGAGGCGGCGCGCCGCGCCGATGCTCGTCGCAGCGGCCGCGGCCGGAGGGGGATGAAATTCTCCCCTTGACACGGGCGCGGCCGGGAGTTATGGAAATCACCGGATTCCATGCGCGCGGCCCCCGAGCCATGCGGGCCGCTCGAAAGCCCACGCTACAGCACGGGTCACACGAATTTTCCTTGATTGAATAGATAAATCGACAACGCGCGGCGGCAGCGCGGGCGGGTGCGCGAGCCATGAGGGGGACGCGCGTGCCGGAGTGCCGGCACGTGTGCTCCGTCTCCGCCGGAGGGATGCGTCCCGCGAGCCGGTACCGGCACCCGCAGGGGTGCGGCCGCCGGGCCGCCGGAAGAGCCGGACTCTCGACAACGGAGGGAAGGCAATGCTGGGTCGCTCGGTGTTGCAGGCCGTGGCACTGGTCCTGGCCGCGGCCGTGCTCCGCCCCGCTGCGGGCCAGACGGGGAAGCTGGCCGGCATCGTGACCGACGCGGCGACGGGGCAGCCGCTGGCCGGGGTGCAGGTGACCGTGGAAGGGACCGGGCGCAGCGTGCTCACGCAGCCGAACGGCCGGTACTTCCTGATCAACATCCCGGCGGGCACCTACACGGTGGTGGCGCAGCTCCTGGGCTACGCCACGGTCCGGCGGGAGAACGTGCAGGTCTCGATCGACGTCACCCGCACGCTCGACTTCCAGCTCACGACGCAGGCGCTCGCGATCGAGCAGGTCGTCGTCGAGGCAGAACGGGTGCCGCTGATCCAGTTGGACGCGACCGGCAGCGCGACGACGATCACGGGGGAGGCCATCCAGGCGTTGCCCGTGGCGGACATCCGCGGCGCGCTGTCGCTCCAGCCGGGCTTCCTCGACATCTCCCCCGACAACGCGGACGTGGTCTCGTACGTGGACTCGCGCCGCGGCTTCACGCCGGTGCGCGTGCGCGGCGGCCGCTATGGCGAGACGGTCTCGCTCGTGGACGGGATCCCGGTGACCAACATTCTGTTCGGCGGGCCCGCCTTCGATGTGCCGTCCATGGCTGTCGAACAGCTCAGTCTGGTGAAGGGCGGATTCGAGGCGCAGTACGGGAACGCGCTCTCCGGCGTGATCAACATCGCGACGCGCGAGGGATCGGAGACGCTGCGGGGCTCGATGCGCTATTCGACCTCGCGCCTTCCCGGCGCGCTCGGCTCGCGGCAGGACGAGCTGCGCGGGCTCGACATCGTCGAGGGCTTCTTCTCCGGCCCGGTCCCGGGGACGAACAGGAAGCTGCGCTACGTGCTGGCGGGGCGGTTCTCGAGCCAGGCGGACCGGGTCCTCGAGTACGATGACCACATCTTCGACCCGGTGCGGACCACGCGGGACGAGAACGGCAACCGCGCCTACCAGTGGGACCTGTTCAAGGGCTGGCGGTCGTTCGGCTTCAACCAGGCGCGCGACCTCTACGGCAAGCTCACGTACGCGGTCACGCCCACGGCGAAGCTGAACGTGGGGATCATGACATCGGCGCGGAAGCGCCAGCCGTACGACTGGATGCATCAGTTCCTCGGCGTGGACCTGGGGGCGCAGTGCCAGAAGGTCTATCCGGAATCCGCCGAGTGGTGTGAGCGGTACTTCGGCACGAACTGGGGCGAGCGCCTCGAGGACATCATCACCGGGAGCCAGAGCGCCACCTGGGGCTACAACCAGTACGTGGTCCACAATGCCATCTCGACCGAGCGTGACCTGATCTGGGCCAAGTGGGACCACACGATCGGGCGGACGTTCTACCGGGCGATCGTCGGGCGCTTCCGGACCGAGCGGCTGTCCTGCAACTGGTACGGCGGCGTCTGCCTCGAGGACCAGATCCGTACGATGACGACGATCGGGCCGCTGGGGACGGGGCAGTTCACGACGCAGTCGCGGCACGGCGCGCCGCACACCGGCCCGACCATGGGCGCGGAGAACTTCTTCGGCTCCGACTCGACGCGCTCGTGGGTGGCGCGCGTGGATGTCCAGTCCCAGGTCACGGACCATCACAACATCCAGGCCGGCCTCTTCTTCCAGCAGCACGAGCTGTTCATGAACGAGAGCCGGAACCTGGCCTGGCCGTTCGACCGCTACCAGATCGCGCGCTACGAGTACCACGCCCGGCCGTGGGACGCGGCGTTCTACGTCCAGGACAAGATCGAGTACGACTTCCTGACGGTGAACCTCGGCCTGCGCTTCGACTACAGCCGGGCGGATGGCCTGTTCTTCACCGATCCGCTGGACCCGACCAACGGGACGACGGCGTTCGAGGTGTGCGAGGGGCAGGCGCCGTCGCTCGGCCAGACCACGCCCTGGGTCGCGCGCGGGCCGGATGGCGAGGCGCTCCCGTTCACGGGAATCGCGGCGTGTTCGTTCGACGCGGCGCTCATGGACAGCGCGCGGGCCATCGCATTCCAGGACGACTTCTCGGAGGCGCCGATCCGGATGCAGTTCTCGCCCCGGATCGGCATCTCGTTCCCGGTCACGGAGAACATGCGGCTGTTCGCCAACTACGGCCAGTACTCGCAACTCCCGACGTACCACGCGATGTTCCAGCGCACGGGCGTCGGCCGGCGGGCGGAAGCGGACATGCCGGATCCGGTCCGCCGCATCCGCAACGAGGCGGGCGTGCTGGTGCCGGACACGATCCGCAAGGGGCAGTCGGTGGAGGGCACGGCGCTGGGGCCGGACCTGCGGCCGTGGGGCAACGCGGTGCCGCTGATCGGGAACCCGCGGCTCGAGAACGAGCGCACGTCCCTCTACGAGATGGGGATCGCGGCCGAGCTCTTTACCGACTATGCGCTCTCCATCGTCGGCTTCTACAAGGACCAGAGCGGGCTGACGGGCATCCGGACGGGAGGCGTGCGTCCCACCGGGGAGCGGGTCAACGACCCGGGTGAGACGTACGGCTCGACCTCGCCCGAGTACCGGATCCTGGTCAACTCGGACTACCAGACGGTCCGCGGGATCGACATCTCGTTCCGCCGCCGGGTGCGCAACCACTGGGGCTTCGACATCAACTACGGCTTCATGCAGGCGTGGACGAACGCGGCGCCGCCGGAGCTCCAGCTGCAGCGGCTGTACGAGGGTGACCGCGAGGCGTACAAGGAGGTGCGCTCGGAGGTGGACCAGCCGCACATCCTGACGGGCGTGCTGCGCTTCGCGGTCGGCGATGATGCGCCGGAGGGCCGGTTGGGAAGCCTGCTGAGCCACAGCTCGCTCTCGATCACGGCCTCGCTGGCCAGCGGCCTGCCCTACACGCCGACGACGAACTTCCTGGGGACGAGCCGGCTCGAGCGGAACTCGGGGCGGGCGCCGACCGTTTTCACGACGAACCTGCAGGCGACCAAGGAGTTCCGCATCGCGAACATCCGGTACGGCGTGTTCCTGCGCGTCACGAACCTGTTCGACACGAAGAACTGCGTGACGGTCTTCCAGTCCACCGGGGAGTGCGACACGGGCTCGTTGGCGAGCGTGCGGCTGTTCCCGTCCGCGGCGCCGGGCACGGCCGCGAGCTACCCGGAGACGGGCTATCTGACGACCTCCATGGACCGGCCGGACATGATGGGCGGCCGGAGACACATCACCACCGGCCTGCAGATCAGCTTCTGAGGCGGAAGGCCGGGTCCGGCCGCCGACCCCGCCGCATCGCGCCGGAGCAGGCGTTCGCCGCCGGGCGTGATGCGGGGCGGGGCCGGGCCGAGGGGGAACGTGCGACAGGCGGCCCGTCCCTCATGGGGCGGGGGCGGCAACCGATGGAGCGTTCATGACTGCGACGATGAGAGCGGACACGATCCAGGCGAAGGGAAGGACCGGCGCCCGCTGGCTCCTCTTGGCGCCGGCGCTGGCGGCCGTGCTCGTGGCCGGGCCGCTGGCCGCGCAGGAGGGCACGGACCGCTCGCCGTTCAATCTCTTCGCGGGGCGCGACTTCGCGGTGACCGGCATGCGATCCGGTACCGGGTACCGCATCTGGGTGTCGAACGCGGGCGTGATCGATGCGCAGCAGCAGATGGAGGGGCTCGCGGCGCTCCAGACCCAGCGCGGCAGCTCGTACTACTCGCAGGTCAGTGAGATCACGCTGTGGGCGACCACTGGCCCGGAGGACTACAACGCTGCGCTGTCGGCGAACCCGAGTCTGCAGAACGCCCGGGGCGACGGCTACACGGTAGCCTTCAACCGGAGCGTGGATCCGGGGGCGCGCCGGGACTGGGGCCCGCGCGATGGTGCGCTGGGCTTCCTGCACCGCGGCGTGCGCACGCCCGCGCCGGGACAGAGCGCGCCCGCGTGCCTGAACCACGCGTCGGACCTGGTCCCGCCCGCGGTCACCCTGATGGCGGGAAGCGACTGCCCGGAGACCTGGGGGATCGAGGGCTGGCTGGGCGACCGGCCGATCTCCTTCTCCACCTGGCGGCGCCTCCAGGACCAGCAGGGCCTCGGCTTCCGGTTCGACTTCGCGGGCGTGCCGGACGAGCTGAAGGAAGAGGGCTTCCTGGGCGACAACTTCAGCACGTTCGGCATCATCAACGACTACACGGAGGAGGTCCGCCAGGTCTACGGCTCCGTGCTGGCGGGCGGCAGCGGCGAGCCGCAGCGGGCGGGTTACCCGCTGGGCCTGGAGTGGAAGTTCGACGCGTTCAACATGACGTCGCTGCCGGGCGTGGTCTTCTGGCAGGCCACGGTCACGAACCGGTCCAACGAGATCTACGCCCGCGGGATCGACTACACGGACCTGCGCCTCGGGTTCATGCTGCGGCATCCGCGGATCCGTGCGCGGGCGGGCTACGACATCCAGCGGGGCGCGGTGGTCATGAACCACCTGGGGAACACGGTGACGTGTGACAGCGCCCGGTCGATCCCGACGAGCGGCTTCGCGACCGAGGGCTTCTTCGGCAACTGCTCGAGCGCGCGCGATGGGACGCAGGGCTTCCTGATGGGCAGCATGGCGCTGGTCTTCCTCAAGAGCCCGATCGGCGACCTGCGCAACAAGCTGCTGTCGGACCCGGGCAGCGCGTTCTACCAGCCGGGCAACCCCGCGGCGGGCGACACGATCACGTTCAACATCGGCCGCGCCTGCGGCGATGCGTGCATCGGCGAGCAGTTCCTGACGGACAACCCGCGACGGGCGTACGGCGTGCTCGCCTCCAACGAAGCGGATGCGCTGGCCGGCCGTCTCCCCAACTCGGTCGAGGTGTTCGACTACTGGAACCTGTTCCATCCCGCGAACGGCTATCCCTACGGGGATGGCGACGTGGTGGACCTGAGCAATCCGCGGGCGGGCGGCGGGTTCAACTACGCGGTGCCGGGTGCGCCGGGAAGCCCCTACCCCATGTGGGATTACAATCACGATGGGCAGCCGGACACGCTGTTCATCGACATGTGCAATCCCACGACGCACACGTGCGCGAGCATGTGGTCGGACACCTTCCCGGACCGCTCCATCAACTTCATTTGGAAGCAGGCGTGGGTAGGCGTCGGGCCGATCGACCTGCCCGTGGGGGCCAGCACGTCCTTCGTGCTGGCGATCATCGCGCGGCCGGACTCGGCCAGCATGGAGCGGGCGATCGATGACGCGATCACGCTGTACCGCAACTTCTTCGTCGCGCCGACGCCGGCTCCGGCGCCGCACGTCCTCGCAGCGCACGCGAGGGCGGTGAGCGAGACGCGGAACGGCTCGGTGACGTTCACGCTGGACATGCGCCCGGGACGCTGGGTGGACCCCTACCTCGAGTTCCTGGCGAACGAGATCCGGAACGCGGCGCCCGGCACGCCGGCGGCCGAGCTGCGCGACCTCAACCCCTGGCTGCCGGACTCGCTCGAGGCCCGGGCGCAGAATCCGGTGCGGCGGGTGCTGGTCTACAAGTCCTGCAACCCCGATGCGACCACGCCGGTCTACACCAGCTCGTCGAGCACATCCGCGTGCACCCGCGGCGTGATCCGGGATACGCTGGGCGACGTCACGGGGCCCTCGGCCTACGCCGAGATCACGAACCTGGATCAGACCACCTACACGGACGGCAACGTCGGCGCCGGCCAGAGCTACCTCTACGCCTTCGTGGCGGAGACGTACGGGGCACGCTTCCCGATCGTGCGGCGCGCGGCTGACGGCTCCACGTTCGTCCGGGACACGGTCTTCGCGGCACCCAGCGCGCCGCTGCCCACGACGAAGGCGGCGCCCAACGTCGCGATCGTCTACATCCCGGCATCGCGCCAGGCGGGCGGCGCCGGAGCCGGCATCGAGTACGTGAGCGAGGCCCAGGGCAGCACGATCCACCAGCAGATCCTCCCGGAGCTGGGGCCGACCAGGCCGGTGGTGACGACGTGGGGCGATATCATCCCGTCCGTCGTGGACTCGGTCTCGACCTCCCGGACGATCCGGCTCGTCTTCGGCGACACGCTCGTGGTGCAGGATTTCGGCCCCGCGGGCAGCGTGCGGATCGACTCGACCCGGATCGACGTCATCCGCTCCGTCATCACGGACTTCGCCTACGCGGGCACCCTCACGGCGCGGACGGCCACACCCGTACGCGCGCGCTCCGACGTGCGCAGCTTCGTCGTGCACAAAGTCGGCGGCATCCCGGTGGGCGCGGCCGACACCGTCACGACCGCCACGACCGTCACGGGCGACCAGCGCGTGGACATCCGGCGGCTGGTCGGCGGGGCCGTGGTGCTTGCCGTGGAGAACGGCGTGGAGAGGCCGCTGTTCGCCTCCAACGTCATGCCGACCTCGACGACGGCGTTCCCGCAGTTCACGCCGACCACGTTCCTGGCGTCCGATGATTACAAGGGCCTCTCGATCACCGTGCTGAGGCGGAACGCCTCGCCGGCCACGTACCGGCAGGCGTTCTACCTGGACACGGACAGCCTGCAACTGAACCCCGTCATCTCGACGCCGCTCTCGCTGGGCTGGGTCACCGGCGGGACCGGACTGGCCAGTCGTGGGCTCGGTACGGGGCACGGCCAGTACGAGATCCGGTTCGCGGACACCGAGTACGGCCCGCTCGCCCCCTTCGCCGCCGACCTGGGGCAGGCGGGCATCACGGACGCGCTGGCGGCGTCGCTCGGCAGCCGCGAGGTGGCGAGCCGGACGGCGGTGGACGCGACGACCGCCGCCGCGATCAGCCAGGCGCTGGGCATCCCGGTGACGGAGGCGGACCTCGTCTCGGTGACGCTGCCGTTCACGGTGCGGAACGCGTCCTTCGACCGGCCGGTCACCGTGGCGATGCTGCGCGCGGACAAGCAGGCCACCGTCCGCTTCGGCAGCGGCGCGGACACGGTCCGGGTCGACGTCCCGGCCGATCACTGGTTGCCCGGCGAGCGGCTGATCTTCCTGGAGGACATCGAGCTCGGCACGGTGGACGGCGATGGGAACGTCACGATGCGGACCGAGCGCGTGGTGACGTTCTATCCCGCGACGCTCGGCTGCGGCACGTCGGTGACGACGGTCAACTGCAACCCGATCACCGGGGAGGGGCAGACCGGGTGGACCGGCGTCACGCCCGGCTTCACCCTGGTGGTGCGGTACGCCGTCCCGCTGGTCTCGGGCAAGGAGTTCGAGTTCAACGTGGTCGGGGCCCGGTCCGGCCAGGCCATCGCGAGCATCACGCAGGCGGACATGAAGGCGATCAAGGTGGTCCCGAACCCCTACGTGATGTTCTCGACCTTCGAGCAGCAGAGGGGCGGGAGCGCGCGGATCATGTTCACGCACATGCCGCCCAGCGGGACGCTGCGGATCTACACGGTCTCCGGCATCTTGGTGCAGGAGATCAAGTGGACGGAGGAGGACCTGGAGGGGGCGGGCGACCTGTTCTTCGACCTGCGCACCCGTGAGGGGACGGAGATGGCCAGCGGCCTGTACCTGTACACGGTGCAGACGCGGGATCCGGCCACCGGGGCCGAGCGGAAGAAGCTCGGGCGCTTCATCATCATTCGCTGACGGAGGCAAACATGCCTTACGGCAAGCTGTTCCGAACGGTTGCCCTGGGCGTGGGCCTCGCCGCGGCGGTGCCCACCGGCCTCGCTGCGCAGTCGCGCACGGGCGAGGCGCGGCAGCCGGCTCCGGGCGATGACGTGTACCGCGTGGCGAACCGGGGCGCGGCGTTCCTGGAGCTGGGCGTCGGCGCGCGTGCGCTCGCGCTGGGCGGTGCGTACGTCGCGCTGGCGGAGGGGGCGACGTCGCTCTACTGGAACCCCGCGGGGATCGCGGACATCCCGGGCCTCTCCGGCTCGCTGAGCTACGAGTCCCTCTACGAGAACTCGGGGCTGACGAACTCGTTCCTGGCGGTGGCGCTGCCCGTGGGGGCCGGAGCCGCGGGCATCTCGGTGACCTACTTCACGTCCGGCAAGATCGAGAGGACCACGGAGCGCTACCCCGAAGGCGGGGACCCGACCGCGGGCCGCTACGTCGAATGGGGCGGGCTCGCGGTGGGCTTGAGCTACGCGCGCCAGGTCACGGACCGCCTCTCGTTCGGCGGGACCGTGAAGTTCGCGCAGGAGGGGATGTCGTTCGCCCGGGCGAACTACTACGGCGGGGACTTCGGCGTGCGGTTCCGCACCGGGCTCTACGGCATCACGATCGGCGCCGCGCTCACCAACCTCGGCTCGCGCGGCCGGATGGAAGGGCCGGCAGTGGACCGCACGCTCACGCCGGGGGACGATCCGCGCTTCCCCACCCAGCGCGACCTGCCGATCCAGCTCCGGCCGGAGGCCGTGCTCATGCCGGCAGCGTTCCGCTTCGGCGTGCGCACCGACATCCTGGGCACGCCCTACGCCGTGCTGGGGCGGGCCAACCCGGACCACCGGCTCACGGTGCTGGGCGAGGTGGCGAACGCGATCAATGCGCCGACGTTGCCGACGGTGGCGGTCGAGTACGGCTTCCGCGACCTCTTCTTCGTGCGCGGCTCCAAGCTGTTCCGCGGCTCCGCCGATGCGGAGGATGACTTCTCCAGCGGGCTGGCTGCCGGATTCGGCGTGCGCGTGCCCGGCCTGGGTCGCACGCTCGCCATCGATTACGCTTACAGGTACGTCGAGCTGGGCGCGTGCCAGAGCATCTCGATCGAGTTCGGATTCTAACCGTGCGGGCTGAACCATGAGAGATTCCCGGCAAGCCATCCGCCGCGGCGGCCTCGTCCTGGGGATGCTGCTGCTCGGCACCGACGTGCTCAGCGCGCAACTCCAGCCAGGCGAGTTCCTCATCTCCTTGCGGGCCGAGCGCGTGAGCTACGCCAACTCGGCCGCGCTCGAGCCGAGCGCCGCGGCCGGGATGGAGACGATGTACTTCCTCACGCGGCACCTGGCCGTCGGGATCCAGGCCAGCGTGGCGCGGCCGTGGACCAAGGGCGAGTACTTCCCGCTGATGCGCCACACCTACTGGACGCCGAACTCGGCGAACGACACCACGCTCCTCTACGTGGTGAACCAGCAGGTCACGGCGTTCGATTACGGCATCCAGGCCGAGTACCGCCTGGCGTTCGACCGCTGGGAGCCGCTGGTGCAGGTAGGAGCGGGGCGCTACACGTTCTTCGTGGACCCGCAGTCGCAGCCGCAGAGCAACCGGGACCGGCGCACCTTCTCCGGCTTCGCCTATTCGGTGGGCGGCGGACTCAGCTTCGCCGTCTCGGAGGGCGCGCGCGTGACCGTGGCCATCAGCGACCGGGTATACACGGGCTTCGATCGCGACGAGCTGTCCCTCTCGGACCGGCTCCTCCGGGAGGACCGCTTCCCCAATCCCGACCCGCCGCCTCCGCCGGAGGAGGACGTGATCCACAACCTCAGGCTCTCGGCCGGGTTCAGCTTCGCGCCGGGGAGGGGGCGGTGATGCGGCGCGCGAATGGTCTGGCGCTCGTGGGCGTGCTGCTCGCCGCGACGGCGTGCGAGGACGCACGGCTGCCCTCCGAGCTCCAGGGACGGGTCTACGATGTCCGGCTGCTCGCGGAGCCCTCACCCGCCACCCGGATTCCGGGCGGCACGGTGGCCGTCACCGCCGCCGGCGACGTGGTTTCGGACGTGACGGTGACCGCCGTGCGGCTGCCCGGCGGCCCCGCCGCCGAATACTCGGCGTACCTGCTGGACGAGCGTACCGGGAACACCGGCGCGCGCGTCACGTTCGCGCCGGATGAGCTGGGCAGCGCCACCGTCTCGCTCAGCGACCTGGGCGAGGCGACGACGGTGGTCATCGCGGCGGGCGCGCAAGCGCCTGGCGCGCTCTGGGCGCGCTTCCGCGACCTGAGCACCGGCGCGGTCGCGCCCTCGGCCGACCTGGTGCTGGGGCACTTCGAGGCCGAGCCGGAGCCGTTCCCCTACGCCGTGGCCGGCGCGGGCCGCCTCGGCCTCTACGAGCGCGGCGAGTTCGGGTCCAACGACTTCCGACTGGGTGGGGTGATCGAGAACCTCGCGGTGGCGCCTCCCGGCTTCACCTACGTCGCGTGGCTGCACGATGCCGAGCGGGACGTCTGGACCCCGCTGGGCCCGCTGCTCGACGAGAGCCGGAACGCCGCGACGGGGCTGGACGTGCTTCCGCCCCCGGGACAGCCGCGCCACCTGGCCAAGCTGTACCTCAACGTCGAGGCATCGGCCCAGCTCGACTTCAGGTACTACACCGACGTCCGCCTCTCCCTCGAACGCGCGGACCACACGCCCGCCACACCGCTCAGCACGGTGTTCGCGGGCACCTTCGGCGCGCAATTCCTGCTGCGCCGGCCCGAGGAGCCGACGGGCGGCTGAGGAGGCCAGGGCTCGGGCTCGATGCGGCGCACCGGGGTTGCACCCTCCCCGGTGCGCCGCGTCGCATCCGGCGGCCGCCTACTCCGTCACCAGGCGGATCGGCTCGCCCTCCGGCACGTGCTTCATGGCAATCGAGTTGATGCAGTAGCGCAGACCGGTGGGCGGCGGGCCGTCCGGGAACACGTGGCCGAGGTGGCTGTCGCAGCGGGCGCAGCGCACCTCGGTGCGGATCATCCCGTAGGACCGGTCCTCGTGCTCGGTGACCGCCTCGTTCGAGATTGGCTGCGTGAAGGACGGCCAGCCGGTGCCGGACTCGTACTTCACGCCCGAGGCGAAGAGCGGGTTGCCGCAGGCCGCGCAGACGTACGTGCCCGGCTCCTTGGTTCCGACGAAGCAACCCTCCCACGGCGGCTCGGTCCCGTGCTCGCGCAGCACGCGGTACTCCCTGGGCGTCAGCCGCCGCCGCCACTCCTCCTCGCTCAGCCGCAGCTTGTCCATACCCTCATCCCTCGCGTGAACGGTGGGCCGGCATCCGCGCCGCGCGGCGCATCCGCCGGCGGCGGCGCGCCCGCCGGCGGCGCCGGCTGCACGAACGATGCCGCTCGCGGAGGCGTGCTGTTGTGTTGAATACAATGCCCGATGAGAAGATACGTGTGCATTCGCGCGGCACAACCCCGCGTGCGGCGTGGTTTCGGAGGGCCTGCCAGGCGGGTGGAGGTGGCTTGACGGCGCGGGTCTGCTGATTGTATACCGCGTACTGCAACCGATGCCAGGCCCCGAATCAGGACCCCACATGGCACGTGCGGCGACCGAGCCAACTCGCGCGGGATCCGGGACGATCCCGAACTTCATCTTCGGCGCCTGGACGCCGTCCGCCTCCCACCAGACACTCCCGGTCACGGACCCCGGCACGGGCGAGCTGCCTGGGCACGCACTCCTCTCCAATCGCGGCGCTGACCCGCGCGCGGTCGCTTGACGAGGCGACCGAGCTGATGGTGCCATGAGGTCGCCGCAACGCCCGCGGGCCGGCTGGACGCGCGTCCTGGCGCTGTGTGCGCTCGCGACCCTGGCGCCGACCAGGGCGCGCGCGCTGCACGCGGCCCGGCCCGACCGGCCCGGCGCGGGGGATGAACGAGTCGGCCGAGCAGGGCTGTACTGGCAGGAGGCGCTATGAAGCCGTTGGGCTTGCCCTTACCGATGTTCCTCGTCTTCGCGATCGTGATCCTGGCAGGCAGCCTCGGCGCGATCCATTACCTCATCGTCCACGT
The DNA here is from genome assembly GCA_036381195.1 of Longimicrobiales bacterium. Lineage (GTDB taxonomy): Bacteria > Gemmatimonadota > Gemmatimonadetes > Longimicrobiales > RSA9 > RSA9. Next base: position 7,087 of record DASVDH010000004.1, on the reverse strand, counting down.
CCTGCTGCGCCGGCCGTTCGGCGATGAGCCGGCGGGCGCGCTGCCCGGGATCGGGGCCGGCGGCGAGCGGCGCCCGGCGGAGCCGCCCGAGGGAGGCGCCCGATGAGCGGGGCCAATCCGTACTTCCTCACCGCGTTCGTCCTCTACCTCATCCTCCTGATGGCGATCGCGGTCTGGGCCGCCCGCCGCACCAAGAACGTCATGGACTTCTGGGTGTTCGGCCAGAAGATGGGGCCCATGCTCGCGACCTGGTCATTGATCGCGAACTTCGTCAGCTCCGTCAGCGTCATCGGGTTCACCGGCGCCGTTTACGCGAGCGGATACTCGCTGATGACCCATACGATCCTGGGGCTGATGCTCGGCGTGAGCGGGCTGTACTTCGTCGTCGGCCTCGTCCGGCGGCTCGACGTGCTCACGTTCCCGGACCTGGTCGCGCGGGTGACGGGCATGCAGGCCGCGCGGCCGCTGGCCGGCAGCGTGCTGCTCGTGAGCGGCTGGCTGTACCTCGTCATGCAGCTCGTCGGCGCCGGATTGCTGGTCACCGCCATCACCGGGGTGCCTTACCCGTACATGGTGTGGATCCTCGGCATCGTCTTCATCCTCTACACGGCGACCGGCGGGCTCGTGAGCGTGGCGTGGACGGACCTGGTCCAGGGCGTGATCATGGTCGCCGCCGTGATCGCTGCCCTGGCTTACATGGTCGTGGACATGGGCGGGCTGACGGAGATCAACACCCGGTTCGCGGCGATGAACCCGACCTTCGTCGACCCGACGGGTGGGGGGCAGTTGTCGTGGGCCGTGATCGGCGCCACGTTCCTCGCCTTCTTCGGCACGATCTTCACCGAGCAGGACATGCTGATCCGCATCGCCGCGACCAGGGACGTGCGGACCGCCAAGATCCACCTCGCGGCGTCCGGCGCGATCCTCTCGGTCTTCTATTCGCTGCTGGTCCTGCTCGGCGGCGCGGCGGCCGTGGCGCTGGTGGGGAGCGGGATGGGCGTGGAGAATCCGGATGCCGCGTTCCCGACGCTGATCACGAGGTACGTGCCGACGTGGCTCGGCGTCACGCTGGTGCTGGGCGTGATGAGCGCGATCCTGTCCACGACGGACACGCGGCTGCACGCGATCGGGATGACGGTCGCGCGCGACATCTACAGCTACTTCCGTCCGCGTGTCGGCGAGGCGCATCTCATGCGCGTGTCGCGGACGGCGACCGTGCTGCTCGGCCTGCTGGCGACGGCCGCGGCGATGGACCCGCCCGCCACGATCATCGTGCTGTACGGCTTCCGTGCCGTGCTGCTGACCAGCGCGTTCCTGATCCCCGTCTACGTCGCGATCTACTGGACGGCGCTGGACGGCCGCGCGGTGCTCGCCGCGATCGTCGCCGGCGCCGTGGTCGGGCTGGGTGGGGAGATCGCCGGCGGCTCGATCGGGCCGGTGCCCGCGACCTTTTGCGGCGTCGGCGCAGCCATCACGCTGTTGCTCGTCACGCACTGGGCCCTCGGGCCCCGCCGCAGGCGGGAGGCCGCGCTGGCCGCTGTGGCGGCCGACGAGGGGGTGGGCTGATCATGGGCGCCGCCCATCGCATCTCTTCCAGGAGTGAGTAGCAATGTCGATGTCGATGCATCTCGCCATTGTCCCGCGCGGCGCGCGGCGCGCGGCGGCGCGGCTCGCGGCGCCGGCGTTCGGCGCGGCGCTGGCCGTGCTCACGGCGGCGCCCGCCGCTTCCGGGCAGCGGCCGGGGCCGAGCAACACCATCACCGACGTGCCGGGGATCAAGGTCGGCCACGAGACGCGGATCGGCGGCGGCTACCGGACCGGCACCACCGTGATCCTGACCGAGCGGGGCGCGACGGCCGGCTTCAGCCAGCTGGGCGGCGCGCCGGGGACGAAAGAGGTCGCGCTGCTCGAGCCGGGCGGGCTCGTGACGCAGGTGAACGCCATCGTGCTGAGCGGCGGCAGCGCGTACGGCCTCGATGCGGCCACCGGCGTCATGCGCTGGCTCGAGGAGCACGGCTACGGCTTCCCGGTGCCGGGCGGCGTCGTGCCGATCGTCCCGGCCGCGATCCTGTTCGACCTCGGGCGGGGCGGGGACTTCAAGGCACGGCCGGATGCCGGGTTCGGCTACCGCGCGGCCGCGGTCGCGACCGCGGATCCCGTGCCGATGGGTCGGGTCGGCGCCGGGACCGGCGCGCGGCACGGGTTGGGCTCCGCCAGCGTCGTGCTGGACAACGGCTACACGGTCGGCGCGATCGTGGCGCTCAACCCCGCCGGCTCCGTGGTGAACCCGCAGACCTGCCTGCCCTACGGCGTGTTCCTCGAGCTCGATGGCGAGTTCGGCCTGGTCCAGCCGCGGCCCGAGGAGTGCCATCCCCCCGAGAGCGACGGGCCGGAGAACGGGGGCGAGTGGGGCCGCCAGCCGTTCAATACGACGATCGCCGTCGTTGCGACGGATGCGCCCCTGGACCAGACGCAGGCCAAGCGCATGGCGATGATCGCGAACGGTGGCCTCGCCCGGTCCATCAAGCCGGTCCACGGCCTCCGCGATGGCGATCTCATCTTCGCCGTCGCGACGACGCCGCCCGACCGCACGCTCTCGATCCGCGACCTCGACGCCATCTACAACGCCGGCGCGGACGCGCTCGGCCGCGCCGTGGTGCACGCGCTGCTCAACGCCGGCAGCATCGGCAATTCGAAGGGCTACTGTGACCGGTACCCCAGCGCGTGCCGCAACCGGAAGAGCACACCCCGATCGCCCACCGGCCGGTAACGCCCTGAGCCCCGCCCCGGGGCACGCATGATGCGTACCGCCATGTGTTCCGCGGCCCCGCCCCCGGGGCGGCGGGCGGCGAGTCCGTCCACGGGCGATCCGGGCTATGCGTCGTGTCGAGAAGCCGGACCAGGAGGCGCGCGCGTCGGCGGCAGCGCTGGCTCGAGGAGGAGGAGCGGTCTCCAGGACGCGCCCGCTGGTTCTCGGGAAGCACCTGTACGCGGGCGGGGAAAAGCTGTGGGTGCGGGGCGTCACCTACGGCCCGTTCCGGGCGGACGACGCCGGGGACGCCTATCCGCCGACGCACATCCTCGAGCAGGACTTCCGGCGGATCCGCGCGAGCGGGATGAACGCGATCCGCACGTACGCGGTCCCGCCTCGCCGGGTGCTGGACGCGGCGCTGCGGCACGGCCTGTGGGTGATGGTCGGGCTGCCGTGGGAGCAGCACGTCGCCTTCCTGGATGACGGGTACCGCGCGTGCTCGATCGAGGAGCGCGTGCGCGCGGGCGTGCGCGCATGCGCCGGGCACCCCGCGGTGCTGTGCTACGCGATCGGCAACGAGATCCCCGCACCCATCGTGCGCTGGCATGGCGCCGCCACGGTCGAGCGGTTCCTGCGCCGCCTCTACCGCGGCGTGAAGGCGGAGGACCCGGCGGCGCTGGCGACGTACGTGAACTATCCCACCACCGAGTACCTGCGGCTGCCGTTCCTGGACCTGGTCTGCTTCAACATCTACCTCGAGGAGCCACGATCCCTCGCCGCGTATCTCGGCCGGCTCCAAAACCTGGCGGGTGACCGGCCGCTGCTGGTGGCGGAGCTCGGGCTGGACAGCCGCCGCCACGGGGAGCTGAGCCAGGCCCGCGCGGTGGACTGGCAGATCCGCACCAGCTTCGCGGCCGGCTGCGCCGGCGTGTTCGTCTTCGCGTGGACGGACGAGTGGCACCGTGGCGGCGAGGAGGTCGAGGATTGGGCGTTCGGCCTGACGCTCCGGGACCGGGGCGGGAAGCCGGCGCTGGCGGCGGCGCGCGCGGCGTTCGCGGAGGTCCCGTTTCCGGAGGGGACGACGTGGCCGCGCGTCACGGTGGTGGTCTGCTCGTACAACGGCGCTGCGACCATCCGGGAGACGCTCGAGGGGCTGACGCGGCTGGACTACCCGGACTACGAGGTCGTGGTGGTGGACGACGGCTCGACGGACGGCACGGCGGCGATCGCGGCGGAGTACGCGGTCCGGCTGATCCAGACGGAGAACCGGGGGCTGAGCGCCGCGCGCAACACGGGTCTGGCCGCGGCGACGGGCGAGGTCGTGGCGTACATCGATGACGACGCCTACCCGGACCCGCACTGGCTGCGCTACCTGGTGAGGACGCTGCTGGACGGCGGCCACGCGGGCGCGGGCGGGCCGAACCTGCCGCCCCCGCGCGCCGGCATGATCGCGGAATGCGTGGCGCACGCGCCGGGCGCGCCGAGCCACGTGCTGCTGACCGACACGGTCGCCGAGCACATCCCGGGCTGCAACATGGCGTTCCTGCGGGAGCGGCTCGAGGCGGTGGGCGGATTCGATCCGCGATTCCGCGTGGCGGGCGATGACGTGGACCTCTGCTGGCGGCTGCAGGAGCGGGGCTGGACGCTGGGCTACAGCGCGGCGGCCATCGTCTGGCATCATCGCCGCCGCACGGTGCGCGCGTACTGGCGGCAGCAGCGCGGCTACGGCACGGCGGAAGCGCTGCTCGCGAGGAAGTGGCCTCAGAAGTACAACGCGGCGGGGGACATCGCGTGGGCGGGCCGGGTGTACGGGCGGGGCGTGGGCGGCGGCGGGCCGGCGCGGCGCTGGCGCGTCTACCACGGCGTGTGGGGGCTGGCGCCGTTCCAGTCGCTCTACGATGCGGGGCCGCGCGGGGCCGCCTTCGCGGCCGTGTTGGTCGCCGGCATCGCGGGCGCGTGCGCGGCGGTCCGTGCCGCGCGTGCGGACGCGCCCCGTGGCCTGCGCGGCCGGGCGGAGGGGTGGTGCCGGTCCGTCGTGACGGCGTGGTTGCACGTGGTGCAGCCGACGGCGCGGCTGTACGGCAGGCTGAGCGAGGAGGCGACGGCAGCCAGGCGGCGCGCGTGGCGCGCGTTCGCCTGGCCGCGTCCGTTGCGCTTCGGCCACTGGAGCGAGGACTGGCGGCCGCCGGAAGCATGGCTCGGCGCGTTGGAGGCGGAGCTGTGCGGCCTCGACCTGCCGGTGCTACGCGGCGGCGCGTTCGATGACTGGGACCTCGAGGTGCGGTGGGGTCGCCAGGGCACGGTCCGGCTGCGGATGGCGGTCGAGGAGCACGGCCGGGGCAAGCAGATGGTGAGGTTCCGCGCGTGGCCCGTGCGGCCGCCGCGCCACACGGCCGCCCTCCTGCTGCTCGGCGGCCTCGCCGTGGCCGCCGGGGTGGGCGAGGCGTGGCTGGCGGCAGCAGCGCTCGGTGGCGCGGCGTTGCTGCTGTGGGGACGCGCCACGTGGCAGCGGGGTGTGGTGCTGGGCGGCGTGCGGCTGGCGCTGGACGGACTGAGGCGGCGGCACGAGGGCGAGCCGCTGCCGCGACGCCTGGAGGTGGCGCGGCGGGCGGTGGCGGGCGCGCCGTGATGGCCGATCCGGGCAAGAACGACGGGGCCCCGCCGAGCTACTCCGATTTCCGGCTGTACCGCTGCGTGCTGCGCCAGGCGCGGCCGTACGGCCGGCACATCGCGGCTATCCTGCTGCTGGGCCTCCTGTCCACGCCGCTCGCGCTGCTCACGCCGCTGCCGCTCAAGATCGCCGTGGACCACGCCATCGGCTCGGAGCCCGTGCCGCCGTGGCTGGCCACGCTGCTCCCGGCCGCGGCGCTGCGGTCCGATCTCTCCATCCTGACGTTCGCGGCCGTGCTGGTGGTCGCCGTGGCGCTGCTCAGCCAGTTGCAGTCGGCGGGGAGCACCTTGCTCCGGACGTACACGGGCGAGCGGCTCACGCTGGACTTCCGGTCCCGGCTGTTCCACCACGTGCAGCGGCTGTCCCTGACCTACCACGACGTGCGCGGCCCGGGCGACCCGCTGTACCGCATCCAGTACGACGTTCCGGCCATCCAGCACATCGTGATCGAGGGGCTGATCCCGTTCGTCACCTCGGCGGTGACGCTGGCCTCGATCCTGTACATCACGGCGCGGCTGAACTGGCGGCTCGCACTGGTGGCGCTGGCCGTCTCGCCGCTGCTGTTCCTGCTGATGAAGGTCTCGCGACAGCGGCTGCGGACCCGCTCGAGCCAGGTCAAGCGCCTGGAGAGCAACGCCCTCTCCGTGGTGGAGGAGGTGCTGGCCTCGCTCCGGGTGGTGAAGGCGTTCGGCCGGGAGCGGCGGGAGGAGGAGCGGTTCGTGGACCGGTCGAGCGAGGGCATGTGGGCGCGCGTCCGGCTGTCCGTCTACGAGGGCGGGCTGCACGTGCTGATCGGGCTGACGACCGCGGCGGGGACCGCGGCGGTGCTCTTCATCGGCGCGCGCAGCGTGCAGGCGGGCACGCTCACGCTGGGCGAGCTCCTGCTGGTGATGGGCTACCTGGCGCTGATCTACGAGCCGCTGAAGACGATCAGCAGGCGGATCGCGAGCCTGCAGTCGCACCTCGCGAGCGCAGAGCGGGCGTTCCGGCTGCTGGAGGAACAGCCGGACGTGACCGAGCGGCCGGGCGCGCGCCCGCTCGCGCGGGCACGGGGCGACGTCGTCTTCGACCACGTGTCCTTCGCCTACGACGACGGCCGCCTCGCCGTGCGCGACGTCTCGCTCGCGGTCCCGGCCGGCGCGCGGGTCGGGATCGCGGGACGGACGGGCGCGGGCAAGACGACCCTGATGAACCTGCTGATCCGGTTCTACGACCCGACGTCGGGCCGCGTGCTGCTGGATGGCGTGGACCTGCGGGAGTACCGGCTGGCGGACCTGCGCAACCAGTTCGCGATCATGCTCCAGGAGCCGGTGCTGTTCTCGACGAGCATCGCCGAGAACATCGGCTACGCGCAGCGGCAGGCGAGCCGCGAGGCCATCGTGCGGGCGGCGAAGATGGCGAACGCGCACGACTTCATCACTGCGCTGCCGGACGGCTACGACACCGTGGTGGGCGAGCGCGGGATGCGGCTCTCGGCCGGCGAACGGCAGCGGGTCGCGCTGGCGCGCGCATTCCTCAAGGACGCGCCGATCCTGATCCTGGACGAGCCGACGAGCTCGGTGGACATGGGCACGGAGGCGGGCATCGTGGACGCGCTGGAACGGCTCATGAAGGGCCGGACGACGTTCATGATCGCGCACCGGCTGACCACGCTCGAAGGGTGC
>DASVDH010000003.1:0-29636 GCA_036381195.1 Longimicrobiales bacterium | reverse complement strand
CTTCCCGGTCCTGCGGAACCCTCAGGACCAGCTTGCCGACTCGCGTCTTGAGCGTTCGCGGCTTGAAGCCGTTGCGCCAGCCCCGGCGCGTCGCCGTCCGCTCGAACCGCCCTGCGCCAATGAAGCGGTCGAACTCGGCCTGAATCGCTTCCTGCACCAGGCGCTGGACCATCGCCCGCAAGAGGTCCTCCGGACCGTCAGCGCCGGCTTGCCCTCCGAGCCGGCCAATGCTAGTGTTCTTGCGAAAGGTCATCGTCGATCTCCTGGTCTCTTGCGGGCCCGAACCCGCTGTGACGAGTGGACAACCAGAAGATCTACGGTGGCCTTTCGCTCATCGCTACTCGGCCGCCGCCCCAGCCCCACAACCCGAGACGGCGAAACTACAGAAAATTACGCACACTCCCTCTTCAAAAGCTCAGCTCACTCGTGCAGGATTCGGGTTGAATTACTAGGGTCCAGCGAGTAATGACACACCCCATCCTGTTCCGGGTTGTTCCCATCGCTTTAGCACTCTGTGCGTGCGCGAGCGACACCCCGGAGCGTTCCGCCAGCGCCCCTCCCCTTGCCGGCGAAGGAGGAGAATACTCTACATCGCCCGTCTTTGCGATTGGCGCCGTCGAGGGCCCGGAAGACCAGTTGCTCGGCAGAGTGTATGCGGCATTCGTACGTGGGAACAGTGTTTTCATTGCGAACGGCATTGTTCCAGAGATACGGGAATACGATTTCCAAGGTCGCTTGATTCGGCGGATCGGGCGGCGAGGGGGTGGGCCGGGCGAGTTCCGCAACCTCAGGTGGATTGCCCCACTGAGCGGAGATTCCCTGCTCGCCTTGGACTTGTTTGGATCGCGTGTAACAGTGTTCAGCGGGGATGGTTCGTACGGACGGTCGTTTCAGCTTGACGTTCCCCAACACGGCCAGGCCGAGTGGGTTTCTGAGTTCGGAGCCGGCTTCGCCGTGGGATTCTCGCATGGGCTCGATCCTCGCCGAATGAGCGGCCCCGCGCAGGACTCCTTCTCCGTCGTGTTCCTCGATCGAAGCGGAGCCAGGAGGTTGGGACGTGGCCTGCCGTTGATCGGAGGCCGATGGTGGGTGCGAACCTCGCGGGGAGGGATCTCTGCCATCGAGGAGGGGGCAAGCCCGCTTCTTGCCGTCCGCGGCAGCCTTGTGATCGCTACTACAGGTGATCTTCAGGCTGTCCTGCGGTCGAGTGGGACCGCCTGGGAGCGCGTTCCCCTCATCGGCCAGGAGTGGGATAACGGCCTCGTGGAGGGTACGGACATCCCAATGCGGCTCTACGAGCAGCTCGTGGCGGGACCTGGGGGCGAATTCTGGCTTAGCGACTTCACGATCAGCGAGGCCGGGGGGCGGACGTGGAGAATCTTCGACCAGAGCGGCCGCCTCAGGACTACACTATCCCTCCCCGCCCGGTTCAGGGTGTTCCAGATCGAGAGGGATTACTTACTCGGCAAGACGACGGACGAGGATGGCGTTGAGTACGTCGAGCTGCTGAGGCTGAACCGCTCCGGCACGTCCCCCGACCACTGACAGCTTCGTCGACGGAGGGGGCCCTCGCCGCTCGGGCCTTGCCGGCGCCATGGGCGCGCGGATGCGCCCGCGACGCCTGTGCCGGACGCCGACCGGAGAACGGTGTACCCCCTCACCCGCTGTACAACCGGTGCGGGAACCAGAGCAGCGCCGCGGCGGCGTGCTCGCGGAGCCGCCGCGCGCGCGGCCGGGCGCGCCAGGCCTCGAGCGTCACCTCGGTGGCCTGCTCGATGTCGGCGAGGAACTGGCGCTCGAGCTGGCCGGCGACGGCGGCGTCCTGGATCTCCACGTCCAGCTCGTAGGTGCCGAGCAGGCTGAACGGGTTGAGGTTGGTCGAGCCGACGAGCGCCCAGGCCCCATCCGCGACGACGGTCTTGGCGTGGAGCATGGGGCCGTTCCACTCGTAGATCCGGACGCCGGCGCGGAGCAGCGAGCCGTAGCGCGCGCGTGCGGCTTCGTTGATGATAGGGATGTCCGAGCGGCCGGGGACGAGCAGCCGCACGTCCACGCCGGCGCGCGCGGCGGAGGCGAGCGCGCGGCGCAGGGGCGCGGGCGCGAGGGGGTAGGACCCGGTGATGTACATGGAGCGCTCGGCGAGCGCGGCGATGAGCTGGTAGAGGCGGTAGGCGCGCGCGGCGGCGGGCGGGCCGTCCACGACGCGGGCAGGCACGAGGCCGGGGGTGGCGTGCTCCGCGGGGTTGAGCGGGGGGAGCGGGTGGCCGCCGGCGCGGCGCCAGATGCGCGCGAAGGAGCGCTCGAGCTCGTGGGCGATGGGGCCCTCGAGGCGGACGGCGGTGTCGCGCCACGGCGGCGCGTCGCCGCCGTCGTCCCACTCGTCGCCGATGCAGAGGCCGCCGACGATGCCGGCGCGTGCATCCGCGACCACGAGCTTGCGATGGTCGCGGCGCAGCACGCGCAACGGATGGCGCAGGGAGGGCGGGGCGAAGCAGCGGACGTGGCAGCCGGCCCGGCGCAGCTCCTGCCAGTAGGCGCGGCCGGTGCTCCGGCAGCCGAGCCAGTCGTAGAGCACGCAGACCTCGACGCCGGACCGGGCGCGTTCGGCGAGCGCGCCGGCGAAGCGGCCGCCGACGTCGTCGTCCCGGATGATGTAGTTCTCGAAGATGATGCGGCGCCGCGCGCGCGAGATGATGTCCAGCATCGCGGGGAAGGCCGCGGGCCCATCGACCAGCACCGCCGCGGCGTTGCCGAACGTGAGCGGCGCCTCGGCGGTGCGGCGCAGCGCGCGCTGGAACAGCTCGCCGAGGCGGGGCCGGAGGCCGGCGGCAGAGCGTTGCGGTGTCGCCATCGGCTGAGAGGATAGGCGGGGCCCCGCGGGCCGGCAACGGAGGGGCGGCCGGGTGGGGCGCGGCGTGGCGGGGGCGTGGCGCGCCGGCGGACACCGGCCGGTTCCGCGGGAGCCGGCCGCCGCGCATCGGGCGGCCGGCTGACCTCTGGAGCTCGCGTTCTGGCCGGTGACCCGCCTGCCCGAGCGCCCGCACGCGGCGTGCTACGCGGCGGCGTCCAGCCGGGGTCGCGCCGCGACCCCGCGCCGCCGGGCCCGGCCGGCGTGGCGCTCGAGGAAGCGGACGAGCGCGACCTCCTCCGGATAATACGCGCCCACCAGGGCGGCCGGGTCCGGCTGCCCGCCGTCCTGCAGCAGCGGCTGGATGGTGCGGCCGCGCCGGTACTCCTCCAGCACGGCGGGGTGGATGTAGGCGCTGCGGCAAATGGCCGCGGTGTTGCCGAGCTCGTTCGCGACGAGGCGGCAGCAGAGCGCGATGTTGCGCTGCGCCTCGCGCTCGGACCGGGGCGGCCCGAGCTCGGCGAGCACGATGGCTGCGCGGACCGTGCCGCCGAAGGTGCGCATGTCCTTGGAGGTGCAGCGTTCGCCGGCGATCGCGCGCAGGTAGCGGTTCACGGCGCGCGCGGTGACGTTGCGGATCCGGTCCCCTTCCCGGTACCGGAACAGGCGGCTGCCCGGCAGCGCGAGCAGCTCGCGGATGATGGCGACGAGCGGCGTGTCCGCGATGACCTGACGCTGGTCTTTCCGCCGCTTCCCCGGGTAGGTGAAGACCAGCGTGTCGCCGTGCACGCGGACGTGGCTCTTGCGCAGCGTGCAGATCCCGAACGTCCGGTTCTGCACGGCGTAGCGCTCGCTGCCGATGCGGAAGAACCCGCGGCTGGTCAGCCGCACGACGGTGGCGAGGACCTTGAGCCGGTCGAGCCCGGGGCGCGCGAGGTGGCGGTCGGTCGCGGCGCGGATGCGGGGTAGCAGGCGGGCGTAGCGGAGCACGCGGCCCCACTTGCGGGCGGCGCGCCACTGGACGTACCGCGGGCTGTAGACGTACTGCTTCCGGCCCGCCGCGTCGTAGCCCCACGCCTGGACCTTGTGATCGGGGTCGGGGGACACGCGCACGCCGGTCCAGGCGGGCGGGATGGCCAGCGATCGGATCCTCCCTTCCACCTCGCCGGCCGGCACGGGCCGGCCGTCCGCATCCATGAACCGGAAGCCCTCGGTCGGCGAGCCGACGCGGAGCCACCAGTCCCGATCCCGCAGAGCTGCCATCGGGGATGGGCGCGGTTCACGGATTGTGCCAGCCCCGGCCGTTCCACCCCGCCCCAGGCCGGGGCGGGGGCGCCCCGCCGCTCCGGCCCTGTCGCCCGGGCGGGGGCGGGGGAGTACACTGCGGGTTGGTTCGCGTACGCCAGCAGATTCCGCGCCGGGTCGTACGGTGTTTTCACGCTTTTCCGGTGCAGCGACCTCGGAGGCCGCCGCGCGCGGAACGGTGGAGCGTTTGACAGCGCGCGGTTCGGCCTGGCATCTACGAGTGCGATACGACCCCCGCGAAGGGAGGCAGCCGTGATGCGAGACCTGCGTTTCGCCCTCCGCTCACTCGCGCGCCGGCCGGGGCTGCTCGCGACGGCGGTGCTGTCGCTCGCGTTCGGGATCGGGGTCAACGTCGTCCTGTACGGCGTCGTGGACGTGATCCTGTTCCGTGCGCCGCCGGGCGTGGCAGAGCCAGAGCGTGTGGTGCGGCTCGAGCCGGGTGCCGGGGCGGCGCCGGGCCTGCTCGCGTCGTCGGCGTCGGCCTCGGTCTCGTACCCGCAGTTCGACGCGGCGCGTGCGGGCACGCGGCTGTTCTCGGGCATCGCGGCGTACGCGCCGCTCAACGTGTCGGAGGGTGCGGGCGCCGAAGCGGAGCGGCTGGACGCGATCATCGCGAGCGAGGAGTACTTCGCGGTGCTGGGCGTGCGCCCGTTCGCCGGGCGCTTCTTCTCCGAGGCGGACGGGCGGGGCACGGCGGGCGCGCCGGTCGCGGTGATCAGCCACGGGTACTGGGAACGGCGGTTCGGGCGCGACCCGGGCGTGCTGGGCCGGACGCTGATGCTGAACGGCGTGGCGGTGACGATCGTAGGCGTCGCGCCGCCGGGGTTCCGGGGCGTGGACCTCGGGCAGCCGGCCGTCTGGCTGCCGCTGTGGCTCGCGGGGACGGACGCGTTCGGCTCCGCGTCCCGCTTCACCGGCCGCATGTTCTGGCTGCGCTTGATCGGCCGGCTGCGGCCGGACGTGCGAGCGGAGCGGCCGGAGGCGCTTTCCGAGCGCGTCGAGGCGCCGGGCGTGCCAGGCGGGGAGCTGGTGATCACGGCGCGGGAGCTGCGCACGCAGTTCGGCGCGGACCAGCGCGGCCGGAACCCGATGCCACTCTGGCTGCTGGCCGTCAGCGCGACGGCGTTCCTGATCGCCTGCACGACCGTCGGCCATCTGCTCCTCGCCTCCGCCGTAGAGCGGGCGGGCGAGTTCGCGGTGCGCGTCGCGATGGGCGCGCGCACGCGCGACGTCGTGCGGTTGCTCGTGGCGGAAGCCGCGATCGTTGCGGCGCTCGGCGCGGCGGTGGCGTTGCTGGCCGCGTCGTGGAGCACGCGCCTGCTGCGCGTGCTGCCGCTGCCGCCGATCGACGGGCTCGTTGCCGGGCGCGTGGTCGTGCTGGCGGCGCTCGCGGCCGTTGCTGCGGTTGCGCTGTGCGTGGTCGCGTCGGCGCTGTGGGTTCGCCGGCACGAGCTGGCGGACGCGCTGAAGGGCGCGCAGCGCTCGGCGAGCCGCAGCGGGCGGGTGCAGGGCGCGCTCGTCGCCGTGCAGGTGGCGGCGTGCGGCGCGCTGCTGATCTGCGGCGGGCTGTACGTGCGCAGCCTGCAGAAGGCGCTCGCGATCAACCCGGGGTTCGCCGTGGACGAGTTGCTCGTCGCGAGGGTGGACCGGCTGGGCGCGCGGGGCGGCGCGCACGCGGCGGAGCTCCTCGCGCGGGGCGCCGAGCGCGTGCGGTCGCTGCCGGGCGTACGCGGCGCGGCACGGGCCAACGTCGTGCCGTTCTACTCGTTCACGACCTACGGCTACGAGGCGCGGGGCGGCGACGACCCGGGTGCGGGCGCAGCGAGCGGCGTGACGGCGTTCGTCGACGCGGAGTACTTTCGCACGTTCGGCATCCCGCGGCGCGCGGGGCGCGTGTTCGACGAGGGCGGCCGCGCGGGCGGCGAACCGGTCGCGGTGCTGAGCCTCGCGATGGCGCGCGAGCTATGGCGTGATGGCAACGCGCTCGGCCGCTGCATCGTGCCCTCGGCGGGGCCGTCGGCGGGCGAGTGCATCCGCGTCGTCGGCCTGGTGGACGATGTGCGGTTCCAGGACGTCACCGGGCCGAGCACGGCGGTCGTGTACCGGCCGATCGCGCAGCGGCCCGAGCGCATGGCGCTGTCGCTCTTCATCCGGAGCGACGACGTGCGGCGTCTGGCTCCGCTGGTGCGCCGCGAGCTCCAGGCGCTGGATCCGGCCGCGCCGGCCGTGCACGTCGAGCCGCTGGCGGCGCGGCTCCGGCCGCAGTTCTTGGAGTGGGAGGTCGCGGGCAAGGTGTTCGGCGCGCTGGGCGGCGTGACCGCGCTGCTCGCGGCGCTCGGCGTGTACGTCGCGGTGTCCGGCATGGTCGGCCGGCAGACGCGCGAGCTGGGCGTGCGCGCGGCGCTGGGCGCGACGGCCGGCGCGATCCTGCGGCTCGTGCTCGCGCGCACGGCACGGCTCGCTGCGGCGGGCGTCATCGCCGGCGGCGTGCTCGCGTTCGCCGCGACGGCCGTGCTGCCGACGCCGCTGTTCGGGGTCGGGAGGCTGGATCCTCTCGCGTACGCCTTTGCGGGTGGCATGCTGCTGGCGCTCGCGCTGGCGGCGGCGTTGGCGCCAGCGGCGAGGGCGGCGCGGGTGTCGCCGGCGGAGAGTCTGAGGGCGGAGTGAGGCGAGGCGCGGTCACCAGTGGAGCGGCAACTCCGAGGAGATGCGTTGGACATTTCCGGCCGTCACGGGTACGATGCTCTCGTCGTCGGCGGCACGGATGTCGCGCTCTGGCGAATCGAGGGGCGCGGTGCGGGACGGAGGAGGATCGGCTCGGTGCGGCGAGACAGTAGGGCCTGATGGACACGGCCGTAGCGCTGGTCGGCGCGTACCTGCGGCTGAACGGGTACGTCGCGATCCCGGAGGAGCCGATCCTGATCGGCGAGGGCCGGCCGTACCGGTATCACACCGCGACGGACATCGACATCCTTGCGGTCCGCTTCCCGCGCGCGGCCGTGGTGGTGCCGCGGGACAGCGGGCGCGCGCCCGCCTGGGCGGATGAAGACCTCGAGCTGGGCACGGACCCGCGGCTCGATCTCGAGGACGACACGGTGGACGTCCTCATCATCGAGGTGAAGGAAGGCCGGCCGCGGCTCAACCCGGCGCTGCGCGACCCGGCAGTCCTGCTCGCGGCGCTGCGCCGCCTGGACCCGGGGTTCGACGAGCCGCTCGAGCACTGCATCCAGCGGCTGATCGCGAACGGCGAGGCGCGCTGCCGTGCGTCCGGCAAGCCGTGGCGGTTCCGCCTGGCGGCGTTCGGGGATGGCGAGCCGCAACGCGAGGGCGGCCCCTTCACCGTGATCCCGCTGCGCCACGTCGCCCTGTTCCTGCTGGATGCGATGGTCTCGCACAGGAAGGTCTGGCAGGACGTGCAGTTCGGCGACCCGGTGCTCGATCTGCTGCACCTGCTGGACAAGCTGGGGCTGCTCGGCAAGGAGGGGGTGGGCGTAGCGCCGAAGCCGGAGGCGGGCGAAGCGGCCGGTGGGGCCGGCCAGGCGATGAGCGCCGCGGACGCGGGCGCCGAGGCGTGAGGCGGCGGCTGCCGGCCGGCCGAGCGGCGGCCCGGCGGGGCTGGACCCGGCGGGGGCCTTTCCACCACAATCGCGATGGAACCGATGTACCCGGCTCTCGTGCAGCTCCTGGGTGGCTACTTCCACCCGGACTGGTCGTCGGTGGCGGGCCGTTCGGACGCCGTCCTGGCGGCGATGCTGCGCGATGAACCCGTCGAGCGGCTCCGCGCCGCGCTGCGCGAGCTGGACGCGCTGCTCGGACGCGGGCTCTGCGAGCCGCAGCTCAGGGATGTGGTGCTCTACGAGCTGGGCTGCGACTTCGACCCCGAGAGCGAAGGGCTGGACACGTCCCGCTGGCTCGAGAACGTTCGGAGCGAGATCCGCCGGCGGCTCGGCCAGGCCGCGGGATAGCTCCCGAGCATTCCCCTCCCTGCCCGGCGGCGGCCCCGGGCAGGGAGGGGATCCGGGCTGCAGCGTGGATGCGTGGGGCCCGGCACCCGGAGATGGACGAGCTTCGCTTCTCAGCCCTTGTCCGAGTCGGTCCCCACGCCCGCCGCAGCATCTCTCGCCGGCACGCCGGGCCCGAGGCGGCGCACGAGCTGCTCGACATCGATGCCCATTGCGCCGGCGACCTGCTCGAGCGCGGCGAGCGCGGCGTTGACGCGCTGCGTCGCGGCGTTCGAGACGCCGTTGCCGCCGCCGGAGTCCACCACGGTCAGGCGGTCGATCTCGACGTTCTTCATGGCCTCGACCGTGATGGCGAGCAGCGCGGGCAGCTTCTCGGCAAGGAAGACCTGGAGCCCGGTGTTGCCGCCCTTCTCGATCTCGGCGTAGACCATGCGCAACACCTCGGCCTGCGCGCGGCCCTTCTCGAGAATCGGCGCGGCCTCGGCCCGCGCCTGCGCCTCCGCGGCGAGGCGGGCGGCCTCGGCGGGCTGGACGACGTCCGCCTGGAGCCGCGTGCGCTCGAGCTCGACGCGCTGCGCCTCGAGCTTCTGCCGCTCTTCGACTTCCGCGCGCTCGGCGGCGACGCGGGCGACCTTCTCGGCGGTCTCGGCCTCGCGGTCGAGCTCGGCCTGACGGACGCGCAGCCGGTTGCGCGCTTCGGCGATCGCGACGTCGGCTTCCGCGTGGGCGACGTCCGCGAGCTTCCTCGCCAGTGCCTGCTGCTTGCGGATCTCGGCCTCGGCCTCCGCCTCGGCGATCTGCGCGATGCGCCGGGCCTCCGCCTGCCGCTGCTTGACTGCTGCCTCCGCATCGGCTCGGGCGACCTCGGCGAGCATCATCGCCTCCGCCTGCCGCTGCTTGGTCTGCGCCTCGTTCTCCGCGGCCGCGACCTCGGCGATCCGCTTGGCTTCCGCCTGCTTCTGCCTCGCCTCCGCCTCCGCCGCGGCCTTGGCGATCTCGGCGTCGCGGATCGCCTCGGCCGTCGCCTTCTCGCCGATCGCCTGGAGATAGCCGACCTTGTCGCTGACGTGCTGGATCTTCAGCACGTCGAGCTGGAGGCCGAGCTTCTTGAGGTCGTGGTCCGCCTCTTCGGAGAGGTGGCGCGCGAAGCCGAGCCGGTCCTCATTCACCTCCTCGGGCGTGAGCTTGGCCAGCACGCCGCGGAGGTTGCCGGTGAGCGTCTCCTTGGCGAGCGCCTCGATCTCGGCGGTCGTCTTGCCCAGCAGCCGCTCGATCGCGTTGTTGAAGACCGTCTCGGGCGTCGAAGCGATCTTGACGTTCGCGATCGCCTGCACGGTCAGCGGGACGTTGCCCTTGGAGTACGCCTCGGAGACCGAGACCTCGAGCGGGATGGTGCCGAGCGAGAGCCAGTGCACCCGCTCGATGATCGGGATGCGGAGTGTGCGGCCGCCGGTGACGGTGCGGTAGCCGACCTCGAGGCCGTCAGCCAGCGTGCGGCGGCGGCCGGTGATGACGGCGGCCATGTTGGGTGGCACGATGACGATCAGCGCCTTGATCGTGAGGATCGCGACGAGCGCGACGGCAAGGAGCACCCCGCCGATGATGATCCCGAGCATGTCGAATGGCATGGCCCGCTCCGGAGAAGGGGTGGCGGTCGCGGGGGTGGTCACCCCTCGATCAGCTCGCGGTACGGCGCGACGTACGCGATGCCGTCCCTGATCTCTACGACGAGGACCGAAGTCCAGGTTTCGCTGTTCTCCGCGGCGCCGTCGAGCGGCCGCGCGAGCAGCTCGATTTCGCGGCCGCCGCGCTGCACGACGATCTTGCCGGCATCGCCGGCGAGCGGGAGCACGACGTTGCCGACGAGGCCGACCAGCGAGCGGTCATCGGGCATCTGGCCGGACGCGGTCCTGCGCAGGTAGCCGAAGGCGAGCGCGCTCACCGCGGCGCTGAGCAGCCCGGTCGCCGCGGCGATGCCGGCCGTGAACGCCGGGGGCGTGCCGGGCCGGAGCCAGCCGAGCAGCACGCCGACGGCGCCGAAGCCCATCAGGAAGTAGGTGAGGTTTCGGATCGTGAGGATGTGGAACGCGCCGACGTCGTAGTCGGAGTCGAGGACGTCGCCCGTCTCGATCCCGGCGTCGCCGCCGAAGATGTCGCCCGCGAGGGAGAACAGTGCGAGGCCGGCTCCGAGCACGAGCGCGGCCCAGAAGAGCGTCGCCATGGGAAGAATAATAGAGCGGATCCCGGCGGTCGGGCCAGGGAGCGTGCGTCCGCGCTGCGTGCTCGCGGGCGACGCCGGGCAGATCACCATGCGGCGCGAGTGCGTGGCCCGACAGCGGATCCGTTCTTGCCTGACAGACGGCAGGGCCGGCCATGCCGAAGTTGAGGTTCGCCGGGCAGGTCGGGAGGGGGCAGAGGCGCTCGAGAGGGACTCCGTTCCCGGGAGGACGTCATGACCGGACTGGGAAAGGTGGTGGTGGGAGTCGACTTCAGTGAGGCGTCGCTGGCGGCGGCGCGCTGGACAGCGCACTGGTTCGCGCCGCAGGCGGAGCTGATCCTGGTGCACGCGCTGGATGCCCCGCGGCCGCCCGCGTTCCTGCAACCACTGTTGCCGGGGGTGGAGGACGTCCTGCGCACGGCGCGGGACGGCGCCCTGGGGCGCCTGCGCGAGCTGGCGGACACGCTGCCGTCAGCGCAGACGCGGGTCGAGGTGCGCGAGGGCCGAGCGACCGAGCGGATCGTGGATGTGGTCGAGGAGGCGGGCGCCGATCTGGTCGTGGTGGGCGAGCACGGGCACCGGCGCGGGCTGCGCGATGTGCTGGGTAGCACGGCGGAGCAGCTCATGCACATCTCTCCCGTGCCGGTGCTGCTCGCGCGGGGCCAGAGGGACGCGACGCCGCAGCGGGTGCTGGCGCCGGTGGACGAGTCGGAGGCGGGGGACCGGGTGCTGGCATGGGCGCTGCTGCTGCGCGAGCGGTTCGGCGCGCGGGTCACGGTGCTCCATGTGTTGAACGTGCGGCTCCTCTGGCAACTGCGGCTCATCTCCTCGGAGACGAAGTGGCAGGAGCTGGGTGAAGAGATGCAGCGCGGCGCGATGGACTGGCTGCGCCAGCGCGTGCAGGCGGCGGGGTTGCCGGCCGAGGCGGTGGATATGCACGTCGTGTTCGGCGAGCCGAGCTACGAGATCCTGGCGGCGGCGGCGCGACACGGCTCCGACCTGATCGTGATGGCCAGCCACGGCGCGGGCGCGCTCGGCCGGGTCCTGATCGGCAGCGTCGTGCGCTCGGTGCTGCGCGGCGCATCGTGTCCCGTGCTCGTGCTGACGTGCCGGCGGGACTGAGCGGCGCGGCCGGGTACGGGCGTTGCGAGCCCGGGTGGCGTGCGCTTGCGTGGCGAGGAGGGGAGCCGAGTGGACGGACGGTTTCGGGACAGGACGGCAGCGGGGCGGCAACTGGCCGAGCGGCTGGCGCAGCGGCCCGGGCTCGAGGACGCGGTGGTGCTCGCGCTTCCGCGCGGCGGTGTGCCCGTGGGCTACGAGATCGCGAAGGCGCTGGGTGCGGAGCTGGACGTCATGGTCGTGCGCAAGCTCGGCGTGCCCGGCCACGAGGAGCTGGCGATGGGCGCGATCGCGAGTGGCGGCGTGCGCATCATGAACGAGGACGTGCTCGAGATGCTCTACATCCCGGAGGCGGTGATCGAGCGAACCGCGGCGCGGGAGCAGGCGGAGCTCGAGCGGCGCGAGCGTGCGTACCGGGGCGGGCGGGAAGCGCCGCGCCTGAGCGGGCGGCCCGTGATCCTGGTGGACGATGGGGTGGCGACCGGCTCGACGATGCGTGCGGCGATCCGCGCGGTGCGGCAGCAGCGGCCGGAGCGCGTGCTGGTCGCGGTGCCGGTCGCGCCGCCGGAGGTTTGCGAGCTGCTCGCGGGCGAGGCCGACGAGGTGGTGTGCCTGCTCACGCCCGAGCCCTTCATCGCGATCAGCGTCTGGTACGACAGCTTTCCGCAGCTCGGGGACGACGAGGTGCGGGCGCTGCTGGCTGAGGCCGCGCGGACGGCGCGGGAGCGGGGGAGCCGGCCGGCCTGAGCGCGGCCGGGGCGGGCAGGGGCTCGCGCAGAGGCCGCTCCTGCGCGAGTCTCCTTCGCGTCCGCTTCCCGCGCCCATGCGCCGCTCACTCTCCTTCCACCTCGATGCGCTGGCCTCTCGCCTGCTTGGACTTGGGCATCTCGATCGTGAGGACGCCGTCCTCGAAGCGCGCGCGGATGCCCTGTGGATCCACGGTGCGGGGCAAGGAGAACGAACGCTCGAACGCGCCGTAGCGGCGCTCCCAGATGTGGTAGCGCTTCTCCTTCTCCTCGCGCTCCTCCTTCTTTTCGCCCCGGATGGTGAGGACGTCGCCATCGAGCGTCACCTGGATGTCCTTGCGCCTCATGCCGGGGAGCTCGGCAGTGAGGACGAGCTTGTCGTCCATCTCGGTCAGCTCGACGGGAGGCGTCCAGCCGATCATCTCGGTGAGCGTGCCGGGCGGGACGAACTCGCCGAACGCCCAGCGGCGGAGCCGGTCCTGCAGCTCGTCGATGGCGCGCCACGGCGCGAGCTCGAACGTCCGGGTCGGCCTGCGTTCCGTTGCCATGCGGTCCTCCTCTCGTCACTGTGGGTGGATCAACGCGTCCGCACGGATGCGGATGAGCAAGGAGCAAGCCCACCCGCGTTCGAGTCTCCGACAGCAGGCGCGTCTGGCGCGCGCGTGTGCGCCGCGCGGCGGGGCACGCGACGTGCGCCGGCCGCGCCAGAGCGCACGGCGGAGGGAGGTGGCAGGCCCATGCTCAGGGTACGAGACATCATGACGAGGGACATCGTGGTCGTCGCTCCGGACGCGACGCTGCGCGAGGTGGCGGAGGTGCTGGCGGAGCGGCGGGTGTCCGGTGCGCCGGTGGTCGAGGACGGCCGTGTCGTGGGCGTGATCTCGGCGACGGACCTGATGCGGTTCGAGTCGCCGCTGCCAGGCGCCGCGTCGCGACGGATGCGCGGGGATCGAGGCGGGGCGGAGGCCGCGCCCGAGCCGCCGCCCGGGTACTTCGCCGAGCTGTGGGCGGAGCCGGGCGCGGAGGTGCTCGAGCGGTTCCTCGAGGCCAGGAGCATGGAGGCGGATCCGCTGGACCGGCACACGGCCGGGGAGATCATGACGCGGGACCTCGTCTCGTTGCCGCCGGACGCGGACGTGCACGTCGCGGCCGAGCGCATGCTGCGCGAGGGCGTGCACCGGCTGCTGGTGATCGAGGACGGCCGGCTCGAAGGCGTGGTCAGCGCGACGGACGTCCTGCGTGCCGTGGCGGAGCGGCGACTCTGATCACGAGGGCCAGGGCGGAGGTGGGGATGGGCCCGCTGGCGGTTGGTGGCCCGTGGAGCGTGCGGGCCCCGCCAGGTGCTCGCCGAACCAGTCCGCGGCGAGGCTCGCGACCTGCGCGAGCGTGCCGGGCTCCTCGAACAGGTGGGTCGCACCGGGCACGATCTCGAGCGCTTTCGGCCCGCGCAATCGCGTGAGCGCCTGGCGGTTGAGCTCGAGGACGGCGTGGTCGAGCTCGCCGACGATGAGCAGCGTGGGCGCGACCACGCGCTCGAGCGCGTCGCCGGCCAGGTCGGGGCGGCCGCCCCGGGAGACCACGGCGCGGACGGCTGCGGGGCGTTCCGCGGCGGCGATCAGCGCCGCGGCCGCGCCGGTGCTGGCGCCGAAGGTGCCGATCGGCAGGGCGGCGGTCTCCGGCTGGTCGGCGAGCCAGTCCACGGCGGCCGTGAGCCGGCGGGCGAGCAGTGGGATGTCGAAGCGTAGCTCGCGCGTCACCTCGTCCACGCGCTCCTCCTCGCGCGTGAGCAGGTCCATCAGCAGTGTGGCGAGGCCGGCGGCCTGGAGACGCGCGGCCACGTGGCGGTTGCGCGGGCTGAAGCGGCTGCTGCCGGAGCCGTGCGCGAAGACGACCGCGCCGCGGGATCTCTCGCCCAGCGAGAGGTCGCCGTCGAGGACGACTTCGCCCGCGGGGATCCGGACGGGCTGCTCGCCCGTCGTGGGGATGGTGCGGCGACGTTCCATTTCAACGCCCCCGGCCCGGTCGGCGTCCCTTCGCGCGGCCGCGCGCGCGCCGGTGGCCGCCGTGTTTCCTCACGTGCGCCTCGCGCTCCATCTCCCGCTCGCGAGCGCTCTCGGCCCCGGGCTCGGGCGCCGCGGACGGGACGGGCTGCTGAGAGGGGAGAGCCCCCTCCATCACCCGGCTGTAGGTCTCGTCGCGGAGGTCGCCCTCGCGCGGCTCGTTCGGATAGAACTTGTAGTCCGTTGCGAGCGCTTCGTCCGGCGCGATCCGGTACTGGTCCGGCCGCTTGCCACCCATCATCCCTCCCTGGTCGGTCCACTGGATGCCGCGACGCCGGCCCGGCGTCTCCACCGGGCCGAAGCATCACGATCCGTACCGCGGCGGCGCGCGCGGCGCGGGCCGTGGCGCGGACACGCCGCGCCCGCGGGCACGGGCACGGCGGGCGCGGGAGGCGCAGCAGAGCCGCGACGGGGCCGCGGGCGGGGGACGTGCGCGCCGGTGGCCGGTGGCTTCAGTTCCTCTTGCTGGCCGCGAGCTGCTCCGCCAGGCGCAGGGCGGCGTATGCGTTGACGATGCCGCCCGTGGTGGACAGCTCGCTGAAGCGCGCCGTGGCCTGCGCCTCGCCCGGCCGCGCGACGGTGACGTCAGCGTACCGCGTCGCGGATTCGAGGATGATGCGTTTCACCTCTGCGGCGTCCAGCTCCGGGTAGTACGCCATGATCAGCGCGGCCACACCCGCGACGACGGGCGAGGCCATGCTGGTTCCGGAGAGCGCCCGGTAGTCGTCGCCCGGCACGGTCGAGAGGATGTCCACACCCGGCGCGAACACGTCCACGCGGCCGGCGCCGTAGTTGCTGAAGGATGCGGCGAGCCGCTCGCGCCCCTGCCACGAGGAGGCGCCCACCTCGATCCAGAGGCGGGCGGTGTCGCCATCCAGGTAGAAGCGATTGGGGAAGTTCGACGCCGAGCGCAGGTCCTCTCCGTCATTGCCGGCGCCGTGCACCAGCAGCACGCCCTTCTCCTCGGCGTAGCGCACGGCCGCGTCCACCGCCTCCTTGTGTGGCGAGTAGGACTTGCCGAAGCTCATGTTGATGATGTGCGCGCCGTTGTCCACCGCGTACCGGATCGCGTTGGCGACATCTTTGTCGCGCTCGTCACCATCCGGCACCGCACGGATGACCATGATGCGGACCGCGGGCGCGATGCCATCGACGCCGAGGCCGTTGCCGCGCACCGCGGCGATGATGCCGGCCACGTGCGTCCCGTGCGTGGCGTCGGGGCCCTGCACGTCGCTGTTGCCGTAGCTGCGCTCGGCGAGATCGGTGGTGTCGTCCCCGACGAGCGGGCGCGGGTTGAACGCGGGGTTGAGGCCGAACTCCTCCAGCGCCTCGAGCCGCTCGAGCTCCTCCTCGATGACCTCCGGCGTGATGCCGTTCTGGGCGAGCTGGAGGAACGCGGCACGCGCGTGCTGGATGTCCTGGCTGGGCGAGGCGATGGCGGCGACACGCTCGACGGTGAGCGAATCGGTGCCCAGGTGCTGACGGAGGATGGCGGTGAACCGGTCCATGACGGCCGCCACGCGGCGCACCTGCTGGAGCATCTGCGCCGCTTCCTCGCGCTCGCGGATGTAGGCCGCGCGGACCTCGCGGTAGCGCTCGTAGGCAGCGCGCGCCTCCGCCGAGAGGGTGTCCGGGTCCGCCCCGGCGAAGCGGACGCTGTCCCGGGCGTAGAGGCGGGTCACCTCGTAGGTGTCCTTGTCGATGTGCCGGCCATCCGGCGCACCGATGAAGTTCCAGCCGTGGACGTCGTCGGGGTAGCCGTTGCCGTCGTCGTCCCGGCCGTTGCCGGGGACCTCGTCCTCGTTGACCCAGATGTTGGCCCGCAGGTCCTCGTGATCCGTGTCGATCCCCGAGTCGATGATGCCGACCACGACGGTCCGCCGCGGCTGCTTGCCGGCCAGCAGCTCGCGGTACGCCCGCTCGACGCTGGTGCCGTAGATGCCGTCGCTGCCGGGATCCTTCAGCCACCAGGCATCAGGCGCCGCGGCCGGGGCGTCCGTCGCGCCGGCGGGCGGGGTCTCGCGTGCGGGCGGGGTCGCCGGCGTGGCGGGCTCGGCGGTGCGCGCGGGCCGCTCCGGGGCGACGCTGGACGGGCCGCCCCCCGTCCGGGCGGGTGCGCAGGCGCCGATCCCGACGAAGGCGGCGAGGAGCAGCAGGAGCAATGGCCTCATGGGGGTTTCCTCCAGGGGCAAGGTCAGGGCCGCACGAGCACCGCGCGTGCCACGCGCGGGGGCGGCAACACTTGTACAGGGCAGGGCCGCGCGGGTGCCACCGCGGGCCGGCTGCACGTTGTGGCGGCTCCGTGGCTCGCGGCGCCGGCGAGTTGCGCGCGTGGTGGAGGAGGCGCGGTCTTCCCGGGGCTCGGCCCCAGCCCGGAACGGAGCTTGCGCGGGCGGAGCGCTGCGGCCCTGCCTGGGCTCGACGGGAACTGTGCCGATGAACGTCGCGTTTTTCGAGATCCAGGAGCCCTGGGAGCGGGAGCAGCTCACGCGCGAGCTCGGCGCGCACGACCTGGTGTTCGAGGAAGCGCCGCTCTCGGCGGAGACCGCGCCACGGGCGCGCGACGCGGAAGCCGTGTCGGTGTTCATCCGCTCGCGCGTGGACCGCGCCGTGCTCGAGCGGGTGCCGCGGCTGCAGTTCGTGACGACGCGGTCCACGGGGTTCGACCACATCGACCTCGAGGCGTGCCGCGCGCGTGGCATCGCCGTGAGCAACGTACCGCACTACGGCGAGAACACGGTGGCGGAGCACACGTTCGGCCTCATCCTCAACCTCGCGCGCAGGATCCACAAGGCGTACATCCGTACCCGTGCCGGCGACTTCACGCTGAAGGGCCTGGAAGGAACCGACCTGCGCGGCAAGCTGCTCGGCGTGGTCGGAGCCGGATCGATCGGCCTGCACGTGATCCGGATCGCGCGCGCGTTCGGCATGGATGTGGTGGCGTACGACATCGCCCCGCAGCCGCTCCTCGCAGAAGTGCTCGGCTTCCGCTACGTTCCGCTGCACGACCTGCTCGGAGCCGCGGATGTCCTCACGCTGCACGCGCCCCTCTCGCCGGAGACGCGGCACCTGATGGACCGGTCGCGCTTCGCGCTGATGCGGCGCGGCGCGCTGCTCGTGAACACGGCGCGCGGCGCGCTCGTGGATACGGAAGCGTTGCTGTGGGCGCTGGACGAGGGGATCGTGGCCGGTGCGGCGCTCGACGTGCTGGAAGGTGAGGAGCTCCTGGCAGAGGAGGAGCACCTGTTCCGCACGCCGGCCTCGGAGTCGCAGCTCAGGCAACTGGTCAGCGGGCACCGGCTGCTGGAGCGGGAGAACGTGATCGTGACGCCCCACATGGCCTGGTTCAGCCGCGAGGCCAGGCAGCGCATCCTCATGACGACCGTGGAGAACCTCCTCGCGTTCAGCGCGGGCAGACCGCAGAACGTGCTGGCGGCGTAGTCGCGCGCACGAGGGGCACGCCTGCCGCGCCCCGGGCCGGCGGCCGGACGGTGAGATGCGCCAGGCCGGGGGTGGAGCGCGCTGCAGCGGCGGAGTCGGCGCGCCCCCGCCGCCGCCCGCGACCCGGAGGCGCCGATGCGTCCGGCGGCCTCCGGGGCACGCCGGTCCGGGGCCCGGTCAGGCCGGCCCGTGTGGCTAGTCCTGGGCGCCGAGCAACCGCGAAACCTCGGCGTGCGCGAGCACGACGCCCGGGTCGCGCTGGAGCGCCTCGAAGTAGCGGCTGCCGAAGGGCGGGGCACCCTGCTCGGGTTGCTTCTCCGTGGGCGTGAGGAGCGAGCGCGCGTGGTGGAAGAGCGAGCGGAGGTCGCCCTCGACGAGCGGCTCGGCCTCGTCGAGCAGCTCGTCGATGCGGACGACCAGCTCGGAGAGCGGGTGCAGCCAGGCGAACCAGGGGTCGTGGATCAGGGCCTGGAGCAGCTCGCCCTTCGTGGCGCGGCCGTGCACGCGCTCGTACTCGACGCGCTCGAAATCCACGAGCGCCTTGTGCAGGCGCACGAGCGCCCGGCGCAACTCGAGCAGCCGCGCGCCGCGATCTCCGGCCGGCGGCCGGGTAGAAGGCATGGACGGGCTCCGTGTCGCTGGACGAAGGATACCCGGAGCAGAGCCGCGACGCGTTCCCGCACTGTGGGCCCTTGCCCCGGTCCACGCGCATATTGGACTGGCAGGGGACGCCCGGCAACGTTCGCCGCGCCGCGCCCCGCGAAGCGGCACGGATCGCCAGGGCCGGCCGGCCACGGCGCATCCGCGCCGCCGCAGGGCTGGCGAGCGCGGCCCGATGCTCGAACGGAGGGAGAGGAAACCATGGCGATCGCGACGTTGAAGATCCAGGGGATGCACTGCGACCACTGCGTTCGTGCGGTGACGGCGGCGCTGGAGCAGGTGGATGGCGTGCGGGAGGCGCGGGTGGACCTGAGCCAGGGTCGCGCGGTGGTCGAATACGACGAGGCCCGCGTGACGCCGCGGCAGCTCGTGGGCGCCGTGATGGACGAGGGCTACACGGCCGAGGAGACGGCATGACGCAACCGTCGCGGACCACGGAATCGATGAACCCGGATTATGGCGCGATGCGGGACATCATGCGCCAGATCCGGGACCGGCTGACGGTGCCGGATCGGGCCAAGCTGGCGGTCGGCCTCGTCGGGCACCTCGCCACGATGATGAACCGGCACCAGGTCGCGAAGCTGCTCGACCAGCTCCGCGACGAGGCGGAACGCGTGCAGGACGTGCCGCCGCTCCGGCAGCGGACGGACGTGGATCGCGAGGTCGAGGAGCGGCTGTTCGGGGGGTGAGGCCAGCACCCGCCGCGGCGCCTCCGCCCCCGCGTGAGCCCCGGGCACCGCCTGAGCCCCGGGCAGCGCGTGGGCTTCGGGCAGCGCGTGGGCTTCGGGCAGCGCGCGGGCTTCGGGCACCGCGTGGGCTTCGGGCCCGCGTAGGACCCTGCTCCCGCGCGAGCCCCGGCCTCCGCATCCACCCCACCGAACCTCCGCGCCGTTCCGCGCACCCGGCCCGAGTCGTGCAGGGCGCCCTCGCGTCCGCGGCTGCGGAACCCGCGGAGGCGACGGGAGGGCGCGTATGGGAGCGGTGCGGTGCGCTGTAGCGATGAGGCCGGACGGCCGTCCGGGCATCCCGCCGGCTCCGGCCCCCTGCCGGGCGCAGCGCCCGCTGCCCGCGCCGGCGGCGGCCGCGACGTTGCTGGCGCTCTGCGCGCTGCTGGCGCTGGCCGCGGCGCCGGCGCGCGCGCAGGAGCCCGGCCCGCCGGACGACGAGCGCCGTGGCCCCGAAGTCGAGGATGTGGAGTTCCCGGGCCGGGAGCGGCTGGACGAGCGGCTCCTCGAGGATGCGATCGCCACCCAGGAGACCGAGTGCCGCTCCGGCTGGCTCTGGCTGGTCTGCGAGCTCACGGACCTCGACTTCGCCGAGCGCAAGGCCTACCTGGATTCCGCGCAGCTCGAGCCCGACCGGAGGCGGCTGGAGGAGCTGTACCGCGCGTGGGGCTTCCCGGACGCGCGCGTGGCCGTCCGGACCGTCCCGCAACCGGATGGCGACGTGGACGTCGAGTTCCGCATCGAGGAAGGCGAGCCCATCCTCGTCCGGTCCGTGGAAGTCCTGGGTCTGGAGACGCTGACTCCGCCGGTCCGGCTGCGCGAGCCGCTGCCGCTGCGCCCGGGCGACCCGTACGCCACGCCGCTGTTGGAGGCGTCCCAGCGCGCGCTCGCCGCAGCGTTCGCCGAGCGCGGCTACCCGTTCGCGCAGGTGGAGGTGGCGGGCGACGTGGACCAGGCGGCGCGCACGGCGGACGTCACGTTCCAGGTGACGCCCGGTCCGCCAGCGGTGTTCGGGCCGGTGACCGTCCGTGCCGAGCGGCCCATCCGCGAGGAGGACGTGCGCGCGCGGCTCGCGTACCGGCCCGGCGAGCGGTTCCGACTGTCGCGCCTCGAGGAGACGCGCGAGGCGCTGCTCGACCTGCCCGCGATCCGGACGGCGACCGTCGAGCCCGTGCAGGTGCAGCTCCCGGACACCGCGATCCCCACCATCGTCACGGTCGCGCCGCCGGAGCGGCTCGAGGGGCTCTCCGTCGAGGGCAACATCTCGTCCGCGCACTGCATCGAGGCGGCGGCCTACTGGCGCGACCTCTACTTCCGCGGTGGGCCGCGCGTGCTCTCGATCGGCGCCGGCGTCGCCAACCTGCTGGCCGGCACGCTCGGCGGCGACTTCCCGTGCGCGTCCGCGGGCGAGGGTGGTGAGGAGTTCGATGATCCGGACTACTTCGTCGAGGCGGAGCTCAGGCAGCCGTGGCGCGAGGATCCCTGGACCTGGCTCACGTTCCGCGGGTTCTTCGCTCGCGAGTCGGCGCCCCGCGCGTACGTGTGGCGCGGGTTCGGGGGAGAGGTCGTCGCCTCGCGGCGCCTGCAGCGCGGGCTCGTCCTCTCGCTCGGCTACGCGCCGCAGCGCTTCGAGCTGGAGGGGAGCGGGCTGTACTTCTGCGGCAACTTCGGCGCGTGTACGCCCGCGAGGATCGATGAGCTGGGCGACCCCACCTGGCTCGCACCCGTCCGGGCGGACGTGGTGTGGACGCCCGAGGGGCCGCCCGGCCTGATCCTGCCGCCGGACCTGGACCAGACGTTCTTCGAACGGCGCCTCGTTCGGCCGCGCTGGCGGCCCTGGGCGCGCGCCGACTTCCGGACCGCGGGCGCGGTGACCGGCTCGGAGTTCGGCTTCGCGCGCGGGCTCGTCGAGGCGGCGACGACGCGCACCGCCGGCGTGCGCTTCGAGGTCGCCGGCCGCACCCGGCTCGGCCTGCTCGCCGCGGGCGACGACGACCTGCCACCCCAGCTCCGCTTCTACAGCGGCGGCGGCAGCACGGTGCGCGGCGCATCGCAGAACCTGCTCGGCCCCAAGTTCCTCATCACCACGCCGGAGAACGCCGTCCTGCTCGGGTGCGCGCTCGAGACCGGTGGCTGTCCGGCGGGCCTGCTCGTGGACCGGGACGACGTCGTGGCCCGGCCCACGGGCGGCGACCTGCTGTGGGAGGCGAACCTCGAGGGCCGCGCGTGGCTCACCGAGCGCGTGCAGCTCGCGGCGTTCGCGGACTACGGCGTGCTGGCGCGCCAATGGCTCAGCGGCCCCGGCACGCCCGGGGACGTCTCCGAGAGCCAGTCGCTGCTCACGCCGGGCGTGGGCGTGCGCGTGCTCACGCCGCTCGGCCCGGTGCGGCTCGACGCGGCCTACAACCCCGAGGGCGCGCACGTCTACCCGCTCTTCACCGAGGACCCGGAGACGGGCGAGGTCATCTTCCTCGGCAACGTGGTCTACGACCGATACCGGGGCGAGGGCTTCCTCGGGCGGGTGCGGCTGCACCTGAGCATCGGGCAGGTCTTCTGAAGGACGAGTACAAGCACGAGGACGAGGACGAGGACGAGTACGAGTGACGAGTACCAGTACGGGGAGGATTGCCCCGGATCCCGGAGGCGCACGCGGAGGGGCCGGCGGGTGGCAACGGCCGGAAGGTGGACCCGCACCGGATCCCGCGGCTGGAGTGGCGTCGGGTGAGAGGGCGTCGCGTCGCGGCTGCGTGATCGTGCGCCTGGCGAAGTGGAGGCCGATCCGGGGGGGGCCGCTGCACGGCCCCGGGGTCGCGCGGCCGGCGCCGGTGCGGCCGCGCAGCACGTCGCGCTTTCTCCTGGCGGGCGCGGCGAAGCCCCACGCATCGGCCCGCACGGCCCAGTGCCGTGGAAGTTGGCCGCGCGGGGCGCGGCGAAGTCCCCGTGCGTCCGCGCACGGCCGGGCGCCGTGGAGATCGGCCGCGCCGGCTGCGGCGAAGTCCCCCACGCATCGCGGCATGGCTCCGCGCCGTGGAAATTGGCCGCGCTGGGCAGGGCGAAATCTCCACCGGAGAAACCGCCTCGCGCAGGGCCGCCTCCGGTGCAGCGCGGGCGGGGGCTCGGCCGGGTCTACAACGGGCAGGTCGAGAAGGGCCTCGTGGTCACAGCGCCTTGGTCGTCCAGCCGCTGCAGAACGGTGGGTAGCCGTAGGGCGCTGGACGGTGCCGGTAGCCGCCCGCCGCTGCCGCGGGCCGTGCACCTGGCCGCCGCGGCACCCGACTGCCGCTGATGTTGACCAGTTCGCTCGTGTCGCCCAAGAACGGGGCCGTCCGACCGCGCCTACCCTCCCAGCCGCGCCTCGAACCCCTCGGCGCGCAGGATCGCGACGAGCTCGTCCGTCGTGGTCTCGTCATCCTCGAAGTCCACCTCGGCGCAGGCTTCCTCGCGGTTGGCAACGGCGCCGAGGACGCCGCGCGCGCGGGCGAGCGCGCGCTCGACGCGCGCCTCGTCCTCCGGGCTGCGCATCCCGGTCACGCACAGGAGGACCGTCGGCATACCATCTCCAGGGACGGGTGCGCGAATGCTGTGCCGGGCCGGCCGACCCTGCAAGGCCGGCGCTCGGGCGGAGCGGTGCGCGCCGCCGAACTCGGCCCCGGCGACCGGCTGCTGGTGCGGTGCAGGCCGGCGATGCGCCGCGTGCGAGAGCTCATCGAGTGTATCGCGCCCACGGCTCACCGGATCACATCCAGCCGGCCGCCCAGCCCGAGATAGACGTACGCGTCCGCGACATCCCGGAGGCGGTAGCCGTGTGGCAGGATCTCGAGGTTGATGCCCGGCCCGGTGCTCTCGTAGAACGGCTCGCGCAGGAAGTCGAAGTGCTCGTCCACGTGCAGCGCGAAGGGCGCCGGCACGCCGGAGAGGCGGGCGCGGAACAGGTCGAAGACGCGCGTCGCGCCGTAGGACTTGATCTCGCCGAACGCGGCCGGGAGCGGCGAGCCGTCCAGCAGGATCGTGTAGACATCGGCGAGGCGGCGCTCCCTCAGCCGGGTCGCGAGCCAGGTCACCTCCGCGGGCGGCCCGCCGCCGAAGTGCAGCTCCGCGCCGCCGGACTTGATCCCGTGATAGCCGCCCATGAACAGCAGCACGCGCGCGTGCGGTCGGCGCGCGAAGACCTCGCGCTCGAGGCGCTCGGCCATGTACGCGTCACGGCGCGCGTAGAGGCGGGCGGCGGCGTAAGGAGGGAGCGGCCGGGGCGGCGGCCAGCCGGGCAGGTCCGCCGCCATCACGCGGATGCGGCGGCCGGGCCCCAACACGCGATTCAGCCGCCAGACCGTGCGGTAGATCTCGAGGTACTCGGTGGATGCGCCCCAGTGTTGGCGCAGCGTGCGCGGATTGGCGACCAGGATGGATGGGTCCTCCGGGTCGCTGGCGAGGTAGGCGTCGATGGCGTGCTGCTGGTCCGAGCTCACCTCGAGGACGACGAGGTCGAGGCCCGGGCCGCGCGCCAGCTCGCCGATCAGCTCGGCGGCGATGCGTTTGGGCTGTGCGGCGGGGTGCACGTCCCCCAGGAACAGCACGCGGTGCGTCCGCGCGGCCGCGAGCGCCAGGGCGATCGGGTCCGTGCGGCCGGTGCGCGCGTACTGGAGTAGCGCCTCCGCGTCCTCGCGGCCGTTCCGCCGCTGGATCAGCGCGGCCGTCCCGATGCTCGCGACGAGCACGAGCACGCCCGCGATCCCCCCGAAGCCCAGTCCGGCCGCGCGCTCCGCCTTCGAGGCCGACCCCATGCGCCCTCCCGGTCCGGTGGTCCCGCTTCCGTCCAGGGCGTTGCAACCACCGGACCGGGGCGCGGTGCTTGCCAGGCCCGCCTCCGGCGCAGAACATTGGTCCGCTCGTCGGTCCCGCCCGTCCGCCGACCCCGGAGGCCCCATGCTCGCCAGCCGCGACACGCGGTTCCTGCTCCCCGCCCTCGGCGCCCTGCTCGTGCTGGCGCCCTCGACCGCCGCCCGGGCCCAGGGCGGCGGAGGGGAGGCAGAGGCGCGCGCCCGCATGGGCGCCGCGCCGCTGCTGCTGATCGAGACCACCGGCGGCGAGCTGATCCGCGGCCGGCCGGTCGGCTGGGTGGATGATTGGATCCTGCTGCGCGACGGCCGCCGCATCGCGCTCGGGGAGATCGCACGCGCCGAGGCCCTGCGGCCCCGCACCGGCGAGGGCGCACGCTGGGGGGCGGTGGCCGGGGCGGCGGCCGGCACCGGCGTGCTGCTCGCGTCGAGCGGGGAAGGAGGTGCCAGTGCGGCCGAGGGCGTGCTGTACGTCAGCGGCGGGGCGCTCCTGGGCGCGGCGGCCGGCGCGCTGTGGGGCTCGCAGCTGCACCGCCGGGAGCTGATCTATTCGGCGTCACCCGCCGACGCACCCGCGCAGCAGACCGGGCTGATCGAACACCGCCTGGGCGGCGGCCCGGGCGCCGTACGGACCAGGCTCGCCATCACTCCGTTCGTGGGCATCGGCAGCCACGGCGCCCGCACCACCACGTCCGATGGCGACGAGGTCGGGATCACCAGCTCGCAGGAAGTCGGGCTCCAGCTCCAGTACGCCCTGGGACCCCGCTCGGTGGTCCGCCTCGCCGGCTCTGCGATCCGCACCGCCGTGGAGCTCGAGTTCGGCGGCAGTCGCACCATCCTGGACGACAGGATCTGGCTCGCCCGCGCGGAGCTCGGCCTCGAGCTCCGCATGCGCTCCAACGTGCCGGGCTACCTCGTGCTGGCGGCCGATGCCTTCTACAACCCGCACGGGTACGTCCCGGTGCTGGATCTCGAGAGCGGCCAGCTCGAGCCGGACGGCATCGATGCCGGCGTCATCCCCCGCATCGGCGCCGGGGTGGGCCTCGATTTCTTCACGGCCGGCGACCGCCGGGTCCGCATCGAGGGGATCTACCGCGTCGGACGCTACACCGCGCCGGAAGTCGAAGCCAGGGGCTTCGACCCCACGCGCATCACGCAGGACGCCACGCTCACGGTGGGCTTGCACCTCCCACTCGTGCGCCCGGCGCCGGAGCGCTGAGCTTCGTTGCAGGGGCGGCGCGGGCGCGCCCGGCCGGGCCGCGCCGCCTCAGTGCTCCGAAGCGGGAGCCGCGATGCGGCCGAGCGCCTCGAGGACCCTGGCACGGAGCTCGTCCAGGGCGAACGGCTTCTGGAGGAAGACGGTCGTCGGTGAGACGTCCTCATCCAGATCCGATTCGAGTGCGCCGGTGATCGCGACGAAGGCGGCCGGCGGCCTGATGTTGCAGCAGATCCGCTCGAGCGTGAGGCCGGAGCCGTCTCCCAGCATCACGTCCGAGACCACGACATCGAACCTGCGGCCGAGGAGCTGGTCGGCTGCCTCGGCGTAAGACTTTGCCTCGACGACAGTCGCACCCTGGCGGCGCAGGTACATGGTCAGGGCGCGGCGAACGGCGTCCTCGTCGTCCACCATGAGGACGGAGACGCCGGAGAGCGGACGCGGACCGGCGGGACTCACGGCCGGCCGGGGCTCGGGGTCGAGGTGCACGCAGCGTCGCGGAGCACCGTAAGCCTCTCCCGTCACGAATGCGCTGTGTTGTGCCGTGGGGCACGTTTTTCCTCTCTTGTATACGATATCGTGTCCCGTGTCAAGAGCCCCGATGGCCGCCGCTCCAGCGCCCGTCAGCCCGGGCGCTCGTGCGGGGACGCGCAGGATCGCCCGCGAGGAGGCCGGCCGCCTCCGCGCCCGCCCCCGCGCGTGGCGGCCCGATCGCTGTTCTGGCCCCGGCCATTCGGGGCAGCGGCCAACTGGATTCGTAAACGAAGGGGCCGGGAGACCGCCGGCCGGGCGGCTGCGGGAGTCTCGGGGCGCCTTCTCGGCCGGGGGCGGGCGCGTCGCCGGCCGTTGCCGCTGGCCCTGCCCGGATTTACATTTGTATGCTGCAAACCCACACCAAGGAGGACCGGTGGACGATAGTGTGGCCAGGGACGCCAAGCGGCTGCTCCTGCGCTATGGCGCGCCCATCGCGGTCGTGGACCAGCTCACGGACGATGAGCGCATCTCCGTGGCGCGTGACATGATCCGCACGTCTGTCGGGGATCGCCCCGCTCGGCTGCGAGAGCTGCTCAGCGAGGGCGGCTGGATGGACACCGAGGGCCGGTAGGACCCCCCACCCGCCTCCGACCTGAATGGATCCGCCCCGACCGTGGTCGGGGCGGATTTCTTTCCCGTCCGGGGCATTCCGGCCCGGAACGCACGCCATCTCGTGCCCCGACCATGGGCGAGGCGGATTTCTTTCCCGTCCAGGGGCGGCCATCGCCGCCCCTGGCCGCCCCGGCCGGGTCAGGCGAGGGCGGCCAGCAGCGTGTACAGCACGAGACTGATGCCCGCCGCGGCGGTGGCCATGGGGAGCTGCGTGGTCACGTGATCCATCAGGTCCGCACCGGTCGCGACCGAGCTGAGGATCGTGGTATCGGAGATCGGCGAGCACTGGTCGCCCCAGGCGGCGCCGCCGACCACGGCGCTGAAGCAGAGCGTCAGGAAAAAGGGATCGTTCGGCTGCACGGCCCACGCGAGCGGCATCGCGATGGGGAAGAAGACGGCGTACGTGCCGAACGAGGTCCCCGTCGAGAAGGCGATGGCCATGGTGATGGCCATGAACAGCGCCGGGAGCACGACGGGGTTGAGCGCGTCGGCGGTCAGCTCGACGATGTAGGCGGCGGTGCCCAGGGAGCGGGAGACCTCGCCGAGCGTGACCGCGAGGCCGAGGATGACGGCGCCGATGGTCACGCCCTTGGCGCCGTCGATGAAGCCGTCCACCGCGTCCTGGAGGCTCATGCCCTTGAGCAGCGCGAGGACGATGGCGCTGAGCACGGAGAGGCCGAACGCCTCCGCGATGGGGACGCCAATGCGCGAGATGTCGCCGGCCAGCAGCGCCGGGACCACGCCCGTCGCGGCGACGCCGATCAGCACGGCCAGGGGGACGAGGAAGTCCGCGAGGCCGGTCGGGTAGTCGCGCGGGATGCGCAGCCGGGTCAGCTCCTCGGAGGTGAGCGGGCGTGCGCCCGGCGCGTTCAGCTCGCCCGTCGCGCGCGAGCGCAGCCGCGCCTTGCGCATCTTCCGACCTTCCCAGGGCAGCAGGTCGAGCGCGAAGAGCAGCGTGCTGAACACTGCAATGAGCGCGTAGAAGTTGAACGGGACGGCGCGGAAGAAGAAGCTGATGGCATCCTGCTGGGTGGCGAACAGGGGCGTCGTGCCCACCACGAGCCCGGCGATGTAGATCGGCCAGGCGTTGAGCGGGATGATGCTCGCGACGGGCGACGCGGTCGAGTCCACGATGTACGAGACCTCCTCGTGGCTGACGCGCTCGCGGTCGGTCACGGGGCGCACGGTCGTGCCGGCGAGGATGGTGGAGATCGTGCCGCCCTGGTGGAAGACGACGCCCATGAGCCACGCGAAGAACGCGGCGCTGCGCGGCCCACGCACGATGCGCTGGCCGGCCCAATCGGCGAAGTGTTTCGCGCCGCCGGTCCGCGTCCAGAGTCCGATCAGCCCGCCCAGGCACCAGAGGTAGACGAGCAGGATGATCGCGTACGATTCGCTGCCGATCGCGGGCAGCAGGTACGCGTCGACGATGTTGTAGTTCGCGCTGACCAGCCCGCCGACGACGATTCCGAGGAACAGCGAGCTCACGACCTCGCGGGTGACGAACACGAGCGTCAGCGTGACCAGCGCCGGCAGCACGGAGCCGACGCCGTAGTGCTCGGCGCCCTCTGGCCGTTCGCCGCCGAACGCGAGCGCAATGACGATGGCGGCGACGGTGATCACCGCGCCGATCACCATCCGGCGGCGCTTGGATGCCGGCGCTAGCGGCGCGGGCTTGCCCTCGATGCCGAGGGCCTCAGCAGGCGTCGTCGGCGGAATCGTCTCCGACATATATCTCCAGACTCCGTTCGTGGTCCAGGACGAGCTGAATGGGAACGAGGAGCCGCTCGCCGGCGGGCCGCGCGTCCAGGCGCGCGTCCTGTCCGTCCACGCGGGCGGCGGCGAGGCGGCGGGCGGGGAGCAGCGGCTCGAGCACGAGCCGGAGCGGCGCGGCGCCGCGCGTCTGCTCGACGCGGAGCGTGTGGCGCGCGCCCTCGCGGTGGTATCGGAGCGAAACCTCGGCGTCCCCCATGCGCAGGCGCTCGACGTGGAGCCGGTCCCACGCGGCAGGCGGCTGGAACCGCAGCCGCAGCCGATGGCGCAACGCGTCCGGCTCCGCGCCCAGCAGCCCATACACGAGCGGGATGATGACGTTCGCCGCGGCCACGGCCGGCCCGGAGTCGGCGGTGAGGCGGTCTGCGGGCGCGACTTCCCGCCGTTCCGCTCCCTCCGCGACCAGGCGCTGGATGCAGCGCCGCCAGTGCTCGAACGCGGCCTCCGACCGCCCGGCCGCGTAGGCAGTGAGACTTTCTCTCGCGCAATCGAGTAGCGGGTCCGGCGCGGCGCCGGGCAGGAGCGCGGACGGGCGGTGCACGCCGTCGTCGGGCGCATTGCCGCCGAGCGTCGCGAGGTCCGCTGTCCAGGCGGCGTACGCCGCCGCGAGCAGCGGGTACGGCGCGGTCGAGGTCTCCACGGGGCCGGCCGGGCCCTCGCGCCCGGCGGCCGCACGCTTTTCGCCGGCGCCCTGCCGCCGGGCGAGGAAGCGCAGCACGTCGGCGGCGAGCTCGAACTGGCCGGTCGCGAGGCAGGCGAGCCCGACCCAGGCCGCGTCACGGCCGCCCGGTGCGGAGTCTGCGGCATCGGTGCCGCCACGACCGCGCTGGGCGGGCTCGCCGCCGGCCGGCTCGCCGCGCGGCTCGCCGACAGGCTCGGCGCGCACGCCGGCCAGGCGGATCTTCGCCTGCTCCAGCGCCTCGCCGGCGAGCGGGTCGGGCGCCGCGAGCGAGATCGTGGTCGCGCGCAGGCGGGCGAGCGTGGTCATGCTCACCGCACTGGCGTGCGGCGGCGCGTGGGCTCGGGCGCCCAGGTCGCCGGGCGTGACGCGTTGCCCGCGCACTACGCGGTCTCCACGCCCATGCTGCGCAGGAACGCAGCGAGCTGTTCGCGACCGAAGGGCTTGGCCAGGGTGGGGCGGCCGGTTGCCTTGAGGAACAGGCGGATCTCGTCGGAGACGGTGTCGCCGGTCATGAACGCGAGCCGGCGGGCCGCGGCCGGCGCGTCTCTCTCGAGCCGGTCGTACAGCTCCCGACCATCCAGGTCCGGCATGCGGATGTCGCAGAGGATGATGTCGTACTCGCCGCTGGCCGCCAACTCCAGACCGCCTTCTCCTGTGGACGATGTCGTGACCTCGCAACCAAAATACTCGAGTACGCGCCGGATCGCGCGGTGGAGCCCGGGCTCGTCGTCGATCACGAGCACGCGCAAGCCGGCGCGAGCCACGGCCGGCTCTCCGCCGCCGGCGCCTCGCCCCGTCCCGGCAGCCGCCGGCGCGCCGGCCGGGGCAGCGGCGGGCTCCCGCGCGCCGCCGGCGGCGGACACGCGCGCGCGGCGGCCGGGTCCGGCCGGGCGTGGGGGG
>DASVDH010000002.1:0-42773 GCA_036381195.1 Longimicrobiales bacterium | reverse complement strand
GCCCCCCGCGCGGGTATGCATGCTTGACGGCCGCTGCGGCGGCCGGCATCCTGGACCCGTTCACCCGCGGAAGGAAGGCGGTTCGATGCTGCGTAACGTCCTGCTCCGGGCGTCACAGAGCGAGTGGTTGGAGGAGCGGCTGCCGCGCCTCTGGTTCACGCGCGCCGCCGTGCGGCGGTTCATGCCGGGCGAGGACCTGGACGCGGCGCTGCGCGCGGCGGGCGAGCTGGGCGAGCGGCGCATCGCGACGGTGCTGACCGAGCTCGGCGAGAACGTGACCGACGCGGCAGAGGCGGATGCCGTCGCCGAGCACTACGTCCAGGTGCTGGAGCGCATCGCACAGGCAGGGCTGGACACCGAGATCTCCGTCAAGCTGACCCAGCTCGGGCTCGATCTGGGCACGGAAGAGACGGCGGCGCGGCTGGAGCGCATCCTGATGGCGGCGGAGGCGCACGGCATGGCCGTCTGGATCGACATGGAGTCGAGCCAGTACACGGACCGCACGCTCGAGCTGTACCAGGCGGCGCGTGCGCGGCACGCGAACGTGGGCGTCTGCGTCCAGGCGAACATGCTGCGGACGTCGCGCGACCTGGAGACGTTGCTGGAGCGGGACGCGGCGATCCGGCTGGTGAAGGGCGCGTACCGCGAGCCGGCGAGCCGCGCGTTCCAGAGCCGCCGGGACATCGACAAGAACTACCTGCGTCTCGCGGATCGCCTGCTCCGCGAGAAGGCGCAGCGCGGCAACGGCCTGCGCATCGCGTTCGGCACGCACGACGTGCCGCTCGTCCGCCGCATCACGGAGATGGCCCGGCTGGTGAACGTCCCCACCGACGCGTTCGAGGTGCAGATGCTCTACGGCATCCGCACGCCGGACCAGGAGCGGCTGGCGGGCGAGGGCTACCGGCTGCGCGTGCTGATCAGCTACGGCTCCGCGTGGTACCCGTGGTTCATGCGGCGGCTGGCCGAGCGACCGGCGAACCTGGTGTTCGTGGCGCGGAACCTGGTGCGCGTGTAGGGACCGGGCGCCCCGGCTCACCGGCGCGGCGGCCGGTCAGTCGGCCGGCGCGTCCCGCCGGCGCAGCCGCTCGACCCCCTTCATGACCACCCAGCCGGCGAGCGCGAACGGCGCGACCGTGAACAGCAGGAAGCTCAGCACCCCGAACGCGGCGCCGAGCACGGCGCCGAGCACGCCCAGCACGAGCTTGAGCGCGACGAGCGCGACCGCGCCCATGATGACCCAGGTCGCCACCTCCGCCAGCAGCGACGGCTTCCGCGTCTCCTCCATCGGCTCCTCCTGATCCGACCAGGCGCCGGGCCCGGGCCCGGCGCGCTCTCGCCGTCCTTACGGCGGGCCGGCTCCGGAGGATTCGGGGGAAGGGACGACCTCGCCCAGGGCGAGCGGCCGCGCGGCGTTGGCCTGCGCGGGCGGGGCCTCCGGCTGGCGCGACAGGTCGGAGGGGTAGCCGGTGCCGTCGAACCGCAGGACGGCGTCCTGGCCGCCCGGCGCCCGGACGATGAGGTCCTGCCACCCCGCGGTCTGCTGGGGGGAGACCCGGATCGGCTCGCCGACAGCCGGGATGCGCGAGATGAGGAGCGCGCCCTCGTCGTCCCCGCGGAACACGAGCATGGTGCAGGCGCCCGCCCGGCACCATTCCCCGCCCTGCAGCAGCACGACGGATTCCGGACGCCCGTCCCGGTTCAGGTCCGTGGAGGCGTAGCGGAACGGGGGCACCTCCGTGGCGCCCTGCGCCTGGACGTATTCCTGGACCCCGTAGAGCACGTCCGGCGTGGGCTCGGCCCCGGCAGGCGCCTCCGCGGCCGGCGGCGGTTGCGGGGTCTCGATTTCGGCTGCTGGCTCCGGCTCAGGCTCGCAGGCCAGGAGCAGGCCGATGATCGCGGGGAGCGCCAGCAGCGGCAGAGCGGCAGTCCTCGGGTCACCGTGCATGCGAGTCCCTTCTCGATGATCGGTCGCCCGGGGCGAGCGTGCGGACGGCCCGGTGCCAACGCGCGGGCCGCGGACGCCCCGGTGCCTCGCGGGCAACGCGCGGGCCGCGGGCGAACGTGGCAATTCGCGGGCCGGCGGCGCCCGGCGGGATCCGGAATCGAGGCGGTCACCAGGCGCCCGAGGCCAGGCTGGTCACCAGGAGCCGAGCCCGAGGCGGGTCACCAGGGGCCGGCCCCGGGCCACCGGGGGCCGGACCCCGGGCCAGGGGGGGCGGACCCGGGGCCACCGGGATCGGCCCGGGGCCGGTGGAACCCGCCCCCCTTTCCGGCGGTAACTTTACCGCTCTCCCCGAAATCAGAGGCGCGATGCGGCGCCGGCGCACAACGGCGCCGACCGCATGGACCAGGTGCGCCCCCGGGGGGCGCCCGCAACACGGGCAGGTGTTCCATGAAGCGTGCGACGATGGCTGTAGCGGTGACCATGGCCGCCCTGCTGGCCGCGTGCAGCGAGGACGATCCGGCCGGCCCGGGCTACAGCGGCGACCAGCTCACGGAGGCAGAGGCGGAGGCGGTGTGGACCGCGCTCGTCGAGGTCACGGACTCGGCGCGGGTCGGCATCATGGAGAACGACCCGCCGGACGCCTCTCTGCTCAACCCGGCGAGCGCGATGCCCGGGAACATCAGCTTCGAGCACACGAGCACGCATCCGTGCCCGGTGGATGGCACGGTTGCGGTCGCGCTGAACGTGGACCTCGCCTATGATGAGGAGGCCGAGTCCCTGGACTACGATGCGCGGGGCTCGCTCACGCACGAGGAGTGCAGCTTCTCCCACGACAGCGTGACGTTCACCGTCGACGGCGACCCGAACCTCTCGTTCGCGGCACGCGTGGTGGTGGCGGAGGGCGTCTTCGAGCCGATCACCGAGAGCGTCGAGGGCGCGTTCGAGTGGAGCGCGAGCGATGGCCGTAGCGGGCGCTGCATCGTCGACCTGAGCAAGGTGACGGATCTGACGGAGGGGAAGCGGACCTTGCAGGGCGAGGTCTGCGGCCACACCATCGAGCAGGAGATCACCTGGACGACCTGAGCGAGCCGGCCGCCGGGAACGCGAGCCCCCGCGCGAGCGCTGCTCGCGCGGGGGCTCGCGTTCCGGTCGGGCCAGGCCCGCGGCCGGCGCGTCCGAGAACCCCGCGAGGCGGCATGTCCGAGGAACGAGAGTACTTGCTGGGCACGCACGACGAGGAGGTCGCGCGCCTGGGGCTCCAGCACCGGGTGTGGCGGCCGCGCGCGCTCGATGCGTGGCGGCGCGCCGGCTTCACGGTCGGCCAGACGTTGCTGGACGTGGGTTGCGGGCCGGGCTACGCGACGCTGGACCTGGCGGAGATCGTGGGTCCGGGGGGCCGCGTGGTCGCGGTGGACCGTTCCCGTCGCTTCCTCGACGTCCTCGAGCAGGCGCGGGCGAGGCGCGGGCTCGAGAACATCGAGGCGCACCAGCTCGACCTGGATGAGGCCGCCCTGCCGGTGACGGGCGCCGATGGCGCCTGGTCCCGCTGGGTCTTCGCGTTCGTCACGCGCCCGCGCGACCTGCTGGAGCGGGTCGCCCGCGCGGTCAGGCCGGGCGGCACGCTCGTGATGCACGAGTACTTCCATTACGAGACGTGGCGCCTCACGCCGCGCCTGCCGGAGCTGGAGGAGCTGGTGCGCGCCGTGAGCGAGAGCTGGCGCGAGAGCGGCGGCGACCCGGACATCGGGCTCGCGCTGCCGCGCTGGCTGGCGGAGCTCGGCTTCGAGCTACGCGCGCTGAACCCGATCATCGACGTCGTCCCGCCATCGAACTACGTGTGGCAGTGGCCCGGCTCGTTCGTCGAGAGCGGCGTGCGGCGCCTGGTCGCGCTCGGCCGGCTGGCGCCGGAACGCGGGCAGGCCATCACGGAGGCGTTCGCGGCCCGCGCGGCCGATCCGCACACGCTCATGATCACGCCCGCGGTGCTCGAGATCATCGCCGTGCGGCGCTGAGGGGTCGCCCGGGGTCAGGCGCGCCAGACCGTGGCCCGCGAGCCGCTGCGCCGATGCCGTGGAGCGCTCGCCGCCGGCGGGTGCGCGAGTGCCAACGAAGCGTGATCGGCAGGACCGTTGCGCGACCCGTACTCGTCCTCGTACCCGTCGCGCAAGCGACGCGTGTGAACGAAGCGTGATCTGCGAGACCGTTGCGCCGGGCCGGCGCGCGGTCCTACCATTGACATCCTCCTCTGCCGATCTCCGTCACGAGGCACGCGACGATGGCTGGTCTGACCCGCCGGCTCTTCCTCAAGACGCTCGCGCCGGCCGTGCCCGCGGCCGTGCTGCCCCCTGCCGCGTTTGCGGGCTCGGCCGAGGCGGCGGCCGCACAGGACCCGCTGGACCCGGGTCTCCTGCGCGCGCTCGCGGAGGTCGTCCTGCCCTCCGAGCTGGGCCAAGCCGGCGTGGACCGTGTGGTGCACGCGTTCCGTGCGTGGGCGGCGGGGTACCGCCCGGTCGCGGAGCTGGACCACCGTTACGGCGCCGCGGAGGTGCGCTACAGCGGGCCGGACCCGGTGCCCGGGTGGGGCGCGCAGCTCCGCGCGCTGGAGCTGGAGGCGCGGCAGCGGCACGGCCGCGCGTTCGCGGAGCTCGAGGCGGCGGTGCGGCAGGAGATGGTGCGGGGACAGCTCGCGCGGGAGCAGGTGGACGCGTTGCCGCCGCCCGCCGAGGCGCGGCACGTGGCCGTGGGGCTGCTCGCGTTCTTCTACGACTCGCCGGAGGCGACCGACCTGTGCTACGGCGCGCGCATCGGCCGGCTGGGCTGCCGGCCGCTGTCGTCGTCCGGCTCACGGCCGCCCGAGCTCGCGCGCGACGGTTGAGCGCCGGCCCGGCGGGGTCGGGGGCCGGCACGTGCGCTGGTTGCCCGCTCTTGCGGTGAGGCCGCCTGCCGCTGGCGGTGAGGTGAAATGGTGATCGAGAGCGACGTCCTGATCATCGGCTCCGGGATCGCCGCCGCGATGGTCGCGGAGAAGCTCGCCGAGGAGCGGGAGGCGCGCATCGTCGTGGTCGAGGCGGGAGACCATGCCGCGCCGCTGGAGGAGCGCCCGGCGCGGCGGGCGCGCTACGTCGCCTACGGCGAGACCCCCTGGCCGAACGACCACGTGGACGGGCTGGCCGTGGACGGCATGCAGAGCCGCACCATGCAGGTGGGCGGCCAGGCGATGCACTGGGGCGGCGTGACGCCGCGCTTCAGTCCCGAGGACTTCCGGCTGCGCTCGCTCTACGGCGTGGGCGAGGACTGGCCGATCACCTACGAGGACCTCGACCCCTTCTACCAGGAGGCGGAGGAGCGCATCGGCGTGGCCGGCGTGCAGGGCCCGCCGGAGCTGGATCCGCGCTCGAAACCGTATCCGCTGCCGCCGCTGCCGCTGACGTACAACCTCGAGCAGCTCCGGCGCTGGGGCGAACGCGCGGGGGTCCCGTTGTGGAGCCAGCCCTCGGCCAAGGCATCGCAGCCCTACCGCGGGCGGCCGGCGTGCTGCCGCAACGACACGTGCGCGCCGATCTGCCCGATCGGCGCGAAGTACTCGCCGGACTTCACGTGGCGCGCGCTGGTCGAGGCCGGACGCGTCGGGCTGATCCCGCGCACGATGGTGCGCCGCCTGGTGCTCGAGCCGAATACCGAGCGGGTGAGCCACGCCATCGCCGTGAGCCGGGACCAGCCAGACGAGCCCATCGAGCTCCACGCGCACGCGTTCGTGCTGGCGGGCGGGTACCTGTGGACGCCGCACCTGCTGCTGCTCTCCGCGGAGCCGCGCTTCCCCACGGGGCTGGCCAACAGTTCGGGGCTGGTTGGCCGCTACATCGCCGGGCACCGTAGCGTGCACGCCTTCATCGAGCTGCCGCTCCGGCTCTACCCGGGGATGAACACGCAGCACGGGCTGCTCAGCACGAAGTTCATGCGCCCGGGCGGGCTCGAGCGCTACGTGCGGCACGATCTGCGGGTGTGGGAGAGCACGTTCGGTCGCGAGCCGCGGCTGCGCGGCGAGGATGGGCGCGTGCTGCTGGGCGACGAGGTGCTCGCCGACTGGCGGCGCCGGACCGCGACCGGCGTCGCGCACGTGCGCGCGTACTACGACGTGCTGCCGTCGCCGGAGAGCCGCCTCGCGCTGGACGCCGCGCGTGCGACGCCGTGGGGCGACCCGCTGCCTCGCCTCGACCTGCGGGACGCGCCGGAGTCGCGGGCGCTGCGCGCCCACACGGAGCAGGGCATCCGCGCCCTGTTCGAGCGGATGGCGCGTGCGGGCGAGGGGCGCGTGCTGATGACGCGGGTGGACGAGTT
The DNA here is from genome assembly GCA_036381195.1 of Longimicrobiales bacterium. GTDB lineage: Bacteria > Gemmatimonadota > Gemmatimonadetes > Longimicrobiales > RSA9 > RSA9. The sequence continues at coordinate 36,490 of DASVDH010000002.1, read as the reverse complement.
CCGGGATCACCCCTGCGGCGGCTGCCGCATGGGCGAGGGCCCCGCGCGGAGCGTGTGCGATCCGTGGGGGCGCACGCACGACCACGAGAACCTCTTCATTGCCGGTGCACCGGTGTGCGTGACCGCCGGCTGCACCGACGGCACCCTGACGTTCTGCGCCCTCGCGTTGCGCACGGCGGCGGAGCTGGGGAAGGAGTTCCCGCCCAGGGCCGCGTGAGCGAGCCCGCCGCGCGCACGCAGGCCCCCTCCCCGGGGCGGGAGGGGGCGCGGCAGCGTGCGTGGCTCAGCCGCCCACGCTGTAGGGCCAGGGCTCGGGGATGGCGAGGAAAGCGAGCAGTGCGCCCACGAGCGCCATGTTCTTGCCAAAGTTGATCATGTCGCCCATGCGCGCCTCCCCTTCCTCGGCCCAGAAATTGTGGATCATGATCGAGACGGGGACGAGGAAGAGGATCAGGAGCAACGCGCCCCAGCGCGGCTGGAAGCCGAGCAGGATGCTGAGCCCGCCGAGCAGGAGCAGGATGCCGGACCCGTAGACCGCCGCCTTCGGCGCCGGCACGCCCTTCATCTGCGCGTAGCCGGTGAGGGCGCCCGGGCCCGTGACGAGGTGGTTCAGCGCGTTGTAGAGGAAGTAGCCGCCGAAGATGATCCGGCCGATCAGGTGTAGCACGTCCATGCCGCCTCCAGGCGAAATGAACTGCCAAGCAACGTTTGCGCGGGTAGACGTTACACCGGGCAGGGCCAGAGGGGCAAGGGCCGGCCGGGCTGGGGTGCTCCTCCCGCCGCCGGCCAGTGCGGCAGCCGGCGTGAGGCCGGGGCAGCCGGGGCGGTTGGGCGCCCTTGCCGCCGCCCAGGCGGCGGCGGCAGGCGTGAGGCCGGGACAGCCGGGGCGGTTGGGGCGGCTGGGCGCCCCTGCCCCGCCGCCGGGCCGGGCGGACGGCGACGCGCCATAACGGGGCGGCGGGGCGTGCGGCCCGGCCGGCTGGGCGTGCGGCCGTGCCGCGGCGGCCCCGGACCCGTGCGCGGCGTGGACAGGTCGTGGTGGTGCGTGAAGTCGCCGCCGGCCCGGACCCCGGTCCCGTGCGTGGCGTGGACAGGCCTTTTGCGAGGAGGTTCGGCGATGGTGACCCGTGGGATGCCGTTCGTACGCCCCGGCGCGGCGCTCCTGCCGCTCCTGCTCGCCGCCTGCGACGGCGCCGCCCAGGTCAGCGACGGCGAGCCGGGCGTGCCGTCCGCGCAGGGCGAGTGGACGCCGCGCGCTCCCATGCCGGAGGCGCGAACGGAGGTCAGCGTCGCGACGGACGGCCGGCTCGCGTACGTGATCGGCGGGTTCGCACGCGCGGGCGGCGGCACCCTCGCGCCGCGCGCGATGTTCATCTACGACCCGGCCGCGGACCGCTGGACGACGTCGCCCGACTCGATTCCGGAGGGCGTCAACCACGCCGGCTTCGTGTTCCTGGACGGCAAGCTCTACATCGTGGGCGGGTTCAGGGAGAACACGTTCGAGCCGACGGGCGCGGTGCGCATTTACGACCTCGCGGCCGGCACCTGGACGGACGGCCCGCCGCTGCCCACCCCGCGGGGCGCGCTGTCCCTCGCCGTGGTGGATGGCAGGATCCACGCGATCGGCGGCAACGCGGCGAACGCGGGCGCGCTGGACCCGGCGGAGCACAATGTCGGGCCGGACGGCAGCTCCGTCGGCACGCACGAGGTGTTCGACCCGGCCACGGGCCAGTGGACGCGGCTGGCGCCCATGCCCACCGCCCGGAACCACGCCGGCGCCGCCGCCGTCAACGGCAAGATCCACGTTGTGGCCGGCCGCGTCGGCGGCAACGCGACGCTGACGGCGCACGAGGTCTACGACCCGGCGACGGACTCGTGGAGCACGCCGGCCCCGGTGCCCACCGGCCGCAGCGGCATCGCCGTCGTCACGCTGCGCGGCGCGATCTACGTCTTCGGCGGCGAGACGTTTGGTGATGTGCAGAAGACGTTCGACGAGGCCGAGCGGTACGACCCGGCGACCGGCCGCTGGGCGTCGCTGCCGCGGATGCCCACGGCGCGGCACGGGCTGGGCGCCGCGGCGATCGGCGGCGCGATCTACGTGATCGCCGGCGGGCCGAGCCCGGGCTTCGCGTTCAGCGCCGTGAACGAGCGACTGACGCCGGCGCGGTGATGGAGGCGCCGAGCCGAGCGTTGCCGGTGCGCGGACGCTCGCGCCTCAGGGCAAACGGACCACCAATCCGTCCCGCGCCACCTCCGCCCGCACGCCGCGCTCCTCGCCCATCGCCCGGACGCGGGCGGCGACCTCGCGCGCGTCCGCGGTCACGATCTGTGAGCCGCAGTGCGCGATGATGGCGCGCGGCACACCTTCGCTGGCGCACCAGCCGAGCTGGGTGCGCACCGCCGCGTGGCCGATCAGCGTGTCGCCGCGGCGGCGCACGAGCGGGCGGACGAGCGTCGCGCCGTCGCCCACGTAGACGTCCACGCGCCCCAGCGCCGCGGCGCGGTCCGGGATGTAGACCAGGTCCGGCACGTAGAAGATGCGTGCGCGGCCGGCGGTGATGCGCAGCCCGACCGCGGGCGCGATCAGCGAGTGCACGACCGGGAACGCCTCGAAGGTGATGCCGCGGATCCGCGTGGGGACGCGGGGCCGTAGCACCCGCCGGTCCTCGACGGGGTAGCGCGCGAGCACGCGCCACGTCTCGTCGGTGGCCCAGACGGCGCACGGCGCGCCGTCCGCGAGCCCGGCGGCGTGGTCCGGGTGCGCGTGCGTCAGCACGATCGCCTTCGGCGCGAGCCGCCACACACGCGCGCGCCAGTCCGCGCCGCAGTCGATCATCACGCTACGTCCGCGGTACGCGACCTCGAGCGACGCGTGCATGCGGTGCGCGCGCGTGCGCGCCTCGATCTCGCCTCTCGTGCCCAGGAACGTCAGGACCATGGGTGCGACGTCGTGCGGCCGGCAGCGCGCGGGCTGTTGTCGGCCGTCTGCGCGCCGTAAGTTCCGGGTCAGACGCGATGACTGGAGAGAGCTGCACGATGGAAGCCAGTACGTCGGAAAGCGAGCAGAGGCCGCTGCGCGTGTTCGTGACGGGCGCGACCGGTTATGTGGGCAGCGCGATCGTACGCGAGTTCGTCCGCGCGGGCCACGAGGTCACTGGCCTGACCCGGTGGGCGGAGCACGCGGACGACCTCGAGGCGCTCGGCGCGCGCGCCGTGGTGGGAGACATGCGCGATCCGCTCAGCTTCCGCGCCGTCGCCGCGCAGTACGAGGTGCTGATCCACGCGGCCGCGGAGCCGTCGGCGGCGCGCGCGCGGCTGGACGCGGCCGCGGTCGAAACGCTCCTCGCCGCGGCGCGGCGCCGGGCGCTCGCCAGGGCGAAGGGCGAGCCGCCGCCGATGCTGATCTACACCTCGGGCGTCTGGTCGTTGGGCAACACGGGCGCAGAGCCCGCAGACGAGTCCCGGCCACCGGACCCCGCGTTCGAGCTGGTCGCCTGGCGGGCGGAGTGCGAGCGAAAGGTGCTCGCTGCGGCGGGGCCGGACCTCGCGACGGCCGTGGTGCGGCCGGGGATGGTGTACGGCGGCCGGGGCGGCCTCCTGGCCGGATTCTTCGCGAGCGCGGAGCGGGACGGCGCGGCCGCGTACGCGGGCGAGGGCAAGAATCGCTGGTCCCTGGTGTATCGAGAGGACAACGCCCGGCTGTACCGCTGCATCGCGGAGCGCCGAGCGACGGGCATCTTCCACGCCGTGGATGGGACGCCGCTGCCCGTGGAGGAGCTGGCGCGGCTGGTGTCCGAGGCCGCGGGCCGGGGCGGCGCGACGCGCAGCATCCCGCTCGCCGAGGCGCGCGCGCTCATGGGCGAGGCGGTGGACGCGCTGGTGCTGGACCAGGCGGTCGTCACGCGCCGCGCCGCGGAGCTGGGCTGGACGCCGCGGTTCGCGTCTTTCCGCGAGGGCGTGCCAACGGCGTACCGGGAGTGGGCGGAGGGCAGGGCTGGCTGAAATGGTCCTGGCCGGGTCCGCGGTGCGGGGCCGCCCCCGGGTCGCCTCCTGAGAAGCCACCTTCGCCTTCCGGACCGCTGCGTCGCGGCACCGCCGCCCACCGCGCTCACGGGCCGGGCGCGGAGGACGGGAGGCCGCCGCCGCGCGCGAGCGCCGGGCTGCGCCGTGCCCCCACCCCTGTGCTGGCAGCGGTTGACTGTGACGCAGCGGGTGCCCGGCGAGTTTTCAGGGGCAGGGGCGCGCCCGATGCCGGGTGCGCGGCAACACCGGAGGCGCAGCATGAGCAACGTCGCTCCTCACATCGTCCGGCGGCTCCTCCTCGTGGCGGCCCTGGCTCTCCCCGCCGGCGCATGCGAGTACGCATTCGGCCCTGACGGCTACGATGCCCGCGAGCTGGAGCGCGCCCGCGACCGCTGGCGGCGCGAGGGCCTGAGCGACTACCGCTACGAGTTCGAGCTGCACTGCTACTGCGTCGGGGACCTCTACCGCCCCGTCACCGTCCGGGTCCGCAACGGCGCCGTGCACAGCGCCGTGTACGCCGACAACGGCGCCCCCGTGCCCGACGAGTACCTCCCGTTGTATCGCACCATCGACGGGCTCTTCGAGGTGATCGGCGACGCGATCAACCGCCATGCGGACTACCTGGACGTCGAGTACGACGACGTGTACGGCTACCCGCGCTTCGCGGACATCGACTACGAGCACGGTACCGCGGACGACGAGGTGTACTTCACCGTCCGGCGGTTCAGGCCGGGGCGGTTCTGAGCGGGCCGGGGCGCCGAAAAGGAGACGCCTCCCGGGCCCCGCGAGGGCCCGGGAGGCGTCTGTCCGCGGGTCAGGGAGCGCCACGGATGCGGCGCGGGGCCGGCGGCCTCGCGGCCCCCGGCCCCGCGCGCCGGGGCCCCGCGCGCCCGCGTCAGTCGAGTGATCGCCCGCCGGAGGAGCTGGCGATGCGCGCGAACAGCTCCTTCTGCGTGCCGCTCCCGCGGAGCAGGTCCAGCGCCGCCTGGAGCTGGGCGTCGTGGCGGCTCACGCGCCGGAACGCGGCGGAGTCGCCGAAGGCCAGCGCGGCCACCCGCTGCTCGAGCAGCCGGTCGACGAAGGGTGCGGCGGCGTCGAACGCCTCGCGCGGCAGTGTGACGCTGTCGCGGACCAGGCGCTCGTACAGCTCGGCACGCCACGCCGCCGGCACCGTGAAGTCCGCACGGACCTGGTCCTTCCAGCGGAGGGCGAGGTCGTAGATCGCGACGTAGACCTGGGAGGATGCGGAGCCGAGCGCGCGCAGGAACTCCTGGGCCTCGGTGTCCAGCGTGTCGGGCTCGATGTACAGGTCCGGCGCGATCCCGCCGCCGCCGAACAGCGGACGGCCGGCATCGGACCGGTAGACCTGCCGCCCGGCGGCCGAATCCGGGCCGGCTGCGGCACGGCTCTCCTCCTGGCCGTTCTCCTGCCGGCCAGTCTCCTTCTGGATGAGGCGGCCGCTGGGGGTGTACCACTTGCCCGTGGTCAGCTTGAGCGCCCAGCCGCCGTGCAGCCCGTAGACGTTCTGCACCAGCCCCTTGCCGAAGGTGGTCGTGCCCACGACCACGGCGCGGTCGTGGTCCTGGAGCGCGCCGGCCACGATCTCGGAGGCGGAGGCCGAGTAGCCGTCCACGAGCACTACCAGCGGCTCGTCCTCCAGCACCGCGCGGCCATGCGCCCTGTACACGTCCGTCGGCTGGCTGCGGTAGCGCACCGTGACGATGGTCTGGCCGGGCTGCAGGAACAGGTCGCTGATGTCCACGGCCGCCTCGAGACTGCCGCCGCCGTTGCCCCGCAGGTCCAGGATGAAGGCGGAGGCCCCCTGCCGCTTGAGCGTGCGTAGCGCGTTCGCGACCTCCTGGGTCGCGTTCTCGTTGAAGCGCTGGAGCGGGATGTAGCCGACCTTGCCGTCGAGCCGGATGGCGAAGGGGACGGCAGGGATGTGGATCACGGCGCGGGTGAACCGACTCCGGATGGGCTCCGGCACACCAGCGCGCGCGAAGGCGACCTCCACCTGGGTGCCGGGGCGGCCGAGCAGCCGCTCGGAGACCTCCTCCAGCTTCAGGCCGCGGGTGGGCTCGCCGTCGATCTCGATGATGCGGTCGCCCGCGCGCACGGCGCCGCGTTCCGCCGGCGTGTTGGGGAACACGCGGGTGACGGTGGCGACGCCGCGCTGATCCTCGATCTGCATCCCGAGCCCGCCGTACGCGGAGCCGACCTGCTCGCGGGAGAAGCGGGCGATCTCCTCCGGAGAGTAGAGCGCGGCGTAGGGGTCATCGAGCTGCTCGATGAGGCCGCGCATCGCCTTCTCGTAGACATCATCCCGGCTGAGCGGCTCGACGGCGTGCTGCTCGATGTGCCGGAACACCTGAGAGAAGAGCCGTTCGGCATCCTGCGTCCCGCGACTCTGGACGATGAAGCCTGCCCCCGCGGACGTGATGAGGAACAGCAGGGCTCCGACGAGCGGCCCGGACCTTCGCATGGGTTTGACCTCCTACGCGGATGCTGAACGGGGCGGAGGGACCAGTGACGGCACCGTCGCGTCACGGAAGCTATCCAAGCGGGCGACCCGGCGCCAGAGCCGCGCGAGCGATGCGAGCGCGGCTCTGGCGCCGGGTCGCCGCGGGCCCGTGCCTGGCCCGGCGTGGGGCTGGGCGCGCCGCCGCCGGGCGCAAGCGATCGAGCGCTGATCCGGCCGCGGCATCCGCGCGCCGGTGGGGCGGCCCCGGCGGCGCCGCCGGCCGGTGTTTTCCACGCGAGCTGTGCACAAGCGGCCATGGTCGCGTGGAAAGCGGGGCCGGAGACGGTGGACAAGTCTCGTTTGCCGGTGGATTCAAATTGTTACAATCGAGGAAGCTGGTGGGGCGTGTGTGGATGCGCGCCGCGCCACAGCACGGGATTGGGCCATCTTCATCCCGGGCGCCCTAAGTTATGTCATCGCGGTGACTTACGCGCACGAACGAGACTCTTGACCTCTGCGATGCCGTGCGCTAAGGTGGGGCTCGCGTCGGCGGTCGAGCGGTCCGCGGACCGTCGGCGCGAGTCCTCGGGAAGGACGCTTCCCGGGGGCGTGCTCCCCGGGGGTTCGGACCCGGTGAGCCGGTTGCGAGGTCACTGGCCGCAGCCGAGCGGCCCCCAGGCCAGGGGCAGCCCCGACCACAGGCCGCGTGGCGCGGGGTAGGAGGGAGCGCCGCTCCGGCCGCGTCCGAAAGGCGCGGCCCGCCAAGCCGAACGGAGGGCACTCCCGCCAGTGGCGGGAACCCCCGGCAACCGGACCCGTCCGGTGGCCGGGGGTTTTCGCATTTCCGCCCGACCCTGTCCCGCCGTCGCCCGGAACCGCATCTTGCTGGCCGGAGCCGCGGGCCCGGCGCGCCGCGCACGCCCCCACGGAGAGGAGCCGGCGCGGCGCGGGCGGGCCCCGCGAAACCGGTCAAGGTTCAAGCCCCGGAGCGTGGATCGATGAATCATCGAGCGTGCGCGGCGCTGCTCGCCGCCATCAGCGTCCTGGTGGGCCCGCCCGCCTCGGCGCAGGAGGGGAACCGCTCGCCTGAACGCTGGCAACGGCTGGCGCGGGAGATCCTGGAAGAGCTGGTCGAGATCAACACGACGAACAGCGAGGGGGACAACACCGCCGCGGCGGAGGCGATGCGCCGGCGTTTGCTCGCCGCCGGGTTCCCCGAGGAGGACGTCGTCGTGGTGGAGCCGATGCCGCGGAAGGGGAACCTGGTCGCGCGGCTGCGGGGGCGCGGCACGGGTGGGGAGCCGATCCTGCTGCTCGCGCACATCGACGTGGTCGAGGCGGACCCCGCGGACTGGACGCTGCCGCCGTTCGAGCTGATCGAGCGGGACGGCATGTTCTACGGCCGGGGTACGGCGGACGACAAGGACGAGGCGGCGATCTACATCGCGAACCTGATCCGGCTGAAGGCAGAGGGCTACGTCCCGGACCGGGACATCATCGTCGCGCTGACGGCGGACGAAGAGGGCGGGCCGGCCAACGGCGTGAGCTGGCTGCTGGAGAACCGTCGCGAGCTGATCGACGCGGCGCTCGCGTTGAACGAAGGCGGCGGCGGGATCGTGGAGGACGGGCGTCGGGTGGCGAACACGGTGCAGGCGGCGGAGAAGAAGTACCTGGACTTCACGCTGGAGGTGACGAACCCGGGCGGCCACTCGTCGCGGCCGCGCGAGGACAACGCGATCAACGAGCTGGCGCTCGCGTTGACGCGGATCGCGGTGCACCGGTTCCCGGTGCGGCTGAACGAGGTGACCCGCGCGTACCTCCAGCGTTCTGCGGACCAGGCGGAGCCGGAGCTGGCGGATGCGATGCGCCGGCTGCTCGCCGACGAGACGGATACGATGGCGATCCGCGTGTTGAGCGCTGATGACCGGCTGAACGCGATGCTGCGGACGACGTGCGTCGCGACGATGCTCTCGGGCGGGCACGCGCCGAACGCGCTGCCGCAGCGGGCGCGGGCCAACGTGAACTGCCGGCTGCTGCCGGACGAGGATCCGGCGGAGGTGCAGCGCACGCTCGAGCGCGTGGCGGCCGTGCCCACGCTGCGGATCACGCCGGTCGACGAGGCGAAGGACAGCCCGCCATCGCCGTTGACGGAGGAGGTGCTGGGCGCGATCGAGCGCGTGACCGCGGAGCTGTGGCCGGGAGTCCCGGTGGTGCCGACGATGTCCACCGGCGCGACGGACGGGCTGTACCTGCGCAACGCGGGAATCCCGGTGTACGGCGTGTCGGGCCTGTTCTACGGCGAGACCTTCGCGCACGGGATGAACGAGCGCATCCCGGTCGAGGCGTTCTATGAGGGGCAGGAGTTCCTGTACCGGCTGGTCAAGCTGCTGTCGTCGCGGGGCGTGAGCGATTGAGGGGCGCGTACACGAGTACGTTTACGTGCACGAGTACGTGCACGTGCACGAGTACGTGCACGTGCACGTAAACGTGCTCGTGGGCATCGAACGGGAGGGGCCGGGATAGCCAGATGAGGATCTTCGGTCAGCACGACGAGCAGACGCTGGCGCAGATCCGGGAGGTGGCGCGGCGTGCGGAGCGGGCGGCGCTCATGGCGGACGGGCACGTGGGCTACGTCATGCCGATCGGCGGCGTGGCGGCGTACCGCGACCGGGTCTCCGTGGTGGGTGTGGGGTTCGACATCGCGTGCGGCAATGCCGCGATCCGGACGGACCTCACGCTCGCGGACCTGGGCGCGACCGAGCAGCAGGTCAGCCGGCGCCTGAACGAGCTGGCGGACGAGATCCAGGAGCAGGTGAGCTTCGGCATCGGCCGCAAGAACCGGTCGGACGATGCGCCGGTGGACCACCCGCTGTTCGATGACCCGGCCTGGAGCGCGGTCCCGCCGAAGCACCGGGCCAACCTGCGCGAGAAGGCGCGGGCGCAGCTCGGCACGGTGGGGAGCGGGAACCACTACGTGGATGTGTTCGCGGACGAGACGGGCGCGCTGTGGGTCGGGGTGCACTTCGGCTCGCGCGGCTTCGGCCACACAATCGCGTCGGCGTTCCTGGCGCTCGGCCAGGGCCGGGCGTGGGGCGAGCGCGTGCCGGAGCGCGAGGTCTTGCTCGAGCTGGACGCGCCACTCGGCCACGACTACTGGCACCTGATGGAGCTGGCGGGGCGGTACGCCTACGCGGGGCGCGAGTGGGTGGCGCGCAAGGTCGTCGCCATCCTGGGCGGGCGCGAGCTCGAGCTGGTGCACAACCACCACAACTTCGCGTGGCGCGAGACGCACGACGGGGAGGAGTACATCGTGGTGCGCAAGGGCGCGACGCCGGCGTTCCCGGGGCAGAAGGGGTTCATCGGCGGGTCCATGGGCGACGAGGCGGTGATCGTCCAGGGCACGCCGCCCGAGCGTGCGGATGAGGCGACGCGCGAAGCCCAGCGCGCCGCGCTGTTCTCGACGGTGCACGGCGCGGGCCGCATCATGAGCCGGACGGCGGCGGCCGGGAAGCGGCGGCGCCGGACGGGCGAGGTGGTGAAGCCGGGGCTGGTCAGCCCGGAGATGATGCACGCCTGGATGCGGAAGAAGGGCGTGGTGCTCCGGGGCGGCGGGCCGGACGAGAGCCCGCACGTCTACCGCCGTCTGCCCGAGGTGCTGGCCGCGCAGGGCGGGACGATCGAGGTGCTCCACACGCTGCGGCCGCTGGTCGTGGTGATGGCGGGCGAGAACGAGTACGACCCGTACAAGGATTAGGGCCGGGGCGGCCAGGCCGCACCGGCGCCACGCCGCCCCCGGCCGGACGATTGACGGTGGCCGCCGGGGTCCGTTGGGTACGACCTGGGGCATCCCGCGGAAATGAGGGCTCGCATCGTTCGCTGGGGCGCCGACGGCCTCGCGTTCATCGACCAGACCGACGTGTGGCTGGTCCGCAGTGCCATCGTGGCGCCCTGAACCCGGAGCCGTGCCGCACCCGCAGGGCGCCGGGCGCAGGGCACGAGTGGAGAGAAAACGTCTCATGTGTCGGAACATCAGGCCGCTGTTCAACTTCGATCCGCCGGCCACTGAGGAGGACATCCGGGCGTCGGCGTTGCAGTACGTGCGCAAGGTCAGCGGCTTCACGCGGCCGTCGAAGGCGAACGAGGCGGCGTTCAACGATGCGGTCGAGCACGTGGCCGCGATCACGCGCGAGCTGCTGGAGCGGCTGGTCACGAACGCGCCGCCGCGCAGCCGCGCGGAGCAGATCGCGCGGGCGCGGGAGCGCGCGGCGAAGCGGTACGGCGCAGCGCCGAAGGCGTAGCGGGTGCGCGGAGGCGTCTCCGGATCAGCGCTTCTCCGCGTGGAACGCCTCGCGGATCTCAGCGAGCGTGGTGACGGCGCGGAACGGGATGCCCTCCCGCTCGATCGTCGCGGCACCGCCCTCCTGCCGGTCCACGAGCGCCACGACGACGGCGACATCGCCGCCGGCCTCGCGCACCGCATCGACGGCGCGGAGCGCGGAGGCGCCGGAGGTGAGGACGTCCTCGACCACGGCGACGCGCGCGCCCGGCGGGAAGATGCCCTCGATCCGCTTCTGGAGGCCGTGCTGCTTGGCCTCCTTGCGGACGATGAATCCGGGGATCGGCGCGCCGCGCTCGGCCGAGACGAACACGACGCTCGCGACGATCGCGTCCGCTCCCATCGTCAGGCCGCCGACCGCCTGGACGCGGAACGGCGCGATCAGGGTGTGGACGGCCGCGCCGACGAGGCGGATGCCCTCCGGGTCGTAGGTCACCTGCTTCGCGTCCAGGTAGAAGCTGCTCTTGCGGCCGGAAGAGAGCGTGAACTCGCCCTCGCGGTAGGCGCGGCTGGCGAGCAGGTGGACGAGGATCTGGTCGTCGTGCACGTCGGGTACGGTACGGTTCGGGGTCGGTCGGCGCACGCGTCGCGCGGCGCACAACATACCCCGCGGGCGGCGCTGGCGGAAGGCGGGCGATCGCGGCCGGGTGGCGGCCGGCGGGCCGTGCGCTTACAATGGGACGGGCATCCCGGATGGAGTGGGCGGCAGATGGATCGACGCGGACGGCAAGAGGCGCTCCGGCGCCGCTCGATCGGGATCGGGCTCGCGGTCTCGCTCGTCGTGCACGCCCTCGCCTTCGCGCTGGTGCGGCTCCGGGTGGATTCGCCGCCCGCCGGGGCGGGCAAGACGATGCGCTTGCTGCCACGCGTCCAGGCGGTGCGCCCCATCGAGCCGCGGCCGCCGGAGCTGATCCGGCTGCGCGAACCCGAGGCCCGGCTCGCCGCGGTCGAGCCGGCGCCCGCGCTGCCGGACCCGGCCGCCGTCCGCGGGCTCGCGCCCCGGCTCGCCGGCACGCCGCCCGCGCCGCTCACCGAGATGCCCGCGTTCCCCGTTCCGGCGCCGCTCGCGCCCGATGAGGCGGGCGCGGCCGACGACCCGCTCGGCGTCCCGCTGTACGAGCCGGGCACGGTCGGCAAGGTCAAGCGCGGCTGGCTCACGGCCGCCGGGCTGAACCCGCACGGCGCCGCGGTGGCGGTGTGGGTCGTCGGCTGCCCCGCGCTGCGGACGGTGATCAGCGCGGGCCCCAGGCCCACCTACCGCGGCCGCCCCTGCCACTGAACCGCCGGGCGCCGTGGCGCCAGGCGAAGGCCACGCGGTCCGCTCCCACCTAGGCGATTCCGGCCGGCCGAGGGCGCCGTGGCGCCATGCGATGGCGCGACGCAACCAGGGCCTGCTGGAGGAGATGGCGCTGTGGTGTGGCGCTACGCGGCGAAGGCCACGCGGTGGTGCCGCCGGCTCCCCGGCCCGCCGACGCTGCCCGGCCGCCTGCCCGGGCGTTCCCGTTCAGCCGAGCAGGATCCGGATCACGTAGAGTAGCGCGATGCCCGCGCTCAGCGCGGCGAAGTTGACCAGGTTCGCGCCCGGCCCGGCGCCGTGCTTGACCTCGGGGATCAGGTCCGATGCGGCGATGTAGAGGAAGTTTCCCGCCGCGAAGGGCAGGAGCAGCGCCACGTCGACCTGGTAGGAGGCGAGGTAGGCGAGGAGCGAGCCGATGAGGAACGTGACCGCGGACAGCACGTTGAAGAGCAGCGCGCGCCCGCGGGGCCAGCCGCCGTGGACGAGCACGCCGAAGTCGCCCAGCTCCTGCGGCACCTCGTGCGCGGCGGCGGCGAGCCAGGCGCCGATGCCGGCGCGGGTGTCGGCAACGAACGCGGCGGCGACGCCGAGTCCGCCGATCAGGTTGTGCAGCGCGTCCCCGATCAGGATCAGGTAGGTGAGCGGCTTGGGCCCGTCGGCCGTGCCGCGGTGCGAACGGTGCCAGTGCAGGAACTGCTCGACGGCGAAGAACAGCGCGAAGCCGCCGAGCACGGCAAGGAACACGTCGGGCCGCGGCCCTGTCTCCTCGATTGCGGCGGGAAGCATGTGCAGCAGCGCGCCGCCGAGCAGCGTGCCGGCGGCGAACGCGACGAGCGGCCGGAGCAGGCGGCGGAGGGTTTCCGGTCGCAGCAGCAGCGTGACGCTCCCGACGAGCGCGATCACGCTCATCAGGATCCCGCTCAGCACGATCCAGGCGAGTGTCGTCACGGATGGAGGTGGCCGTGGTGCACGGCCCGCGGGGCCGCCTGCCGCTCAGCGGCTCGCGCCGGCCGCGATGGGAGCGCGGATCGCGCGGCCGGGCGCGACGCCATCCACGATGCGGCCATCCTCGACGACGGGCACGCCGTTCACGATGACGTAGCGCATGCCGGCTGGCGGCAGCACGGGCTCGCGGTACGTCGCGCGGTCGATGATACGGTCCGGGTCGAAGACGACGAGGTCGGCGAACGCGCCGGCGCGGATCCGGCCGCGGTCTTTCATCTCCGGCACGCGCGCCTCGAGCCGCTTCGCCGGCATGATCGTCATCTTGCCGAGCGCCTCCGCGAGCGAGAGCGCGCCCTGCTCGCGCACATAGCGGCCCAGCACGCGAGTGAAGCTGCCGGCGCCGCGCGGGTGGCCCTTGCCGTTGCGGTTCGGGCCGCCATCACTCGCGATCATGGTCAGCGGGCTCGCAATTGCGATGCGCACGTTCTCCTCGCGGTTGCTGTGGCGGATGACGGTACCGCCGACCTCGCGGTACTTCGCGAACGTCTCACGCGTGAGGCGCTCGCCGGTCTCCGGCCACTCGAACGTCCGGAACCACTCGTCCGGCCGGCTCTCCCAGTCGTCGTACAGCGCGGACTCGATGCGCGTGGCGCTCGCGGCGTAGGGGTACGCCTCCGTCGTGACATCCTGGCCCCGGGCGCGCGCGGCGGCCACCGCCTCGAGCATCTCCGCGATGCGCGAGCCGGCCGTGCTGTTGATGTGCACGATGTGCAGCGCGGCGCCGGCCTCGGCGGCGGCCTCGATCGCGCCGGTGATGCCGCGCAGCGGGCCGCCCGTGTGAATGTGCGCGGACGCGCCGTGCCGCGCGGCGACGCGCAGGACTCCGAGGATCTCATCGCGTGAGGCGGCGGGCGTGTACGCGGTCCCGAGCCCGACGGCGACCGCGCCCTCGCGCAGGCCGCGGTCGATGCGGCGCACGATCTCCGCGAGCTGCTCGGCCGAGGCGGGCTGCTCCGCGGCCGGGCCGCTGGGCAGGAACTCGCCCGGGTCGCCGAGCACCGCCATGCGCACGGGGATGTGGCCGACGGCGGCGCCGTGGTTGATGAGCTGCCCGGGCTCGCGCTCGCGGTACCACGCGCTGACGTCGCCGACGCCGACCTCGAGCTCGAGCCCCGTCGTCACGCCGTCCAGCACCGCGTAGCGGTAGTTCTCGGCGTCCTGGCCGTGGCGGTGCAGGTCGATGAACCCCGGCGCGACGACCAGGCCGGCGGCATCGATGACGCGCGCGCCCTGCAACGGGCCTTCCGCGATCGTGAGGATGCGGTCGCCGCGGATGCCGATGCTGCGGACCGCGTCCAGCCCGGACTCCGGGTCGATCACGCGGCCGTTGGCGATGACGAGGTCGTACGTCCCGGCGCCCTGTTGGGCCGGGGCGGAGCCGGGGGCAAGGGCGAGAAGGGCGATGGCGCAGAGCGCGGGCAAACGGCTCATGGTCGGGTCCGGTGCGAAGCCCTGGAATGTTCGAGTGACGGGCGGAGGATGGGGCGGAGCCCGGCCGGGCGCAATGGAGAGCGGGCGGCGCGTGGGTCGGGAGGGTGTGGGGGCCACAGCGCCCCTGCCCCCTTTCCGGGTGAGGCCGCCGCGGCCGCCCGTTGCGTTCTCATGCGTTAGGCGAACAGAAAAGTAATGTGATGGTGATCCTCAAATCGGCACGATTGGGTCACTGTCGCTGCAAGGCGAGGTTTTCCTGCATATGTCTTTGGTTTATTTACAGAGATTGCGCCAGGTCGGGGCACAGGTTATCTTGTGGCTCCCATCGCGATTTCCAAGCGTGGAGCAAAACGTTGCCCGGCGCGGCGCGAATTGCCGAGTGATTCGTCGGCGCTTCGTGTGGCATCGGACGTTGTTCGAGCGGAGTGAGATGTCGGCGACCGCGCTCGCCGCGGCGTCGCCGGGCTCGCCACACCGATTCGTTCTGCTCCAGCCGCGACGCGGCGTTCCCCTCCCGGCGCGGGGAGAGGCGTGTCCTCGCCGGCCGGGTGCTCGGTCCCAGGAAAGAACGTAGTCCTTGCGTCGCGCGCCGGGGGACGGGTCGTGGGGCGCCGGTGTCTTCGCTCCGGCGCGCGCCACGATGGTGACCGGATCCATCGCATAGCGGGGTGATCTGCTGTGCAGGCGGTCGATCGATGCCAGGACGCGAATGGTTCCGGGCGGGCCACGCCTGGCCGGATCCTGGCGCTCACGCCCGAGCGGGAAGCGGTGCGCGCCGTGGCGGATGCCCTGGGTGCGTCCGAGCTGGTGTCCGAGGCGGGGCTGGGGGCGGGGCTGGCGCGGGCGCGGCGGGAGTGCTGGGCGGCGGTGCTGCTGGACACGGCTGTGGGCGAGGAGCTGACGGCGGAGCTGACGGCGCGTCTGGCCGGGATCGGGCGGTGTGTGGTGGTGCTGGACCGGACGATGTCTCCGGCGCTGCGGACGGAGGTGCTGCGCCGGGGGGCGGTCGACGTCGTGTCGCTGCCGCCGGCGCGGGCGGAGCTGGCGGCGCTGGCGGCGCGGGTGCTCGGCCCGGCCGCGGAGCTGGACTCCCGGCTGCGTGCGCACGGCATCGTGGGCCGGAGCCCGCGTTTCCTCGCGGCGTTCGAGCTGGCGATGCGGGTGGCGCCCACGCGGGCGACGGTGCTGGTGCAGGGTGAGACCGGGACGGGCAAGGAGCTGCTCGCGCGGGTGGTGCATGCGCACAGCCCGCGGGCCGCGCGCCCGTTCGTGGCGGTGAACTGTGCGGCGGTCCCGGAGAGCCTGCTCGAATCCGAGCTGTTCGGGTACGAGCGAGGCGCGTTCACGGGCGCGTCGACGCGGCGGCTGGGGCGCTTCGAGCGCGCGAACGGCGGCACGCTGTTCCTGGACGAGATCGGGGACATGAGCCCGGCGATGCAGGCCAAGGTGCTGCGCGTGCTGCAGGAGCGGGAGATCGAGCGCCTGGGCGGCGGCGCGCCCCAGCCGGTGGACGTGCGGGTCGTGGCGGCGACGAACCGGGACCTCGAGCGGGAGACCGAGGCGGGGCGCTTTCGCGGGGACCTGTACTATCGGCTCGCCGTCGTCGTCATCACGCTGCCTGCGCTGCGGGAGCGCGGCGAGGATGTGGGGCTGCTGGCCGAGCATTTCCTGCGGCAGTTTTGCCGGGAGTACAACCGGCGCGCCTGTCGTTTCTCGGAGGAGGCGTACGCGGCGCTGCTCGCGTACCCGTGGCCGGGCAACGTCCGGCAGCTCCAGAACGTCGTCGAGCGGGCGGTTCTCGTGTGTCCGGGCGACATGATCCTGCCCGAGCATCTGCCGGCCCGCATCCGCGGCGGGGGTTCGGCGGCGCCCGAGGCGGGGCCGGCCGGGCGCGAGGCGGAGGCCCTCGCGCGGCCGGACGGCCTGTTGCCGCTGGAGGAGCTCGAGCGGCGACACATCAGCCGCGCGCTGGCGCTCGCCGGCGGGCGGATGGGCCGTGCCGCGAAGCTGCTGGGCATCCACCGGAACACCCTGCGGCGGAAGCTACAGGCGTACGGGCTGACGACCGACCCGCGATAGCGCGGGGCTGCGCTGCGCGCGCTACCGCCTCCGGCGCCGCCGGCGCCAGCCGGGCCCGCCGACGCCGCGATCCGAGCGCCGCCCCTGGTAGCCGGAGAACAGCCAGCGATAGCCACGCCACGGATCGGCCGGGTCGCGGTAGGCGCCGAGGGTGTACCAGCCGCCGCGGTACTGCTCGGGCGGGCTCAGCGTGTGGCCGTAGCGGTCACGCTCGAGCCTCGCGCGGTACTCGCCCACGTAGGGTCCCCCCAGCCGGCCACGCGGGTCCCTGTCCCAGTCGCGACCCGGCCCGCCGCCCAACCGCCGCCAGTCCCTGCTGCGCAGGAGCCCGCGCTCCGCCAGGTAGGGGCGTTCCGTCACTTCCCGGTACACGCTCCCGCCCGTGTAGTACCCGCCGCCGACCTCCTCCTCGTCGGCCGGATAGCCGTAACCGAGCGGCGGTCCGGCCAGCTTCGGGCGCGCGTGGGGTTCGCGGAGGATGCCGCGTCGGCCGTGGAGGAAGTCGTCGTAGCGCGCCATGCTCGCCTCCGGGAGCGGGACGGGGATGGCGGGGGGGACGCCCGCCACCACCGGAACCCTGCCGGCCCCGCGCGTGGCGGAGCCCACGGGGAAGCGAGTGCAAGACGCGAACCGGGAGGGAGCGCCGCCGGCCCGCGTGCGGAGGCGGCGACGGGCTCGCAGGCGGCCGGCGCTGTGAAGACGCGCCGCCCGCCCGCGCGCGGAGGCGGCCCCGCGGCCCGGAGCGCGCGTCCGCCGCGCGGGCAGGCGGGCGCCGGACGTGGCGGAGGCCTAGCTCCTGTCCTGGAAGTGGCTCAGGCAGTACGCCAGGACCGCGTCCGGATTCTCGACGTCCGCGGCGGGCAGCGTGTCATCCCCGAAGCCGCCGAGGTAGTCCTCCCAATCCGGCGAGTAGTAGCTGCACTGGGTGAACGTGCCCTTGTTCACCGCCTTGGTCCCGGCAGCGATGATGCCGCTCGTCCCGTCCGGGAACACGACGTCCAGGAACGTGAACTTGCCGCCGGCCTTCGCGAACTGGGGCCGGCCGACGCTCGCGGCCGGCGCCGTGGGGGAATCCGATCCGGCGCAGGCGGCGACCGCGGCGAGGAGCGTGGCTGCGACGATGCTGCGGAGAGCCCACTGCATGAGTCCCTCCTTTCGGTGTGGGTCCGTCCCCCGGCCAACGACCGGCGCCCGTGGCGGGGGCGCCCGGCGACGGGGGATTCGCGCCGGGCCATCGTGGCGCCACGGCGGAACGGGTTGTCGTGCGCGTGTGGACGTCCGGGAGAGTGTGGGCAAGCTACGGGCCTGCCACGGACGGCGTCAACGGCTCGCGTCGCCCGTGCCGTGCTGCTTCGTAATGCAGCGCGATCGCGCGGCGTGCAGCGCGGGTGCACCGTTGCGGTGCGGCGCGGCTCGCGGGCCATACCGGCGGTCACGCCCGCGCGCGTCCCATCTCACAAGGGCTTAGGGCGGCTCGCCCGAAGGGGAACACCGGTTGCCCCCGCTCCCTGGCACTCGTCGAACGCAGGTGCGCGGCAACGGCGCGGCGCGCACCCGGATGCAGCGGCGCGGCCGCGCACCAAGGTCTCCGTGCCAAGGAGGGCACCATGGAGCGAAACCGGGCGCATGCCGGATTCCTTCGGAGGAGTCGCCGACGCGCTCCCGGCCTTGCCGTGCTGCTGGCCGGGCTGGCGGTGCCGGCCGGGGCCGCCGCGCAGGAGTGCGCGCGCACGATCACGGCGGATGTGGTCGCGCTGGACCAGCCGATCTTCTACAACCGGCTGGGCGCGTTCGACCCGGCCGCGATGATCTACGCGCTGCGGCGAGATGTCGTGCCCCTGGACCCCAGCGAGCCGCTGGGCCCGGGCAACGCGATCCTGCGCGAGGACAAGCGGCCGCGGCCGCTCACGCTGCGCATGAACGTGGGCGACTGCCTGCGCATCGAGTTCCAGAACCTGCTCGCGCCGCAGAAGGTGGATGACGAGCAGCCCGCGACGCGTGATGCGGGCGTGCACGTGACGGGGCTCCAGCTCGTGGACGACATCGAGGACGACGGCTCGAACGTGGGCCAGAACCCGAGCAGCCTCGTCCCGCCGGGCGGCTCCGCGGTCTACACCTTCTACGCGGAGCGGGAAGGCACCTACCTGCTGTACAGCACGGCAGCCAACACGGGCGGCGAGGGCGATGGCGGCTCGCTGGCGCGGGGACTGTTCGGCGCGGTGAACGTCGAGCCGCGGGGCGCGGTGTGGCTGCGCAGCCAGGTCACGCGCGAGGAACTGGAGCTCGCGACGGCGAAGGACTCGCTGGGGCTGCCGATGCGCACGCCCGGCGGCCAGCCGATCATCGACTACAATGCGAAGTACCCGCCGGGCCACCGGTTCGCGGGCCTGCCGATCCTGCGGATGCTGGACGAGAACAACGAGATCGTGCATTCGGACCTGACCGCGATCATCGCGGGCCCGAACCTCGGCGAGTTCCCGCCGGGCACGTATGCGGACGTGGAAGTGCTCCGCAACCGCAACAAGCCGTTCCGGGAGTTCACGATCATCTTCCACGACGAGATCGGGATCGTGCAGGCGTTCCCGATCTTCGACGACCCCGAGTTCGAGTTCACGCTGCACAGCGGCCGTGACGCGTTCGCGATCAACTACGGCTCGGGCGGGATTGGCGCGGAGATCCTGGCGAACCGGTTCGGCGTGGGCCCGATGGGCGACTGCACCGAGTGCAAGTACGAGGAGTTCTTCCTCAGCTCGTGGGCGGTGGGCGACCCGGCCATGGTGGTGGACGTGCCGGCGAACGCGACGGATGCGACGGGCGAGCTGATCCCGGGCCCCAAGGCGACGAAGGCGCTGTACCCGGACGACCCGTCGAACGTCTACCACAGCTACCTGAACGACCACGTCAAGTTCCGGAACCTGCACGCGGGCCCCAAGGAGCACCACATCTTCCACCTGCACGCGCACCAGTGGCTGCACACGCCCGACGGCGACAACTCGTCGTACCTGGACAGCCAGGCGATCGGGCCGGGCAGCGGCTTCACGTACGAGACCACGTACGACGGCAGCGGCAACCGCAACAAGACGCCGGGCGACGCGATCTTCCACTGCCACTTCTACCCGCACTTCGCGATGGGGATGTGGGGGCTGTGGCGGGTGCACGACGTCTTCGAGGAGGGCACGGCGCTGGACCAGGACGGCAGGCCGCTGCCGGGCTCGCGCGCGCTCCCGGACGGCGAGATCGCGGCGGGAACGCCGATCCCGGCGATCGTGCCGATGCCGACGTACGCGCTCGCACCCGTGCCGGGCACCGACGACAACCCCGGTTACCCGTTCTACATCCCGGGCATCGCGGGGCACCGTCCACCCAAGCCGCCCCTCGAGACGGTCGAGGACGGCGGGCTGCCGCGCCACGTGGTCGAGGGAGGGCTTGCCGACTTCCCCGAGCTGAACACGCTCGATTTCAGCAAGCAGTCCGTCGAGCTCGACGTGCTTGCGCTTCCGGAGTCAGGGACGTGGGAGGAGCAGGCCGCGATGGAGTTCCACGCGAAGCGCAGCCATCCGAGCTACGTGATCGACCCGGCAACGTTCGCGATCATGGCGGATTCGTTCATCACGAACGGGTTGCCGGCGGTCGCGGGCGCCCCCTACGCGGACCCGTGCGTGGACGACCTCGGCAATCCGGTCGGCGTCATGCGCTTTTACAAGGCGGCGACGTTCCAGATCGACGCGAAGTACAACAAGGCGGGCTGGCACCACCCGCAGCACCGCATGGCCGCGCTATGGGCCGACGTCCAGCCCACGCTGAACGAGCAGCGGCCGCCCGAGCCGCTGTTCTTCCGGGCCAACACGAATGACTGCATCCAGTACCACCTCGTGAATCTGATCCCGCACGAGTACCAGATGGACGACTTCCAGGTGCTTACGCCCACGGACGTGATCGGGCAGCACATCCATCTGGTGAAGTTCGACGTCACGAGCTCGGACGGCTCGGCGAACGGGTTCAACTACGAGGACGGCAGCCTCTCGCCGAGCGAGGTGGTGGAGCGCATCCGCGCGATCCGAAAATTCAACGACTGTATCGGGGTGGACTCCGGCGATCCGAGGGACGGCACGATCGAGTGCCCGGTCGCACGCGCACACCCGTTCTTCGGGCCAGGGCCGAACAACGAATGGGTGGGCGCGCAGGAGACGATCCAGCGCTGGTTCGCGGACGACGTGCTGAACGGCCAGGGCGAGGACCGGACGTTGAGGACGGTGTTCACGCACGACCACTTCGGTCCGTCCACGCACCAGCAGGCCGGGATGTACGCGGGACTCGTTGTCGAGCCGCAGGGCTCGACGTGGCGTGACCCGGAGAACGGCACGATCTTCGGCAACCGATTCGACGGCGGCCCCACGAGCTGGCGCGCGGACATCCTCACCGCCGATCCGGCCGACAGCTACCGCGAGTTCAACTTCAACTTCTCGGACTTCACGATGGCGTACGACGCGGACGCGGACACGTTCCCGGATCCGGAGAACGCCATCAACCCGCCGGCTCGGTTCGAGCCGAACCCGATCCTGCCGGATCTGCTGCGGCCGCCGATCGCGCGCAACGCGTGCCCCAACGGCGACCCGCCGCCATGCCCGGAGCTGATCGCTGCCGACGACCCCGGCACGATGACGGTGAACTACCGCAACGAGCCGATCGCGCTGCGCATCCGCGACCCGAACACGAACACGCAGATGGCGGATGGCGAGCCGGGCGGTGATCTCTCGAACGTCTTCCAGACCAACGTCTTCCGGGCGGACCCACGCTTCAACGTGCAGCCCACCTTCTATCCTCCGCTCACGCAGGGGCTGTACGAGGGCGACCCGTTCACGCCGATGATGCGGGCGTACGAGGGCGACCCGGTGCAGGTGCGGATCCTGGTGGGCGCGCACGAGGAGGGCCACAACTTCAGCATCCACGGGCTGCGGTGGTTCGAGGAGCCGGCGGACTCGAACTCGGGCTACCGGAACAGCCAGATGATGGGCATCTCGGAGCACTTCGAGTTCGTCGTGCCGGCGGTGCCGAGCCTGAGCGGGAACAAGAAGGAAGCGGACTTCCTGTACAAGGCCGGCTCCTCGACGGACGACCTGTGGAACGGGCTGTGGGGCCTGCTGCGGGTCTACAAGAACAACGCGCCGAACCTGCTCCCGCTGCCCAACAACCCGGACGCCAAGGTCCAGATCGCGAACAACTCGTCCTTCGACGGCGTGTGCCCGGTCAGCGCGCCGAAGCGGACGTTCGACGTGACGGCGGTGCTGGCGCAGAACGCGCTGCCCGGCGCCAGGCTGGTCTACAACAGCCGGCAGGTGAACGGCGGGCCGCTGAACGACCCGACGGCGATCCTGTACGTGCGGACATCGGACCTGGACAGCCAGGGCAGGTTGAAGCCGGGCGTGCCCGTGGAGCCGCTGATCCTGCGGGCGAACGCGGGCGACTGCATCTCGCTGACGCTGCGGAACAGGCTGCCCGAATTCGGCACGCCGATGCCCGACCTGGACGGGTACAACACGCTGCCGATGATCATCGACCAGTTCAACAACAACCACATCCGGCCGTCGCGCAAGGTCGGGCTGCACGCGCAGCTCCTTCAGTACGACGTGACGAGGAGCGATGGCGCGAACGTGGGCATCAACCCGGTCCAGACCGCGGATCCCGGCAAGTCGGTGACGTACCAGTGGTACGCGGGCAAGCTGGACATCCTGCCGGGTGACATCCAGGTCGCGACGCCGGTCGAGTACGGCGCGATCAATCTGACCTCGTCGGACCCGATCAAGCACAGCAACAAGGGTGCGATCGGTGCGATCATCATCGAGCCGGAGGGCTCGACGTGGGCCGAGGACCAGGACACGCGGGCGGCCGCGACGGTCACGCCGCCGAGCGGCGAGCCGTTCCGCGAGTTCGTCGTGCTGCTGCAGAACGACATCAACCTGCGGTTCGGCAACGGCGACCCGGTCCCGAACACCGCGGATGCGGAGGATCCGGAGGACTCGGGCCAGAAGGCCGTGAACTACCGGACCGAGCCGATGTGGTTCCGCATGGGGTTCGCGCCGGACGAGCCTCTCGAGGCCACGCGCGACCTGATCTTCACGAACGTGCTGTCGAACGCGCAGGTGGGCGGCGACCCGCAGACGCCGGTGTTCGAGGCGGAGGCAGGCCAGCCGATCCGGTTCCGGATCCTGGAGCCGGCGGGCCACTCGCGGAACAGCGTGTTCAACCTGCACGGCCACATCTGGGACGAGTATCCGTGGGTCGATGGCAGCACGCGCATCGGCCAGAACCCGATCACGGAGTGGAAGGGCACCGTCACGGGTCCCGGCCCGAGCTTCCACTACAACCTGGTGCCGCGGTTCGGCGCAGGTGGCGCGTTCGAGGTCACGGGCGACTACCTGTGGCGTGATCAGGCGTCGTTCGCGTTCGATGGCGGCATCTGGGGCATCCTCCGGGTGAGGCCGGCGAACAACCCGTAGCACCGCAGCGCGGATGCACGGCCCGGGGCGGGAGGCGGTCCGCCCCGGGCCGATCCGTTCCGAAGCAATTCCCTGACGAAGCGAGCGAACACGAGCGTGAACCCGGGCCGAGGCGGGTGAGAGCGATGATACGCAATCTCCGAAGGCACGCGGGCGCCGCGTGCGCGCTGTTGATGGCGGCCGGTTGCGGGCGCGCCACTGCGCAGGACGACGGTCGCGTCGTGCACAGGCAGAGACTGGAGGCGGAGGGCGTCGCGGTCGAGCTCACCGTCTCGGGCCGCGATGGAAACGCGAAGCATCTGGTCGAGCGGCGGGACGCGGTGGTCCACGTGGCGTTGCGGGACGCGAAGACGGGCGCGCCGCTGACCGACCTCCAGCCGTTCGCGTGGATCGACCTGCAGGCGGGAGGCGAGCCGCTGGCGGGGCAGACGTGCCGGGACCAGGTACAGGCGTACCTCCAGGGCCGGCTGTACCCGGAGGGCTCGCTGACCGGCCACGCGGACGTGGACCTGAACACCTTCTACCTGGTGACGCTGAACCGCGGGGGGACGATCGCTGTGATCGACCCGATCACCGGCTTCGGCCGGACCAAGCTGTACACGACGGTACGGCTCGAGTCGTCCGGCCAGGACTGGACGGCGGACGCGGACGACCGGCGGCTGTTCGTGACCATGCCGCGTGTGGGCAAGGTCGCGGTGGTGGACACCGATTCCTGGGACGTCATCGCGACGGTCGAGGCCGGCGTGGCGCCGATGCGCATCGCGTTCCAGCCGGGCGGGAAGTACCTGTGGGTCACCAACCACGGCACAGGCGACGATGCCGGCGTCACCGTGATCGACGCGGAGTCGCTCGAGGTCGTGGCGAGCATCCCGACCGGCGCAGCGCCCGTCGCACTCGTGTTCACACCGGACGGCGAGCGCGCGTTCGTCGCCAACCGGGACGCGGGCACGGTCAGCGTGATCGACGCGGTGGAGCGGGTCAAGCTGCGCGACTTCACCCTCGGGCCGCGGCCCGTGGACCTGGCGTACTCGCCCGCGGACGGGGCGGTCTACGTCATCGACGAGGGGCAGGGCACGCTGGTCGGCCTGGATGCGGAGTCGCTGGAGGTGCTGGGCGGCATCCCGTTCGAGCCGGGGCTGTCCATGGTGGCCTTCGCGCCGGCGGGCACGCAGGGGCCCCATACGCCGTTCCCCGCCCCCTCCCCTCCCCCGGACGGGGGCGAGGGCGCCAGCCAGGCCCATCCCCACCACCCGGGCGGAGGCGAGGGAACGGATGAACCGCGGGCAGGGGAGGCCACCCCGGGCCACGCCCACCACCCGGGCGGGGGCGGTCGCGGCGAGGTGCACGAGCGGCCTGCGGCCGGTGCGCCGGCTCAGGCGCACCACGCCGCGCCGGCGGCCGGGCCGG
Source organism: Longimicrobiales bacterium (assembly GCA_036381195.1). Classification (GTDB taxonomy): domain Bacteria; phylum Gemmatimonadota; class Gemmatimonadetes; order Longimicrobiales; family RSA9; genus RSA9. The sequence goes on along the minus strand of DASVDH010000002.1, from coordinate 11,954 downwards.
GGCGTTACGCCTTCATCACCAACCCTGTCGCCAGCCGTGTGCACGTGTTCGACGTGCTGACGCGACAGGTCGTGCGGAGCGACTCGATCGGTGTGAATCCCGACCGCGTCTACTTCACGCAGACGTTCGCGTACATCCGCTCGGCGGGCAGCGCGGAGGTCGCGCTGATCCCGCTGGCCGACCCGACGCGCGGCGGCACGGGTCACCTCGACAAGTTCCTCGCCGGCCAGAGGGCGCCGCTGGAAGCGGGCGCGCCCGGGCCGGGCGACGCGATCGTCCCCTCGCCCGTGATGCACGACGCGATCTTCGTGATGAATCCGAAGGAGCGGATGGTCTACTACTACCACTACATGGAAGGCATGCCGATCCCGAGCGGCGGGCTGACCACGTACGGGTTCGAGCCGCACGCGATCCGCATCGTGCAGAAGGGGCTGAAGGAGGTGAAGCCGGGTGAGTACCGCGCCACGGTGAAGCTGCCGGAGCCCGGCGACTACCAGCTCGTGCTCCTCATCGACGAGCCGCGCATCGTGCACTGCTTCGACCCCATGCAGGTGCTGGCCGACTCCGATCTGCGCGAGGGTAGGGTCGCGCTACGCGCGGAGCCGCTGGTCGAGACGCGCACGCTCCGGCCGGGCAGCAACGTCGTGCGCTTCGAGCTGCGCGACGACTTCACGGGCAAGCCGCTGCGGGGGCTGGATGACGTGGCGATCGTGGTCGCGTCGCCGACGGGCGGCCGCGCGGTGGCGGGAGGGAAGGGCGTGCGCGGCCAGGCGGGCGTCTACGAGTTCGAGATCGAGGTCCGGCCCGCGTCCGTCTACTACGTCTCGTTCCAGATCCCGTCCATCGGCGTCTATCCGCGGACCCAGTCGCCCGTGATCTTCCGCGGGCGGGCCGCGCAGGGCGAGTAGGGGCGCCATGCGCGTGGACCTCGACCCCGCTCCCGCCAGCGGCCACCGGGCCGCCGACGCGCGCGCTCCTGCGCCGGCGCTGCTCGAGCGGCTGGGCGCGCGGCCGCTGCCGCAGCTCGGCGAGCTGCTCGCGCTGGAGTATCTCGAGCAGCACCGCGTGCTGCCGCTCGCGGGCGATGACGGGCGCGTGGTGGTCGCTTACGCGGGCGAGCCGGACGCACAGGCCCTGGCCGAGCTCGCGGTGCTGCTGGACGCGCCGTTCGAGGCCGCGCCGGCCGGGGAGGACGAGCTGGTCGCGGCGGCGCGGCGGCTGTACGCGCCTGAGGAGGCGACGGCCGCGGAGCTGATCGCTGGACTCGAGGACGAAGCGACGACGTCGTCCCCTTCCAGCGAGGACGAGGAGCTCGCGCACGACCTCGAGACGCTCGCGAACCAGGCGCCGGTCGTGCGGCTCGTGAACCTGCTGCTCGCGGAGGCGGTCGCCGCGCAGGCGAGCGACGTCCACCTCGAGGCGGAGGCGCGCGGGCTGCGCGTGCGGTACCGCATCGATGGCGTGCTGCAGGACGCGCCCGCACCGCCCGCGCACCTGCGCGCCGCGGTGGTCAGCCGCCTCAAGATCATGGCCGAGCTGGACATCGCGGAGCGGCGCGTGCCGCAGGACGGCCGCATCCGGCTGCGCGTCTCTGGCCGGGAGCTGGACGTGCGCGTCAGCACGTTGCCGACCCTGCACGGCGAGAGCGTGGTGCTACGGCTGCTGGACAGCGCGGGAGCGCGCATCGAGCTGACGGGGCTCGGCATGGCGGACGACACGCTGGCCGCGCTCCTCGCCGCGGCGAAGCGGCCGCAAGGCGTGCTGCTCTCGACGGGGCCGACGGGGAGCGGCAAGACCACCACTCTCTATGCGTTGGTCGAGCGCGTGCGCACGGGCCGCGAGAAGATCGTCTCGGTCGAAGACCCGGTCGAGTACGAGCTCGCGGGCGTGGCGCAGGTGCCGGTCCGGCCGCAGACGGGGCTCGGCTTCGCGCGCGCGCTGCGCGCGATCCTGCGCCAGGACCCGGACGTCCTGCTCGTCGGCGAGATGCGCGACCCGGAGACCGCCGAGATCTGCATCCAGGCGGCGCTCACGGGTCACCTCGTCCTTTCCACACTGCACACCAACGACGCGCCGTCCGCGCTGACGCGGCTGCTCGATCTGGGCGTGCCGGACTACCTGGTCGCGAGCACGGTCGAAGCCGTGCTGGCGCAGCGGCTCGTGCGGCGGGTGTGCGGCTCGTGCACGGAGGAGGTGGAGCCGGATGAGATGGCTCGGCGCGAGATGGCTGCGGACGGCGTGTCGCTCGCGCGCGTGCGGCGCGGCCGCGGGTGCGCCGAGTGCCGGGGGACCGGCTACCGCGGCCGCACGGGGATCTTCGAGCTGGTGACGGTCGACGACGAGCTGCGCGCCGCGCTGCTGCGCCGCCGCGATGCCGGCGCACTCCGGCGCATCGCGCTCGAGCGCGGCATGCGGCCGCTGCGGCGCGACGGCTGGCGGCAGGTGGCGGCCGGGGTGACGACGCCCGAGGAAGTGCTGCGGGTGGCGGTGTGAGGAATGGGCCGGGGCGAGGGCGTGGGCGAGGGCCTGGGAACGGCTGAACTGCGGCCGGAGCCGAGGGCGACCCCTCCGCTCCTCCGCCTCCGCCCGGGCGGCCGCCCCGCATCCCCCCGCCACCCGGGTGCGAGCGTTCGCGGTGTGGGGCTCCGTACGCGTACGCGTACGCGTGCCCGTGCCCGGCTGTTCGGGAACGGGAGCGGGTGCGGGAACGTTGACGGGCCCGGGAACGGGAACGCGAGCGAGCGACGTGGCGGCAGCCAACCCCGGCCCCCGCCCTTGCCCCGGCCCTGGCAGACGGCCCGAGGAGCTCACGAGAGCACTGGAGGAAGCCAATGCCACCAACCCGATCGAGTGCCGGCCTCACGCTGATCGAGCTGCTCGTGGTGATCGTCGTGCTGGGCGTGCTCGCGACGCTGGTCGCGCCGAACGTCTTCCGGCACGTGGGCACGGCGAAGGCGGCGACGGCGCGCTCGCAGATCGAGCTGCTGGTCGCGGCGCTGGATGCGTATCGCCTGGACAACGAAGCGTACCCGACGACGGAGCAGGGGCTCGAGGCGCTCAGGCGCGAGCCGTTGATCGAGCCGCGGCCGCGCAACTGGCGCGGGCCCTACCTGCGCAAGGACGTGCCGCTGGACCCGTGGGGCCGGCCGTACATCTATCGCCGCGCAGGCCACGCTGCGAACGGCGACGGCTTCGAGTACGAGCTGCTGAGCTACGGCCGCGATGGCGCGCCGGGCGGCGAAGGCGAGGACGCGGACATCAGCGCGTGGGAGTGATGGGATGCCTGCGTTCGCGTACCGGGCCGCCACGCCGGATGGCGCCACGCTGCACGGCGTCGAGCAGGCCGCAACGGCTGCCGCGCTCGAACGCGCGCTGGCGGCGCGCGGGTTGTTCCCGCTCGAGGTGCGGCTGGCGGAGGAGCGGGCAGCGCGGCGCGGGAGCGCACTCGTCTCGCGGCGTCAGGACGTGACCGCCGCGCTGCGCTACCTCGCCACGCTCCTCGGCGCGGGGTTCCCATTGGACCGCGCGCTGGCGGCGGTGACGCGCGTCGCGGCGAGGCGGGACGTCGCGGGTGCGCTCGTCGCCGTCCGTGAGCGCGTGCGCGCAGGCGCGCACCTCGCGGACGCGCTCGCGGAGCACCCGCGCGTGTTCCCTCGCCTCGCCGTGGGGATGACACGCGCGGGCGAGCGCGGAGGGCAACTGGCGCAGGCGCTCGAGCGGCTGGCCGCACAGCTCGAGCGCGAGCAGGCGCTGCGCTCGCGGATCGCGACGGCGCTGACGTACCCCGCAGTGCTGGCGGTGGCGGGCGCGCTGGTGCTCGCCGTCCTGTGCGGATACGTGCTGCCGCGCTTCGCCGAGCTGCTCGCGGACGCCGGCGCGGCCCTGCCGCGCTCGGCCGTGCTGCTGCTCGCGCTCGCGGATGCCGTGCGACGAGGGTGGGTGGTCGCGGTCGGAGCGGGGCTCGCGCTCGCGGCGGTGGCGGCGTCCGCGGTGCGCACGGATGCGGGCCGGCGGCGCGCGCACGAGCTGGCGCTGCGCGCGCCGGTGCTCGGGCCGCTGCGCGCGCGCGCCGCGGCGGTGCGCTTCGCACGCGCGCTGGGCGCGCTGCTCGGCACGGGCATGCCGGTGCTGGGCGCGCTCGAGATCGCCGCGAGCGGGCTCGCCGACGAAGCGGTCGCCGCGGAGGTGAGGCGCGCTCGGGAGGAGGTGCGCGCGGGCGGCCGGCTGGCCGCGGCGCTGGGCCGCGGGCGCACCTTCCCCCCGCTGCTGATCCAGATGCTGGAGGTGGGGGAGGAGGGCGGCCAGCTGCCCGCGATGCTGGAGCGCGCAGCGGCCGCGCTCGAGCACGAGCTGGAGCGGCGGCTCGACCGGCTGGTCCGGCTCGCCGAGCCGGTGATGATCCTGGTGCTCGGCGGCGCGATCGGGTTCGTCGCGCTGTCGCTGCTCCAGGCGATCTACGGCGTTCGCATGGATGCGTTGCAATGAGGACGCGTGCGCTGCGCAGGTGCCGGCTCGCGTTGATCATCGCTCCGGGCGCGGTCACGGCGGTCGAGCTGCGGGCGACGTGGCGCGGGGTGCGCGCCGGGCGTGTGGCCGAGTGCGAGGTGCGGCCACCCGCCGCGGATGGCTCGTGGCCGGAGCTCGACGCCGCGCTCGGCGCGCTGGTGACGGAGCGACGGCTCGCCGGCTGCACCGCGGACCTGCTGCTCGCGCGGCCGTTCGCGCACGCGAAGGTCACGGTGCTGCCGCCCGTGCGCGCCCGCGACCGGCGCCCGCTGCTGCAGCGCAGTGCGCGGCGCTGGTTCCCGCTGCGGGAGGAGGCAGTCGCCGCGGAGGTGCTCCCGCTGTCGGCCGGGTGGCGGCCACGCCAGTGGCTCGCGCGCCGCGGCGGCGATCGCGCCGGCGTGCCGGCCATCGCGCTGGTCGCGCCGGAGGCGGTGGTCGAGGCGGCCGCGGCCGCGGCGGAGCGCGCGGGCCTGCGTGTCGGGCTGGTCGCGCCGGTCTCGGTCGCCCTTGCCGCGTTCGCGCTCGCGCGCGCGGGGCGGCGCGACCGCAGCCGCGGCTTCGCGCTCGTCGCGCGCGGCGCGCGCTGGGCGGAGCGCATCGTCGTGCAGGGCGGCGCGCCGCGGGTGCTGCAGCCGCTCCGCGTGGAGAGCGCGCAGGCAGACGGCATCACCGTAGAGGTGGTCGATCACGCGAGCGACGCTGCCGGGCCCGGCTCCGTGCAAGCTTCCGAGGGCCCAGCCGCGCCGCGCGCAGAAGGTCTTCCCGCCGCGAGCGGCGACGTGTTGCAGGGCCCGGAGACCGCCGCCCGAGCCGCGCCGCGCGCAGAAGGCCTTCCCGCCGCGAGCGATGATGCCTTGCAGGGCTCGGGGATCGCGCCGGCCCAGGCGCCGCCCGCGCGCATGCGCCGCGCGCGCGGGCTTCGCCCGCTCGAGGCGCTGCCGGCGGCGGCCGCCGCGGCACTGGGTGCGGCGAGCGGCCTGCGGGACCAGCCGCTGCTGCTGCCTGCAACGTTGCGTGAGGCGTGGACGGGTCGCCTCCGCCGCCGCGTGCTCGCGCGCACGGCCGCCGCAGCCGCGATGCTGGCGCTCGCCGCGGCCGTCCATCTGCGCGGGCTGGAGATGGAGCTCGCCGCGGTGCAGGCCGCCCGGCGCGCGGTCGCACCCGCGGCGGCGGAGGCGCGCAGGGGCCGGGAAGCCGCCGCGGCCGTGCGCGCGATGCTCGCGGAGGTGCGGGACGCGGAGCGCGCGGCGCCGCACTGGCCGGAGCTGTTCGCGCACATCGCGGACGCGCTGCCGGACTCCGCGCATCTGGTTTCCTTCCGTGCACAGGATGGCGGGCTGCGGCTGGCCGGCCTCGCCGCATCCGCCGCCGCCACCGCGGCAGCCCTCGCCACCAGCAGGGGCCTGGAGGACGTCGCGCTCGCCGGGCCGGTGCGGCCCGATGGCGCGAGCGGGCGCGAACGCTTCGAGCTGACGGCCCGCCCGATGGCGCCGGATTCCACCGGCCGCGGGAGGTCGCCGTGATGCGCGCGCGGCTGTCCGGCCGCGACCGCCGCGCGCTGGCGCTCGGCGGCGTCGTCGTCGCGCTGGCGCTCCTGTGGACGTACGCCGCCGCGCCGTACCTGCGTGCGCTGGACGATGTGCGCGCACGGCTCGAGGCGGCGCGCGGGCTGCTCGCGCGCGAGCTCGAACTGGCCGCGAGTGCGCCCGCGCTCGCTGCAGAGGTGGAGCGCGCGGCGGAGCAGCTGCGAGACGTCGCCCCACGGCTCCTGCCGGGGACCGTCGATGGCGTCGCTGACGCGGCGCTGGCGGACTACGTGCGCCGCCACGCCCGCGAGGCGCGCGTCCACCTCGCCTCGGTCGCGCCGGCCGCAGCGGAGAGCGGAGAAGCGGAGCGCACCACCGCAGCGGGCGTGCGCCTGGAGGAGACAGTGCTGCTGGTCACGGGCGAGGGTGACCTCGAAGGCCTGCTCACGCTGGTCGCGCGGCTGGAGACAGGCCCGAAGCTCGTGCGGGTGGACGGGCTCTCGATCGATGCCGGCCAGGCCGCGCCGCAGCCGGGCGGCGCATTGCCGCTCTCGTTCCGCTTCACCGTCACCGGCTGGGCATTGCCGCACGGAGGCGCGTTGAACGCACGCGCAGAGGAGGGCGCATGAGGCCCTCCTGGACGCGGCCAGACCGGATCGCGGCGCTGCTGCTCGCCGCCGCGTTCGCGGTGCTGTGCGCGAGCGTCGCGGATGCGCTGCGCATCGCGCCGTTGCCGGCAGCGCGGGCCGGGAGGGACGTGGCGAGGGCCGCCGAGGCCGCGGTCGCCGCCCCCGGTCCTGTGGCTCATGCAGACCCCGCCGGCGGTGCTGCTGCCGACGTCGGGGTCGTGGATGCGGGCGCGCTCGAGGCGGACGTCGCGAGCGCGGCTGGGGTCAGTGGTGATGCTGCCGAGGCGACTGTCGCCGACGCGCACGTCGCGGCCGCAGATGTCGCCGACGGAGATGCCGCCGACGCGAATGCCGCCGGCCGTAATGCCACGCGCACTGCTGCCACGCGCAGTCGTGCCGCGCGCGCTGCTGCCACGCGCGGCGATGCCGCAGCGGGCTCGGGCGCGCCGAGCGTCCGCGATGTCGAGCGCGCCACCCGCGCGGTGCTCGCGGCCGTCGCGCGTGATCCCTTCCGGCCCGACCGCCGCCGTGCGCCGGACCGCTACCGGCTGCCGGGCGAAGCGCTTGCCGTGGAGCCGGTGGCGCGGCGCGCGCCGCTCCCGCCGCTGCGGCTGGTCGGCACCGCGTCGTTCGGTGATGGCCGCGGCTTCGCCGCGCTCATGGTGCAGGGCCGCACGCCGCTGCTCGTGCCCGTGGGCGACACGCTGGGCGGGTTGCGGCTGCTGCGCGTGGACACCGGGTCCGCGGTCCTCGAAGCGGCCGATACGGTCGTGCTGCTGGAGGTCGCTCGGCGCCTCGATGGGAGGGTGAGACGATGATGGCGCTGCTGCGCAGGGCCGGGGCGAGTGCGAGGGCGGGGGGGCGCGGGCGCGTCGGTGCTGTCGCGGGGCGCGTGGGTGCCGCTACGGAGCCCGTGGGTGCTGCAGCGGAGTGCGTGAGTGCTGTCGCCGAGCGCGTGCGCGCCGCCACGCGCGCAGCCATGCCCCCCCTCGCCCTTGCCCTCGCCCTGGCCCTGGTGTCTACGGCGGCGGGCGCGCAGGAGCGGCCGGGCCGGGGCGTGGAGCGCACCGCCGAAGGCGTCTCGCTCGACTTCCAGGACGCGGACCTGCGCGTGGTGATCGCGATGCTCGCGCAGGTCGCGGGGCTGAACGTCGTGCTCTCGAACCTGCCGGATCGCACGGTGACGCTGCGCACGAGCCGGCCGGTGCCGCCTGCTGAGGTGCGCGGCTACCTCGAGAGCCTGGTCCGCGCGCACGGCCTCGAGATGACGGAGGAGAACGGGCTCGTGCGCATCGCGGGCAGCGACAGCGTGGCGACGCCCGGCGGAGCGGCGAGGCGCGGCACGACGCCGCAGCGGGTGGCGCGCCAGGCGCAGGTGCAGCTCTTCGTGCACCCGCTGCGTCACGCCCGCGCCGAGCCGCTCGCGCAGACGATCAGCGCCCTGTTCGGCGTGCGCTCGGCCGGGGTCGCGGCACAGGAGGAGGGGCCGCGCTCGCTGACCGAGGAGCTGCGCATGCAGCGCGAGGCGCCGCTCGCCCCGCCGCAGGTGGAGCAGCCGCGCGTGCCGGGCGCGGCCGGCCAGGGTGAGCAGAGCGTCGGGCTCGCCGCGGGGCTGGTCGGGCCGGTGACGATCGTGCCGGATCCGCGCACCAACGCGCTGCTGATCCGTGCCCTGCCGGAGGACTACGAGACGCTGCGCCAGGCGATCCAGGCGCTGGACGCGCGCCCGCTCCAGGTGCTGATCGAGGTGCTGATCGCCGAGGTGCGACACAACACGCAGCGCGGGCTTGGTGTGAGCTTGCTGGTGCCGGACAACCACGACTCGGAGACGGGCGCGACGATCGGGGGCGAGCTGGCGAGCGCCGCCGCGGGCGACCTCACCATCTCCGCGCTGGGCGTGGGCGCGGTCCGGGCGGATGTGCTGCTGCGTGCGCTCGCGTCCGATGCCGATGTCACGATCCTCTCGCGCCCGGTCATCCTCGCCCAGAACAACCAGGACGCGCGCATCCTCGTCGGGTCGCAGCGCCCGTTCGTGCAGCTCTTCCGCGCGCTGCCCACGGACGAGGCCGTGCGCGACCAGGTCGTGACGTACCGCGACGTCGGCACACAGCTCACCATCCGGCCCACAATCAACCCGGACGGCTACGTCAACCTCCGGGTGCTACAGGAGGTGAGCGTCGCGACAGCCGAGACGCAGTTCAACGCGCCCGTCATCAGCACGCGCGAGGCGGAGACGGAGCTGCTGGTGAAGGACGGGCACACCGCGGTGATCGGCGGGCTGATGGACCGGCAGCGGGACGACACCCGCGGCGGCATCCCGATCCTCAAGGACATCCCGGTGCTGGGCGCGCTGTTCCGCTCGACCCTCGATCGGCGGGACGTGACCGAGCTGTTCCTGTTCATCACGCCGCACGTGATCGCGACGGACGAGGACCTCGAGCGCGCGACGCGCGGGCTGAAGGAGAGCACGGAGCGGCTGCGCCGCCGGCTGCCGGATCCCCTGCCCCTCTTGCCGGACACGCTGTTCCGGCCGGACGGATTGCCACCGGACACCGCAGTGCGTGCGGGCGGCGTTCAGCGGGAGGATGCGACGCAGGCGGCTGCAACGCGTGCGGGCCGCGTTCGGCGCACGGATACGACGCGGGCGGCTGCGACGCGTGCAGACGGCCTTCAGCGGGCGGATCCGATGTGGACGGGTGCGACGCGTGCCGGCGGCGTTCAGCGTGCGGATACCACGCAGGCGGGCGGGGAGCGCAGGACGCCGCGCATCATCCGGCAGCGAGCCGTCCCGCCGAAGCGGGATCCACCGGATCCGGATGCGGAGGGCTCGTGAGCGTGGGCACGGCGGTACGCATGGCGCGCGCGGCGCGAATCGTGGCGGCGCGCTGGAGTGCGACGGGGCGATTCGCCCCAGGCGCGGCCCGCGGGACCGGGCCGCGAGCGCGCGCATCGTGCGTGGCGCTCTGTGCACGTGCCATGCGCGCGTCGTTCGCGGAGCGTCGTGCGCTTGCCGCACGCGAATCGCTCGCGGAGCGCGGTGCAGGTGCCGCGCGCGCCGCCTGCTGCGGGCGTCGCGCGGGGCGGCGCGGGCGCTCGGCGTCCGCCGCCCGCACCCGCCGCCGTGCAGCGCGCCGCGCACGAGCGGCGCGGCGGATCCGGAGCGCGGGCCTCACGCTCGCGGAGCTCCTCGTCGTGCTGGTGATCCTCGGCATGCTCGCCGCGGTGGCGACGCCGGCGATGCGCCGTCCCGGGCTGTCGGCAGGCCGCGCAGCGGAAGAGATCGCCGCCGTGTACGCCGCGGCGCGCGCCGCAGCGGCGGCGCGAGGGGCTGTGGTGCGCGTGAGCATCGAGCTCGAGACCGGCGCGTTCCTGGTCGCCGCGGATGCCGAAGGCGCCGGGTCGCCCGAGATCCTGCGGGCGGGGCGCATCGCGCTGCCGGCGCGCGCGTGGCTGGCCGGCGGGAGCGGGGGGACGGCCCGCGCGGCGTTCACCCCTCTCGGCCGTGCGCGCGCAGATGCACTGGTCGTGCAGCAGGAGGGCCGCGCCTATGCGGTGCACGTCGATGTGTGGACGGGTGAGATCCGGGTGGAGATGCTCGAGGCGGAAGATCTCCTTCCCGCCCGGGCGCTCGGGGTCCAGGGGCGCTGAGCGGCGGTCGAGCGGGCGTACGGGGGGCGAGGTGGGGCCGCGCCCGAAAGAGCGGGTTCCCCTCGCATGGGAAGGCCATGCGGCCCGGGCGCCGTCCGCGCGCGAAGAGCACCGCCGGCGGATCCTCCAGGTGCAGCAGCCGCGAGTGCGAACGCACGGGAGGCGCGAGATGGGCTTCACCCTGCTCGAGGCGCTCGTCGCGCTGCTGCTGCTCGGGCTCGTCGCACTGACGTGTCTGCGCACGCTCGGGGTCATGCTCCGGGGCCAGGCGATGACCCGCGAGCACCTCGAGGCGGTGGCGCTCGCCGAGCGGCGAATGGCCGAGCTCGCGTTGCTGCCGCCGGACTCGATCGTGGCGTACGGCGAGCCGCGCAGCGACGTCTTCCCGCCGTTCGGGCACTATCGCTGGCGCGCGCTGATGCGCGGCGTCGAGGGCTCGCCGGCGCTGGTCCGGGCCGCCGTGCTCGTCGAGTGGCCGCGCGGCGAGTACTCCCTCGAGACGACGTTCTACCGGCCCGAACGCGTGCCCGGACAGCGGCGGGAGGGGCCGTGAGCCGGGGTCGCCTGCCAGGCGCGGCGCGGCGGCGGCCAGCGTCGCCGCTCTTCGGCGCGGGCGCCGGCGGGCCAGCGGCTGGTCGCGTACGACGAGCGCCTCGCCCGCGCGGCGAAGCCGAGAGTTGCCCCTACCGGTGCCGGGCGGGTGCGCGCGCGGGGTCGCCGATGCGCGCGCCCGGGCCGGGCAGGCACCGCGCCCGCGTCCGCGGCTTCACGCTCGTCGAGCTGCTCGTCGCGCTCGCGGTCGCGAGCGTCGTCGCGCTCGCCGCACAGCAGGCGCTGGCGACCGCGCTGGACGCCCGCGCGCGCAGCCGCACGCAACGCGCGCTGGCGCTCTCCGGCGCAGCTCGCCGCGCCGCGCTCGAGTCGTGGCTGCGTGCGGCCACGCTGTCCGTGCCGGACGCGCCGTTCGTCGGCCGGCCCGGCGGCGACGTGGGCTGGCCGGCCGACGAGCTGGCGTTCGCCGTCGCGGACGCCGGCGCGCTGCACCCGGGGCCGCATCGCATCCGCGTGTGGGTGGACCGCGATCCCGCCGCGGCGCCGCAGAGCGGGCTGATCGCCGAACTACTGCCTCTGCCCGCGGGCGTCGCGCCGCCGGACACGCTGGTGCTCGCGCCGGCCGCGGCGCGGCTGCGCATCCGGTACCTCGATGCGCCCGGCGCGTGGGTCGACGCGTGGGACTCCGAGGCGGCCGGCCGGCTGCCGCTCGCGGTCGAGCTGCGCATCGCGACGGTGCCCGGCGTCGCCGTACCGCCGGGCGAGGAGCTCGTGTTCGCGCCGGAGGTGGTGGTGCCGATCGGAGAGGCGGGGTGGTGAGGAGGATCATGCGGGCCTGGCTTCCCGGCGGGCGCCCGATCTCGCCCCTCCGCGTGCCCGGTGGCGCCGGCGGCTCCACGGGCCGCGGCCGGCGCGGCCAGCGCCGCGACGACGACCTGACCCGGTGCGGCACGGTACGCCGGCCATGGCCCGGCGTCTCCATCGAGACCCCGACGGAGGCGGACGCGGCGACGGCAGGGCAGGATCGCGCTCCGCCGGACCGCCGCGGCTTTGCACTCCTCGCCGTGCTGTGGCTCATCGTCGTGCTCGGCGC
>DASVDH010000001.1:0-16381 GCA_036381195.1 Longimicrobiales bacterium | reverse complement strand
GACCAGCACGAACTCCGCGCCCTCCGCCGTCGTCCGCCGGTACCAGAACCGGCCATCCTCCAGCCAGGTCGGCGGGCTCGCCACGCCCGTGACCAGCCGTGCGACGTTGGCGGGCAGGAACCGCTCGGCGCGCGCGTAGTCCTCGGCCGTGAGGCGGCGCCGCTCCTGCGCCGCGAGCGGCGCGGCGGCGAGCAGCAGGACGAGGATGGAGATCCGGGCGGCGATCCGTCGGTCTTGCCCGCGTCGGCTGGCATGGCGCATGGCTGTCTCCGCGTCGTGGTGTGGTGCGATTCGGCGGAAAGATAATGTGTTCGGGCCATCGGGGCACCCCGCCGGCGGGTCCGGCCGCCGCGCCGCATCGCGGCAATCTGCCCCGCCACGCGGCCCGCTCAGCGCCGCGCCCCGGCGGGGAAGAGGGACGGAGGTCCGAGCCCGCCGCGACGGAGCGTGAACAGGTACGCGGCCATGTCCCGCGCGGCCGCCTCGCCCACGCCCAGGTCCGGCATCGCCGTCCCCGGCTCGATGGCCTGCGGCGTCATGATCCAGCGCATCAGGTTCTCGGGCGTGTTGACCAGCGAGCCGGCGATGTAGCGGCGCTCGGCCCAGCCCGTGAGCGGCGGGCCGACCAGGGCGTCCGCTCCCCTGACGCCCGGGATCGCGTGGCACGCGCCGCAGCCGTAGGCGGCCAGCAGGGCCGCGCCTCTCTCCGCATCGCCGCCGGGCACTACCGGCGCCCGGCTCGCCGGCGCGTCGCTGCAGCCGAGCACGGCCAGCGCGGCGACCGCCGCCGTCACGGCCGCCGCCGCCGCCCGGCGCGGCCGGCTCGCGCGCGCCGCGAGCGTGGCGCGGGCCGTCGTCGCCCGTCTCACGGCGCGCCTCCCGCCGCGAGCGGCTGGCCCGCGCCGCACCCGGACAGGAAGATGGGCGGCAGGCCGGCCAGCAGGATGATCAGCAGGAACAGCCCGGCCGCGACCATGCCGACCACGAGCAGGAACCCGGTTGCCCAGCCACGGGGATCGCTCAGCGCCGAGTCCCACGGTTGCCCGTCCACGTGCTCGCGCCAGGCGCGCCAGGCGAGCAGGCCCGAGCCCGCCGCGGCCGCGGCCGCCAGCGCGGTTGCGGCCGCGAGCGCGATGCCGAGCCCCGGCCAGCCGGTGCTGCAGAACAGGGCCACGAGGAAGTAGCTGACGAGCAGGTGCAGCGACCACGCGATCGGCCCGCCGAACACGGCGACGAACAGCCGCCCCCAGCCGAACGGCGGCTCACGCGTGGTGGAGCGGCCTCCGCCGACCCGGATCCGCATCGCCTCACCACAGCCGCGGCGTCACGTACAGCGTGACGAACACCGCCGCCCAGCTCGCCGCCGAGAAGAGCGCGACCAGCGCCGCGTTGAACGCGACGCCGTGCCCGCGCGGGTCGCGCGGCGCCGCCCACGCCCACGCCGCCCCCACGCCCATCATCACGAACACCATCACCATCACGCTCCACTGGAACCCGAGCAGCCCCACGAGCGCGGAGGCGTACGCGCTCGAGGACGGGGAGACGCTCATTCCCAGGTAGGCGACCATGCTCAGCGCAGTGAACGTGGCGCTCAGCAGCATCGCGGCGGCCGTCCAGAGCCGGCGCGCGCCCTTCCGCTCCACCCGGCGGGCGGCGCGCAGCAGGCCGAAGCCGGCCCCTGCGACGGCCGCGGCGAGCACGGTCGCGATCGCGGGCAGCCGCAGATCCGGCGCCGTCGGTGGCCAGCCGAACGGGCCGTTGCCCAGGTAGAAGTAGCTCGTGATGAAGGTGACGAGCGCGGTCAGCAGCACCACGATCAGCACGGCCGTGCCCCATGCGCCGTTCGCCAGCGGGCCCGCGACCGCGAGCGGCAGCCGATCCGCCTCCGCCGCGGTGCCGATCTCCTCGATCGCCAGCCGCTCCGTCTTCGCCGGCCAGAACCAGCCCACCGTGCTGACGGCCGTGATCGCGGCGCCGACGCCGAGCGTGATCAGGCTGTCCAGCAGCGCGCCCGCGAGCAGCACCACGAAGCCGATGGACATGACGAACGGCCAGATCGTCGGGCTGGGGACGTGCACCAGCGCCAGCGGCCGCCCGTCCAGCACGGACACGACGAGGGCGCCGCGCCAGCCCGTCGGCGCCGTGTCCAGCGGCTCGAGCAGCTTGCGCGTGCGCGCGTCCACTGGGCCCAGCGAGTCCTGCTCCCACATGGGATGGCGCGAGCGCACCACCGGGATCCTCTCGAACTGCGCGTTCGGTGGGGGCGAGGTCTCGGACCACTCGAGCGTGTCCGCGTCCCACGGGTTCGCGCCCGCGGGGCGGCCGCGCCAGAAGCTCACCACCACGTTGACCAGGAAGAGGGCCACGCCCAGCGCGAAGCCGTACGCGCCGATGGTTGAGACCATGTTGAGCGAGCCCACGCCCAGCTCCTCCGGGTAGGTGTAGACGCGGCGAGGCATCCCGAGCAGCCCCGAGACGTGCATGGGGAAGAACGCCACGTTGAAGGAGATGAACATCAGCCAGAAGTTCCACTTGCCGAGCCGCTCGTCCAGCAGGCGTCCCGTGATCTTGGGCAACCAGTAGTACAGCCCCGCGAACAGCGGGAAGACCACCCCGCCGATCAGCACGTAGTGGAAGTGCGCGACCACGAAGTACGTGTCGTGCACCTGCGCGTCGAACGGCATCGCGCCCACCATCACGCCCGTCAGCCCGCCCGCCACGAAGATGATGATGAAGCCGACCACGAAGAGCAGCGGCGTGCGCCACACGGGCCGGCCGGTCCACAGCGTCGCGATCCAACTGAAGACCTGGATGCCGTTGGGGATCGCGATGAGGAAGCTGGCCGCCACGAACAGGCCCATCGCGACGGGCGAGAGGCCCGTCGTGAACATGTGGTGGACCCACAGCCCGAAGCTGATGAACCCCGTCGCCAGCAACGCCAGTACCACGAGCGTGTAGCTGACGATGGGCCGCCGCGCGAACGCCTGCACCACGTGCGTCACGATGCCCACCGCCGGGATGAACATGATGTAGACCTCGGGGTGGCCGAACACCCAGAACAGGTGTTGCCACAGCAGCGGCTCGCCGCCCGCCTCCGGCTTGAAGAATGCGGTCAGCCCCTTGCGGTCCAGCTCGAGCATCAGCGTGCCGACGATCAGCGGCGTGAACGCGAAGACGATCATCACGGCAACGATGAGCATCGCCCACGCGAACATCGGGATGCGGTGCAGTGCCATGCCCGGCGCGCGCATGCGCAGCACGGAGATCATGATCTCAGCCGCGGCGCCCATCGCCGCGATCTCCGCGACGCTCAGCCCGATATCCCAGAAGTCCATGTTGATGCCGGGCGAGTACTCGATGTTCGTGAGCGGCACGTAGGCGAACCAGCCGCCGTTCGGCGCCGCGCCGAACAGGAAGCTGCTGAAGATGAACAGCCCGCCGAAGATGAAGGTCCAGAGACTGAGCGCGGTGAGCCGCGGGAAGGGGAGGTCGCGCGTGCCCAGCATGAGGGGCAGCATGTACGTCGCGACGGCCTCGGTGAACGGGATGACGAAGAGGAACATCATCGTCGTCCCGTGCATGGTGAAGAGCTGGTTGTACGTCTCCGGGTCGACCACCGCGCTGCCGGGGCGCGCGAGCTGGGTGCGCATCACGAGCGCCAGGAGCCCGGCGGCCAGGAAGAACGAGAACGCCGAGGCCATGTAGCGGTGCGCGACCGGGATGTTGTTGATCTCCCGGATGATGCCGTCGATGCCGCGCGGGCTGTCCCAGACCTTCCGGAACCGTTCCGCCTTCTCCTCGTCGCGGGGACGGATGACGGGCGCGGTGCTCATCGGCCGCCTAGCGCAGCGTCTCGAGGTAGCGGAGCAGCGCCTGGAGGTCCGCCGCGTCCAGCGGCACCGCAGGCATGAGGTTGCCCGGCTTGAGGGTCTGCGGGTCCGCGATCCAGCCCGCCAGGTGCCCGCGGGTGTTGGGGAGCGCGCCCGCCGCGAGCGTGCGCCGGCTCGCGAGGTGGGTGAGGTCCGGGCCCAGCTCGCCGCCCGCGCGTGTCCCGCGGATCGCGTGGCAGAGCGCGCAGCCGCTTTCGAGGAAGACGGCCTGGCCCCGCCGGGCGGTGGAGTCGGCGGGCGGTGCGGCGGGCCGGAGCTGTTGCGCGTACCACGCCTCGAACTCGGCCGGCGGCTGCGCGATCACCAGCAGCGCCATGTTCGCGTGCTGCAGCCCGCAGTACTCCGCGCACTGGCCGCGGTACACGCCCGGCGCGTCCGCCTGGATCCACGTCTCGTTCACGCGCCCCGGGATCAGGTCCCGCTTGCCCTGGAGCCGCGGGACCCAGAAGCTGTGGATCACGTCGCGGGACACGAGCCGGACGCGCACCGGCCGGCCGACCGGGATGTGGATCTCGTTCGCGGTCTCGAACACCCGGTGCGCCTCGCGTGACAGGTAGCGCACCCCCCACCACCACTGGTTCCCGATCACCTCGATGGTCAGGTCCGGGTCATCCGCCGGGCGCCCGGCCGCGCGCTCCACCTGGAGGACGTGCAGGAACAGCACGCTGAGGACGACGCCGGGGAACACGACGCCGCCGATCACGATCCAGCGCGTGCTGCGCCGGTCACCCTCGGGCGTTGGCGGGAACGGCGAGCGCTGCCGCCGGAACAGCGCGTACAGCAGCAGCGCGGCGACGAGCGCGAGCACCAGCGCGCCCATGATGAACAGGACCCACGAGAGGTCGGTCAGCCGACCGGCCGCGGGCCCCGCCGGCGCGAGGACGGATTGCGGCCCGTCGCACGCGGCGAGGAGCGCGAGCGGTGCGGGCACGGGCGCGCGCAGACGTGCAACCTTCCCCCATCCGCCGTTCACTCGTCGCCAGCTCACCGCCCGGCCTCCTGCGGGTCCCGCGCCCGCTGCCCACGCATCCCGCAATGAGAGCCGGGGCCGCGGGCAGGGCCCGCCCGGGGGTCGCAACATTCACGCCCGGCGCACGCGCGCCCCGCGCGCCGCGGCTCAGTCGCGGCGCGCTCGCCGGCCGTAGTCCGTTGTGCGGCGGTTGGTTGGCTGCGCGCGAGGGATGCGCTCGCTGCCGCTGGCGGCCGCAGAACCCGGCCCGCATGCCGCCGGCACGATCCTCGCGCGCACAGCACCGAATGGAGGAGGACGCGCCGATGCCCTCGACCCGACAGAGCCCGATCGCCGTCGGCGTGGCCGGCTGGGACTACGCCGACTGGAAAGGCGTGGTCTACCCCGCGCGCAGGCCTCGCGGGTTCGACCCCGTCCGCTACCTCGCCAGTTACCTGGACCTGATCGAGATCAACTCGACGTTCTACCGGCCCGCGCGCCGCGAGGTCGCGAAGAAGTGGGCCGCGCGCGTGCGCGACCTGGATCACTTCCGCTACACGGCCAAGCTGTGGCGTCGCTTCACGCACGAGCGCGACGAGGCCTGGACGCTCGCGGAGGTGCGGCGGGTACGCGACGGCTTCGACCCCCTCCACGACGCCGGCAAGCTCGGCGCCGTGCTGATCCAGTTCCCCTGGTCGTTCAAGAACGACGACGCGAGCCGCGAGTGGCTCCACGACCTCGTGCGCGCGTTCCGCAAGTACCCGCTCGTCGTCGAGGTGCGGCACGCGAGCTGGAACGAGCCGGAGTTCTACGCGTGGCTGGGCGAGCGCGGCGTCGGCTTCGTCAACATCGACCAGCCGCTGTTCCGCAAGTCCATCAAGCCCTCGGCGCGCAGCACCGCGCGTGTCGGCTACGTGCGCGTGCACGGCAGGAACTACCGCGACTGGTGGCGCAAGGACGCCGGCCAGGCGCGCTACGACTACCTCTACCAACCCGCCGAGCTGCGGCCGTGGGCGTCGCGCGCGCGGGAGATCGCGCGCGACCGGACGACCGAGCTCGTCGACGTCGTGTTCAACAACCACAGCCGCGGCAAGGCGGTCGTCAACGCGCTCCAGTTCAGGAAGATCGTCTCCGGCCGCAAGGTCGCCGCGCCGCCGACGCTGTTCGACGCCTACACGGACGCGCTCGAGCGCTACGCCCGCCCCGTGGCGCCAGAGGAGGCGCTCCCCGCGATCGAGCGGCGGGCGGCGTAGGCGGAACCCACGCTTCGCGCTGACCGGACTCCTCGGCGGCGAGCGCGCGTTCGACTGGATCATGACGCAGATCCAGGGGCACGTGCCGCCACAGGCCGCAGGCCTGCTCCGGGGCGTGGTCCGCGAGATCACCAGCCGCCCCGAGGCCGGCACGCTCGGCATCGGCCTGCTGCTCACGCTGTGGGCCGCGTCCGGCGGCGTCGCAGCGCTCGCCGATGGGCTCAACCGCACGTACGACGTGCGCGAGGACCGCGGCTTCCTGAAGAAGCGCGGGATCGCGCTCCTGCTCCTCGTCGCCGGGCTCGTGCTGCTCGTGGGCGGCGCCCTCGCCATCATCGCCGGCGTGCCGATCATCCGCTCGCTCGGCCTCGGCCCCGCCGCCGAGCTCGGCGCCTGGATCCTCGCCTTTGTCCTCGTCGTCGCGCAGTTCGCGCTCGTCTACTACGTGCTGCCCAACCGCGACCAGAGCCGCTCGAAGGCGACGGTGCTGATCGGCGCCGTCGTCGGCGCGCTCGTCTGGCTGCTCGCGACGACGGGGTTCCAGGTCTACGTGACCAACTTCGGGCGCTACCGCGCGACGTACGGCGCCGTCGGCGCCGTCATCGCGCTCATGCTCTGGCTCTACCTCACCGCGTTCGCGATCCTCTTCGGGGGCGAGGTCGCGTCGGTGCTGGAGGGTGTGCGCGGCGAGCCCCGCGGCGAGGAGCGGGCGGCGAGAGCGGCGTGACGCGCCCCTCCTCAGAACTCGCCCTGCCGCACCTCGCGCTTCGCCAGGCCGCGCCGCAGCGCGATCACGCGCTCGGGCGTGCCACATGCGGCCGCCCGGTGCGAGGCCCATTTCGTAAGGCGACGCACTCTTCCGCCACATGGGGAGCGCACGGTACCTCGGATTACGCGAGCCGGTCGAGCGCGGGCATCGCCCTGGTGCGAGTGCGCGCGACGATCCAGGGAGCCACTCATGGACTCGGGCACCGTGACCCGGAACGAGCTCGTCGAGGTGCCCACGGGCAGGACCGGCCTGCTGAACTGGCGCGGCGAGTGCCCGGCCTGGCGGCCATGACGATTCCCGCGGCTTTGCATGAGCGGCCGGCCGCGGATGCCCCGGGAACTCGAGCCCGCCGGGCCGCGGAGATCGCAAGGGCGAGCGCGTCGGGGTCGGCTCCTGATTCGACCTACCCATGCACGACGGCCCGATCCTCATCATCGGCGGCGGCATCGGCGGGCTGAGCGCCGCCATCGCGCTCCAGAGGCGCGGCTTCCGGGCCCACGTGTACGAGGCCGCGCCCGAGCTGCGCGAGGTGGGCGCCGGCATCTGGGTCCCGCCCAACGCCATGCAGGTCCTCGACCGCCTCGGCCTCGCCGCCGACGTCCAGCGGGCCGGCTACGCGATCCAGCGGGCGGAGCTGCTGGACGCGCGCGACGGGCTGCTCCGGGCCATCGATTTCCGCGCCGTCGCCGCGCGCGCCGGCCACACGAACGTCGCGATCCACCGGGGTGCGCTGCAGCGCATCCTGGCGGCCGCGCTGCGGCCCGGCACGCTCCACACCGGCCGCATGTTCACTCGATTCCACGACGACGGCAGCGGCCGCGTCCGCGCCCACTTCGCCGATGGCAGCGACGCGGAGGGCACGCTGCTCGTCGGCGCGGACGGGCTCCGCTCCACGGTCCGTGAGCAGCTCTTCCCGGGCGTGCCGCTCCGCTACTCGGGGCAGAGCTCGTACCGCGCGCTCGTGCGCTTCGAGCTGCCCACCGCGCTCGGCGGCGCCAGCCAGGAGATCTGGGGGCCGGGCCGGCGCTTCGGCTTCTCCTCGATCGGCGACGGGCTCGTGTACTGGTACGCGACGTGGGACGCGCCGGCCGGCGGACGCGATGCGCCGGGCGAGGCGAAACGCCGGGCAGAGGCGCTGGCGGAGGGCTTTCCCGCGCCGGTCCCGTCGCTGGTGTGCGCGACGGACGAGGCGGCGATGGTGCGCACGGACCTGTTCGACCTTCGGCCCATCCGCTCGTGGCACCGTGGCCGCGTCGCGCTGCTGGGCGATGCCGCGCACGCCACCACGCCCAACCTGGGCCAGGGCGGCGCGCAGGCCATCGAGGACGCGTGGGCGCTCGCGCAGGCGCTCGCAGAGGCGGGCGATGCCGGGGCCGCGCTCCGCAGCTACGAGCGACGCCGCATGGTCAGGGCGCGGATGGTGGTCGAGCGGTCGTGGCGGTTCGGCAGGATCGTCCACTGGAGCAACCCGCTCGCGCGCAGGTTGCGGAACCTCCTCCTGCGCCATACGCCGGAGTCCGTGACCCGCCGGCAGGTCGAGAGGCTGTACCTGCTCCGCGACTGAGCCCGTGCGCCACGCCCGGCCCGCGCTTGCCCGGCAGGGGCGGCCGCGAGGCGCCGGGCGGCCGGGAGGCGTCCCCGCGCGGCCAGCGTGGAGCCCCCGAGGGGCCCCGCCGGCCGCCGGGAGCACGCCCTACGGGCTGATGATCAGCGGCACGCTGCCGCCCGCCTGCTGGATCCGCCGCGCGAGCGCCCGCGCATCGCCAGGCGTCATGCGGATGCAGCCACGCGACGCGGCCTGCCCGATCGAGGCCGGGTCGTTCGTCCCGTGGATGTAGTACGCGGGCTCGCGGAAGTAGATCTTCACGCCCTGCATCGGATTCTTCGGGTCGCCCGGCGCGCGCGGCTTCATGCCTCGCGCCCACGCCGAGTTCGGCGGGTTCCACGACGGGTTCCACTCGATCCGGCCCGTCCGGAACCTGCCGGTCGGCGTCGGGTTGCTGGGCCGGCCGACCGCGATCGGGTACGTCTGCACGGTCTTGCCGTCCTCCACGACGCGCAACTGGCGCGCCGACAGGTCGACCCTCAGCTCGAGCCCCGGCCCCTGGCCGAGGAAACTGAGGATGTCGTACCTGAACAGCACCGTCGCAACGATCGGGATCGCGACGAGGAAGAACGCGAGCTGGAGGTAGTGCCTCGACTGCCGCATGCTGCCTCCCTGGTCGACGTCCACCGATCGAATGGAGCAAGTCGTGTTCCGACAATACGCTGGCACACCGAGGCCGGCTCGGGCCGGCGCGGGTCGGCCCCCGCCGATGTGACCCGGACGCCGATTCGGTGGTTGTCGCTCACGGACGACCCGCTGGCACGTCCGGCAGGCCGGCGATCGTCCGCCGCACGCGGCGAGGGCCGCGCGCGGGAACGTCGGCCGCGGTCCGGCGACGCGGGCGCGTCGCCTCCGCGGAACGCGACGCGTCCGTGCGCCGGGAGGCGGCGGGCGCGCGCACGAAATCCAACTGACCCGTATCACACGGAGGAGGCATATGAGCCGGGCAAGCAGGGCGGCGCTGTCGGCCGCGTTCGCAGTCGTCGGGCTCGGGCTGGCAGCCGGGCAGGCAGCGGCGCAGGAGGGCGTGGGGCGTAGGATCGAGGTCCGGCCGTTCGTCGGCGCGTACGTCCCGACGGGTGACCAGCGGGACGAGTTGAAGGACGCATTCGCGCTGGGGACCACGCTGGCGTTCCGCGCGACGCCTGCGGTGAGCATCGTCGGCAGCTTCGGCTGGAGCCCGAGCGAAGCGAAGATCGCTGGCACGACGGCCGCGGACGATGCGGCCGACGAGCTGGACCTCTTCCAGTACGACGTGGGGCTCGAGGTTGGCCGTGACTTCCCGCTCGGCGCGTCCGCCTGGAACTGGCGGCCGTTCCTCGGCCTCGGCGCCGGCGCCCGCACGTACAGCTACCGCGACCTCGACCTGGATGCAGAGACCGACTTCGCCGGCTACGGCGCCGCGGGGGTGCAGTTCGATGCCGGAAGGTTCGGCCTCCGCCTCGAGGCCCGCGACTATCTCTCGAGCTTCGATGGCCTCGACGGCCAGCTCCCCGATTCTTCCACCCGGAACGACCTCTTCCTCACCGGCGCGCTGTCCGTCCGGTTCTGAGGAGCCAGACGACGCGGGGCCCGGTTCGCCGGGCCCCGCCCATCCTCGCGCCCGCGCAACCTCGAGGAGATCGCACCCGCGTTCGTCCTTCTCGCCGCGCCTGCCTGCACCATTGGGCTTTTGACACCTCCGCCGGACCGGGGCATCTTGCGCGCCAGAGCCAACCCCCGCACCCGAACGGCAGGCCCATGGCCGACAACGCAACGCCGCGCCGCGGCGGCCTGGACTCGCTGATCCACGACGTCCGCTTCGCCGCGCGCACGCTCCGCCGCCGCCCCGCGACCGCCGCCCTCGCCGTCGCGATCCTCGCACTCGGCATCGGCGTCAGCGCCACGATCCACGATGCCGGCCGAGCGCTCGCGACCGACGCCGTGCCGTTCCCCACGCCGGACCGCCTCGCGGCCGTCGAGCTGCGCGACGAGCACGGGCGCTGGCTCTCGCCGCACTACGCCGACGTCGTCGCGTGGGAATCCGAGGCCGGGCGCCTCTTCACGCTCGGCGCGTACACGTTCGACGACGTCTTCCTCGGCGATGGCGCGCGCACCTTCCGCGTGCCGGGCGCCCGCGCGTCCGGCGGCTTCTTCGCCGCGCTCGACGTCGCGCCGCTCCTGGGCCGCGTGCTCTCGCCCGCCGACGCGGCGCCCGGCGCCGAGCCCGTCGCCGTCATCACGCAGCGGCTGTGGGAGAGCCGGTTCGGCGCCGACCCGGACATCGTGGGCGAGCCGGTCCGCATCGGCGGCCGCGCGCACACCATCGTCGGCGTGGTGCCCGCAGGCATGCAGTACCCGGTGAGCGCGGACGTGTGGACGCCGCTCGCGCCGGCGGTGGGAGCCGACGCCGCGCCCCTCCCCGTGAGCGTCGTCGCTCGCCTGCGTGATGGCGTGAGCCGCGACGAGGCGCGCGCCGCGCTGCTCGCTGTCCAGCGCCGGCTCGACGCGGAGCGCCCCGCCGCCGAGCGCGCCGCGCGCATTGACGTGCTCCCCATCACGGGCCGGCCGGAGGGCTCCGACAGACTCGCGCTGATCCTGCTCCAGGGCGCCGTGCTCGTGCTCCTGCTGATCACATCCGTCAACGCCGGCGGGCTGCTGCTCACGCGCGCCATCGAGCGGCGGCAGGAGCTGGCCGTGCGCTCGTCGCTCGGCGCGACTCGCGGCCGCATCGCGCGGCAGTTGCTCGCCGAGAGCGCGCTGCTCGCGGGCGCCGCGGCGGCGCTCGGGCTCCTGTTGGCGGACGTGGCGCTCGCCGCGCTGCGCAACGGCGTGCCCGCATGGGTCGCACGCAACATCATGGGCTGGGAGCAGCTCGGGTTGGATGCGCACGGCGCGCTGTTCGCGTCTGCGCTCGCCGCCGCGGTCGGCGCCGCGCTCGGCATCGTGCCCGCGCTGCGCGTCATGCGCGGCGACCTGATGGCGCACCTCCGCGAGGGCGCCCCGCACACGACCGCCGGCCGGCGCGGGAGCCGCGTCGCGCGACTGCTGCTCGCGGGCGAGGTGGCGCTTGCGCTGACGCTGCTGGTGACCGCCGGGCTGCTCACGCGCAGCCTGCTCGGCCTGCTCGATGCCGACACCGGCTTCCGCGCCGACGGTGTGCTTGCCATCGAGTGGGCGCTGCCGCCCGAACGCTACGAGCGCAGGGAAGCGGTCGCGCGCTTCCAGGAGTCACTGCTCGAGCGCCTCGGCGGCCTGCCCGGCGTGCGCTCCGCCGCGCTCGCGTCCAGCCTGCCGATGAGCCGCACCGGCTTCTTGACGCGGCGCTATCACGTCGGTGCGCTCGATCCGGCGGCAGACGCGCCATCCGCGAGCTGGCGGCCCGTCACGCCGTCGTACTTCTCGACGCTCGGCATCTCGCTGCTGCGCGGGCGTGGCCTCGAGCCGGCCGACGGCGCCGGCACGCCGCGCGTCGCGGTGATCAGTGAGGCGCTGGCACGCCGCCACTGGGCGGATGGCGCGGAGCCGCTCGGGCGGACGCTGGAGGTGGATGGCGAGAGCTGGACCGTGGTCGGCGTGGTGGCGGACGTGCGCGACTTCGGCGCGCAGCGTCGCGCCGCGCCCACGATCTACGTGCCGCAGGCGCAGTCGCCGACGCGCGCCGGGTTCCTCGCGCTCCGGGTCGGGGGCGACCCTGCCGTCCTTGCCCCGCGCGTGCGCGACGAGATCCGGGCTCTCGACCCCGACGTGGCGATCGGCGAGCTCCGCACGCTGCCGCGGATGGTCGAGGACTATTACGCGGACGAGCGGATCTTCGCGCTGCTCATGGGCGCGTTCGCGGCCATCGCGCTGCTGATCACCGTCGCGAGCCTGTACGCGCTCGTCGCGCATTCGGTGGCGCGACGACGTCGCGAGATCGGGATCCGGCTCACGCTGGGCGCGCGGCCCCGCCAGATCCTGGCGGAGGTCGTGGGCCAGGCGGGCGTCTGGGTGGTCGTCGGGGTCGCGCTGGGGCTCGGCATGGCCGCGGGTGTGGCGCAGCTCCTCGGCGCGATGCTGTACGGCGTGGGGCCGCTCGACCCGGCGGTGTTCGTGCTCGTGCCGCTGGGGCTGCTCGCCGTGGCGCTCGTGGCGAGCTGGGTGCCGGCGCGGCGCGCGAGCGCCGTGGACCCGGTGGAGGTGTTGAGAGGGGGGTAGCCGCCGCGCGCATGCTGCTTTGATGACGGCGGTCACGACGCCGCCGGCGCCCCCGGCACGCGCCCGAACCGCCGCTCCCGGCCATGATAGGCCGCCAGTGCCTGCGCCAGGTCCTGCGGGCCGAAGTCCGGCCAGCGTCGTTCCGTGAAGTACAGCTCCGCGTACGCACACTCCCACAGCAGGAAATCGCTGAGCCGTTGCTCGCCGCCCGTCCGGATCAGCAGATCCACGGGCGGGAGCAGCTCGCCCCGGCGGATCGCGTCCCGGGATGAGTAGTCGATGGCCAGGTTGAGTTGCATCCGGTCGCACGCCGCCGTCGCGGACTCCGCCGTCTCGATCGCCCGGACCAGCCGCTTGCCGAGGCGGTCGCGGCGGCCGATCACGCGCACCCGCAACCCTTCCGCGACGCAGCGCGCCGTCTCCCCGCGCAGGTACCGCTCGAACAGCCGCAGCAGCGCGAGGACCTCGGCCCTCGGCCGGTGCCAGTTGTCGGCTGAGAACAGGTAGAGCGTCAGGATGCCGATGCCGTACGCGGCCGCGGCCTCGACCGTGCGCCGCACGGCATCCGCGCCCGCGCGGTGCCCGTCGGTCCGTGGCCGCTGCTGCGCGGTGGCCCAGCGTCCGTTCCCGTCGGGGATGAGTGCGACGTGCAAAGGCGCCTGCATCGTGGGGGCCGCCTTGTTGCGACTGCTCACCGAGTCCTGCTCGCGCGGCCATCCTAGCCGCGGTTGCCCACTCCTGTCAAGTACTTTGGCAAGCAAAGGTAGCGCCAGGCTGCGGTCGCTCTCCCCGGGACTCGCCTCCCGGAACCCTCCTTGCAGCATCGGCCCCGTGGACCGGGCACGCGGGAGGAGCGATGCCGAGGCGGAAGCGCGCGGCCCACACCGCGCCGAAGGAGGAGCTGAAGGGCGAGAGCCGGGACATTATCCGCGAGGAGCTGGAGCACGCGCGCGAGAGCGAGCACGCCGTGCCGTCCGTGACGGAGGCCCTGGCGATCGGCCTCACGCGTGCGCGGCGCCAACCCGAGGCCCGCGCACTGCTGGAGCACGAGGCCGCGGAGGTGACCCGCGAGGAAGCCCGCCGCGTCCTGGCCGACGAGCTGCACGACCGCGGCCGCCGCTCCGCGAAGAAGTCGAAGGAGACGACGCAGATCCTGCGCAGCGTCGAAGCACGCGAGACTGTGCGGCGGGCGCGGAGGGGGAAGGGCGGCGGGCATTGACCTTGTGACCCGACGAGTTCGTCCATCGTCGCCGGTGAGGGCCATCGCCGCGCTGGCGACCCGCCAGGCGCGCCGGGGCTGTCCTATTCGTAACTTTTTATCCTGCTTGATTATGCCAGTTTATCATTGACAAATTGATGCGCACGCCGCACCTTGGGGGCGGTCGGGCACCCCGGACCCGGCCCGCTCGCGGGGAGCCCGATCGGCAACGCGGCCAGCCGACGCAGCGCGCGGCCGCCACCCTCACCGACGCGCCGGACGAGGAGGTTCCCCATGAGACGCCAGTTCCCCACCGTCCGCCCCCATCGCATCCGCACCCGTGGCCGGCGTGCGCTCGCCGCCTGGCTGCCGCTCCTGTGCGCCGCCGGCCTCGGCGGCTGCGGCGACGACCCCGCCGTGCCGGAGCCGTCCGCGGATGCGCCCGGCATCGACTTCGCCGCCGCGGTGGACACGCGGCTGGTCCGGGCCGGCCGCGACATCTTCCGCTTCGACGACTTCGGCAACTGGCGGTTCTGGACGGATACGCTGCGCCTGAACGAGCTGGTCGAGCAGGTGTCGCCGCAGACGGCGCTCGCCCTGGGGCTGAAGGTGGATGCCGATGCGGTCCCCGCCGACGTGCTGGCGGCGGTGCTGAGCGACCCGGCGCTGCTCGCCGATCCGGCGATCACCCGCGCGCTGCTCTCGCTGGATGCCGTGGTCGGCGTCGTCGCGGACGTCGAGGGCGACCGCATCACGCGGATCGGGATCACGTGCGCGCTGTGCCACTCGACGGTGGACGACGCCGTCGCGCCGGGGATCGGCCACCGGCTGGACGGCTGGCCGAACCGGGACCTGGCGGTGGGGACCATCGTCTCGCTCGCGCCGGGGCTGCCCGACGAGCTCCGGCCGGTCTACGCTTCGTGGCCGCCCGGCACGTTCGATCCTCGCTTCAACATCGATGGCATCAGTGACCCGGTGCTGATCCCGCCCGCGTACGGGCTGGCCGGCGTGGGGCTCGAGACGTACACGGGCGAGGGCCCGATTTCGTACTGGAACAACTACGTCGCCGTGCTGGAGATGCACGGCCGCGGCTCGTTCTTCGACCCGCGGCTCGGCGTGCGCGTCACGGTGCCGCCGTCGGAGGATGAGGTGAAGCGGAAGCTCCCGGCGCTCCGCGTCTACCAGCACACGCTCGAGGCGCCGGCGCCGCCGCCCGGCAGCTTCGATGCGGACGCGGCGGCGCGGGGGGCGAAGCTCTTCCGCACGGCCGCCCGCTGCGCCGACTGCCACGCCGGCCCCCGCCTCGCCGGCGGCGGCAACCTGCACGCCCCGGCCGAGACCGGGATGGACCCGGCGTACGCCGCGCGCGGCACGACGGGCAAGTACCGCGCGACGCCGCTGCGCGGGCTCTGGCAGCATCCGCCGTACTTCCACGACGGCAGCGCGGCAACGCTCGCCGACGTCGTCGAGCACTACGACGCGGTGCTCGGGCTCGGCCTCAGCGCCGCGCAGAAGGCGGACCTGATCGAGTACCTGAAGTCGCTGTGAGGTCGGAGGACCTCCGGCCCCGTCCTGCCGGGGCCGGAGGCAGCGGGCAGGGGAGCGGGGTCTCGCAGAGGCCGGCGCGGCGCCGGAGGTAGCGGGCAGGGAAGCGGCGCTGGAGGCGGCCGGCGCGGTGCTGGAGCCCGCGCGGCGCAGTTGACGCAGCGTCGCGCGGCGCAGCATCATGCCGTGCCCACAGCGACAGGCAAGGTGAGGCATGGCAGCGAAGAGTCCGCACGACATGATGGCCGCCGTCGCGGCATCGATGGCGGAACGGACGGGTCGCACGCTCGAGGAGTGGGTGGCGCTCGTGCACGCCAGCGGGATCGATCCGCTGGACCAGAACGCCGTGCGACGCTGGCTCAAGACGGAGCACGGCGTGCGCCAGACTTCGCAGTGGGCCATCGCCGATGCGGCCGCGCGCGCCGCGGGTTGGGTGCCCCCGACCGTCGAGGAATCCATCGACCAGCAGTATTCCGGGCCGAAGGCCGGTCTGCGCCCGATCTTCGACCGGCTGCGAGAGATCATCGAGTCCTTCGGCGACGACGTCGCCGTCGAGGGCCGCGGGACGTATACGCCGTTCGTCCGGCGCCGCCAGTTCGCGGCGATCGCCGCGGCGACGCGGAGCCGGGTCGACGTCGGGCTGCGGTACGCCGACCCGCCCGCGTCCGAGCTGCTGACCCCCGCCACGGCGCCCGGACAGGCGACGCACAAGCTCTCCCTGACGTCCGTGGACGAGATCACCGGCGAGGTCGAGCGCCTGCTCCGCGCGGCGTACGACCAGAACGGGTGAGCGTCCGGCCACCGCGAGGTCATCGCAGCGGAACCACGAATCCCGGGTGCTGACGCCGGGCGTCGGCCACACGCGCACCCGCACGCGCGTTCCTCTTGACAGCGACAGGACCCCGGTCCATCCTTTCTGTCGCTGTCTACATGTACGGGCGGCAGCGGCGCCGCCGGGCCGCGCGCACGCGGCGCCCGGCCGGCCGCGTGACCCG